>CAZPMT010000037.1:0-40789 GCA_964587655.1 uncultured Nitrospiraceae bacterium
CGTCACAATACGCCCATTCACTCAGCGGCCCTGGAATGACGCCATTTTGGGATTGCTTCACAAGCTCTGACGCCCAAATCGGTCGAGAAGCCAGCAGATCCGCAGGAAGCGGGCAATGCAAGCTCAGAGGCGTCAGTTTATTACGGGAAGGTGGAAATGGCGGAGAGGGCGGGATTTGAACCCGCGGCACGCCTTTTGGACGTGCACACGATTTCCAATCGTGCTCAATCAACCACTCTGACACCTCTCCGCGTCTCACGGGATTATAGGTATCCATGAGAAGGCTTGTCAACGCGACGGCCGAATCGCGAGCGTGATTGAGAAAACGGGGGGACTGTGGCATACTGCACGTGCTGAACGATGGGGTGCTACGGAAGAGCGGGTTTTGCCCGCATGTTTCGCGGGCGGAAGAAGGAGGAGATGACCTTATGTTTGGAGCGATTTTCCGTTGGGTCAAGGCGTTGGGATATCTCGTCACGGGCCAGCTTGACGCGGCACGGCGTACGCTGGACATGAATCCGCATGTGATGCGCGCGAAGTACGATGAGGTCTTGCGCGATAAGACCGGGCGCATACATCAGTACAAACAGGCGGTGAGCGGCCTCATCGCGCAGCAGGAAAACAAGATTGAGAAGGTCAAGACGCTGACGGAAGACGTCAAGCGGCTCGAGGGGCTGAAGGCCGGCGCGCTCGCCAAGGCGAAGCAGAAGGTTCAGCAATTGCAGGCGGCCGGGAAGAGCACCGAGGAAATCCAGCGCGATGAGGAGTACATGCGCTGCCAGGCGGCGTTCAAGGACTTCTCGTCGACCCTTGCGGAAAAGCAGGCCCGCATCGCGGAACTCGAGGCGGACGTCGGGGACTACGGCAAGCGGATCGCGGAACACAAGGTGCAGATGCAGTCGCTGTTGCGCGAACTGGACAAACTGAAGGCGGAACAGGTGGACGCGGTCGCCGACGTGATCACGGCCCGCGAGGAGAAGGAACTGGCCGAAACGGTCGCGGGAATTGCGAAGGACGGGACCGCCGAGGAACTCCAGCGTCTGCGGCAGTTGCGGCAGGAGGTCAAAGCCGAGGCGAGGGTTACCAAGGAACTGGCCGGCACGGACACGCGCGTCCAGGAAGCGGAATTCCTCGAGTATGCGCGCTCGGGCGAATCGAACAGCGAATTCGATGCCCTGATAGGCTTGGCGAGCACCGCCGAGAAGAAGGCCCCGGCCACGCCCGCCAAGGAAACTGACAAGCCGTCCGCCTTGCCGGAATAGCTTACGACTTCAAGGATTCTTACCACAGCGTATCACACCGCGGCAAGGGCCAAGGTGTGCAAGGAAGGGGACAAAGGAATGGGCGGAGACGGGAAGCCTGGCATGGAGCCGCCGCGTTACGAGTTCTTGAGCCGGGTGGGGCGTCTGATCAACTCGGGCCAGTCACGCTCAGTATTGCTGACGGGAAACCTCTACGACCTGTTCTACCTCGAGAACGCCGGACCGGGAGGCGGCTTGCCCGAAGGCAAGACCGGCGACGGCGACTTTGTTCCCTTGATCGAGTTTCTCGTCGCCAAGTGGAGCGTGCCGGGCGTCATCATAGCCGTGTATGAGCTGAACGGCCCGGTCCGGTTCACGCGCTCGGGAGATCGCGAAAAGCTGCGCGACGCCTGGCTCAAATGGCGGACCGGTATGGATGCCGACCAGTTAGCCATCAAGCGTATGTTGTCGAGCCGGAAGCTGGCCGCTCAGGAAACGGCCACGGAGGAAGGCTTCGAGGCGCATTTCCAGGACTCGATTGGGAACCCGACATTGGCCCTCGAGTTCATGCGGCAGTTGTGCTTGTGTTCGCGAACCGAACTGGGCGGCCGGCCGGTCCTTGAAGACCGCCTGCTCTTCATCGTCGAAGGCGCCGACTTGATCCTGCCCGAAGGCGAGATCACATCGCTGTCCGATACGGACCGGCATCGGGTGAGCATCTGCCACGACTGGTTTTCAGACCCGGGGTTCATGAATGCGGACGATTCGGTCATTCTGCTCAGCGAATCGCGCAGCCTGATGAACCACCGCGTCGCGCGGTTGCCGCAGATGCTCGATGTGTCGATTTCATCGCCTGACGAAGGCACGCGCGCGCATTTCATCTCGTGGTTCGGTTCGCGTCCCGCGCACCGGTCCCGCGTGAAGTTGTGGGCCACGGAACAAGAACTGGCGCAGCTTACGGCGGGCCTTTCCATCCACGCAATCATGCAGATGCTCAAAGGGGCGCTGCATGAGGACCGGGCCTTGAAGCAGGAAGACGTCGTCGCGAAGGTCGAGGAGTACATTCAGGGACAATTGGGCGAGGACGTCGTCGAGTTCAAGAAGCCGAAGCACACGCTGGAAAACGTGATCGGTTACGACCGTCTCAAGACGTTTCTCCGGAGCGAACTCATTCCACGGTTCAGCAGCGCGGGCGACGACGCGCTGCCGGGCGCGGCGGTGTGCGGTCCGATCGGCGGCGGGAAGACGTTCATCTTCGAAGCCGTCGCGGCGGAACTGGACATGGTCGTTCTCGTGCTGAAGAGCATCCGCAGCCAGTGGTTTGGCCAGACCGACGTGATCTTTGAGCGGCTGCGCCGGGTGCTCGAGGCGCTGGCCAAGGTCATCATCTTTGTCGACGAGGCCGACACGCAGTTTGGCGGCGTCGGGCCGGAGACCCATGAGACCGAGCGCCGGCTCACTGGAAAGATCCAGGCCATGATGTCCGACCCGCGGCTCCGTGGCCGCGTTGTCTGGCTCCTGATGACCGCGCGCATTCACCTGCTCTCTCCGGACATCCGCCGTCCGGGACGCACCGGCGACCTCATCATTCCGATCCTCGATCCGGAAGGGGAAGACCGGAAAGTGTTCTTCCGATGGGTCGTCGAGCCCGTTCTGAAACGCCCTCTGATCGAGGAGGAGTTTTCCCGATTGGACGCGCTGACCAAAGACTACGCCGCGGCCAGCTTTGCAGCATTGCGTTCCGAACTGAAAGCCAAGGCGGCGCGTCTCGGCGGGCCGTTGCAGTTGGACCAGATCGTGGAGACCGTCAACGACCTCCTGCCTCCCGCGATCACCGAGACCCGCCGGTATCAAGCCCTGCAAGCCCTCGTCAACTGCACGCGAAAGAGCCTCCTCCCGAATCCCAATGTGACGCAGAAAGAGCGCCAAGCCTGGGCCGAGGAGATCCGTCAATTGGAACTCAAAGGCGTGCGGTAGATCCTCGATATGTACCCCAGAAGATCTCGTTTCCTCGAGGACGTGCTATAATGCATGGGAAGAAAGCGACAGTGAGGAAGCGCCGATGACCTACAAAGGACACGTGGAGAACGGGATGGTTGTGTTGGATGACCCGTCCGGACTGCCGGAGGGAGCAACGGTGTCGGTTGCCGTCCTGGACTTCTCCCGGGATCATTCTCCAGACGACGACGCGGGCCCGACACTGTATGATCGCCTTGAACCTGTCGTCGGTAAGGCCAAGGGCCTTCCGGCGGACGCGGCGGCAAACGTCCATCACTATCTTCACGGGGCGCCGAAGCGCTGATGCGTTGTTTCGCCGACACCTCCTTTTATACCAATTTGCAGTCAAGAGGAGACGATCACGCGCTTAAACGCCGAGTTAATCTGGAACTCAGGAAATCAGGAATGATCAACAAGCGCAGCCACTATTCTCTTCCTGAGTTCATTGCTGTCCAAAATAGATCCAACGCAGAGTCGCAAAGGACGCAGAGAAACGCGGATAGGTGCATCCTACTGGTCGCTATCTGGCAAGACTTGCCTTTGAACTCAAGAACCGAGCGGCTTTGGTCTTGAGGTTTCAGAATTGAACAGCAGAAAGCGAAGGCGTTTTTCTCTGCGAATCTCCGCGCGCTCCGCGGCCTCTGCGTTGATCTTCAAGCGGCTGATTTGGACAAGACTGTCCTGAGTTCGTGATTTCCAGATGAAAAACAAATGTCGATTAGCTGTGTTCTGACGGCAACTTGGTGTTACATCGCCGTGCTCAATCCCAGCGACGCGCACCACAACATCGCGCGGACTTTCATCTCCGTCTCACGGGGCTTCGAGGAGGACTTCCTCGACGAGGTTGTTCATGATGCTCTTGAGCGAGGCGGCGTCGCGCGATTCCATGACTGTCGCGCCGGCGGCCTTGACGGGCTTGAAGAGGTCGCCGCTGACGTCGAAGGCGACTAGAAACAACTCGACGCCCGCCGTAAGCAACTGACGGTTGTTTGCGTTCTGCTTTATCGCCTGCGCTACTTTGTCCGGCGTCACGCCCGCGTTGTTCTGGCCGTCGGTCATCACGAGGATCGCCTTCGTCTCGTCGTTCGACTTTAGCAACTCGCCGAGGGCCATCCGCATTGCGTCGCCTATGGCGGTGTTGCCGGTGGGTTGCAGCCCGGCAATAGCAGTCTCGAGGGCCTTGAGATCAAACGGCCCGAGCGGACGGACCAGCGCGGGTTTGGTGCTGAACCTGCAGATGCCCACCTTAACCTTCTTGTCCGGATGCGCGCGAACATATTCGTCGATCTGCTTGAGCACCGCGCGCATCGCGTCCTTGCTGATATCGATCTTTTTCTTTCCGCCGATCGCTTGCGCCATGCTGCCCGACACATCGATACAGAAAAACAGGCCGATGGTGTCGGGCGCGGGGACCGTCCCGCCGGGCGACGCGACTGCAGACAGGTCCAGCGAATAGGCGGGCGCCCCGGAGGGGCCTTCTTTTTCGGCCTCCTTGATGCGCGCCCTCTGGATATTCGGAATAATGATCGAGAGCAGGATTGCCAATATCGCCAGGACCACCACCAATTCAATGAGCGTGAACCCCTTCTTGAGCATGTGCGGATCTCCGTGGTTGATCTGTGGAACTGCACAATCCCCTTGCTCCCGGCGAATCAGTCCTGCACACCCGGCCTTTGCGTCGCGCTTCTTGCGTTTCTCAGGCATCTCGCGACTCCTTATCGACCCGTTGCATGGAGCCGTTCTTCAACATCGAGTGTACTTCGTCATCGAGATCGGAACAGATCCGCATCTGGCGGTTGAGGATGTCGATCTGATCTTTCAACGCGGACTGCGCCTCTTCATCCAATGCCCGTCCTTGCTGGACTTCGGACGATAATACCGTGTCGCGCAGAAACCCGACTTGGTCCTCGATCAGCTTGAGTTGCGCGCCCAACTCGCGCACACGCCCTCGGAGCCGCTTCTTGAGTTCGAGACGCTGCCCTTGAAGCGATTTCCGCTCCTCGAGAACTGCGCGGACCCGATCGTTCTTCTCCGCCTTAATCGCTTTGCCGGTACGTTCGAGTTCGCCCTCGATTTCCTCTTCGCTCGACTCTTGATCGAGGGCCTGGGCCCGCCGCAGGGACAACAGACGCCTGAGCACATCTTGGGCCAATGCATCCACCTGGACCTGCGGCGCGTACTGCATGTCGGGCAGGCGGTCGCGGATCTGCGCAAGACAGTCCTTGATGTGGTCGTACCATTTGGCGTCTTCGCGGGAGAGCTGACGCGCAAAATCCCGGTCTCCGGCGGCGCTGTCTTCCTCGAGGCAAGACTTGAAGATGTGATCGAACCACGTCTGAATGATCAGTTCCGAAAGAGGAAGCAGGAGCAGCATCCACGGCGTGTACAGCGCGCCGGAGAGCGCAATGACGCCGCGCACCATCCAGAGGTACGGGCTCCGGAGGGACATGAGCAGTTTCTCTTTGAGGCTCAGCGTCATAAGGATACCCTTGTGCGGCCACCCCATCCCGGCGTGCGCGGATCGGTCCCTATTCCAGCGTGAACAACTGCACCTCGACGCGCCGGTTGTCTTCGGGTTTGGCGCCGGGCAGTGGTTCATCCCAGCCTCGGCCCTCGGTGTCAAGACGCGACACTTCGATATCCGGCGAGGCCTTCAGCATCGCGCCCTTGACGGACTCGGCCCGCAGCTTGGATTGCTCGACGGCGCGCACCGCCATCTTCCGGAAATAGGCTTCTCCCTTCGCTTGAAACTCGGCGATCTTGGTGTTGTCGAGATGGCCGCGCAAGAGAATGTATGATCCGGGCATGACCTTGAGCAGATTCGTGAGATCCTTTAGCGCCTGCTGGTTACCTTGATCCGCCAGGTCGAGTTCCGCGCTGTTCGGCTGGAACAAGAACCGGATTTGCTTGGTCAGCAGCGGATTGCGCTCGAGCACGTCCGTCTTCTCGGAAGTCTTGATCGGTCCGAGGGCCACCGTCTGGCCGGCGAACAATCCCTCTTGGGCAATCGCATCGAGGTAAGCACGGTTGACGAGCTTCTCCGGCGCTATGGCACTGGGGATGATCTCCTTCCCGTATGAATAGACGGCGGTGTAGTACAACTCGTTGAAGCTGCCGGTTTGCCCGGCTTCCGTCGAGAAGAACTGAAGGTTCTCGACGTGATTGGACAGATGGACCTCCTGAATGGATTTCTTGAGTTCGTCGATGGGCATACTGAACGCCTTGGCCACGATGGGCAGCGTGTTCTGCGGATCCCGGTTGATCATGTCCACGCCCGTCAGGATGCCTTCGACGAGGCCGCGCACGACTTTCGGCGACTCCTTGGCAAAGCCCGCATTGACCACGAGGATATCCGCGATGATGAGCATGTTGCGATTCGTCGCGAGCAGCCGCACCTTGTCGGGAAGATCCGCGGGGACCTCGACGGTCTTCGGCGACCACGTCATGGCGCCGCTGATTAGCTTGTCCCCTCGCGTGACGCTTTCCACAAAGACATCCGCGGCGTCGAATGCGCTTTCCGTAAACAGCAAGTTCACGCTGTCAGGATCGGTCCGGTCAGTAATGCCTTTGAGTGGCTTGACCTTCAAGCCGGCCTCCTGCGCGAGAAAACGGATAAAGAAATCCGATTCGGTGAACTGGGCCACGGTGATGACCTTGCCCTTCAATTGGTTGATGGTCGTGATCTCTTTGCTGACGAGGATGCCGTCGCCGCCGCGCGAGAAATCAAGTTGGATAGGCACCTCGACCTTCAACTGGCTGCCGTAAAGGGACAGCACGTCCACGGTCGTCGCGCTAACGGCGGTCTTGCCGGTGTTCAGCGCCTGCCACGACTCGGCCTCACCCTCGCTGAGCACGATCTTGAGCTTGAAGCCATACTTCTTGAAGAAGAAGGACTCGGGATTGGGACTCAGGCCGCCGTTGGCCACGATCAGCGGCGCGTAGCCGGGCCACACGCTTAGCTCGACGTCAATGGTATCGCCGTTCATCTTGTAAGGGCCGGCAAGCCCCAGGTTCGGGATCTCGCTCGGCTCGACGATCTTATCAGCGTATTCCGGGGGCTTGGCGGGCTCCTGACCGGGCGTGGCAGGCGCGCCAGGCTTGCCTGACGGCGCCGTGGGCTTGGCAACCTGTGGATAGAACTTGAACAGGATCAGGCCCCCAGCGATGATGAGACAGACAAGTGTAACGATGATCTTCTTCAGCATCTCCCGCTCCTTTCAACGCTGCGAAATGCAGCGCCCGTGCCTCTTGATCGAAAACGAACCCCATCTCCATTTCAGAGTATAAGACCGCACTGGGAGCTTTTCAAGGGTTGCCCGTCAATCGGCTATGACCTCGGGATGCTCCAGGTGATCCTCGTCTGTTTCGTCTATCAAACGATCGTCCGTGCGGTGCCAGAGACGGTAGAGCGCGGGCAGTAAGATCAACGTCAGGAACGTGGAGGAGACGATGCCGCCGATCACGACCGTGGCCAGGGGCTTCTGGACCTCGGCGCCCGTACCGACGGACACCGCCATCGGTACGAAACCGAGCGAAGCCACGAGAGCCGTCATCATGACCGGCCGGAGGCGCGTCAGCGATCCTTGTACAATGGCGTCTTCCAGTCCAACGCCTTTTCTGCGAAGGTGGTTGATGTACGTCACCATGACCAGACCGTTGAGTACGGCCACGCCCGAGAGGGCGATGAAGCCCACCGCCGCCGAGATGGAGAACGGGATGCCCCGCAACCAAAGGGCCGCGATGCCGCCACTCAAGGCCAGCGGCACGCCGCTGAAAACCAGCAGCGCGTACTTGGCCGAGTTGAACGTCATGAACAAGAACAGGAAAATCATGAGAAAGCAGAGCGGCACGACGATCATCAGCCGCTCGCGAGCCGCCAGCAGGTTCTCATACTGTCCGCCCCAGACGAGCCACGTGCCGGGCGCCAGTTTCACTTCCGACTCGATCCGCTTACGCGCCTCAGCGACGAAGGATCCCAAGTCCCGTCCGCGCACATTGGCCTGCACCACCAGGCGCCGTTTGCCGTTTTCGCGGTTGATCTGGCCCAAACCCTCGGTAAGCGAGAGCTTGGCCACCGTACTCAGCGGGATGGTTCCTCGCAGCACGGTACTGCCCGCTTCCGTCCCGGACGCCCCGGCTTCAACAGCCCCAGCGTCCGGCGGCAGCGGGATGGGAAGCTGCTCGAGGGCCTTCAGATTGCCTCGAATCTCTTCAGATAGGCGCACGATGATGGTGAAACGCCGATCTCCTTCGAAAACCAGGCCCGCTTCCCGTCCGCCGATTGCCGTGGCAATGATATCCTGTACATCGGCTACGTTGAGACCGTAACGGGCGATGGCGGCCCGGTCGATATCAATGCTCATCGACGGAAAACCTTCGGTTTGCGCGGCCTTGACGTCGGCGGCGCCTGGAATCGTTTGCAGAATCAGCAGGATCTGCTGCGCGGTGGGCGCCATTTCCTCGAAATTGTCGCCGAAGACCTTGACGGCCAGATCGCCGCGCACGCCGGCCACGAGTTCGTTGATCCGCAGTTCGATGGGCTGGCTGTACTCGAACAGGTTGCCGGGAATCGTGGCGACCGTCGTGCGGATCTTGTCCACCAGTTCGGCCTTGGACATGCCCGGGTCAGGCCACTGCTCGCGCGGCTTGATGATCACGTACCCGTCGGAGATGTTTGGGGGCATTGGGTCAAAGGCCACTTCCGCGGTGCCGGTCTTGGAATACATCAGGGCGACTTCGGGCAGCGCGGAAACCGCTTTCTCGACATTGAACTGCATCGCCTGCGACTGGGTGAGCGACGTGCTTGGGATGCGTAGCGACTGAACACTTATGTTGCCCTCGTCGAGCTTGGGCATGAACTCCTGGCCTAACCTCGTGAAGACGATCAGCGACCCGGCGAAAATGACGGCGGACGCCAGCACAACGCCCCAGCGCAGCTTGATGGTCAGACGCAGGAGCGGTTCGTAAACCGCCTTTAGCCAGCGCACGAGGAAGTTTTCCTTCTCGCGCACGCGCCCGGTGATGGCGATGGCCACCATCGCCGGGATGAAGGTCAGCGACAGGACGAAGGCGCCCACCAAGGCCAGAACGACGGTGATCGCCATCGGGTGGAACATCTTGCCCTCGATGCCCGTGAGCGCGAGGATTGGAAAGTAGACGACGATGATAATCGCCTCGCCAAAGGCGGTGGCGCCGCGCACTTCCTTGCTGGCCTCGAACACGGCGGCGAGGCGCTCGCGCCGGGTGAGCGCGCGTCCCAGGGCGCGCTGTTTTTCGGCCAGGAGTCGCAAACAGTTCTCGACGATGATCACCGAGCCGTCCACGATCAAGCCAAAGTCAATTGCGCCCAGACTCAGCAGGTTGCCGCTGATGCCAAATCGTTGCATGCCGATGGCGGTAAAAAGCATCGCCAGCGGAATGGCCATGGCCGTAAGCAGCGCCGCGCGTATGTTGCCCAGTAGCGCGAATAGAACGACAATGACCAGGATGGCCCCCATGAACAGACTGTGTCCGACCGTATCAATCGTTTTGTCCACCAGTTCCGTGCGCACGAGCACCGGGCGCAGCCGGACATCCGGCGGCAGACTTGTCTGGATGCCATTGACTTTCTCGCTCACGCTGGCCGCTACCGTGCGGCTGTTGCCGCCCAACAGCATCAGCACGGTGCCGACCACCACTTCCTCACCGTTTTGGCTTGCGGATCCGGTGCGCAGTTGCTTGCCCACGCCGATGTCGGCCACGTTCCGCACGTAAAACGGAGTGCCGTTCTTCGATCCAAGCACGATGGACCCAATATCCTCGGAAGTGCGTACGCGTCCGTCGGCGCGCACGTTGAGAGCCTCGCCCTTGTGCTCGATGAAACCCGCACCGGTACTGGCGTTATTGCGTTCCAGAGCTTCGACAAGATCGTTCATCGTCAGCCCATAGGAGATCAGCTTCATCGGGTCGGGTTGCACCAGGTATTGCTTCTCATAGCCGCCTATTGTGTCCACGCCGGCCACGTCTTTGACCGTCCGCAACTGCGGCTTAACCAGCCAGTCCTGCAGCGTGCGCAGATAGGCCGCCAGTTCGACCTCTGTCTTGAGACGTTCGCCTTCGGGCGTCAGATACGAACCGTCGCCCTGCCAGCCGGATTGGCCGTCCATGGCGATGGCTCCCTTTCCGTCGGGATGTTCGTATTCGATGACATATACATAAACCTCGCCGAGGCCCGTGGTAATGGGTCCCATGCGTGGCTCGGCACCGGTCGGCAGGCTCTCCCGCGCTTCGGCCAGACGCTCCATTACCTGCTGACGGGCAAAGTAGATGCTCACCTCGTCTTCAAAGATCGCTTCGACTTGCGAGAACCCATTTCGAGTCAGCGAGCGGGTGGACCTGAGGCCGGGAATACCGGCCAGCGCGGTCTCGATGGGAAATGCGATCTGTTTCTCGACTTCGCCTGGCGACAATGCCGGGTAAAGCGTGGTTATCTGGACCATCTTGTTGCTGATGTCTGGCACGGCGTCAATGGGCAGCCGCAGGAGCGAAAAGAAGCCCAGCACGGCCGCGCCCGCCGTTAGCATCAGCACCAACCAGCGGTGCTGAATGCTCAATCTGAGGACATGGCTAAGCATGAATGATTATCTCCCGTGATTCGTCAATCTCTTGGATTGTGTCAAGGCCGGCGCTCTTAGTGGCCACTACAGGTCTTGCCTTCCATGACACCCTTGACAAGTTCGGCCTTGATGATGAAGGCGCCATCCACAACAACACGCGCGCCTTCGTCAAGACCAGCCAGGACGGGAACCGCCACCCCGTTCGATGGGCCGACTTTGACGGGCCGGGCGGCAAATGCCCCTGGCTCGCCCGCGACCTCGACAAACACCGTAGGCCCGCCCTCGAATGTCTGCACGGCGGCTTCCGGAACGGCCAGCGTCTCGACCGGGACCTGGTTCGCCGACTGGTCAAACACCAGATGGACCTGGGCGAACATGCCCGGACTGATGGGTGCAGTGACGTCCTCAATCTCAACGCGAACTTGAACCGTGCGTGTCTCTCTGTTTAGTTCAGGAGCGACGTAGGAGACCTTTCCGTGGAACTGCTCGCTGCCAAGGGCTTCCAGCGTCACCGTTGCCGGTGACTTGATGGCAATCCGCCGAATCTGGTTTTCCGGCACGTCGGCCAGCACCCAAAGCGTCTCCATGTCGGCCAGCGTGAGGAGTGTCTCGCGATCAGGGCCGACCACTTCGCCCAGCGTCGCTTCGCGCTGGACCACTTGGCCGTCGATGGGAGCACGTACGGTGTAACGGGGATTGACTTCGCCGGTGGCGATCAGGCGCTTCATCTCTTCCTCGTCGACGCCATACAGATGCAGCGTGTTCTCAGCGGCGGTCAACGCGGACTTCGCGGATTTCTGCGCGCCTAAGGCGGATTTGTAGTCCCCTTCACGCCGCTGATACTCACCGAGAGCAATGCCTTTGCCTTCCAGCAGCCGCTTGGCGCGCTCGGCAGCCATCTTGGCCACTTCCGCGGCCGAGGCCGCCACCTCAACTTGCGTCCTCTTCTGGAGGTAATCGCTCTGCGCCTCGCCTAGTTCCGGGCTGTCGATAATCAACAACTCATCGCCTTTCCTGGCCGTATCCCCAAGCTTGACCTTGAGTTCGGCCACACGCCCTTGCACCGGCGTCCCGACATGTGCCATCCGCTCCGCATTGTAGGAAACGCGGCCCGGAACGGTGAGCTCCTGGACGAGTGTCTGCTTACGGGCCGGTTCCACACGGATACCATTCTGCCGGATTGCTTCCGGGGTGAGAGTCACCTCATCTGCGTGGCCTTCCTGGCCTTCCTTACCCTCGGCCTGATGGCCGTCCTGGCTGCCGCCGGGTTCTTCAGCCCCGCAAGTGTCGGCAGGAACGCCGGGCTTCTCCTCGGCGCAATTATCATGGCCGTCGCCTTCGGTGTGTGTCGGCCCGGCGGTGGCAGGTGCATCGTAGCGAGCTTGGGCTTTCTTATTCTGATTGACCATATAGGCCACGGCGCCCAACGTGATGATGGTCACGACCGCAAGCGGCCAGGCTATGGTCCTGATGGTGCTAGTGTGCTTCATTCCTTTTCTCCTCCAATTCCGATCGCCCGCTCGATTTCAATGCAAGCGATCTGAGTGTCAAATAGAACCTGCAAGTATTCGGCCTCGGTTTGCCGGGCCGTTCTGCGCGCATCGAGCAGTTGCAGGAAGTCCACTTCGCCTTCCTGGTATAGGAAGGTCTCGATACGCAGGGATTCGGCGGCGGCGGCGCGCAGGCCGCCTTGAAAGGCCGCCAGTTGCTCGCGTGCGCTCTCGTAAGTCTGTACTGCGGTCTCGATGTCGCGCTGGATCTCCTGACGTGCCCGCGCCAACGCGGCCTGGGTTTTCTGCAGGTCTGCCTCGGCTGCCGCAACGCCTCCCTTGTTGCGGTTCAAGAGCGGCGCCTCGAATCCAAGAGGAACGCCGATCCTGATCGACGGATACCATGCCTTCCGTTCACGCTGGACGATCAACTCCTTCTGTCGCAGGACGGCCTCCAGACGGCGGAGCACAGGATGCTGGGCCAAGGCGATCTGCTGCGCCTGTTCAATGTTCAGCCCGGCAAGCGGACGGTCGAGGGCGTCCTCGAGGACAAAGTCCGGGGGGAGGGCGCGCCCGCATAGTGCGTTCAACACCGCTCGCGCCGAAGCGGCATGCCGCTGTTGGGCCTGCGCGACCCGTGACGCTTTGAGCGTTTCTACCTGCGCCTTGATCCGGTCGATCTCCGGGGCCTCGCCTGCTTCAATCCTGCGTCCTACGATCTGTTCGATCTCGTGTTCGGTCTTCACGACCTCCGCGGCCAATTCAACTGCACGTTGGTAGTAGAGAACCGTGTGATAAGCCTTGGCAGCGTCGGCCGCAAGCGTCACGCGGAACTCGTCCTCCTCCCGTTCGACCACGGGCCCCGACGCTTCGGCGGCGTTCCGCCGTGCGCGTCGCTTTGACGGAAACTCGATCGGCAGGAACCACCCCAGGGTGTAATCCAGGTCAGCTTCTATGTCAGGGTTTGGGTAGGCCAACGCCTGCAATACTTCGGCTCTCGCCGCCTGACGGCTGGCTGCAAACTCGGCAAAAGTCGGGTTCTGCGCGCGGGCAATGCCCTGAACTCCCGCCAGCGTGAGAACTGTGGCGCCATTGGCAGGCTTGGCGTCCGCGCTCCGCGGGGCAACGGGCTGGCCGTGGCCACAGTTTGTCGTGGCTTGACAAACTGTTGGGAAAATGCGGTTGACGGCTTCGGCGTATGGAATCACGGTCGTGCCCAGATCGTCAGTAACCTGACCACGCTTGGGCTGCATTGTCGCGCAGCCGGCCAGCAAGAGCAGCACCGCCGAGGCGTGGCCTAACTTGAGATAACCTGTTCTCATCCTCTCACGAATTCCTTTCCTCATCGCTTACTGATTCACCGGTTCAAGCCGGGGGAGTTGCCGCCTGGGGTATCGTCCCGCGGCAACGAAACTGAAACGAAATGGGAGGTAAGCCGAGTGCTCGAAGAGACACGTCGAACGCGTTGACGGTCCTTTCGATGCTCAACGCACAGTTTGTCGTGGTTTGACAAACTGCACAGTTTGTCGGTGTTTGACAAACTGTGGGGAAGGCGGACGAATCAAATCTGAAGAACGCAGGTAAGGCGAAGAGGAAGGATCTTACTGGACGGTTCGACCGTCGAATGGCGGCCGACGGATAGGCAGGAAACGTTCGGCAAAATGGCAAGGCCAAGCGCGGAGGTCGATTCTCTCACCGCGGGACGAAGACCCCTATGGCCGTTTGGGCTGCCGGATCGGGCCATCGCTAGTTGCTGCGAAAAAGGAACATCGACGCACGGATCGCATTGGCTCGTCGATAGCTTGAGGAAGTCGGCAGACAGACCAACCGGTCCGCAAGGGCCGGATTCGCACTGCCCATCCTGCGCCATCTCGACCGCCACGCGACCGTCGCCGCTAAAGCACAGGACAGCGTCCGTTCCCCACGCTGGTGTGGCGAGGAAGCATAGTGCGGCCATCAGGCTCGCTAGTGCTCTCCGAATCCGTGACATACGCCTAAAGCCTCTATGCGGAGTGCTCAGTCAATCCGCCACAGCCTTTCTCAAGAAAGGCTCTTCGGGTAATTATACAGAACTTCCATAAAGCGAAACAAGGACGGCGCAGGTAAAATTCCAGGTACAACACGTCGAGACTGATTTCCACCCATCAACTTGCGCTCTTGCACGTGGACTTTGAATACGCGCGGCCCACTTCGTGGCTTGTCATGACTCGCTCAAGTGCGCTATTATGTGCTCATGGAGGAACAGGGAGCCACCGCGGAAGGTTTTGCACGGACCTTGTGGGGCACGGTTTGAGAGTAGGGTTCGACATGGAACGTGCGGATAGAGGAATCGTCAGGAATCGAACTCCCGCGGGCTCCTTCGAGTTATAGATCGACAACTCTTAGCGAAGGAGGCATTTCACATGGGAGCCAAGCGTGCAATCACCACAGTTTGTCAAACCACGACAAACTGTGCATGCACCGTGACGATGGGGCTGCTCCTTGCGGCCGGCTCGTTCGCGGACTTGCAGAACGTGACCGTCGGGGGCCAGATCACGATCCTGGGAGAGTACTATACCAACGCATATCCGCCCGACTTCGAGCTGCGCTGGCCGGCTCGATTTCTCGTGGGAAGGCCGATAGGCACGCCAGGCAATGCGATCTTCAGCGGCGTCGCCTGGGACAAACGCGCGCCAACCTATGCGCTGGTCAGCCAGTGGACGAGGCTCAACCTAAAGGCGGATTTCACGGACAACGTGGAGGCCTTTATCGAATTCGACAGCCTTGATACCTGGGGTGAGAGTCTCCGCTCAGACTATTTGACCGGCGTTGACGCGCGGGGCGTCGGCGACGTTCAACTATACCAGGCCTACATCGATGCGAATGAGATGTTTGGCGCGCCTTTGCGGCTGCGTATCGGGCGGCAGGAACTCGTATTCGGCAGCGAATGGCTTGTGGGCAATAATGACAATGGTTCCGTGCCGTTTTATGGTCTCTCTTTCGACGCAGTTCGCCTAACGTACGCAACCGATCAGTTCAGCGTGGATGCCTGGTGGTCCAAGCTGGCCGAGAACAGCCCGCTCGAGGAAGACGGCGACGTCGACTTCAGCGGCGTCTATGCCTCGTACGCCGGCATCGAGAAGTTCACGTTCGACGCGTACTGGCTCTGGCTCCGCGATGCCCGCTCGTTGAAGGACACTACGGGCGCGCCGTTCCAGGAATGGGTTGAGCGGATGGCCGGCGTCGACGACTACGATCCCACGAGCATTCACACGGTGGGCCTGCGCGCCGCCGGGGAAGCCGGCGCCTTTGATTTCGAAGTGGAAGCCGCGTATCAGTGGGGTTCGGCCGGGCAGGTTGGCTATCTGTTCAAGCCCGTGTTCTACGGCGACGATGATGCGGAATATGATGCGTGGACCGCCCACGCTGTCGCGGGCTACACCTTTGACATTGCCTGGAAGCCGCGCATTCGCGCGGACTACGCCTATTTCAGCGGAGAAGACAACCGTGAAATCACGTTCGGGCAATGGGTGGAAGCGCTGGTCAACCCCTTCTATCGGGGTTCAAGCGTAAGCTTCAACCGTCTGTTCTCCGACGTGTATGTCAGCAACGTGCTCGATTGGACCGACATGTCGAACCTCCACGTGTTCACCGCCGGCGTCAGCGGCAATCCGACGGAGAAGGTTGAGATCACGCTTGACGTGAGCTACCTCCTTACCGATGAGGCCTTCTCGCGGCCCGTGGCGCCGTGGTTCGGGTTCCTGAGCCGCCCGAACGACAAGGAGTTGGGCTGGGAGGCCTGCCTGGGTCTCAACTACCAATACAGCAGCGACCTCTACTTTTCCGTGGGCTGGGACCATCTTTTTGTGGGCAAAGGGCTTGAACAAGGCCAGTTTGTCCAATTGAACGGGCTCGATTTCAACGGCGGCACCGGTAACGATGACGTGGACTACGTGTACTTCGAAATGGGTATAAGCTTCGGAATGGCAAAGGAGGAATGAGGGATGCTCGTAGTTGGATTGTATGATCTGTTCGGCGCTGTCCTTGAGTCAGTCCTGTGGTTCCTTGTGGACCTCCTGAATGGGCTGATCCTCGGATGGCTGGGATTCGGCGAGCAATAGCGATAGGCCGGACAGATGACTTTGGCCCAGCTTGTGCGCGCCCCGCGTCCGGTTACGTCACAGTTTGTCGCTGCTTGACAAACTGTAGGGCGCGCTGAGGACGGGGTAACCGATAACATTGGAGGCGGATTATGTGGCAGGACCTTCTTGCCACCGTCGTGACTACGATGGTGGAATACATCACCGAGTTAATCTTCGGACCCATCATCTCGTGGATTCTGGGCGCGTTCGGCTTCGGCGGCTGAGATCGGGCGCCGAAGCTACCGGTGCTCCTTGTTCTTGAGGATGGGTTTGATCCGCCAGTCGGCTTCGGGACCGAAGCGGATGTTGCGGCCGCCCCATCCGTCGTGCTGGTTGCCGTAGACCCCATGGGTCACGGAGGTGAACGCGGCGTCAAGAAGGATCAGCAGCGCAACGCCGGCAAGCACCGTATTCCGAATGAGTCTCCCGTAGTTCTCTGCGAGTCGAATGGGCACGGTTTCCTCACAGTTTGTCGCGGCTTGACAAACTGTGTCGCGTGCGAAGTACAGGATCAGGAACGTGGCGATCAAGGCGTTCACGAATATGACGCCTTCCGTGGCAAGCCGTTCTTGACTGAAAGCCACGAGGGCCCTCAAGAAGTTGCCTATGACGATGGCCCAAAGGAATACCAGGTAGAAGAGTTGGCCTTTCCCCAGCCATGACTTCGGCACGACCGCCAGGGGCCTCCGCAGATGCACTGCAAGCAGGGCCACAGTGCACACCGTCATCAGCAGGAAGATGATCGTGAACCACGTTCTCGCGGAAAGCTCGATCCCCTGGAACAGCGGCGCTTTCATGAGAAGCGGCACAGAGCGAAAACCGCCGGCTCGTTCCCGGGTCCAGTCTTCGATGCACTTGACGAGATTCACGAACAAGAGCGCGTTGAGAATGAAGCTTACGGAGAAGGCTTCGGTCCACCGGCGCACAGGCGGATCATCATTGACAGGCTTGAGCCGCGTCGCGAGCATGCCCATAGAAACGGCGATGGCCAGTCCGTACATCAGGCCCGCGCCCTGCTCGGTGCAGATACTGTGCCAGTTCGCGCTGCGCCAATGCGCCCACGCCTGAATGACCGACTCGTCTTGGGTCAGGCGCGGATTGCCGGGCATGAACATGAGGATCTTGACGAACTGCGCCAGCATGAACCCGAGCCCGCCCATAAAGCCCGACAGGAGCGACGCGAATGCCACGGGATACAGCTTGTATCGATAGGCGTACACGAGCAGTCCGATGAACGCGCCGACGATGTTCGCCCAACTGTCGCCGCGCGGCGGCTGGAGGCGGAAGCCGCCCACGCCCGGCATGAAGTTGGACAGGAACACCGGACAGATGAGGAACACCGCGTAGCTTCCGAGCGTCATGTGCATCAACAATGACGACCCGGACCGCCATTTGCCGTATTGGTGGAAGTACACCGCGATCCCGGCGATTAATCCGAATATCCAGCCGAGATGATTGCCGAAATCGAAGAAGACCTGCGGCCAGTTGGTGATGAGGTTGTCGGGGTTGAACGGCAGGTTCGTCACCGGGTCAATAGCGCTGAGGTCGCCCTGACGCTGCACCAGAACGTTAAGCAGCGGCCCCAGCAGCCCGGTCACGATGAGGAACTTCTGGATGATGAATCCTGTGAGCGCGCCGGCAACGCTGAACAACGCGAGCATCGGGATCTTTTTGAACCGTCGATCCCACAGGTCGAACAGACACAACGCGATCAGCGCGGTGGATGCTTCCAGCCACTCGCTGTCGAGCCAGTAGAACGGATTGCGCTGACGAAACCATGTGCCGTCCGCGCCAGTTACACCGAACGTGCGTTCATACCACCCGACGAATGCGTCTTCGCCAAAATACTGGATCGTCCAGATGACAAGCACCCAGCACAGCGGCCGGAACAATTGAGTGAGCTTCTCGCGATCCTCGACGGCGGGATACGCCGTGCCCGCGCCGCCCATCGCGGCCCACAAGAAACCGACGACGAACACCGAGAAGAACCCGTAGATCTGCGTCGGAAGATGGCCGCTCTGCGTATAGCTCAGCGTCGGCATGTAGGCAATCGAGCCGCCGAATCCCCACCCCAGCGCGCCGAAGAACGCGAAGTAGGCCACGCGCCGCCGCCAGTCTTCCCGCCCGGAAAACAGGCACACCGCGATGCCCGCCAATGTCCCGGCGATCATCGCGCCGAACTCGTGTCCGAAGTTCCCGCGTATTCCCCAGCCGATCGACAGAGAGAGCATTACGATCAAGACGCTTGACAACCGGAATCCCGGAACGGATCTGCTGTCTGTCATCAGGGTCATCCTCCTGAGTTCCGCACTAGGTTGTAGACTTAAGGCTGTAGGTATTCTGTTTTCCTACAGACCTACAGCCTTCAACCTACGGTATTTCGCAAGAAAGATCTGTTCAATCAGAGTGGAGTAGCGATTCTTCGCATGCATGTCCTTCATTGCCGAAGGCCTCGTTTTCCGGGCCACCGAAGCACGAGAACTTCTTCTCGAAGTTGCTCTTTTGTGGCGGTTGCCAATCGCGTTCGGAACAAGTCTATCCCCACAACTTCGTAGCCAAGAGAATGGGCCAAGTCGGCCAAGAGTTGTCCGGTTCTTATCATGACCTGCAAATACGAAGCCTGATCCCCGACCACATAGGCAAGCTGCGCTCCCGGACGCAGGACAGTCCGCAGTTCGGCCAGGTGCTGAGCCATTCCTCCAAAGTAAAGCCGCGCGACTCGCGCATAAAGGCGCTCGAACCCAGAGGTCTTCGCGAGCTCGATCCTGCGGTGTTCAATGGCGTCCGCCACCCGCTCGATCTCCTCATGACCTGCGACAAGAACATCGTCCGTGTCACTCTTGTAAACGCCACGCGTATTGGATCGGATCATTCCCCGCTTGACTGAACGAAGATCCTCCTTGCTCCGCATGAAACCAAGAAGGACCGATTCAAGACGAGTTGTACGGGTGTAGTCCTTCTCGTTCGGGTATGGCGGCGATGTTATCACCGCGTCAACGGACTCCTCCGGCAGCACTGCGCCCACGCGCCGGGAGTCCGCGCGGATCGCGACGGACTTGACATGCGCGTTGGCGCTGAACATCACGAGATCGTCGGCCATGGCCGCGACATTGCTCAGCCAGAGGTCTACCGCGGGAGCATCCTGCTTGGGTCGTCCAACGCCGACTTCCGGTCCGAAGGAGAGATTGCTTATGCCAAACACAATGGCTTTGGCAAGCGCCAATCGTTCGTGTCCTCCAAGATCGGGGTCTCCAAAGGATTTCAGAACATCAAGGAGCACCAGGGTCCTGTGAAGCGGCAGAGGGCTTATCGAATCCCTGAGCAGCAGCTTCGCCTCCTCCTCAGGAAGCTTCCGAAGAGGCGCCTCCGGCGCGCTGCAATGTCCGAACAAGGGAAGCAATTCCTCCACTCCCTCACGTGACATTACTTCAAGCGCTTTCTTCGCGACGCGGCGCGCATGACGGAGAAGCCTCTCTGGATCCGCGGTCCAGTCAACCTTGACCTGCGTGGCGAAGTGGGCCATCGGGTTGGACTCAATCCCTACGCTGGATATGCCCCGCTTCTTGCACTCAACGAGGGTCGTTCCCGTGCCGCAGAACGGATCCAGCACGGTTTGCCCGGATCGGACGCCAAAGCGTTCCAGGTACTCGCCCACCAGATGAGGTGGAAAGGACAGAACGAAGCGATACCAGCCATGTACCGGACGGTCTTTCGTCTTAAGCTTGTTGTCCTCGGCTCGAACGGACTTCTCACCCGAAGCCAGCAGGACTGCAGCGCTTCCTTCTCGTCCTGATACATGTCTATTCTCAAACGCGTTCATGAGATCTCACACCCTACCGCCTGATCAGCTTCTGGAAAGGGAATCTAGCACAACACCAAGAACTCTACAAATCCGAGTCGCTCATTGCGTCTTCCCGTACCGTCGCTGATACACCTCGGCGTGGACCTTGCGCGCGGCTTTGACGAGTTCCGGATACGGCGTGTCCGTGACATCGAGGAAGCCGATGTTGTAGTTCTCGCCGTCGAACCAGCGTCCCGTGTTCGGTTCATCAATATACTGGAACCAGTGGCAGCCGACAAATGCCGGGCAATCGGCGACGCTCTCGACGTACTTGATGTAGTGCTCGGCGCGGTCTTTCTGATCGCGCGTAGGCGCGAGGCCGCCGTGGAACATGCCGCGATCAAGCGCGCCGAAATGGAATTCGCCTATGATGATCGGCTTGCCGAGATCGTTATCTCCGGAGAACTTCTCGCACGGGATCGTCCGGTAGTAGAGGTTGTAGCTCACGACGTCGGCGACGTCCGCGCATGCGCGGACGGCCTGCGGCGGCGCGGTCGCGAACCGGCAGCCCAGGTATAGGTGGTTCGGCGCATACTTCTTGATCGCCGTGTTGACGATCTCGAAGTATTTGCGCGCGAACTGATACACGAAGGCGTCGAGGTCGGCTGCGCACGCCTCCGTTTGTTTAGCGGGGACCCGAAGGCCGTCCCAATTCGGCGCGGTCGCCACCCATGCTTCATTGAGTTTGTCCAACGATCCGTACTTGGCCTGAAGCTTCTCGACGAATGCCTTGCGGCACGGCTGCCCGGGCGGACAGGCGAGCGTCCCTTCACGGATGGTTTCCCAGGCCATTTCGTTATCGACGAAGTAGCCGATGCACAGCGGGTTGTTCGCGAACTTGCCCGCCTCGGGCGCTGCCGAAGCGTCCGCCGCCTTCGCGAAACTCTCGTCGAACACGTCCCGCATGCGGCCCCAATAGCCGCGCGCGCCTTCGAGTTCACGGATTACTCCGGCGATGCCAATCGAGGCCACGAACGGCATCGGACTGTTCTCAAGGACGTCCTCTTGCGACCAGTTCGCGATGGTGTTGAAGCCCCACGATCTCAGGCGTCCGTACACCATGCCGCGCCACGCCGCGGCCCAATCCTCGCCATATTTCCAAGCCAGATTCGCCCGATAGAAGTTAAAGGTCCGCCCCTTCCCGCCGATCGCTTCCGCCATGCTGTGCGCGCCGCTCACCTCGGAGAACATGTCCTTGTAAGAGGCGTCGGTGGGATTCGGCAGCCACTCGAACCAGTCGTCGCGGCCCTCGATGAACGTCTGTTCCCACGTACCCACGCAGTCCATCCCGTTCGAGAAGAACAGATGCCCGTCCGGCGTGACCAGCCACCACTTTCCATCCACCTTCTGCGTGCGGAACCACCCTGTGGCGTCGAGTTGCGGCCCTTCCGCCCAGCCGCCGAATTTGTCGCGTCCCGGTAGGGCGGGCTTCTTGTCCAACTCACGCCGCTCCTTCTTGAGACGTTTTCCAAGGCCGGCTTCCGCGTGAAGCTTGCCGGGCCATTCAGCGTGAATGTACTGGCCGAAGCGATCCACGAACGGCATGACGATCTCATCCCTGTCTGATGCGCCCTTGCCGAACAACCGGATCTCTTGGAGGATCAGTGTATGCGGTTTGACGGGCCTCGGAAGGAATACCTGGAACGCCGTGATGTGAGAAGGGTCAATCACCGGGCCTTGTCCCACTGGCCCGCGCACGGGGATGCCGCGCATGCCCCAGAACCGCTTCTCCGTGCCTGTGTTGAACAGGACTTGCAGGACGCCGCCCTGTCGCGCCGGGATCGTGGCGCTACCCGTGTTGCAGTGCACGGCGCCGTCTGCTGAGGGATCGTCGTCGACGCGCATGCACACGTCTACCGGCTCATTCCTAGGATTGAAGACGTCCACCGCAAGGCCCGCAGAGTTGCCCCAGTTCCAGGCCGCGTCCTTCGGCGCGAATGACACGTTGGGCCAGTCGACCTGCTGAAAATCCACTAGCATGGCCTGGCGCCTCTCGTGCCGGACCATCCGGGCCTCCGCGTTGTTCTGCTTCATGTTTTTAGGTAGCGAGGACCGGTCAAACGAGATGAGCGCGGCCTCCTTCCGCGTGACGGAACCTGCGTCAATCGCAAGGCCGGCGCACCATTGCACCGCTGCCACGGCACTGATGAAGAACCCGCAAACGAGAAGCTTGATGCTCTTCAGATGCACGGATGCCTTCCAAGTCGCGTTGAGACTTACGGGATGCCCGTCTAGTAGAGCGTTTCCGAAATAACGTTGCAGTACCCCGAAAGGGGTAGAATGTGAATAGCCGTGGGTGGAACCCACGGAGAGAGGTTCCGCGGACGGACGACCCTGACGGGGTCGAACCGCATGGAAACGGGCGTCAATATTGCGTGTTCAACCCCGTCAGGGTTGTGTATAACGGACACGGGTTCCGTGGGTTTCACCCACGGCTATTCACATTACATCCCTTCGGGATGTCAAACCAAACCTGTAACGTTATTTCGAGAACGCGCTACTACGCGTCCGCACCCACTTCCGCCGGGACCTTTTCCCCGGCGGTATCAGGATCGATACCAGGGGTTGAACCGTGTCCGTTGCCGTTGAAAGGCAGTTCCTGCGGTTCTGGGAAGTGCTCGGGCTCGGGGGTGACCTCGCATTTGTCGCCGTCGCAGAAGACGTCCTGCGCCTCCTTCGTGTTCAGCGTGCTGAAGTTCACGGGCTTGAGCTTGGCTGCGGCGCGCAGGTATGCCTCGCCGGTGATGGTCTGGTACGGCGCCTGTGGATAGTTGTGGTCGTGGAGCGGCAGGAAGCTGACGGATTTGAGGCGGGTCTCGTACAACTCGAGGATGCGCGGGATATCCTTGGCCTCCTCGGCTTTGAAGGTCACGGTTGCGCTGACTTGGTTGTCCGCCCAGTAATACTGCATCTGTGCGATATTCTCGACCTGCTCCCAGATCGACACGTCGAACTTGGACCGGTGGAACGCCTTGTGCTCGACGGGGAAGTACACCACAAGCGTGTTGTCGCCGTACACGGACTCTTCGATGCGATGTCCGGCACGGCGGAGCGGCTCGACGAGCGGGCTCGTCTTGTCGATGCGGATCGTGCGGAAGTAATACTGCGAATGCGGGTAATGGATCCCCGCCGTCACGCCCGGCAACAGAGAAACGGTGCCGCTGGGTTTGACGCTGGTCTTCTTGATGCTCTCGGGTATGCACAACCATTGCGAGTAGATCTTGTCGAGCTTGCCGACGTACTGGTAGCCCTTATCGCACCAGTCAAAATGCGTGCGGCGTCCGTGCTTCTCGAACGCCTCGACGATCCCCGACTGCGACAAGCCGATCCGGCGGTTGCGCAGCATGATGGCGTTCGTGCGTTCGTTGTGCGTCGGCACCAGCGTAACGGTTTTCGCGTAGAGATAAGCGAACTTGAGCGTGCGCTGGTATTCGTCGAATGATTCGTGCAGCGACGGAAACGTCTCGACGAGGTTGCAGATCTCGTAGGATTCGAGGCTCTGCTCGGCGCAGGGATTCGTGCCGGACACCTTCGCGTCGATCCAGTTCTCTCCGTCCTTGAACCGTCCGTACGCGCGCGCGTTCTCGCGCCAGAAATATCCGGGTTCGCCGTTCTTCGCGGTCTGCGCGCCCACCTGCGTGTAGTCCATGCCGGTTTCCGCGGACACGCTGTTGTTGGACGCCCACCGCCACAGCTTGAGTTGCTCGGCATAGAGGGCCGGGTCCTTCAGTTTCAGATACGCTTCATCACCCGGTGCGCCGAGGGCCAATTCCGCCGTGCGCCGCACGCCGCCCGACACCACACACTTGCCGATGACGTTCATGAGATCGGTGATGTCGGTCGACGAAATGAGTTGGCCGACGCGCGGCGCCAGCACTCTGTCGATGTTCTCGATGCACTCAATCAGGGGCTTGGGACCCGGTGCGATCCCGCCGAAGGTCTTGATGGGCGACCCAATGGGCCGGACTAGCGAGTAGTCGATGCGCGCCGGGCGCCTGCGCGTGCCCGCGTACGATTCGAGGATCTGACGGACCACCTCGCACCAGCCCTCTTTTGAATCCTCGACGACGAACGTGTCCTCGCTATTTTCGGGCGCGTGGACGACCACCTTGCCCGCGCCCGTGGTATCGAACGCCACGCCCACGCCGAGCATGGACATGTCCATGAGGAAACAGAACGGTTCGCTGAAGCTGACCTCGAGCTCGTCGGTCGACACGAACGCGCAGTTGTTCAGCGCCGCGGAGCCGCGTTCCCAGATGTAGTCCGTGCCCATCATCCACAGGCCGCGGCCGGGCGGCAGGAACTTGAAATCCCACATCAACCGGAACATCTCCTGGGCCGATCTCTGCGCCTTGTCCACGTTCCACGGCAGCTTGAGGCTCCGGCAGTGGTTGAGCTGGATCGTGTAGCAGCCTTCGGCGACGCGCCGCAGGGTTTCCCAGTACTCTTCCGTGCGTCCGCCCTCTCCTGATACGACCCGCGCGTAGGTCCGCTTGTAGGTCACGTAGCCCAAAGGCCCCCAGTTCGGCTCACGGCCTTTGTACTGCGCAAGGAAACTCTCCGCAAGCGCGAACTGCTCTCTTACCCGAAACATCTCATCTCTCCCATTAGGCTGTAGGCTGAAGGCTGTAGGTATTTTGTTTTCCTACAGCCTACAGCCTCTTCATTACACCTTCCCGTGTTCCGTCCTGACCCAGGGGATCCCGTCCACCATCTCCACGGCGTAGTCGGCGAAGAGATTTGGATACCGGTCCTTCGCGATGTCGTATACCATCGCGAAAACGACGCGGATCTCCTCTTCGGCGGCCGGGTCCGTGCGCCGCTCGATCACATGGCGCAACGTGCGAAAATTGCAGGACCAGCCTATGCTCGTGGCAACACCCGTCGGCGCCACACGCCGAAACGCCGAGGTCAGTTTCTTCTTCCGCTCGAAAGAAGCGGCGGATTCAACTCCATATATCTCCGCTAGCGTCTTCTGCACCTGCTCGAGTTGCTCAAACGTCTTGACGAAGACTTCCATTCCCTTTTCGTTCTCGCGGATCTCGGTCGGAATGTACGCGGACAACGCATCGAGTCGCACGAACCGCAATGACTCCTGCGAGATCGCCGTGCCCGCGCGGTGGCGGACCAACTCATGCGTGAACACCCGGCTCACGTCCGCGAAAATGAAGTTCAACACCGGATGCTCGATCACGCTGCCGTGACTCACCTCGATCACGTGTGCAAGGTACTTCGCGTTGCCTTGCCTCACCCTCGTAACGTTGGGATTCAGCCCCGGCTCGAACGAACGATAGCAAAGCCGCCCGAAAACCTCGCACAACCGCTCCGCGTCGCTCGAAGCATCCGTTTGCCAGCCGGGCGCGCCGAGATGTTCGAGGTAGGCCTGGAGGCCCTCCTCGACGATCCGCGTCTCTCCGACCAGAAAGACTTTGGGCTTCACGAATTCCATGCTGCCATCCTGACATCAACCTGCACGATTGAATGGAAATCTCAATACGTAACTCATTTAACGAAAATAGTTTACAACGGCGCATTCAACTGAATCAAGGGTGTCAAATGCAAGAATCCGCCCTTGTCTTCACTTCGTCGGGGGGCAGATTATATTCGCCGATCACCGATTTGTAAAGCACTTTTTTCCGAGACATTGACCATTCGTCGCATCTCAAATCGCATCAATAACTTGTGTGATGCGCGCCATCCGCTACTATATATTGTGGGGCCGCAGGCTTGCATGCGTCACGATGCAGGCCGCGCGGGCTCATTGTTCGACACGATGGTCTTGCCGTTCGTGTGATCGATGATCCGCACCCCTTGGATGCCGTTGTTTCCTTGTATGATCGCGTGCTCGACGCCGGGGCCAAGCTCGACGCTGGGCTGCGGGGTTGCAAAGGTCGAGTTGTTGATCTGGACGCGTCCCGATTCCACGCGCACTAACGGATTGTCCGGCGTTTCCTTCTTCCAGCTACTGAAATAACAGTCTGAGAACGAGACAAACCCCGTGCCCTTGATGATCGCATTGTGCAGGGCCGGTCCCCAGAACGCGCAGTTGACGAAGCGCACGTTGCCGGAGCTGGTGTCGCTGACGCGGACCTCGACGGGTTCGTTCCCTGTGAACGCCACGAACTGGCCGCCGGTGATGAGCAGTCCCATCGGCTGGATCTCGTCCACCTGCACCGCCGTTTCGCAAGCGTCGGCGCCGTTTGCCGTGAAGTGGCCGTTGCACGCGCCGCTCTCGGTCTTGATGAAGCGCCATCCGATCTTGGCCGGGAACACGAAGTTGTTCGTTGCGTACTCCCAGTCCGTCCGCCCGAACACGAAGGCCTCGAGGTTTTCGATCATGTAGTTGAACACCGGCTCCCACGCGCCGCCGGTCGCCGGCGAACTCCACCAATGACAATGAAATTGGACGTTCTCGACGCGCCCGATGTCCGTGCAGGCGTCGACGAACAGTCCGCGCCGCAACACGCAGCCGTAGACGCTCCTGATGCGATGGCGCACGTTGTTCTCGGGCCCCGTCCTAATGCCGTTGTAGCTGTTGATCAGCGTCACATCTTCGACGGTCGTATCGAAGCCGGTAAGATGGAACGTCCACGGATACGGATGGATGTCGGTGGGTTTTTGTTCCGGATACCAGACCGTGAGACCCTTGACCGTGCTCGCGTTTCCCATCTCGAACAGGGCCGGGGCCGCTTCGTCGTCCCGGCCGCCCGTGGCCAGAATAACCGTACCCGTCAGCGGCTCGATGGCCAGAGGCGCCTGATTCACGCCCATCACGGCAACGCCCGGCTTGACCGCAAGGCTCCCCGCGACGAGGTAGCGCCCGGCGGGCAGATACACAACGCCGCCCTTTTCCGTCGCCTTGTCAATCGCGGCCTGTATCGCCGCGGTGTCATCCTCCGAGCCGTTCCCCGCCGCGCCGAAGTCCGTCACGACATACGTGTCTTTCAAAGCATGCCTCCCTTCTTCTCCGCAAGCACTCTTACGCGTCGTCGCGCAACCCGTCAAGATCACGATCGCGCAGACAAGCACTACCCTCGCATGAAGCCATGTCATTTCAGCACCTCCTCTTCGCGCCAAGCCATCTAGTTCCGAAGGAAGTACCATAGCATTTCAGGCGCGAGGTGATTCAAGCGGGCCATTCGAGTAAAATGACGGAGCATGCACGTTTGTCATGAAGGAGACCGTGGCGATGATCAAACTCAAGGCGGCGGAAGAAGAAATTGCGAAGGGCATGCTAGCCCGGCGTCCCGATCTGGTCGGATGCTACGAAAGCTTGATGGCGCTGCACGCGGGACTCGTGCGCTGCTACGACGCGGGGGGGAAACTGCTCACCTGCGGGAACGGCGGCAGCAACGCGGACTCCATGCATATCGCCGGCGAACTCTGCAAGAGCTTTGAACGTAAGCGTCCCGTGCCCGCGGACCTTGTCCTGCGGCTCCAGGGCCTTCCGATGGGTCTGGACCTCGCGCGTCATCTCGAGGTAGGACTTCCGGCCATTGCGCTCGGCTGCAACGGCGCCCTGAAGACCGCCGTCGAGAACGATTCGCCGGTGCGGAACATCGCCTTTGCGCAGGAAGCATACGCCCTCGCCAGGCCTGGCGACGTCTTGGTCGCCATCTCCACCTCGGGCAACGCCGACAATTGTCTGATGGCCATGTTCATCATGAAAGCAATCGGCGGCACAACGGTCGCGCTCACGGGACCCAACGGCGGCAAGATGGCCGCGCACGCCGACATCGTCATCCGCGCGCCGGGCAATACCACCAAAGAAATCCAGGAGGCGCACCTCGTCCTCTACCACACGTTCTGCGCCCTCATCGAAGCGCACTACTTCCCGGAAATGCGCTGACAGCGACGAACAAAGGACAAGTACATGCTCGCTTTCTTTGAAACCGCGCACAAGATCTTGCGGATAGTGGCGGAAACACAGGCCGAACCGATCACACGAGCCGCGGGCCTGGTTGCGGACAGCCTGTTGAACGGCGGCGCGTGGCATCTGTTCGGCACGGGCCATTCGCACTTCATCGGCGAGGAAGTATATTACCGCGCCGGGGGGCTTGTGCCTGTCAATGCGATCCTGTTTCCTGCGCTTATGCAGCATGAAGGGCCGGTGACGAGCACGCGGCTGGAACGATTGCCGGGTCTCGCAAAGGTTATCTTGGACAAACAGGACGTGCGCCCTGGAGAGGTGCTCACGATCATCTCGAACAGCGGCAAGAACGCCGTGCCCGTCGAGATGGCCCTGTGCGCGAAAGAGAAAGGGATCCACACGGTCGCGATCACGTCGTTGAACCAGTCGCGGGCCGCGCGTTGCGGCGCCGGCGTGACGAAAAAGCTCTATGAAGTGTGCGACGTGGTCATCGACAACTGCGGTTCGGCGGGCGACGCGGCGCTGCAAATTCCGGGCACGGATCTGTACACCGCCGCGACATCGAGTCTCGTGGGGATCGCGATCGTGGAAGAGATCGCGTATCAAGTCGCCTGCCGGTTCGCCGCGGAGGGTCGCGAACCGCCTATCTTCAAAACGGCCAATCTGGCGGGCGGCGATGAATGGAACGCGCGGATGATCGAGAAGTACGGCGCGCGCGTCTGGCTCCGATGAAGTCGGCTGACAACCCTGAGCAAAGGTCGCTTCACGTGAAGCAGTGCGCCGCAGCTCTTGGGTTCGATGCGTGCGGAATCGCGGCCGCGGGACCGATTGATCCTGAGGACCGTCTGGGGAATTGGATTGCGCGCGGGTATCACGCCGGCATGGATTGGATCGCGCGGACGAAAGCGGTCCGGCAGGACGTGCGCCTGAGAATGCCGGACGCGAGATCGGTGGTTGCGGTCGCGTGCAATTACTACTTTCCGCGGCCAGAGTCGCCGGCGGGCCGCGGGCGCGTATCGCGCTACGCTTGGGGACGCGACTATCACAGCGTACTTCGGAAACCCATGGCCGCGTTGGCGCAGGCCATCTCGGAGATCGAAGAAGGGATCGAGTGTTACGCTTCGGTCGACACGGGGCCGGTGCTCGAACGCGCATGGGCGGCGCGGGCCGGTTTGGGCTGGATTGGGAAGAACGGCCTCGTCATCCGCGACGGGCTCGGGTCGTGGTTCTTTATCGGCGTCATCATCACGACGCTCGAACTCGCGCCGGACGCGCCTGCTAGGAACGCGTGCGGGACGTGCGGCGAGTGCATGAAGGCGTGTCCCACCGGCGCCATAACCGAGCCGGGCGTCGTGGACGCACGGCGCTGCATTTCATATCACACGATAGAGAATCGCCACGATATACCCGCCGAGCTTCGTGAGCGTTTCGGAAACCGGGTCTTCGGATGCGACACATGCCAGGAGGTGTGCCCGTGGAACCGCTCCGTCCACGAAACCCGCATTGCCGATTTCCAGCCGCGCCCGGGATTCGCCGACCCGGACCTTGACGAATGGCTCGCATTGGAAGAAGCGTCTTTCAGCGAGCGCTTTGCGGGCTCGCCGATCCGCCGTGCAACATACGCCGGTCTCCGCCGCAACCTCACGATCGCCAAGTCCAACTGAGCATGAGGGAGGCGGAAGGCGTTACTCGATCTGCTTGAAGACGCAGTTAGAGCGTGTACGGAAAGTGTCCGCGCCGTTCACATGGGGAATCGCAACCTATCTGGAAGCGCTGGCCATGTAGGTCCGGTTTGTAACCGGGCCACCTCAGCGGCGTCCCCAGTATATCGCGCATGACTTGGTCCGGTTACAAACCGGACCTACATGGGCTTTCCATACACCCTCTTAGGCAAAGTCGAGTTCGAAGTAGTAGATGTCTTCCCTGAGTTGGCTTCGGAACTTGCACCCGCTCTTTTGGAAGACGATCTGCATGGCCTTATTCTCGCGGAGGACCTCGGCGCTGAAACCGGCGATGCCGTTGCGTTTGGCGATGGCGATGAGGTGGCGCAGGAGGAATGAGCCGATGCCGCGTTTCTGCCACGCGTCGTCGACGATGAAGGCGACTTCCGCGCGGTTCGTCTTCTTGTCCAGATAGTAGCGGCCCACGCAGATGATGTCTTCGCCGTGGGCCTCTGGCAGTGTGCCGACGATGGCCACTTCGGTGCGGTGGTCGATGTAGACGAAATCCTGGACCTGCTCGCGCGAGATCCATTTGGCCCGGCTCATGAACCGTTTGTAGATCGTTTCCGCGGACACGCCGTAGAACAGGTCGCGAATGCGCTGCTCGTCCGTCGGGTGAATTGAGCGGAAGGTAATCGTGGCGCCGTCTTCGGTGAGGAAGGTGGTTCGGATGTCCTGCGGCCCCACTTCGAAGGTATCGACCTCGGACATCCCGGCCCGGACATACTTGGCGTTTATGGCTTCCTTCAGGAGTTCGGCGCGGAACTTCGGATGTGCAATGCTGATCAGGGCCAGGGCGCGCTCCTGCACGTTCTGGCCGTGAAGGTAAGCCACACCGTATTCCGTGACAACATAGTGCACGTCGCCGCGGGTGGTCACGACGCCCGCGCCGGGGGACAGATAGGCGACGATGCGCGAGATCGTGTCTTTTTTCGCCGTGGACGGCAGGGCGATTATCGCCTTGCCGCCGTCGGAGCGGGCCGCGCCGCGGTTGAAATCCACCTGGCCGCCGATGCCCGAGTAGAATTGGGTCCCGAGGGAGTCGGCGCATACCTGGCCGGTGAGGTCCACCTGGAGCGCCACGTTCACCGCAACCATTTTCTGCTGTTTGCTGATCACAAACGGGTCATTCACGTATTCGGTGGGATAGAACGCGAACGCCGGGTTGTTGTCGATGTAGTCGTAGAGCCGCTGCGTGCCCATGCAGAAACTCGCAACGATCTTGCCGCGGTCCGTCGACTTGAGAGATCCGTCGATGACGCCGGCCTCGATCAAGTCGATGATGGCGTCCGTGAGCATTTCGGTGTGGATGCCGAGGTGCTTCTTGACTTTCAGACATTCGAGGACGCCGTGGGGAACGCGTCCGATTCCGAGTTCGATCGTCGAGCCATCCTCGATCAGCCCGGCCACATACGCCCCGATCTGGCGTGTGACGTCCGTAGGCGCAGCCCAATGCACTTCAATCAACGGGACGTCCACGGGCACCAGGTAGTCGATGTCGTGCGCGTGGATGAAACTGTCGCCCTGCGTGCGCGGCATCCGCGGGTTGACCTGCGCAATGACGATTTTGGCGTTCGCCGCGGCGCTCTTGACTATGTCCACGGAGATTCCGAAGCTGCACATGCCGCGATCATCCGGCGGTGAAACCTGGATCAGCGCGGCGTCCAGCGGCAACCGGCCGGAACTGAACAGACGCGGGATGTCGGACAGGAAGATCGGGGTGTAGTTTCCGACGCCTTCCTGTATGACGGCCCGGACGTTCTCGGCGATGAAGAAACTGTTCACGGAGAAATGCTGAGACAACTGCTTGTCGGCGTATGGGGCCTCGCCCAGCGTCAGAAGATGCACCAACTGCACGTCGGCGAGCGACGAGGACCGGCCCACGAGCGCACGCACCAACTCCTGCGGCTCGGCGCAACCGGTACCGATAAACACCCGGTTTCCGGGACGAATGTGCTTGACCGCTTCGTCCGCGGTGACGACCATGTCATCGTACTTGGTCTGCCAGTTCGGATCGAAGCTTGACTTCTTTGCCTCGCTACTCATCTTTCTTGGTAACTCCGGAAAGGGTCATCCGGGCATCGGCCACAACGGGATCCGTGCCGGCCGGCCCTACGATAAACGGGTTGATATCCAACTCCGCGATTTGCGGGAAGTCCGTTACGAGCTGGCTAATGCGCTGCAGGCCGCTCGCGATGGCCGTGATATCGACGCCGGCCTGGCCGCGCGCGCCTTTCAGCAACGCGTACGAGCGCGTGCCTATGAGCATCTGCATGGCTTCGTCCGCCGTGATGGGGGCGAGATAGAAGGTCACGTCCTTCATGACTTCGACGAAGATGCCGCCGAGACCGAACATCAGCATGGGGCCGAATTGAGGATCGCGGCTCATGCCGATGATGACCTCGCGTCCGCGCGGGACCATCTTCTCGACGTACACGCCTTCCAGATCCGCGTCCGGCGCCTTCCGTCCGATACGAAGCATCATCAAGTCGAACGCGTCGCCGACCTGCTCGGCGTTCGCCAGGGCAAGCCGCACGCCGCCCAGATCGGATTTGTGAAGGATGTCCGGCGACACAATCTTCATCGCCACGGGATAGCCTATGTGTTCCGCAATGGCCCCGGCCTCTTCAGCCGTCCCGGCCACGCGGCCCTGCGGAATGATGAAGTCATACGCTTGGAGAATTTCCTTCGCCTCGACTTCGCCGATCTCCGAGCGCCCGGACTTTAAGTGCCGCGAAATGACGCGTTCGACGCGCCTGCGATTCACCGGGAAGCGCGTGACGACGCGCGGCGGGCGGTTGCGCCACATCGAGTATTCACACATGGCCTCGATGGCGTATACGGCCCGGTGCGGCGCGGGGTAATTCGGTATGTTGAGCTTGAGAAGTTCCTGTCGCGCCGCCATCACGTCGAGCCCGCCCATGAATGACGCCACAATGGGCTTGCCGCCTTTTGCGGCCTCGGCGATGGCGAGCGCCGTACCCATGGGGTCGGTCATTGCCTGCGGCGTCAGAATGACGACCATCGCATTGACGGAGTCGTCTTCCTGGACCGCGCGAATCACTTCCGCGTAACGTTCCGGCGGCGCGTCCCCGAGCACATCGATCGGATTGCCGACGCTCGCGGCGGGCGGCAGCTTTTCCTTGAGGGCTTGCGCGATCCGCGCACTCAGCGGGTTGACCTGGAGCCCCGAGCTCTCGGCCGCATCCGCGGCGATGATGCCGGGCCCGCCGGCGTTCGTGATGATTGCGATCCGGTCACCCTTGGGAAGCGGCTGGCGCGAGAAGGCGAGCGAACAGTCAAAGAGGGCTTCGAAGTTGTGAGCGCGGATCATGCCGGCCCGCTTGAAGGCCGCGCCGTACGCGATGTCGGCGCCGGCGAGGCTGCCCGTATGCGAGGAGGCCGCTTTCACGCCCGCCTTCGACGTCCCGACCTTGAGCACGACGACCGGCTTGACATTGCATGCCGCCTCGGCCGCCTTTAGGAATTCATCGCCACGGGTGATACTCTCGAGATAACAGGTGATGACCTTGGTCTGCGCGTCCTCGGATAGGATGGTCAGGAAATCCGTCTCGTCGAGATCGGCTTTGTTCCCAAAGCTGATCAGCTTCGCGAGTCCGACGCCCTGTGCCGCCGCCCAGTCCAGGATCGCCGTGCAGAGCGCCCCCGACTGCGACATCACCGAGATGCCGCCCGGTTGAGGCATATGCTTCGCGAAGGAAGCGTTCATGTGGTGTTCCGTGTTAATGAGGCCCAGGCAGTTCGGCCCCAGCACACGCACGCCCGAACCCGCGCATAGTTGAGCGATCTCGCGTTCGAGGGCCGCCCCTTCCGGGCCGACCTCCTTGAAGCCCGCGGTAATGATCGTGATCGCCTTGGCGCCCGCGGTGATCGAGTTCTCAACGGCTTCGCGAACGAGCTTGATGGGGATTGCGATGATGCTGTGATCGATCGTCCGGCCGTAATGCTTCAGACTCTTGAAACACCGCAGCCCTTTCACATCTTCGCCGGCGGGATTGACGGGAACGATTTCCCCCTTGAAACCGCCCTCAACGAGGTTGGCCACGATTTCATGGCCGACTTTGCCCGGCGTACGGGAAGCGCCAATCACAGCCACGGTCTTGGGATTCAGGAGAGCGTCTAACATTCGGGGACACCTGCTTCGGTTTTCAAGAACGATGGTGAGGCGATGTTAGCACTTGCGCAAGGCAGGTTCAAACGGCGATCCCGCGCCCGCGTAAGAGGAAAGCCAACGCTTCTTGGCATTCGTGCGGTTTCGTGGCCGCGGCGTCCTCGCCGCGTTTCGGTGCACACACTTCGCCTCAATCGGTCCTTGACGAGAACGCGGCGAGGACGCCGCGGCCACGAAACCAGGCAGCACGACTCGAACTTACAAGGGCCCCTGGTGTCTAATATGACGTAACGTATTGGCCCAGCGTTCACACACAGTTTGTCGAACGGAGACAAACTGTGGAGAGAAGACGACCCGGTGGTGCTGCTGAGAGAAGCGAGAGCGCGTTCCGACGCGGGACTGGTCGAGGAATGCCGGAGTGGCGATCTCACGGCCTTCGACGAATTGGTCCGGCGTTACAAGGACCGTGTCTACAATGTGGTCTATCGCTTTCTTGGCAACCGGGAAGACGCGCTCGACGTGTCGCAGGAAACCTTCGTGCGGGCGTATCGCGGCATCGTGGAATTCCGAGGGCGCGCCACAGTTTGTCGAACGGAGACAAACTGTGGAGTGTACACGTGGTTGTATAGCATCGCCGCCAATCTGGCCCGGAACCGCCTCCGGGACGGCGGCCGCAGAGGACGCGACAAGGGCGCGTCGCTTGAAACGCTGGCGCCTTCGGCCCTGCCTCGAACGGAAGAGACCCCGCGGGCCTTGGCCGAACGGCATGAACTGGATGAAACGTTGCAGCAGTGCCTGAGCGAGCTGCCCGAGCATTACCGCATGGCGTTTGTGTTGCGCACGTTTGACGACCTGAGTTACGACGAGATCGCGGAGACCCTGGGCTGTCCGACGGGCACGGTGAAGTCGCGGATCAACCAGGCGCGCAAGATGTTGAGAGAGCGTCTCGAACATCTCGCGGTCTTGTGAGGTGGAGACATGGAATGTACTGAAGTCCGAGAAGAGTTTTCCGCGCTGATCGACGGAGAACTCGCGCCCGACGCGCGTGCCGCGGTTGAAGCGCATATCGCCCAGTGCTCGGACTGCCTGCGCGAGTTGGACGCGATCAAGCGCATCGACGGGTCGTACCGCGGGCTGCCACCGCAATCGGCGCCGAGAGGATTCGAGGAAGGAATCCGCAAGGCCCTCGCGCCCGCCGCAACGGCCCGGACCCGTTGGTGGCCGCGACTCGTGCCGGTGCTCGCGGCGGCTGCGCTCGTGCTGGTCGTGCTCGGGACGGTGACCTTGCGCGAGCAGAGGCGCCAGAGCATTTTCACAACGGCCTCCAATGTGAAAGAGGGTTCCGCGCGGGAACAGGAGCTTTCGCGGCAGCAGAGCGCGGCGCCGGAGATTGTCGCCAAGACAAAGGACCAACTGGACGCGTTGGGATATGTTGGAGCAAAGACCGCTCCCGCATCGCCTCCTGCTCCGGTTGCAGAGGAACTCAGAACGGAGGCCAAGGCAGAGACCAAGCCTAAGGCCCCAGCGGACAAGGAGGTCTTACGGAAGCAAACGCGCTCAAGAGGAGAGGTGGCTGCGCAGCCTCCCAAAGAGATGCCCAAGATTGAGGCGAAAGGCCTAACGCCTCGAAAGCCTGACGCCTCGCCACCCGTTGTCTCACGGGAACCCGTACGAGCGCTCGAGGAGCCGCCGCGTGAGGGTGTAGGCCGTAGGCTGAAGGCTGTAGAAGAACAGAATACCTCCAGCCTTCAGCCTTCACCGCCCCTCGTCGCGGCGGCGCCTGCGCTTGAGCCAGCGCCTGTGCCTGCGCCTGCGGCCACACCACCATCTCCGCCGCCACCTGCGCCTGCGGCATTGCATGTCGAGGCGTACGCGCCCGAGAAGATGGCAGAAGCTGCGCCTCCGAGCGCCGAAATGCCCGTCCCAGAAGCGCAAGCGGTTCAGGCAAGTCCCCAGCCCGAACCTGAGAACCGTGCGCAGCAATACATGGCTCGCGGAGATGCGCTGCGCGATCAAGGAGAGATCGGGCGGGCGGTAACGAATTACCAGAGCGCGGTTGAACTCGCGCCCGAGAACGTTGACGCGCTGATCAAGCTTGGCGATGCGCTCCTCACAGTTTGTCAAACCACGACAAACCGTGAGCAGGACAGGAAAGAGGATGCCTTGCGCTACTTTACGGAAGCCGTGCGTGTCGATCCGCGCAACGCGGCGGCGCATTGCGGGCTGGGTCGCGCCCTCGAACAACTGGGGCGAAAAGATGAAGCCGTCCGGCATTTCAAACAGGCGATCGAGATAGACCCAAAATGTGGGCCTGCGAAACAAGGCATTGAAAGATTGCAGCCCGGCGAGTAGGCCATAGGCTGAAAGCTGTATGCTGTAGGAAGATAGAATCCCCTCAGCCTACAGCCGTCAGTTCTACCGCGTTGGCGAATGGGTCTCGAAGATACCGGCCAGTTGCCGGTGCCCCATGATGGACGCCAGCGATATCGGGGTAAGCCCGTCCAGATACTCGTCCTCTACACTCGGGTCGGCGCCCGCGCGAAGCAGCAGTTCGCCGATTTCCGTCCGTCCATTGAGCGCCACCCAATGAAGCGGGGTCAGCCCGAACACGTTCGCGGAATTCGGATTCGCCCCGTACCGAAGCAAGAGATCCGCCACCTTCGGATGGCCGTGGCGTGCGGCCTTATGCAACGGTGTTTCTCCGTACTTGTCCAACTCGTTCGGGTCGCCACATTCCAACAGCAGCCGCTCAGTGGCTTCGTCAAGCCCCAGCGAGGCCGCCTTGTGCAACAGACTCGATCCGTCGAGACTCTGTGCACGATCCTCCGCCTCTTGCCGTAGGAGCAATTCAGTCAAGGCCATGTGACTGCTCTTGGCCGCACGGCTCAGCGGCGTCAGGCACTGTTCATCTACTCTGTATAGCCACTCGGTCAACATTTGCCTAAGCACCTCCGCCCGTATTACGGACCGACATACGGGCTGTACACGACAGTTCTTTCAGCAGTATGCCAGGATCGTGCATAGCGAGTGCCATCGACCGGCATGCAAGGGACGCGCAGCAACCCGGCTTGTAACTCATTTAATATGAATAGGTTGCAGCGGCCAATCAGGCGCCAGCCGTGGATAGGCAGACGCCGGAAATCCGTTCATTTCCGTCATTCTGACGGATTTGGGCAGACGGATCAGCCCTCCGCCCGTATGACGGACCATCTCCAGGCGATATCGACGAAGCGAATGTAGTCATCTGTTGTGTGCCGAGTGCAGCCCTCGACGATATTGGAGGCAACGGAAATGGCAGCGGGTCGCATCTGCGCCGCAAGCCCGAATTGTTCCTGCTTTGGGAATCCGCGCGTCGGCACGTAGACCTGGACTGCCAGTGCGTCAGCCAGTTCAAACGCGCGCAGCTTCACGTGGTCTCTCACTAATGCCAACCACTCTTCTTTTCCTACACCCTTCAGCCTACCTAAAGGTCCTTGACACAGCGGAATCCGACGCGGATATTCCCCGTCGTATTTTGGGGAAGATAGTATCGGTGCGTGGTGCGGAACATCGCCACGTCGTTGAAACTGGCGCCTCCGCGTATGACCCTGAACTTCTCGCCGTACTCGTCGCTCGGGGCGTCATTGCCCTCATAAGGCTTGTACCAGTCCGCCGTCCACTCCCAGGCGCCGCCCGCCATGTCGATGCAGCCATAGGGGCTTTCCGGGCAGGCTGGCGCGCCGCCACGCGGATATGATTCGTCCCAGCTTACGAACGTGGGATCGTAGGAATTGCCCCACGGGAAGATTCGTCCGTCCGTTCCGCGGGCTGCCTTTTCCCATTCCGGTTCCGTGGGCAAGCGCTTCCCGACTTTCTGCGCATAGGCGGCGGCCTGTTCCCATGTCACGATGGCGGGGTGATTCTCGCGTCCGGGCGCGAAGGTGAAATCCGGGAATGCCTGTTTGAACTCGGCGTTGCCCACCTCGTACTTGTCAATGAAGAACGGGCCCGCCGTGGTTGAATGTTTCGGGGATTCATCCGGATCGCCCACGTCGTTTCCCACGATGAAAGGTCCCTCGGGCACGTAGACCATGCCCGGGGGCGCAGCCGGGATCGCAGGTCTTACGTCCTGCAAGCCAACATTCATGCCCGGCGCCAGCTTGACGAGATATCCCAAGGCTTCCATTTTCTCTTGAGCCGCCGCGTCCGGGGGTAATGCTTGCCACAAGAGGTCCTTGCCAATCTTCTTGCCGGCAAAGGTTGCATAGTCGGCCGCTTCGCGTTCCGTCATTGGCGCCGGGTCGACGGCTTCGCTTGGATCGAAGGCCATGTGAAGCTTGAACTGTTTGAATTCCTCGTTCGTCACCATTAGTTGGGCGGCGTTTCCCGTCGCGCTTCCGGCTTGTAAGGCCTGCTTGACGTTATCCGGCAAGTTGAGATCCGCGCCTCCGGCGACCGCACAGAGCAAGAGGACCAACGTGACTGGCAACCCGTGGAACACTTCACGCATCGTCACTTCTCCTTGGCTTTCGCGACTACCATTGCGCATCGACGACGCCAAGATACCGGCCGAACCAGTATACGGGCAGCGTCCACATGTCGACGTCTTCGTGCTCCGCCTCGACGGTCTTGGGGCCTTCCGGCGCGGGGATTGTCCAGGCTTCCCGCGCGCGAGTCACCCCGGGCATCTGCTTTGCACGCGAGATCGCCTTCTCATCGAACACCTTCTCGCCGGTCAACGCTTGATAGACCAGCCGGTACCACGGTTCATCCGAGACCTTCCAGACGTACCAGTGCCGGTTCAAGGCCATGCGGTATTTGCTGAGGAGGCCGGGGTTGTCCTCGAAGCGCATGAGGTGATAAAGCGACATCGAGGCAAGCCGATCATCTCCGTCATTGCGCCACTCGACGGGCCACAGCACCTTCGCAAGAATGGCTTCATCGTCGTACTTGTACTTTGTTATCAACCGCTTATAGGCGGTTTCATAGGCCGTCTTGCCAGTGACCTTCCACGCCGTCTTCAGGTGTGCGAGGATGATCAGGGCATTAAGCCGTTCGTGGGGCAGGTCGGGACAGAAATTGCCCCACAGCGTCATCTTCCCATCCACGTCGACAATCCTGAAGTTGTTGGAGACACAGCGTTCCATCATGCGATCGATGAAATCCGCCGCGGCCTTCTTGTAGGCGTCATAAGCGCACAATTCCCAATATAGCGTGACGCCGAACATGAGTCCCGTGAACTGATCGGAACTCAAGTCGCCCATCCAGCGGTACCCCGGCACGGCCGTCGATTCATGCCATTCCATCGGGAAGAAGAAGACCTGCTCGTGCCAGTTCGGGGCATCCGTCCGGTTGAAGCTCCGTGCGACGCAACCCGGCTCGCCGGTCACCTGTTCGAGCTTCAGGATACCTTGCATTACCGTATCCGCCCATGCACGCACTTGCGGATCCTTGGTGACGGCGTATCGGAAGGACAGCGCGGCCAAGTAGCCGCCGGTGTGTATCGGGCAATCCTCCTGACTGCCGATGATCGGGGTTTCCTTGCCGGCCGGGGGGAAGATCACGTCCTGCATGACCGCGCCCTCGTTCCAGTGATTGCCCCGTATCAGCTTGTCATACATGTCAACGCGGACGTTCAAAGGATCCTCGGGCCGCGGAAACTCGTTTACAGTCTGAGTCCAGCCTGCCATTCCGAACGCCACGACGAAGACTGTGATGGAGAACCACCCGATTCTTTGAGGGCTAAACATGCTTGCACAACCCTTCTCTGTTGCGTACCGAGCCGCTTCTCTCAGGCACGAGTTCGATTCGCGGAGTATATCACCCGCCGCCAAAAGCGCACAAGAGTACCGCGGACATCCCTGCGTTTACAGTCTTAGGACGCCGAACCCGCCGCCCACTTCGATCACCGCCCCCGTGGCATAGGCAAAGCAGCCTTCTACAAGACCCGCGACCGCCTTGCCAATGTCCGCCGGGACCCCCCATCGCTTTTGCAGAAGCAGCCCTTCGGCGATCAGCTTGTCGTACTTCTCCTTCACCGCTTCCGTCATATCGGTGGCGATGATGCCCGGGCGGATCTCGTACACGTTGATGCCGTATTCGGCCAACCGCACCGCGAACGTCTGCGCCGCCATGCTTAGACCGGCCTTGCTCACGCAGTACTCGACACGGCTCGGGCTCGCCGTGTTCGCCGAGATGCTCGTAATGAACACGATGACTGGTTTGACGGCCGCACCGGCCTGGACTTGTCTGATCATCTGCTTGGCCACGGCCTGCGAGAAGAAGAGTGGGCCCCGGAGGTTAATTCCCATCACGCGGTCATAGCTTTCGGCCGTTGCATCGAGAATGTCGAGTCGCTTCTCCGGAGCGACCCCCGCATTGTTTACAAGGACGTCAATCGTCTCGAAAGCATCCAGCGCCGCGCGGATCATCCGCTCGTGGTCGTCCAAGGAGGCGATATTGCCCACAACGGGGAGACATCGGCGGCCGAGTTCCTCGACCCGGGCCTTCACTTCATAAAGCCCCTTCTCCGTGTTGGCCGGATCCGCCTTCGTGGCCGCGGCGGCGATGTCGTAACCGCACTTCGCGAGTTCCAAAGCAATTCCGCGCCCGATACCGCGGCTCGCCCCGGTAACAAATGCAACACCCTTGCTCATTATCCATCCTCCGATGCGTGGCGTCGTGAATAGAATCGAATACGCTCCTTCGCTATTATAGCGTTCGCGGTCTCGAACAGGAGAATGGGATCTACTGAGAGCCTGTGAAAAAATGCCCGGCGCGAGAAAAGGCTTGACATTTATA
>CAZPMT010000038.1:0-40723 GCA_964587655.1 uncultured Nitrospiraceae bacterium
GGTCCGGTTTGTAACCGGACCAAGTCATGCGCAATATACTGCGGACGCCGCTGAGGTGGTCCGGTTACAAACCGGACCTACATGGCCAGCGCTTCCAGATAGGTTGCGATTCCACATGTGAACGGCGCGGACACTTTCCGTACACGCTCTAAGTATCTCTTTGTGTCTCCAGTGGGCTCGCGGCAGGTTTCTTGCTCTCTTTATCTGGCGTGTCATTCGCGCGCTGAGTTTGTCAATTGCATCATGAAGGGCCTAACTCTTTGACTAAGAATCCAGTAGGGGCGTACTGCGTAGAGGAAACCAGGCGCGAGAAGTATGCGCTGATCCCGGCGTTTCGGCGGTTTTTGGTCGGAACGGCAGAGGTCCAACGCCCGAAACGAAGCGAAAGATATTACTTGACCGGACTTGGTATAAATGATAAAATTGTTATAGTCAGAGAGCCGCAGTTGGAATTCCTGAAGGAAGGCCTATGCTCGGTTTCAGGAGAGAGAAGAAGCAACGCCCGGAAGAGGAGGGTGGTGATTTGACCACGTCTTCCGGAGATGTCATGCCCGGCGCGACCGGTCGCGTTTCGTCTTCTTTTGCGGGGAAGAGCCCGGCGAAGCGGCTGGGAGAGATCCTCATTGAGCAAGGACTCATCGGCTTGCCGCACCTCGAGGAGGCCTTGGCCAAGCAACAGGCGGAAGGGGGATTCATCGGCGAGATCCTGGTGCGTCTTGGATTTGTGAAACAGGATGACATCGTTTCGTGCCTGGTGAAGCAGTGCAAGATCCCGCACTTGAATCTTCTTGATTACGAGGTGACCAAGGAAGTCCTTCAGATCATTCCGAAAGAACTGTGTCTCAAGCACAATCTTCTTCCTATAGACAAGCTCGGTCGAATCCTCACCATCGCCATGGTGAACCCTTTTGACGTTGAGGCCCTCGAAGAGGTCCGTAAACTGTCCCCGGACCTCCGGGTTAAGCCCATTCTTTGCGACTGGGAGCACTTCCGCGTTGTGGTGGGCCGGGTCTTCGGCGAGGTCTACGGCGGATCGAAACAGCAGAATGACGAGAAGTCCTTCGGGCTCCGTCCGCTGAGATCCGCCGCGACCGTTCCGGCATCCGCGCCGAAGCCGGCGCCTAAGCCGGATCCGAAATCTGCCGCGGAGACGAAGGCCGCAATGGAGGCGGCGGTGAGTTCTCTCTTGAGTGAAGCCGAAGACCTTCCTGAAACGGTATCGCCGACCGCGCCCCGGTCCGATGCAAGGCCGGAGCATGATCGCACCGCTGTCGAACAGCAAATGTCAACTGCGGTCCGCGAGAGCGTGGGCGGGGCGATCCAGGAAGCGATGGCCACGCTGATGGTCGAGTCGCGCGCCGAAGGGACGCGCCGGAATGCAGGAACGCCGGCGTCAAGCGGCCAAGGCGCCGGAGTGGCCCGCCGGGAAGCGAGTGAAGCGGCGGTGTCCGCACCCGGGGCGCAGGAGATTGCCGAGGCCATACGTCAAAGCGTCGGCAGCGCCGTGCAGGAGGCGCTGGCGCAGGCCGTCGTCCAGATGCGGGCGAGTATGCCGCGTGCAGCCGGCGCGAACGACACTGGGACGCCGGATCTGGATGAGATAGTGCGCTCGACGGTGCGTGAGGCACTTCGGGAGAGCGAGGAGGCGGCGGTGGTGCGCGTGAACCGGCGCGACCTCGAGGCGCGTGACGCGGAGCGGCTGAAGCGGGAGAAGCATTCGTCCGTAAGCTCCTTTGACACGGTCCAGCGCCGCGTGCCGACCGCTTCGGGCAACCCGGAGGCGCGGCTCGAAGCGGATGATCGCGTGCTGGCGGCTATGCGGTCCGACCGGCTTCTGGCGGGGTTCACTTTCGACGGCTTCTGCGTCGGTAAGAGCAACGCGTTCACGTTCAAGCTTTGTGAGGCGGTTTCCAAGACCCCCGGCGAACAGTACAACCCTTTCTTTGTTTACGGCGACGTTGGCCTTGGAAAGACGCATCTCATCAATGCCGTCGGCAACTCCATTTTGTCCCGCGATCCGGAGCAGCGGGTCGGCTATGTGTCATCGAGCCGTTTCACGTCGCGGCTTGCCGACGCGACGCGCGATGAAGCCGTGGACGCGTTTCGTGCCAACTACTGCCATTGGGACGTGCTTATCCTTGACGACATTCAATTCCTCGGCGGCCGGTTAGAGGCGCAGGAGGAATTCTTTCACATCTTTAACGTGTTGCAGCAGGAAGGAAGGCAGATAATCATCGCGGGCGACAAGCCGCCTGACCGGCTGGGGCTGCTCGAACAGCGTCTCGTATCGCGTTTCGCGGGCGGAATCGTGGTGAATCTCAAGCCGCCCGAATGGGAGACTCGCATGTCGATTCTCGAACGCCACGCGAAACGGGCGGGCGTCGACGTGAACGAAGAGATCGCCTCGCTCATTGCGATGCGCGTGCCGAACGACGTGCGCAAGATGATCGGGGCGTTAAGAAAAGTCATTGCCTATGCCGAGTTGGTCAACGAGCCCATTTCCTGCGAGATGGCGAATGACATACTGGCCCATCTCGGCGTCGAAGAAGCGGCCTGAGAATTGCGGTTGGTCCCTGGTGGCGAATGGTCGTCATGGGCCTGCCGACGGGCCGGAAGGTAGGTGAATCGTGGCATCAAAGGTTATGAAACGGCGGTTGCCGGACCTGCTGCTCGAACAGAACCTGGTTACCGAAGAACAACTCAGGGAATGTATTGCCATCCAGCGCACGAGCGGTCAGAACCTGGCCCACATCCTGGTGGAGCGCGGCTATCTCGCGGAAGAGGACCTTGTCATCACCTTGAGCGAGCAGTTGGGCATCCCCCATATTCGCGTCGCGAACTACAGCATCCCGAAGGAAGTTCTCGCCGAAGTCCCTGAGTCGCTGGCTCGCCAGCACCTCATGCTGCCGATCTCGATTACCGGCGACGTGCTGACGCTCGCGATGGCCAACCCGCTCAACATCATGGCGCTCGACGATCTGCGTATGTTGACGAGCTTCGAGATAGAACCGGTGGTCGCGGTCGAGTCGGAGCTGGCCGCCGCCATCGAGAAGAACTACGGCGGCGGAAAGGCGCACGACCTGTATGACGAACTCGTCAGCGGCAGCGGCGGCAAGGAGCTTGACGTCGTTGAGGATGAAGACGGCGTCGAGGACGTCTCCGCACTCGAGACTGGCGCCGAGGATGAACCAGTCAAACGGCTCACCCGTCTGATCCTGTACAACGCGCTCGAACAAGGCGCCAGCGACATTCACGTCGAGCCCTTCGAGAAGCTCGTGCGTCTGCGGTATCGCGTCGACGGGGCCCTCGAGGAAGCCAAAGGCCCGCCGAAGGCGCTGCAACAGAACCTGATTGCGCGCCTCAAGATCCTTAGCGGATGCCGCATCGACGAACACCGGCTTCCGCAGGACGGACGCTTCCGGATTCGCTACAACAATCGCGACATCGACTTCCGTGTGGCCTTTCTTCCCTGCAAGTACGGACAGAAGGTCGTGCTTCGCGTGCTGGACAAGAGCAGCTTGACGCTGAATCTCGAAGAGTTGGGGTTCGAACCTCAGCCGATGGAGGCCTTACGGGAAGCACTCGAACTTCCGCATGGAATGATCCTGATGACGGGTCCAACCGGAAGCGGCAAGACAACGACGCTCTACAGTGCGCTGCACAAGCTGAATTCCATTGAGCGGAACATCGTGACCGTCGAGGACCCGATCGAGTATGAGCTTTTCGGGATCAACCAGGTGCAGGTGCACTCGCAGATCGGACTGACTTTCGCCGAGGCGCTTCGCCAGATCCTCCGCCAAGACCCTGACATCGTAATGGTGGGCGAGATCCGCGACCATGAAACGGCGGACGTTGCGGTCAAAGCCGCCCTGACCGGGCACTTGGTGTTGAGCACGCTGCACACGAACGACGCCTGCGGCGTGTTCCCACGGCTGGTCGATATGGGCGTCGAGCCGTTCCTCGTGCAATCTTCCGTGGCGCTCGCGGCGGCGCAGCGGCTTCTCAAGAAGGTGTGCGCCTTCTGCAAGGAGCCGATCCGCGTTCCGAAAGACGTCTTGGATCGCATTCGCTATGTGCATTCGGAAGAAGACGGCGAGCCGAACTTCATGCGAGGGCGCGGCTGCGGCAAGTGCAAGAACACCGGCTACAAGGGCCGTGTGGCCGTGGTCGAGGCGATGCCCAACTATCCTGAGATCCAGCAACTCGTGATGAATCGGGCCTCCGGGAAACAGATCATGAACGCCGCACAGGGATGCGGCATGCGCAGCCTCCGCCAGAACGCCCTGTCGAAGGCGGCGCGGGGTATTACGACGATCGAGCAGGTGCTGGAGCACACGACTGCTGACTGAGCGGACAAGAGGTGACGACATGTCGGACGTAAGCATCAAGGAACTGTTGACAAAGGTTATCAAGGAGGGGGCCAGCGATCTTCACATCGTTGTGGGCGCGCCCCCGACGATCCGGCTTCACGGCAATCTCGAGCCGCTGCCCGGGTACCCGCGCCTCAAACCTGAAGACACGCAAGAGATCATCTACAGCGTGATGAATGAGGAACAGGTGGCGGAATTCGAATCGGAAAAGGAATGCGACATGTCCTTCGGCATCGACGGACTGAGCCGGTTCCGTCTGAACGTTTATCGCGATCGCGGGTCGGTCGTGGCGGCGTTTCGCGCGATTCCATTCGAGATCATGAGCTTCGAAGACTTGGGATTGCCCCGCGTTGCGGCGGATTTCGCGTACCGTCCTCTGGGTCTCATACTCATATGTGGGCCGACTGGTAGCGGAAAATCCACGACGCTTGCTTCCATTCTGGACCGCATCAACCGCGAGCGCAGCGTCCACATCATCACCATCGAGGACCCGATCGAGTACCTCCACCACCACAACCGCTCGATCATCAACCAGCGCGAGGTCAATTCGGATACGAAATCCTTCAGCGGCGCGCTGAAGCGCGTGCTGCGCCAGGACCCCGACGTGATCCTGATTGGTGAAATGCGCGACCCGGAGACGATCCAGGCGGCGCTCACAGTGGCGGAAACCGGCCATCTGGCATTCGCCACGCTGCACACGAACGACGCGCTTCAGACGATCAACCGCATCGTGGACGTGTTCCCGGCGAGCCAGCAGGACCAAGTGCGGACGCAACTTTCATTTGTGCTCGAGGGCGTTCTCGTTCAGCAGCTCATTCCCCGTTCCGACGGCGCCGGACGCGTACTCGGACTCGAGATCATGATCCCGAACCCGGCCATTCGGGCGCTGATCCGTGCTGAGAAGCTAGAGCAGATCCCCTCGATGATCGAGATCGGCACCGGCGAGGGCATGATGACCATGAACCAGTCGCTATACCGTCTCTCGCGCCGCGGCGTGATCTCGATGGACCTCGCGATGAAACGCAGCCCGAATCCGGAAGGGCTGGCGCGGCTTTTCGATAAGGGCCAATGATTTCCGTTGAGTGGGCCTGAAGGCTAGCGGTGCGCTGAAGGAGTCACTATGTCGCTTATCCAGCGGTCGCGGTCCGTGGGGACCGATGGTCTGGGCGCGTGGCTTTGGTTCGTGGGGATGGGCCGGCTGTGCGTGCTGTGCCTGGCGGCCATAGGCGCCTACCGGTTCGGGCCGCAGGTCATGGTCAACACTCTCTTGCTCGCCCTCTACGGGCTTGCCGTTGGAACCAATCTGTTGTATCTCGTCACCCTTCGCCGGGCAAGCGCCGTCCCGCTTCTGCTCACATGGACGCAAATGCTGGTGGACTTCAGCGTTGTTGCCGCCACGATCAGTCTCACCGGGGGCGTTCAGAGCTTCTTTGCGTTCCTGCTCGTGATAGTCATCCTTGAGGCGGGATTGCTCCTGGGCCTTCCGCAGGGGTTCCTCTTCGCTACGCTTGCCACGGTTTTCATGGCCATAGAAGCCGCTGTGCCGCCGCCCATGCCCGGACCGGCTGGCGCCGAGGAGTGGATCGATCTCTGGTACCGTTTTCTGATCCAGGCGCTCGGATTCTATCTGACCGCCTTTGTAAGCGGGTACTGGAACCGGCGCATCTACCGCATGGAGCAGTTCCAGCGCGACGTCCTCGACAACATGAACAGCGGCTTTCTGACGACGGATCAGAACGGAATCATCATCGCGCAGAACCGTTCCGCGTGTGAGATACTGAATCTCCCCGAGAGCAGCGCAATCGGCCAGCCCGTTGACCAGGTTCTCCGCGTTGCTTCACAAGGCGAGTGTCCCGTCACCACGGCCCTGCGGTCGCGCCGGGATTTCATCAGCTACGAATTCCAGGCGGTCACGGGCACGAATGAAACGAAGCTGCTTGGGCTCACCACCAGCAGGATCCATGATACGCGCGGGCGCCTCATGGGCATGATTGCCTCCTTCACGGATCTCACGGAAATCGCCCGAATGCGGCAGGAGTTGCAGAGCCAGGATCGACTGGCTGCCGTGGGCGAGCTTGCTGCGGGCCTGGCTCATGAGGTCCGGAATCCGGTCGCGTCAATACGCGGGGCCGTCGACGAGCTCGAGGGGAACCTGGATAACGCCGAGCTTGTGCGGAAACTCGCGGCCATCGCGATCCGCGAATCCGATCACCTCAACCATATCGTGTCCGGATTCCTTGACTTTGCGCGAAGTCCGAATCTGAAGCGCGAGGTCTTTGACCTCCGCGACATCGCCGCCGAAGTGAGAGAGTTGTTGTTGCACGAAAACGGCAACGCACAGTTTGTCGAGGTTGGACAAACTGTGCCGGAACTCAAGATCGTGACGGTGCTGCCCCCTCAGCCGTGCCTGGTCTCGGGTGCGCCCACCCAGATCAAGCAGGTGTTCGTGAACCTGGGCAAGAACGCCATCGAAGCCATGAACGGGAGAGGGACCCTGGCCATCACGATCACGCCGGGCGCGGGCTCCCTCGAGGTGCGCGTTGATGATGAGGGGCCCGGCATCCCGCCCGACAAGGTCACGCGGATCTTCGAACCGTTCTTCAGCGAAAAAGAGCGCGGCGTCGGGATGGGCCTCGCGATCTGCTCGCGCATCATCACCGCGCACGATGGTACGATTCGCGCCGGTTCGCGCGAGGGCAGAGGCGCCTCGTTGACGGTGCGGCTCCCCAGGCTGTAGGCTGTAGGCTGAAGGTAGTCTGTGTTCCTTTGTCGTGCTCGTGCTCGTGCTCGTAATCGTAATCGAAGAAATGAACAGTCGGAATGACTAACGGCATTTCCGCGCCGCGCCTACGGCGCGGCAGCCATAATCGACAAGGTGAAAGCCTAGCAGCATCTCATATACTCGATTACGATTACGATTACGATTACGAGCACGAGCACGAGCACGAGCACGAGAGGGAAAGGAAGTATGGAAAAGCCGGATGAGCTAGAAAGGATCTTCTCACAATGAGTGCTCGGTACCGGGTGCTTGCCGTGGACGATGACGCCGGCATGCGGGCCGTCCTTGAGGATGTTCTCAACGACGCGGGATACACGGTGAACGCCGCCGGCACGCTCGAGGAAGCGTATGAATTTCTAAAGAGCAGCGCCGTCGACGTGGTCGTTACGGATCTCCGTTTTCGCGAAGGCGACGGCACCGGCATGGACCTGCTCGCCTGGCTGAGGGACAACGCTTCGCCGACCCCGAGCATCATGATCACGGGTCACGCGTCCGTCGAGAACGCCATCGAGGCGATGAAGCTCGGCGCCTTCGATTACGTGATGAAGCCTTTCAGCAACGAAGAGATCCGGATGGCCGTGAAGCGCGCCATCGAGCAACGCAACATCCTGCGAGAGAACGCGGCCCTTCGCAAGGACCAAGTCGCGCGGGAGAAAGTAAAGCCCTCGGCCGCAAAGCCGCCCAAGATTCACAAGGCGACGGGCCGAATCCTGGTCGTGGATGACGAGGCCAGCATGCGCGAGTTGCTCGAGATCATCCTCGGCAATGCCGGCTACGCCGTTATTTCCGCGCCGAATCTCGAGAAGGCCCATGAGTGCCTGGGCGCGGAGACCTTCGACGTGGTGATCACCGACCTGCGGATGGGCAATGAACGCATGGCGGGGATGGGATTGCTGTCGTGGCTGCACGAGAAGGCGCTGGCGACGCCGGCGATCATGATCACGGCGCACGGTTCCATCGAGACGGCGATCGAGGCGATGAAACTCGGCGCCTTCGATTACATCATGAAGCCGTTCAAGAATGATGAGATGCGGCTGCTCGTCAAACGCGCCGTCGCGCACGGCCTGATCCTCCGCGAGAACGCGGCGCTACTCAAAGACCAGGCTTCCTTGGGAAAGATCGACAATATCCTCGGCAAGAGCGCCGCGATCCTGGACGTGATCGACATGATCGGGCGCGTTGCCACGCTCCCGAGCACGGTGGCAATTCACGGCGAGAGCGGCACGGGCAAGGAACTCGTGGCTCGGGCCATACATCAAATGAGCGGACGCGCGGAGAAGCCCTTCGTGGCCATCAACTGCGGCGGCATCCCGGAGAACCTGCTCGAGAGCGAGTTGTTCGGACACAGGAGAGGGTCGTTCACCGGGGCTGTCGAAGATAAGGAAGGGCTGTTCGTCGTCGCCGACGGCGGTACGCTGTTCCTCGATGAGATTGGCGATATGCCCATGGCGCTTCAGGTGAAACTGCTGCGCGTGCTGGACAACAGCAGCGTGATGCAGGTCGGCGGCGTCGCCGAGATCCCCGTGGACGTGCGCATCCTCTCCGCGACGAATCGGAATCTCGAGGAGATGGTTCAGCAGGGCCGGTTCCGCACCGACCTCTATTACAGGCTGAACGTGATTCCCATAAACGTACCGGCCCTGCGCGACCGCGCAGACGATATCCCGCTTCTCACCCGCCACTTTGTCCGGAGCCACGCGGGACGTATGAGCCGGTCCGTCTCCGAGGTCAGCCCTGAAGCGATGGAAGCGCTGTGCATTTTTCGTTGGAGCGGAAACGTCCGAGAGTTGGAAAACGCCCTCGAACGCGCGGTGGCCCTGTGCAACGGGACACGCATCGAGATCGGCGATCTTCCACGCAACATCCAGAGCTACCTTGCCATGCCCAAGAGCATAGTCACGGAGCTTCCTCCCGGCGGCGTGGACCTCGAGGCCCTCGTGGCCGACCTCGAAATCAGCCTCATCAAGCAGGCCCTACAGCAGAGCAAGTACTCCCAGAAACGGGCCGCGGACCTACTCGGCCTTACCCCGCGCACTCTCCGATACCGCCTCCAGAAGTACGGGCTGGACGCCGAGTAGCAACCATCGCCCGCCCGGAATAAGCGGAATATGCGGCGTTTGACTTGAGCGTCCCGCATATGGCATAGTAGCTTCTCGTGTAAGAACAGGATAGAGAAGCCCCGCGAAAAAGGCCGGGGTTGAGAACGACCCTCCAAGCTTGAACTTTCCAGGTTTCTCATCCAAGAAGAAGGTGAATAGTGTCCCAAGCCGGAAGGGTTCCGCGAGAGGCTCGCGGCAACGTGGCAGCGGCGTCCTCGCCGCTGTGTTCCAGGCTCGAAAACACGACGGGACGTCGCGTCTACGGCAGCTTGGGGCTAGGTGGCAGCGGCGTCCTCGCCGCTATGTTCTAGGCTCGAAAACGCGACGGGACGTCGCGTCTACGGCAGCTTGGGGCTGTCAGTAGTAGTGAAAGAAAGGAAACGGGAAATGGCTACGAAGATTGGCATCAACGGATTTGGGCGCATCGGACGGAACGTGTTTCGGGTGTTGTTGGGCGAGCCGGCCTTCCAGGTCGTCGCCATTAACGACCTGACGGACGCAAAGACGCTGGCGCACTTGTTGAAGTACGACAGTGTTTACGGTCCGTTCAAGGGCACGGTAGAAGCGAAGGCGGACGCCATCGTGGTCAACGGCAAGGAAATCAAAGTGTTGGCGGAAAAGGATCCGTCGCAACTGCCGTGGAAAGACCTCGGGGTCGATTTCGTGCTCGAGTCCACGGGCCACTTTACGTCCAAGGACGACTGCTTGAAACATATCGCAGGGGGCGCCAAGAAGGTCCTGTTGACGGTGCCGCCTAAGGGTGACGTCGACGCCATCATCGTGATGGGCGTGAACGACGGCGACCTGAAGCCCACCGACCAAGTCATTTCGAATGCAAGCTGCACGACGAACTGCCTGGCCCCGTTCGCGAAGGTCCTGCATGAGAAGTTCGGGATCGTGCGCGGCCTGATGACTACGATCCACGCTTACACAAACGACCAGAAGGTGCTGGATATGCCGCACAAGGACTTGCGCCGCGCGCGCGCGGCCGCAAACGCCATTATCCCGACGACGACCGGCGCCGCGCGCGCCGTGGGCAAGGTCCTTCCCGCGCTGAAGGGCAAGCTCGACGGTATTGCGATGCGCGTCCCCGTGATCGACGGCTCCGTGGTCGACCTCGTGGCCGAACTCGAGAAGAAGGCTACGGCGCAGGAGATCAACGCCGCGATGAAGGAAGCCGCGGCCGGCCCGCTCAAGGGCATCCTCGAGTACTGCGAGGATGAGATCGTATCGTGCGACGTGATCGGCAACCCGCATTCGAGCGTGTTTGATTCGAAGCTGACGTCAGTGATGGGCGACAACTTCGTGAAGTGCATTTCCTGGTACGACAACGAGTGGGGTTATTCCAACCGTTGCGTCGACCTGTTCAAGAAGATGGTCTGAGTGAAGAACGTGCTGCGCGCCCAGCCTTTTCCGGGCGCGCGGCGTTTTGAAAAAGAGGTCCGCCGAACGTGAAGAAGCTGAGCATCGAAGACCTGGACGTTAAAGGCAAGCGGGTCCTGATGCGCGTGGATTTCAACGTGCCGCAAAACGAAGACGGCACGGTCCGCGACGACACTCGCATTCGCGCCGCACTGCCGAGCATCAACTACGTTCGCGAACGCGGCGGCGTGCTCATACTGATGTCCCATTTGGGCCGCCCGAAGGACGCGGCGAAAGCGGAGTCCGAGGAAGAAAAGGCCAAGATAATAAAGAAGAACGCCTTGTTGAAGATGGATCCGATCGCGGACAAGCTGCGCGAACTCATCGGCGGCAACGTGAGAAAACTGGACGCGCTCGTGGGACCTGACGTCGAGGCGGCAGTCGCGGCGATGCGCCCCGGCGATATCATCGTGCTCGAAAACACCCGCTTCACCAAGGGCGAGACCAAGAACGACCCGGCGCTGAGCGAGCAGTTGGGCAAGCTGGGCGATCTGTACGTCAACGACGCGTTCGGCTCGGTCCACCGCGCGCATGCCTCGACGGAAGGAGTGACCCGGTTCGTCGCAAAGAGCGCGGCGGGGTTCTTGCTGGCTAAGGAGATGGAATACTTCACGCGCGTCCTTCAGAATCCCGAGCGGCCATTGACGGCGATCCTCGGCGGCGCGAAGGTGTCGGACAAGATCCTCGTGATCGAAAACCTGCTGAACCTGGTCGACACGCTCCTGATCGGCGGCGGCATGGCCTACACCTTCCTCAAGGCGCAGGGCAAGGAAATCGGAAACTCTCTCCTGGATCAGGAAGGTCTTGAAACGGCGAAGCAGGCGCTGCGGAAAGCCCAGGAAAAAGGCGTAGAACTGGCGCTGCCCGTTGACACGATTGTGGCGGATGCCTTTGCGGCGGAGGCGAACAGCAAGGTGGTGAGCGTGGACGGGATCGATCCGGGTTGGATGGGGCTGGATATCGGCCCGAAGACGATCGAGCTTTTCCGCGCCGCGATCAAGAAGTCCAGGATGATCGTCTGGAACGGTCCGGCGGGCGTGTTCGAGATGGAGAAATTCGCCGCCGGCACCAAGGCCATCGCGGAAGCGTTGGCCAATAGCGGAGCCGTAACCATCATCGGCGGCGGCGATACCGCGGCGGCCGTGGCGCAATACGGCTTGGAAAGCAAGATGTCCCACGTTTCGACGGGCGGCGGCGCCTTCCTCGATATGTTGGAAGGAAAGGCGCTGCCCGGATTGGCGGCGCTGACGGATAAGTAGTCTCAACGTCAAAATGCCCAGTTCTCGGGCAACCGCATCACCGGCGATGCACTGGGAACCGGGCGAATCGGAAAGGAAAGGTGGAGAATGTCTGTTACGAAAGAACGCAAGACGGAAGTTATCAAGACGCATGGCCTGCACGAAGGCGACACGGGTTCGGCCGAAGTGCAGATCGCGCTCCTGACCGAGCGCATCAATGACCTGACCGAGCACTTCCAGAAACATGCGAAGGACTTCGCCGGGCGGCGGGGGTTGCTGAAACTGGTCGGCAAGCGCCGCAATCTCTTGAACTACGTTCGCAACTGCGACGTTGAACGGTATCGTACAATTGTCAAGGCACTAGGCCTCAGAAAATAGGATCAAACACAAAGAGCATCGCGTGGAAAAAGTAGGGACAGTAACCCATTTTCTGCCGGGTACTACCCGGCCTTACGGTGGGTCTCTGGCTCAGAAAATGGGTTACTGTCCCTACTTTTTCCGTGGATGGTGGAGCATCAAGACCAATGATTGAACGTATCTCTGTAACCGTCGGTTCGGACGAAATCCATTTTGAAACGGGCAAGATTGCCAAACAAGCACACGGCTCGGTAATGGCGACCTACGGCGAAACGATGGTGTTGTCGGCGGTGTGCGTGGCGTCGAAGCCGACGATAGGCCAGGATTTCTTCCCGCTCACCGTGGACTATCGCGAGAAGAGCTTCGCGGCAGGCCGCATCCCGGGCAATTTCTTCCGCCGCGAGGGCAGGCCGACCGAGCGCGAGGTGCTCGTGTCGCGTTTGACGGACCGGCCGATTCGCCCGTTGTTCCCGAAAGGGTTCACAAACGAACTGCAAGTATGCCAGACCGTCTTTTCCGCGGATAACGAACACGACCCGGGCATTCTGTCGCTCAACGCCGCCTCCGCGGCGCTTGCGATCTCACCGGTGCCGTTCTTGGGGCCGATTGGGGCCGTGCGCGTCGGCATGTTCGACGGCGAACTCGTCGTGAACCCACCGATGTCGAAGATGGCTGAAAGCCAATTGGATATCGTTATCGCCGGCGTCAAGGACGCCATCGTCATGGTGGAAGGCAGCGGCAAAGAGATTCCGGAAAGCGTCATGGTGGACGCGCTCGAATTTGGGCACAAGCACATCCGTGACATCTGCGCGTGCATCGAGGAGTTGCGGGCCCGCGCTGGCGTCCCTAAGATGTCGTTCACGCCGCGCGAACTGGACGCGGCGCTGGTGGCGGACATCGAAGGGATCGTCGGCGACAGGCTCGAACGGGCATTGTCGGTTGTGGCCAAGCAGGAGCGCCAGGCGGCGGTCGACGCGCTACGTGAAGAGGTCAACGAAAAACTTGAAGAAAAGTACGGCGTCGAGCTCTATCAGGAGCGGGCGTCGGACATCAATGAGGTGTTCTCGGAGTGCGAGAAGCGCGTGATGCGCCGCAAGATCATCCACTCGAACGTCCGTGTTGACGGCCGCCGGATGGACGAGATTCGGCCCATCAGCATTGAAGTGGGGATCTTGCCCCGCGTACACGGGTCGTGCCTCTTCACGCGCGGCGAGACCCAGGCGATCGTCACCACCACCCTCGGCACAAGCCGCGACGAGCAGCGCCTCGACGAACTGACCGGCGAGGGGTTCAAGCGCTTCATGCTGCATTACAACTTCGCCAGTTGGTCCGTCGGCGAAGTGCGCCGAATCAGCGGTCCCGGGCGCCGCGAGGTGGGACACGGCAGGCTGGCCGAGCGTGCCCTCGAAAAAATGCTGCCCTCTGAAGAAAACGGCGACAATTTCCCGTACGTCATCCGCGTCGTCTCGGACACGACGGAAAGCAACGGATCGAGTTCGATGGCGGCGGTATGCGGCGGTACGATGAGCCTGATGGATGCCGGAGTGCCCATCAGGACGCCCGTGGCTGGCATCGCAATGGGATTGGTCAAGGAAGGCGACGAGGCGCGAATCCTCACGGACATCGTCGGAGCGGAAGATCACTACGGCGACATGGACTTCAAGGTCTGCGGCACACGTGAAGGCGTCACCGCGTTCCAGATGGATATCAAGGTCCGCGGCATTTCCAGCGACCTGATGAGACGGGCCCTCGATCAGGCCCGCGCCGGGCGGCTTTTCATCCTCGACAAGATGAACGAATGCCTGGCCGAGCCCCGTCCGGATATATCGCAGTACGCGCCCCGCATCTACTCGATCAAGATTCAAGTGGACAAGATCCGCGAAGTCATCGGACCGGGCGGCAAAATCGTCCGCGAGATCCAGGCGCAGAGCGGCGCCGAGATCGAGATCCTGGATGACGGCACCATCAACGTGGCGGCCGTGGACAAGGCCTGCGCGGACAAGGCCATCGAAATGATCAAGCAGATCGTGGCCGACGTTGAAGTGGGCAAGATCTACAACGGGACCGTGACGCGCATTATGAATTTCGGCGCGTTCGTCGCCGTGCTCGGCGGCAAGGAAGGCCTCGTGCACATTTCCGAGCTCGCGCCGCAACGGGTGCAGAACGTCACCGACGTCGTCAACATCGGCGATGCCGTCGAAGTCAAGGTGCTCGAAATCGATCGCATGGGCCGCGTCAACCTCTCCAAGCTTCAGGCCGACATCGAGCGCGGACGCGTCAACAAAGAAGACGTCGAGCAACAGGACGGCGGACGGGATCGGGACTCGCGCGGTGACCGTGGTGACCGCGGAGGGCGATCCGGCGGACGCGGCGGCGGCAGACCGGACCATGGACGTGGCGGCGGCAGAGGACCGCGCCGCTAGAGGACGCCCGCCCGGTATTCTTGAGTTGATGAACTGCTGAAAAGGGAGATCCGTGCAACAAGGCAAGGAAAACGGTTACTCAGACAACGCCGTCGCGCGCAAGCTCGACAACGGTATGTCCGTGACGTTCGAGAAGCTCCCCTATCTGCATTCCGCGACGGCGGGCATATGGGTCCGCAGCGGTTCCGTGAACGAAACAGCGGAGCAGGCCGGCGTCTCGCATTTCCTCGAGCACCTGTTCTTCAAAGGGACGAAGACGCGGACCACGCGGCAGATCATGGAGCCCATCGAGAGTAAGGGCGGACACTTGAACGCCTTCACCTCCCGTGAGTACACGTGCGTATACGTCAAGACGCTCGAGAAACACATCGCGACGGGAATCGAGATCCTTGCCGACGTCATCAAGAACTCGACCTTTCAGGACCTCGAGAAAGAACGAAACGTGGTCCTCGAGGAAATCGCTTCCATCGAGGACGTGCCCGAAGATTACGCGCATGACCTGCTCACGCGCCGGATGTGGCCCGATCATCCGCTCGGCCGGCCCGTCTCGGGTTTTGAGGAGACGGTTTCAAAGCTCGATTTGAAGGATGCTCAGAACTATTACAAAGCATGGTACCGGCCTCGCGCGATGTACTTCTCGATTGCCGGCAATTTCGATGAGAGCACCGTGCTGGACCAGGTCTACAACGAATTCGGCGGCCTCCAGCCGAGTTCGTCGATGAAACGCTCCGACGCCCCGGAGTTCAAGCCCGGGATCGAGGTCGTCGAGCGCGACATCGCACAGAACCACTTCTGTTTGGGCTTTCCCGGACCGAGCGTCCTCGATCCCCGCCGTTACGTATACGACATCCTCAGCAGCGCGCTCGGGGGCGGTTCCACGTCGCGGCTGTTTGAACGGCTCCGCGAGAAGGAAGGCCTGGCGTATTCGATTTACTCCTTCCATTCCTGTTACTTCAGCACGGGTGTGCTCGGCGTCTATGCCGCGGTTGCCCCGGAGAGCTTCGACAAGGCCATCGAGATGACGGCTGAAGAGATCCGGAAGTTCCGAGATCAACCCATGACGGAAGCGGAACTCGAATCCAATCGCGAGCATCTCAAGGGCAGCATGCTCATGTCGCTCGAAAGCACCTTCAACCGGATGACGCGGATGGCGAAATCCATGCTGTACTACAAGCGGCTGCTGGGGATTATCGAGGTGATCCAGGCGCTCGATGCCGTGACCGTCGACGACGTGCACCAGGCGGCGCAGGAGATCTTCCAGCCGGGCAAGGGCACCATGCTCGTGCTCGGTCCCGTCAGTTCGATTTCCATCAAGGAAATCCCGTTATGAGCCGCGGATCGCCCTCGCGATTGAGGCGGCCCTCTCATATGCGTCCAGCGGAAAACTCCACCGAAGTGGTCATCAGCCGTGAGCCGGATTGCGAAGACCTGCCGTTGCCGGCGTACGAGACGGACCATGCCGCGGGGATGGATCTCCGGGCGGCGGTGCGAGAACCGTTGACACTCGCGCCGGGCGAGCGCGCCTCTGTGCCCACGGGACTCCGCATCGCATTGCCCAATGGCTTTGAGGCGCAGGTCCGCCCGCGCAGCGGCCTCGCAATCCGGCACGGCATCACAATGCTGAACACGCCGGGCACCATCGATGCCGATTACCGAGGCGAGATCCGGATCATCGTCATCAACCTCGGCCAGGAATCGTACACGATCCAACGAGGCGATCGAATCGCCCAGATGATCGTCGCGCCCGTGTCCCGAGTAGAATGGCGGCACGCCGACACGCTCGACGAAACGGAGAGAGGCGAGGGCGGGTTCGGCCACACCGGCAAGTGATAGTCGATTCGCCAGGGCGGGAAACCATTGCCAAAGCGAATTCTTATACTGGATTGTGGTCCCGGTATCGCCCGCGTCATAGCGGAGGCCCGCGCGCTGGGCTATTGTGCCGTCGTCTTCTCGGAAGACGGCGCAGCGCCGCATACGCGGACCGCGGATGAGGTGATAACAGGCGAGTGCCTTGACCCGACGCAGGTCATGCACGCGATCCAGGAGTGCAAGATCGACGGGGTCTTTACTCCGCTTGGCAATTGTTCTTTTCCGGCGGCGCGCGCGGCGAACCGCTCCAATCTGCCGGCACTCTCTGACGTCGCGGCTATCTGGATGCAATACAAGCACATCGGCTTTGCCGTGCTTGAAAAACGCGGTGTTCCCGCTGTCAAGTTGCGCGCCGCGGAGACGGTCGCACAAGCAAACGAAGCGGCGCGCGACCTGGGGATGCCGGTCTGGATCGAGGCGACCGAAACCTACTCGCACACGGGGATCTATCAAGTCGATCAGATCGAGGACACGGCCCTCGCGTTTTCGCGGGCAACCCGGCGCTCGCTGGCCAAGATGGCCGTCGTCATGCGCCCCGTGCGAGGCCCCGCGTTCTATGTCGATGGGATCGTTCTCGACGGGACCTTTCATCTTTCCGGCTTGATGGGCCTCGATACCGGAGAGCCGCCGTTCCTATTCGATCGCGGGATCTTTGCGCCGCCAGCACTGTCCCCACGTGAGCGAGACGAGATCGTGGGTGTTGCCGTGAAAGCCCTGGACGCCCTCGAGTGCCGAAACGGCTGCGTACACGCCGGCGTCATCATGACGGATGACGGCCCCGTTGTGATGGACGTGTTCGGAGCGCCGTCCGCCCTGCGTTTTCCGGCGGACATCCTGCTCCGCGCGCACGGAATCGACACGCTCGCGAACGCATTGCGCTTCGCAGCCGGAGAGCCGCCGCGGTTCGAGGCCGCCTGTGATCGCGGCGCGGCCTTGTTCTGGATCCCGGCGCGCACCGGCGTCGTCGCCGAAATACGCGGCATCGAGGAAGCGCGCGGCGTTCCGGGCGTTGAAGAAGTCGTGATGGGGCTCAAGCCGGGAGATGTGATGCGGCACGCAGTGGATTGTGAGACGCGCGACCGCGTAGGATACGTGCTCGCAACCGGAGACGACGCGGAAACCGCCGTTCGCGCTGCGAAACAGGCGATGAACCTCTGCGACATTGAGACGCGGCCGGCATACTCTTAGGCCGCTGAAGCAAAGCTTATGTCTGACGCAGTCAATCCAAAATCCAAAATCCAAAATCCAAAATCGTGCGGTTCCGCGCTCAATTTCAATGTCGAGGCGCGCGATCCGGATTGCCACGCCCGCGCAGGACGGCTCCGCCTGCCGCACGGCGAAGTTGAGACGCCCGTTTTCATGCCCGTGGGCACGCAGGCGAGCGTGAAAGCCCTGTCGCAGGAGGATCTCCGCGTGATTGGCGCACGGATCATCCTCGCGAACGCGTACCACCTCTACCTGCGTCCGGGGATCGACGTGCTTCGCGAGGCCGGCGGCATCCATGCGTTCATGAACTGGGATCGCCCCGTGTTGACGGACTCTGGCGGATTCCAGGTGTTCAGCCTCGCGGGATTCACGAAGGTGACGGACGAGGGCGTTTGCTTTCAGAGCCATCTGGACGGTTCCCGGCACGTGATCACGCCCGAGACCGCCATCGACGTGCAGGCAGCCATCGGCGCCGACATCATGATGTGCTTCGACGAGTGTACGCACTATCCCGCAAGCCGGGACGTTGCGGGGCGATCCATGCGGCGGACATTGGATTGGGCCGCAAGGTGCAAAGACCGCTGGCTGGAAAGCGATCCGGGTAAGCAGGCGCTGTTTGGCATCGTGCAAGGCAGCGTATACGAGGACCTGCGCGCCGAGAGCGCCGCGCGGACAATCGACATCGGTTTTCCCGGATACGCCATCGGCGGCGTCAGCGTCGGCGAGTCGAAGGAGGAGATGCGTCGCGTTGTCGCGTCGACGGCCCCGAGACTGCCTGAAGAAACGCCGCGGTATCTCATGGGCGTGGGGCCGCCGGAAGATATCCTTGAGGGCATCGAACACGGAATCGATATGTTCGACTGCGTCATGCCGACCCGCAACGCGCGGAACGGATCGCTGTTCACGTCGCAGGGGCGGCTCAACATCAAGAACCAGCGTTTCGGCAGCGATTTCTCGGCCCTGGACCCGGCGTGCGACTGCCCCGTCTGCCGAACGTATACGCGGGCGTACCTGAGCCACCTGTACCGTGCAGGCGAGATACTCGCATTGCGCCTCAATACTTTACACAACCTTTTCTTTATGCTACAATTAGCCGCTCGTGCACGGGAGGCTATCCGCGCCGGGCGATTCCGCGAATTCAAACTGGCTTTCATGCGAACCTACGCAGGCCCGGATGATTCGGAAACGCGGGACGACTCTGATTCTTCATGCACTAAGGAGGACGGTAACACGTGTGGAACCTGATCTTGGCACAGGCGCAGGCGGCTGCGCAGGGCACGGCGCCCGCCACGGGAGCGGAAGAGACCGCCACTGGCGCAAACCCGCTTTCCAACATGCTCTTTCTGTTCGTGGCCATGATAGCGATCATGTATTTCCTTATGATCCGGCCGAACCAGAAACGCGAAAAAGCGCGTCGCGACATGCTCGCCTCGGTTGCAAAGGGCGACAAGGTCGTGACCTCGGGGGGCATCTGTGGAAGCGTCGTGGGCCTATCCGAGAAGACCGTCGTGCTGCGCGTCAGCGACGAGCCGGTCGTCAAGATGGAATTCCTGCGCGGCGCCATATCCCAAGTGACCTCGCGGGACAGTCAGGAATAGGGACCCAGACAACAACGCGGCGCGTCGATGCGGCACAAAGCCGCCCCCAGCAATGCGCCCTTCACGGAGTGACTGATGAAAAACACGTTCTATCGCACGATTATCATTTACGCGGTATTGATCTTCACGTTTATCTACATCTACCCGACGATTGGCTGGCTGTCGCTCTCGGAAGACCAGCGCGCGTTCCGGCTCGCCAAGTGGAAGGAACAGGACAGCGTATACCAGGCGCCGAGCTTCTTCCGCGATTCCTGGAAGTCCGTCCGGCGCTGGGCCGAGTTCGACCGGGCGAAGGTTGTGAATCTCGGCCTGGACCTCCAGGGCGGGGTCCACATGGTCGTTGGATTTGACTACACACAGGAAGTCATAGATCGCGGCTTCCAGAACGAGCAAGACGTTCAGACCCTGGTGCTGCAGCGCATTCGCCGCCGAATCAACGAATTCGAGGCAAAAGATCCCCTTATCCAGGCGATGGGTATAAACCAGATCCAGATCCAGCTCCCCGGCGAAAAGGATGTGGACCGCGCCATTGCGCTGATCAAGAAGACGGCATTTCTCACGTTCAATGTAGTCGCTGGACGCGATGAAACCATCAAGACCTTCGAGGCGATCAAGAAGCAGCCGAAGTTTGACAAGCGGTTCACGCCGTTCCTGAAGCAGGACCCTCGGAGCGGCACATTCAAAGTCCCCATCGAACACGTCGACAAGATCAAAGCGGTCATCGAAGAGGCCAACGCGATGCCGGGGCTTCTGCCAGAGGGCAAGATCCTCGCGTTGAGCCAGCCGCCAAACCCCTGGGACCCGCAAGAATATGAAATCTACCTGATGGACAAGGAGCCTCTTATAGACGGCGGCGGCCTAAGTATGGCGATGGCGCGGCCCGACGACGAGAACCCAGGGAAGTACCAGATCCTCTTCGAGTTCAACTCCGAGTATGCGCGTAAGTTCGGACAGGCGACCGAAGCCAACCTCGGCAAGCCCATGGCAATCGTCCTGGACGGCGTAGTCTGCTCGGCGCCGACCATTCAGGCCAAGATCACGCGCAGCGGCCAAATCACGGGCGACTTCAATGAGCAACAAGCAAACGACCTGGGCATTGCGCTGAACTCCGGCTCGATGCCCGTGCCGGTGCGCGAACTCTACACGGGCGTCGTGAGCGCGAGCCTCGGTAACGACTCGATCAACGACGGTATGAAGGCATCGATATTCGGCGTACTCTTCGTGATCCTCTTCATGGCCGCGTACTACCGTTTCGGCGGGCTTATCGCGAACGTCGCCCTGTTCCTGAACAGCTTCATCCTGCTGGCCATGTTCTCCTATTTTGGTCTGACATTGACCCTTCCGGGCATCGCGGGCTTCGTGTTGACCCTGGGTATGGCCGTGGACGCGAACGTGCTTATCTTCGAGCGCGTCCGCGAAGAGGTGCGCAACGGGAAATCGCTCGTAGCGTCGATCCAGCAGGGTTACGAACGCGCGACCACGACAATCATCGACTCGAACGTGACGACGCTCATTGCGGCACTCGTGCTGCTCCAATTCGGCACGGGCCCCGTCCAGGGATTCGGCGTGGCCCTTGCGCTCGGCATCTTGACCAGCGTATTTACGGCCCTCGTGGTGACGAAGTCGATCTTCGACTTGATCATCCGCAAGAAATGGCTCAAGAAGCTGACCATGATGAGCCTGATCCCGGTTGACACGAAGATCCCCTTCATCGCGACGCGGAATATCGGATTCGGCGTAAGCATCGTGACGCTTATCATCGCCGTCGGCGCCTTCTTCGCCCGCGGCCCTGAGAACAATTTCGGCATAGACTTCGCCGGCGGCACGAGCATGATCATCAAGCTTGACACGGCGCAGAAAGTCGATATCGCCGCCGTTCGTCAGCGGCTCGAACAAGCGCGGTTCAAGAACGCGGTCGTGCAGGAGTATGGCGGGCAAACCGCCGAGGCGGGAAACGAGTTCGCCATCCGGACGAGCGATATCCAGGAAGACGATACTGGTGTAGAGGGCTCCGCGCAGAAGGACATCCAAACTCGCATGAGGGAGGCGCTCGCGCCTCTGTGCGGCGATCCCGCGGCTACTGACAAAGTGGTGCTAAGCAACGTCGCCGTCGTGGGGCCGGCCATCGGCACCCAGTTGCGCATCGACGCCGTCAAAGCGGTCATGTACGGATTCCTGTTCCAGATCATATATCTGTGGTGGCGCTACAACTTCGTGTGGGGCGTGACGGGCGTCATCGCGGTATTCCACGACGCGATCTTCGCGGCGGGCATGTTGGCGGTCCTCGGACGCCATATCGACATGAACGTAATCGCGGCGATCCTTACGATTATCGGTTACTCGATCAACGACACGGTCGTGGTGTACGACCGAATCCGCGAGAACCTGAAGCTATATGCGGGACGGGGCCTCACGCTGGGCCAGATCATGGACTTGGCCATCAATCAGACGCTGAGCAGAACCTTGCTGACGTCCGTGTGTACCTTGCTGACCGTGGTGATGCTCTTGATATTCGGCGGGAGCGTGCTGCGCGACTTCGCCATCTGCCTGACCATCGGTATCATCAGCGGAACGTACTCGAGCATATTCGTGGCGAGCGCGCTGGCCTATGTGTGGCAGAACTGGCGCCGTCAGAAGCAGACCGCAGCGGGTACCGGCGGCAAACCGGGCAACCAACGCAAGCAGGCCCCGAAGGACAAGGCAGGCCAAGCGGCTCGCGCCTAGTTGCCACAAAGCATCGACTCGAGGGCCAAAAGTAGCAAAAGTAGGGACAGTAACCCATTTTCTGCCGGATACTACCCGGCCCTACCGGGGGCCTCGGGCTCAGAAAATGGGTTGCTGTCCCTACTTTTATACTCTTACTCGGAAAACACCTGCGCGGAGAACCGGTAGAGGCTGTAACCCGGCTGCTTCCAGGCGCCGTCGGGATAGCCTGCTTTCCGGCAGACCGCGGAAAGGAACCGCGGGACGTCCCAGCCCTGCTCGACGGCAACCTGCGGCAGCAGGATGCCGCCCCGCATAGGCGGCCGCTCGATGTAGAGTCCGTCGCGCCCGATCACGATCTCGCTTACGTCGTTCACCTTCTTGAACGGCGTCTCGGGCGAATCGCCCGGAGTCAGCGCCGATATCTCGATGGTAACGTCGTCGAGTTCCTCAGCGGTGACCATGGGAAACCGGGAGTCGCGCGTTGCCGCGTTAATCGCGTTCTCCTCGACGGCCCGGACCAACGGAGTCTCATTCGCGGTGTAGCCGATGCAGCCGCGAAGTTCTCCATGCCGCCTCAACGTAACGAAGGCCCCGTGCTTTTCAAGCAAGGCGCCCGTATATCGGTCCATAATACGGGCGGATGTCGGTCCGAACGAGTTGGCGTCGACGCGCCGCTGCTCCTTCAAGTGAGCCTCGAGTACCGCGCGCGCAATCTTGAGAAGCGTCTTTTCCTCTTCCCGTGTAAGGTAGTTCTCGCTGGTATCCATCATTTCTTGTTCCCTCCAACGGACGGAACAGCGGCCTCCGACGGCTCGACAAACACGATCGATGCATAGCTGATCGAACTCCGCGTGTCGTTGGTACGGCGCGCGGACACCTCATACTTCAGGAGGCGGCCCTCCGCCTTTTTCGGAAGCAGCCTCAAGAGAATGGCTATGGCGTTCTTGCCGCAGATCTTGTTCTGGGTTTCCTCGGTATACTCGATGAAACGCGGGAAATCCTTCTTGAGGATGAGATTGAACGCCGTCTTATCGAGCGTCTCGATCCCTTCGATGATGTTCTCGCGGAACGGGCGATAGCCGAAGTTGTTTCCGAAGTGGGTGAAATCCGAACTTACCACGATCAACGTGCGCTCGTCCAGGAACTCGCGGATCGTTTCGGCGACAGCTTCCAGTGCGTCTCCGTCAGTCTTCTTATTGTAGGCCACGAAATCGCCCACAAGAATGGGAACGAGCGAGAACGAACCCAGTTGCTGCTGCAAGAAAGGCAACACGACCTCGATCGTGTATTCGCTCTCATGGAGATTCACGTGTTCGTCGCCACCCTTGTACTTGACGGATCGAACCTCGATGAGCGTGGAACGGTCCAGAGCGCGAATCGCAGGCCCGTCCAGTGGAACGTCTCCGAGCGGGGTCCGGTATGCCTGGACGGAAGGAATCGAGCAGCCGCGAAACGAACTGTTGTGGCAGGCGGCCAGGACGATCACGCGGTCATATTTCCGCCCCTTCAGCAGTGAGAAGGCCGCGCCGGCCACCGGCCCGAACGTGCTGTACGGCGCGTGCGGGACAATGCACGCCACGATCCGCCCCTGTGGCACGGAGATCTCCGTGTCGCTCATGCACCGGGTTACCTCCGCCACCAGTTTTTCCTTCTCCGCAGGATACCAGACGCCGGCGGCAATCGGGCGGACAACCCGCGTAACGTCGCTCGCGCCGAGCAGCGCGGCAACCGCAATGATTACGCACAGGACCCGCATCGTTCGCATGGACTTACATCCCTTCGCTCGCAAACAGAATACCACATTCGCTCGGCCACGGCTACGCAATTCCGGAACTCGCTGCGCGTACGTTGTCCAGAGGGTTCTATTCCCGGAACAGGTCGGAATGCGCGCCGGTGCGTTCGAAGATGATGGTATCAGCCTGTACCTTGTAGATGAGCAGCCAGTCGGATTCGATGTGGCATTCACGGCGGCCCGCGAACGCCCCGGCCAGCTTATGATCGCGATGGATGAGGTCCAAGCGGTTCCTCGCAACGAGATCCTGAACGATCAGCTTCAACTTCTCCAGGTTCTTGCCTCGCCTCTTGGCGAGTTTCACGTCCCTGGAAAACTGCTTCGTGTAGGCCGGGGTGTACATCAGATACCCAGCTTCTTGAACATGTCCTCCGCATCGCGACAGAGAACGACGTCTCGCCCGGCATCCGTGGCGTCGAGCGTCCTTCGCGTCGTCGCGTTCGGAATGGCCACGTCGAAAGGCAGCCCTTCACGCAAGATCACCTGCTTGTAGAACATGGCTATCGCCTGGGTCGTTGAAACGCCAAGCCGCTGAAAGACCGTTTCGGCCTGCTCCTTCAATTCCGGCTCGACCCGTGCGCGGACTATCGCTGTCTTACTCATTGCACCGCTCCTTTCTCCGCCCTTCTTGTAGCACAAACGGGGTACAACCGTCAACACTCGCGGCAAGAGAGTCCAGTTAGCGCGCCCTTCCGTGTTCCCCCTTGTAAAGAGGGGAACAAGAACAGGCGAGGGTGTAAGACGCGGGCGTGAACGGCGTGCTGGCGGGGCCGTGGGAATGCATGGTAGGATGCTCCGGGAGGTCGAGCGCGATGGAATCACCGGCCATGAAGGTGATCGTGACGTTGGGAGTGGCGGCGTTTGTCATTCTCGGGCTTACGTCGATGGGGCTCAAGTGGATGATACATGGCGGGGGATCGCGTCGCGCCGTGGCGGCGCAAGAGAAGTCGCCCTTTGACGGGCGGCGCGCGTTCGAGGATCTTCGCAAGGTCGTCGGGTTCGGTCCGCGCGTCTCCGGTTCGGAGCCGCTGGCGGAAACCCGGGCATATATCAAGCGGGAGTTGGGGAAGGCCGGGCTGGCCGTGCGCGAACATGCGTTCGACGCGGATACGCCGATGGGAACGCGGAAAATGGTGAACGTCGTCGGGGTCGTCGAAGGGACGCGGCTGGGCGTGGTGCTGCTCAGCAATCATTACGATACGAAGTATTTCACGGATATCGTGTTCGTGGGCGCGAACGACGGGGGATCGACGACGGCGTGGATGATCGAGATGGCGCGCGCGCTGGGACCGAAACGCGAGGGATTGTCCGTGTGGCTCTGCTTCTTTGACGGGGAGGAAGCGTTCCGCGAGTGGAGCGAGACGGACAGCCTGTACGGCAGCCGGGCCTTTGTGAAACACCTCAAGGAAGAAGGGACGCTGTCGCAGGTGCGGGTGGCGGTCAATGTGGACATGATCGGCGACTGTTACCTCGGCATCAAACGAGACAGCGCGGCCCCGGCGTGGCTGACGCGCGCCATCTGGGGCACAGCGCGCGACATGGGATACGGGGCGCATTTCCTTCCGTTCGGGCACGACGTCGTGGACGATCATGTGCCGTTTCGACGTGCCGGGATACCGGCGGCCGACATCATCGATTTCACATACGGCCGGTCACAGGAGGAGCACCCGAGGAATTGGCATACGGCCAATGACACGCTCGACCGGGTGTGCCCGGACAGTTTGCAGGTCGTGGGGGACGTCATCTATCATGCGCTTCCGAAGATCGAGGCCGCTCTTGACGCGGGATCGTGAGGGCGTTGTCTTCAGGGCGTGTGGCAGCGTGGCAGCGGCGTCCTCGCCGCTGTGTCTTGGCTTTGGAAACGCGACGGGGACGTCGCGTCCACTTTTGCGGGGAAGGGTAAGCGTTCATGACGCCGGACCGCGACATTCCATGGCTGCGGGACGTTTCGCCGCCCGTATTATGGACAGACATACGGGCGGAGGACATCCGCCGGATCGTCGACGCGTTGTACCGGGTCCACGGTCTCATCTCAGTCATCACGGACCTGCACACCCTGCTCGAACGGATCATGGAGGAGAGCAAGCGGGTCGCAAACGCGGAAGCGTGCTCCTTGATGCTCTATGACGCGGACGCGCAGGAGCTATACTTCCAGGTTGCCCAGGGGGAAACGGGTGATCAACAGGCCCTCAAACGACAGGTGCGGCTGAAGCTGGACCAAGGCATCGCGGGCGTCGCGGCCAGGACACGGCAATCGGTCAACGTGCCGGACGCGACAAAGGACCCGCGATTTTACGCCACGGCCGACGAGATCTCCGGGTTCCGGACGCGGTCCGTGCTGGCCGTGCCGTTGGTTGATCGCGACACGCTCGTGGGGGTCGTGGAACTGCTGAACAAGGATGGCGGGGGTGCTTTTACGGTGGCGGACCTGCGTGTGATGGAGATGTTCTCTGCGCTGGCGGCCTCGTCCATTGTCAACGCGCGTCTTATCGAGGATAACCTGCGGGCCGAGCGCATGGCGGCCATCGGCGAGGCTGTTGCGGGGCTTTCACACTACATCAAGAACCTGATCACCGGCATGTCCAACAGCACGGAGCTGATTGACGCCGGGTTGAGGGAAAACAAGCGCGAGGTGGTTGACACCGTCTGGCCGATCTTCAAGCGGATTGTGAAGCGCATGTCCATTTTCGTGAAGGACATGCTGGCTTTTTCGAAACCGCGGAAGCCGGTGCGCGAGCTCTGCAACGTGCAGGCGCTGATCGACGAGGCCGCGGAGACTTTCCAGGGCCTGACGCCGCAACAGAAGACCGCCCTCGAGGTGGACGCTGCCGAAGCGGATGTTCCCGTTTACGTGGACCCCCGAGGCCTGTTCAGTTGCCTGCTGAATCTCCTGACCAACGCGAGAGACGCCGTTCCCGCGGACAACGGCAGAATACGCATCGTCGCGCGCGTGCTGAAAGAGGGGCCGGCCTCGGACTTGGTGATCGAGGTGGCGGACAACGGTCCCGGAATACCCGATGATCAGCTTCGTCTTGTTTTTGAGCCGTTCTTCTCTACGAAGGGTTCTATGGGCACGGGTTTGGGTCTCGCCGTAACACGAAAAACGGTGCGAGAGCACGGCGGCGACATTACGGTAAGCCGTTCTCCGGAAGGAGGCGCGCTGTTCCGAATTGTCCTGCCGGACGCGGGCCGTAAACCGGAACGTCACGGATAGGGTGAGGCGCGGCGCCGCCCAATCCGCGGCAACGCGTGCGAGGTTCAATGAAATGATGCAATCCGCGATGTTAGAATGGCGGGACGGTTGTGAGACGGGTGCTTCTTTTGGTTTGGCATAGACGAGGCCCATTACGAAGGAATGTTGATTGTGTCGAAGGAGAGTTGGCTGAAGTTTGACGCGGCTGGATGGTTCTTCTGGCTGATTGTGTTTATCGTGCTGGTTGGACCGTGCATCTACGGGACCTGGCATATCGTTTATTCCACCGCACCCCGGACCGTCCCGATCGTTGTGGGATTGGTGCTTGCGGCCGTTGGGGCCGGGGTGGTCTCGTGGGCCGTGAACGCGGTCATGCAGCACCGGCAAAAGAAGCAGCGTATCGCGCGACGGAAGAAGGTCCGAAAACAGAAATGAACGGAGCAGGGAACTTTCCATGACCGACATCGTGGAACTGACGAAATACGTCGAGATGAACGCTAACGACCATGATCGTCGCTGGCACTTGGCCAAGAAACTGTACGCGGCTGGTGAGTATCGTTCCGCACTGGGGCACCTGCTCATTCTCCAGACCAACTGGACCCCAAAGGTGAACGTCATGCGTTATCTGTCCGCAACGTACTATCGCCTGGAGCGGTACGATGAAGCCATTTCCGAGCTAAGAGCCGGTATCGAGGAGTGGCCGGAGGAGATCCCCCTGCGCGAACAGTTGGCGCGCGTGTTGGAGGTCGCCGGACGCTACGAGGAAGCCATCGCCGCATGGGAGGCCCTCATCAGGCAAAATCCCAACAACAGCATGGCGAGGCGGCTCTTGAAGAAACTGCGGGAAGCCAAGCCGGGACAGGGGGAGGCCGGACGGACGGGGCCGGCGCCTGGCGTTGTTGACGGCGGGATCGGGGCGGCGATTGGAAGCGCGTGTCCGAGTTGCGGCGCCCAGAACAGCGAAGAGTTCGACCGCTGCTGGAAGTGCCATGCGCCGCTCGCGACGTACGGAATGCCGGATTTTGACTCGAAACCCCCGGCGAAACCACCGCTTTCACGTCCGCCGCAGTGGCCCGTGTTGTACATTCTCTGCGGTGTGGCGGCCGTTGCGATCTTGTGCTTCGGCGGCTATCTCTCCATACCGCTGATGATGGTGCTGCGCGGGTCGGGCGAGAACCCGGCGACCGTCTGCTCAGTCCGCGAAGTCTTCAACAGCGACCTGCTTCAGACCCGGATCGCCACCGGCTTGATGCTGCTGGTTGTGTGGCCCGTCGTGCTGTGGCTCGCCGTGGCGTTGATGCAGCCGGGATTGGCGGCCCGCGGTCCTATCCTTGTCGGGATCCTGATGGCCTCGATCGGCTACCTCACTTTCTGGAGCGCCCCGAGTGAGATGCCCTACGCTTTTCTGAGCGTGCTATTCCTGGCCATCGTCCCCATCATGGGCGTGCTTCGGCTTCGTTTCTTGCATGCCATGGCGGTATGGCTGGTCCAGGCGACGGTTGTCATGGGTTCCGTACTCGCATCCGTGTGCGCACTCGAAAGCGCCACTTTCCTCATGGAGTTTCCCGCCTTGATGCACTACGCGGACGTGCATGACGACGTGCGGAACTACGGAGGCGAGGTGGGGCGGCTATCGGTCCCGTCACTGTACATCCCGGTCGATACGAACATCCGTTGGGAATCCACGGGATCAACGTGGCTTGATAAGAAGGCGGAACGGGCGGACTTCGAAATCGCAAGTGACGCCCCAATTCCCGGCCTCACGGTCGAGATCAAAGACCAGACCGGAACGGCGTTTTACAATCACGCGACCGCGACGCCATACAAGTTCACGTTCGACAAGGTGGCGCCGGGCGCCAGCTATAAGCTCATGATCACGGGCCAGGATAACGCGAAACTGGACGTGACCGTTCGCGGATTGATGAATGCCCGCTTCTGGAATTAGGCTCCTCCGTGGCAGCGGCGTCCTCGCCGCTTTGTTCCGGCCTCAGAGACGCGACGGGGACGTCGCGTCTACGTGGCAGCGGCGTCCTCGCCGCTTTGTTCCGGCCTCAGAGACGCGACGGGGACGTCGCGTCTACGTGGCAGCGGCGTCCTCGCCGCTTTGTTTCGGCCTCAGAAACGCGACGGGGACGTCGCGTCTACGCGGGATTGCGCCTCGATAAGCCCCTTTGCTTCCGGATTGCCCGGCCAGCGCGTGAGGCATTCCGCGGCCCAACGGTAAGTCTCCTCCCGATCCCCGCGTTTCGCGGAAAGAATGGCGAGTGCAAGATAGATGTCGCCGGTGTCGAGTCCCCTCAATGCCGCCACGAGTTCCCGATTTGCTTCATCATCGAGACCGGCCTCGGCCAACGCAAAACCGTATTCCTTGTGCGCGAGGGCGTTCGGCCACGGATAGTTGACCGCGTGCGCGTAACGCGAAATGTCCGCTTGCGGTCCAAGGTGTGCGTCCTCCGCGGCGCGCAGCAGATAGCTCGGGATGTGAACGGCGGCGATCAGGAACGCGCTCAGAGCCAACGCGTAAAAGTAGGGACAGTAACCTCTTTTATGAGCCAGAGACTTCCAGTACGACCTGGTTGTGTCCGGCCGCGGGGGCCTCTGATTCATAAAAGAGGTTACTGTCCCTACTTTTACCTGGAGCAAGATGCCGACGAGAAGAAGGCCGGCGAAAGCATGAGGCGGGCTGTCGAATGGACCATTGAAGAGCGCAAATGCGATAAGGGCAAGCAACGCTCCCAACGCGGGGCCTTGAGACGGTCCGCGGCCCGTCTCGGAAAGAATCGCCCGAACGACGCGCGCCCCCATCCAAAACCAGCACGCAATGCCGGCAAGCCCCGTTTCGGCCAGCAAACGCAACGGTTCGGAATGGGGTTGGTCGGCGTGGAATTCCCCTAGAATGTGCTGGTTTCCGCCGGGTCCTTGCACGGACACGCCCAAGTACCGCGGACTCCAGTAACCGTAGTTGTTCAAGCCCACGCCGAGAATCGGTGCATCGAGGATCATATCCAGCGTCCCATGCCACATCCACAGACGGGTCTGGACGCCTCGGTCCTCGATCTTGAAAGCAGTGATGACTCGATGGAGCGTCGCCTCGGGGGTCATCCACAGCGTAATCGCCATGACCAGAGCGACAAGTCCCGCTACCGCGGGAACGTGTCTGGAGACGCCATATCGCATCATTTCTCCCTCGGAGGGGCCAGACGGCTTCGCCGAAAGCACCGCCGCGGCGCCGAGGCATGCCGCGAGCCACGCCGTGCGCGAGCCGGAGATCATGATGCCCGGGATGACCACGGCAAGCCCGAGCAGCGCAGGGTAGTTGAGGCCTTGGCGCCGCAGCACACAGTTTGTCGTGGCCACAGTTTGTCGAACGGAGACAAACTGTTGACAAACTGTGCCATGAATCAGGATGGGAACGCCCAGCGCCAGGTAGCCACCATAGAGATCCTGGTTGCCGAACACGGAGTAGACCCTCTGCGTGTATTGCGCGAACACGGGGAACAGGACCGGGCATAGACCCGTGTACTGAACCAGGCCGAGCGCGGCCACTAATGCGGCCGAAACGCCGATCGATCCAATCACCCGCATCCGCCATTCCTCTCGCGACAGCAGATCAAAAACCAGCGTCGCGCCAAGGAGCAACAGTTGCCACGAGGCCGCTTTCGTTATGGCCTCCGATGGCGACCTCGCCTGTACCGCGAACACGCCCGCGAGCGCGACCGCAACGAACACCCACAACGGAAGGAACGCCGTGAAGCCGCCTCTTCCGGCATTCCTGGAAGCGGTCGCCAACAGCGCGATCAGGATGACGGAAACGCACAGGACGCCTTCCTTCACGTGGAGAAAGGAGGTGAAACGAAACGAATACGCAGAAGCGCAGATCACAAGGGACAGACAGAGAACGGCCCCACGCCACGCGTCCGCACTGGCGGGCATCCAGAGCACCGGCTGTCGGGATATGTTCTTCATGCGCCGCCGGCATGCTAACACAGCCGGGTAAGACCGGCAAACCCTCTTGAGGTAGCTGGCGAACGAATTCCCGGGATGACCACCAAATATCGTGAAGAATTATCGGCGGAGGGAATGAAAATGGGGACCCGCTTGTTACTTAAAGTGACTATGATTGGCGCCGTTCCCCCCGGCCCTCATAGTAACAGTCTCAAATGACTGGTTCCCACCATTGGCGAGTGCACTTGGGCAGTCCCCCCGCTGCCCGCACTCGCCTCCTATTTTTTCATCAAGTGGGTGCGACAATCGCAAGCGTGCTAGAAGCGGGACAGGAAATTCATCAACCCCTCAGGAGCCGATTTCGAAGCGACGACGAATGGACGAAGGAAAAGCGTAGCCAACTTCCGAATCCTGGCGGCTCTAAACCCACGGCGGAATATAGGTTAACGATCCTGGAATGGCTTTCCAAGGCTTCCTGGTAGAACCCTCCCCAAAAGTCCGATGGGGTTTTCTTTGTGGGCTCAACGGCTCGGTGGTGCATAGTGTTGCCCCTTTCCGCAAATTGCTCATCTGGAATGCGACGCTTCCGCTGGCATTGCCCAAGCAATTGGCGAGCCAAGAAGGGGTATTGTGCTTAACTCTTATCATAGAACTGAGTTAAGTGCTACGCGTCAACCGGACGGCCCTGCACGTTCTTGAACGCTGTGAAGTCCCACTGTCCACATTGTACAAGAGTGATTGTGTGCCTCAAACCGGCGGCATTGACGATGAGGGCGAACTGATGGAAAGCCAGAACGTGGCCGAAGGTCAACTCAGCCCCCTTGCCAAGATGGACCCGGCGGGCGTTTCACTCTTGGACCGCCATCCGCTTCATTTCGTGACCGCCGCGCACAACGCGCTCTCCTCTCTCCCTTGGTTGCAAGTATCGCATGCACCGTCAGAGTCCTTTCTATGGATAAGGCAAGATGACTTACGAACTCCGGCTGTGCTTTCGGATTACTAGCGGCCCTGCGCCCGCGAAGGCCAAAGCAAGTGCGAGCAAACTCGCGCCTAGAGGAAGGCTTGTAGGATAGGCCGCGTCGTACGGGTCCGTGTGCCAAACGAACCATTCGTCGTGGTCGGTCACGCCGTCGCCGTCGGAATCGAGGTCTGAATAGTTCGGCGCTGTGTCGCCGTCGGGATCGCCGGTTCCTTCGACCGCATCCAATATTCCGTCACCGTCCGTGTCCATGGAGGACGAGTACGGCAGAATCGGAGGGATGACGCTGACCTCCGTTGTGACCTTGAACGGATAGGGCCCGCCGCTAGGAAACGTCAACTCGACCATGAATGCCGTCCAACCTTGCGGGGGTTCGGGCACTTCCGCAACGTAGAGTCCGCCGCCTTGATCCGTCAGCGCCGAGCTTGTCCACGTCGCTCCAATCGTCTCAAGCCGGAAATCGCGGGCGTTTGGATTCGTGGCCTGCCATAGCAGCACTTGCGACGGCGGCGTCACTGTTTGAATTCGCAGCGAACCATCAGATTCCTTAGTCCAACTGTATTGCGGACGCGGCGAGCCATTCAGGAAAGCGTTGTAGAAAGCGTAGAAATCGTACCACACGCTCCCGCCGTGATCCGTGTTCTGCATGTACCGGAGATGGTTCTCGCCCTGCAACGAGTCGAAATAGAACTGGGACGAATCCGGCAGGAAAAACTGGTCGCCTGTCGAGTTCATGATAAACTTGGGCATCGTCAGCCGGTCCACATAGCTGAACGGGTCAATGGCGCTCAGCGAGGCCTCAAACCTAGGCGTTCCCATCCAGTTCATGATGCCCAGGTCCACATAGTCCTGGATTGCGCTCGACCAGAATCCATATGCGTCCCAGTGATGCTGCATCGACTCGTCGATGTTGAGCAGGTCGATGACCTTGGGGGCGATGGCCACCACGCGCAGATCGACGGCCGCTGTCAGCCACGTTGTCCAGCCCCGCTTCGAAGCACCGGACACTACAAAGTCCGTCACCGTGGGCTGCACGGCTTGGACCGTGTCCATCGCACGCACCGCGGATTTCGTCATCGGCAGCAGGACAAGCCACGTCGGGTCGCCCGTTCTAAGAAACTTGTCCCAGCCATATGAAAGAAGCTGGTCCTCGCTACGCCCGGATGCCACGTATCTCGGGTCCGTTTCGTCAGCAAACCTCAGCGGCTGGTTCGGGACCATTCTCAACTCCGTTGCGATCGTGTGACTTGCCACCGCGATTTGCGCAAGCGTCGAGTCGACGGAACCCGGAGGCGAACCGCCGTTACCGCCCCCGGTGATGAAAAGCAGACCCGTGCCGGAGCTTACCGTGCTCGGCACGATCACCGTGAGCCAGTGTTCCCAAAGACTCCGGTCGACTTCCGACGGCGCGTTCCGCCATCGCTGCGAAGCCATGTAGTAAACGAAGCCGGTGTACCCCGAGCCAGGAATCGTGTTGACCAACGAGTACGCGTAGTTCGGATCCGCCGCCGCCACATAGTCGTCGAGCGGTGTCCCTGTCGCGGAGAAGGGCAGCGACAGGAACAGGAGCAGACTGAACAAGAGTCGATAGACGCATTTCCCAAGGATAGTGGATGTCCGGATCATCAAGAGCACTCCTTCCCTTCAGCCGAGATCTCCCATATGGGCCCGCTGGCGACCATTGCGGGGCATTTTCCACTATAGTACGCGCATTGTTCGGCCCCGTCAACGGGTAGGGACGGGGTGATCGGATTGAAACGGGATTAGTTGCCGTGTAAGATTCTTTCGGGTCAAGCCAGGGATTGTTTCGAGGAAGGGCGTCTATGCGGACGGCAAGAAGACTGGAGAAGGTTCCGCCGTATCTTTTCATGAAGTTGCGGAACCAGATCAATGAAGCACGGAGAAACGGCGTCGACGTGATTAGTCTGGCGATCGGCGACCCGGTGGATCCGACGCCGGAACGGGTCGTCAACGCCTTGGCGAAGGCGGCCGCGGATCCGGCGAATCATCGTTACCCGACGGACGAGGAATGGGGCATGTTGGCGTTCCGCGAGGCCGTTGCGCGTTGGTATGGGCGGCGGTACGGCGTGGACCTCGATCCGGCGCGAGAGATCGTCGCTCTGATCGGATCGAAAGAGGGTTGCCATCACTTTGCGCTCGGGATGATCAATGCCCGCGACGTTGTTCTGGTGACGGATCCGGGTTACCCCGGATACAAGCCCAGCATTTGGTTCGTGGGCGCGAAGCCTTTTCCGGTGCCGATGCTCGCGGAGAATGGTTTTCTCCCGAATCTAAGCGAGATCCCTTCGGACGTAGCGAAGAAAGCGTCGGCGTTTTATCTCAACTACCCGAACAATCCGACGGGCGCGGTCGCAACGCGCGGTTTCCTGGAGGAGTTGGTGGCTTTTGCGAAGAACTATGATATCGCTGTCTGTTATGACAATCCTTACAGCGAGGTAGTCTTCGGAGTGGAGCGGCTGAGCTTCCTGAGCGTGGCCGGGGCGAAAGACGTTGGCGTCGAGCTGAATTCGTTGTCGAAGCCGTTCAACATGACCGGCTGGCGGATTGGGATGGCGTGCGGCAATCCGGATATCGTGGGCGCGATCGCGAAGGTCAAGTCGAACACGGATTCGGGGATCTTCAACGCGATTCAGTACGCGGGGATCGAAGCGCTGGACAACTGCGACGGCTTTACGGACGGGATGGTGGAAATCTATCGCAAGCGCCGTGAGATTGTGTTGGCGGCTTTGCGGGAGTTGGGGTGGCGTTACGATCCGCCGAAAGGGACTTTCTACCTTTGGGTCCCCGTGCCGAAAGGTTACACTTCGGCGAGATTCTGTGAGCTTCTCTTCAAGAAGTGTGCGGTAGTGGCGGCGCCCGGGAAGGCTTATGGCAAGAACGGGGAAGGCTATGTCCGGCTATCGTTAACGGTAGAGGAAGACCGTTTAGAGGAAGCCATGCGGCGCATGCGCGAGAGATTGCCGAAGTTTGCGTTTCTGTAGGCCGAAGGCTGTAGGCATTGTGTCGTCCTACAGCCTAATTGAAAGGAGCGACGATATGGGCGGACTTAAATTCGCACTCCAGCTTTACACCGTTCGGGACCATCTCGACAAGGACGTCCCAGGGACGCTCGCAAAAGTCAAGAAGATAGGCTACCACTACGTCGAAGGCAGCGGCACCCACGGCCTGACCCATGAGGCCTTTCAGAAGCATCTGGAAAAAGCGGGTCTGAAGGCTTGCAGCATTCATGTCGGCTATGATGACGTCACGCGGGACGTGTCCAAGGTGATCGAATTGGCGGCACTCTATCGCGTGAAATACGTGGCCATCGGCGGGATTGACTCGAAGCTGACGCCTGACCGTAAAGGTTGGACCTCGTGTGGAGAGGCTTTGGACGCGGGCGGCGCCGCGCTGCGCGCGGCGGGGATTCAACTCTGCTACCACAATCACGCGCATGAGTTTCAACCCATCGACGGCGAGTATCCTTTGGATCTGTTGTTGGGCGCGGCGCGTCCGGAGAACCTTGCGGCGCAGATTGACGTGTTTTGGGTGCGCTATGCCGGGCTCGACCCCGTAGCGATCATCAACCGCTGGAGTGGGCGGTGTCCGCTGATCCACGTCAAGGACATGGCGAGCGCTAAGTCGCGCGCTTTCGCGGAAGTTGGATTGGGCATACTTCACTGGCCCGAGATCTTTGCGGCGGCGATTCAGGCGGGCGTGGCTTGGTACATCGTCGAGCAAGACGTGTGTCCGAGAGATTCGCTGGAGAGCGCCGCGGAGAGCGCCGAGTTCATGGCAAAGCAGTAGGCAGGGCGCGCTCGCGCGTCCCAGTTTTGATCTCAAGATTGCTTGAAGGAGTCGAGGCGCTGGATTTCCCCTTCATGTTCCTGAACCGTTCATCATACCGTGGGATCGGGTGCGTTCTGGTCCTGCTGTGCCTTGGAGGGGCGTGCTGCAATCGCGCGGTGGTCGAGGGCGCGGTTGTGGACGTACAAGGCAGCCCGCTTCCGGGAGTTACCGTGCGCGCAAACGGCGGGGAAGCGGAGACCATCACGGACGCTTTGGGCCGCTATGCGTTGACAACCCGCCTTGGCGTTCGGGGATTGGACTTCATCAAGAACGGTTACACCTCGGGCCATCTTGCGCTGGAGGTGAATGAAGCGAGATCTCTCACGGCAAGTACGGTGTCCTTGTGGTGCGTGCCGCAGGGCGCGGGCGTCTTCCTTTTCGAGGACTATCGCTACCGGCGGACCACGCCTGCGGAGGCTGAGCGGTTCGGCATGCAAGACAGCATCCTGTTTGGCGTCAGCAAGCTTCCGGATCTCGAGGCGACGGGCTCCCCGGAACCGTTGCTTGTGTGCCACAGGATGCCTCCATACGACGTGCGCATGAGCCGGCTGCACGCGGTGCAGGCCATGTCTTCGCAGGCGGGTAAGGGACAACAAGAGGCATGGGTTCAGGAGGTTTCGATTCCGGTTGAACTGGCGCCCATTGACGAGCCGGAACGCCTGTTGTTGCAGGTTCGGGCCGCCGAACCGCTGACTCCGGGCATCTATGCCGTCCACTGGGGCGCGTTGGACGGCCACACCACGACCGACCCGCGGATATTCATGTTCAGGGTCTTAGATCCGGCCCATACGGAGCCGGCCGAACAGGCGCCTGAACCGCCGAAGGCAAAGCCGAAACAGCAGGAGGCGGGCGCCCCCGCGGAATCGAGCATCGACACTCAGGCGGCGGATGCCGAGGGCGCTCGATCTGTACCCTGATATAACCATTCAGTAACGGGTGCATTGACAAACGTGACCTTCTGTTTACGTGCCCGCCCTGAAGTTGCGACTCGGCTGCTTGACTTGGCCGTACGCGTTTCGGTATCCTGTCACGGTTGTGCCGAGGTAGCTCAGTTGGTAGAGCAGCGGACTGAAAATCCGCGTGTCGCCAGTTCGATTCTGGCCCTTGGCACCATTTTCTTGCTGGAGTAGCTCAGTTGGTAGAGCACGTCACTCGTAATGACGGGGTCCGGGGTTCGATTCCCCGCTCCAGCTCCAGGGAAATCCGCTATGGACCATGATGTGGTTGCCGTTTGGCAGTACAGTCTTAGACCCAGGACTTGCATACATGGAAACGAAACAATCGTTCAGCACTTCGGAAGTAGCCGCCTATTGTCATGTAACGGCCGACACGATTCGGAAGTGGGCGGAGGCCGGGCGCATTCGCGTATTTAAGACGCCGGGCGGGCATCGCCGCATCCGGCGCGAGGACTTACTGCGATTCCTGCGTGAGAATGGGATTCCCGTTCACGTGGACCTCGACAACTCCGGCGTGAGAATTCTCATTGTGGATGACGAGAAGGCCGTGGTGTCGGTGATACGCCGTTTCCTTGAGGTGTCGCAGGCGCCGTTTCAGATCGAAGTGGCCTTGGACGGATATGACGCCGGGCATCAAGTGGCCGCGTTCCGGCCGGACGTGGTGTTTCTTGACCTGCGTTTGCCGGGCGTCGATGGCTTTGAGGTATGCCGCCGCATCAAGTCGGACCCGCAGCAGGTGGGGACGCGCATCATCGCGATGACGGGATATTACGATCCGGAGACCTCGCAACGGGTTGTCGAACTGGGGGCCTTGCTGTGTCTACAGAAGCCGTTCACGCCCGATGACCTGCGCCGGGCATTGGCGAAGGCCGGCGTCGAGATGAGTTGAGAGTATCGAGATTGACATGAATCGCCAAAAGTAGCAAAAGTAGGGACAGTAACCCATTTTCTGCCGGAGCAAAAGTAGGGACAGTAACCCATTTTCTGCCGGATACTACCCGGCCCTACCGGGGGCCTCGGGCTCAGAAAATAGGTTACTGTCCCTACTTTTAGAGGGCGTTCTTGCTTAAGATGGACCCCATCCGGGCGCCGCGACGAGTTTCCGGACCGCGTCGGGGACCTCGGTAACCGCATTCACGCGCGCGTCGGCGTCGCTGAGTTCCCCATGGTCGCCGAACCCGTAATAAGTGGCGATGGCGAGCGCGCCGTTGGCGTGCGCCGCAAGGATATCGTCGCGCCGGTCGCCCACCACGATCACCGGGCGCACTTTCACGACCGCGACAATCTCACGCAGCATCTCGGTCTTGTCCTTGTACTTCGATCCGCGCGTGCGGACAATATCGAAGAGACTGCGCACTCGGTGCGCATCGAGGAATGCATCAACATAGTCTTCCGGACCGTTCGAGCACACGCCCAAGCGATAGCCGTCCTTCTTCAACGCATCGAGCACTTCCCTCGCGCCGTCATAGAGACGGCCTTCCCTCTCGACGAGTTCGAGTTCGAGGCGGTTCGTGTCGTCGACTATGGTCTGCGCTTCCTCCGGGGAACACATCGCGGCCAGCCAATCCAGATACTCCTCGTTGGGCATGCCGAAGAAAGAACAGATCTTTGCGGCGCTGGGCACGGACAGGCCGTGTGCGGCGAACGTCCGCTGCACGGCGGGAACGGTCACGAGTTCCGTCTGGAACAAGGTGCCGTCGATGTCGAAAACGATCAGCGCGGCTTCTTTCATGACACTGCCTCGCACGGCAAGGCCCTTCAGATCACTTCCAGGCTGTCTTTGTCGGGCAGCTTCGGGAACGACACGTGAGGTTTCCTCCGGTACCAGAACGCGAGACGGATGCTATCTCGCCGCTGGGCAGCCCATGCGTCCGATACGGACAGGTGCCACGCCATGGCCAAGAGCATACCGGATACTTTACGCACGTGCCTCTACCCTCATGTAGGTCTGATCGGCGACCGCCGAGGATACAGCCCCTTCCACATCCTTCATCAGGTCAACTACCAGTTGCGCAAGACGATCTACCTCCTCCACCTCCACGCTCTGTGGCCGGCCACCATGGGCGATCATGTTGCGTCTATTAACAAGGGTGTTTACCTGCGCTTTTCTACCGCGAACCGTATCGATGTCGAGGCTCAACCATTTGAAGAGATCCTCCAGAGTCTCAAACTTCAGATTGCCCTTGGTATTAATCTCCAACTCGTCCTTGCCGAATTGGACGACACCCGACAGTGCAGCAAGTGCCCGCTCGACAATTCGCACCTGGCTTTCAAAAGAAAGGTTTGCGGCGAGCCGCCGCGCATCAGGCGTCCAACTGTACGCCAGAACCGCTGGTTCAATCATCCGTTGGGGAATAGCTCGCTCTTGTATGAACCTGAGGTAGTTCTGGAGCGCCTCCTTCACAAACCCCTCCCAATGCGCGTAGAGCAACGGAATCGCCATGTGAAATGCGGTCTGTTCGAGAACGGTTGACTCGTGCGCGTGCGTGACTCGCGTTATCTTTGTGATCTGGTCAAGCCGGTTATTCAGGAGATCACTCAGGTCGTGTAGAAAATCAGATTCCGAGTAGGCCATTTAGGCTCAACTCCTTTGGAAGACCTGTATGGCGGCCTGCATTCTTGCGACCATCCTCGACTTGATGTTTGCACCGGCACCAGTATTCAGCACAAAACCTGATTCTTGCTTTAGCTCGATACAACGTCTGCCAATCTCCTCAGAACCCATCAGGCGCGCTGCTTCTATGTTGCGAGCAACTCCCACTGATAGCGCGTCGAAAACGTATACCGAGAAAGGTCCCTTGTGTTTCCCTCCTCGGTAGTGCCGCCAGGAGTCGTCTGCCAAGGCATCCGTGATAAGGCGAAATGTGTCCCTGAAAACCGCTCCTTCGTTGTCGCGCGCGAAGGGTTCCTCCTCTTCCACAATCCCTCTGATATAGTCTGTGATGAACGGTTCAACATCATGCTCGAACTTCTCCCAACGGTTCTTCAGCGTGAAGAACCGGAGCACAAGCCCCCTATCGAACATGCTGCTCTCCTGAAATTCAGAGAGGTTGAGGGACTCCTTGAAGGGAACAAAGTCGGCGAGTTCATCAACAAAATCCATGAAATCCGGGGCTTGCGCGCGGAAAATGCAGTTTCTTACCTCCTGCGGTGTAAGGCTTTCACCGCCCGTGTTTAATCTCTCAAAGACTTCGTACTTCATCCGCGGCGCGCTGCCCACCTTGATGACCTCAACACGACAGGAAGCGCGCTTTATCGTCAGTTGAGAACGAAGGCTAAGATGCTCGAACTCCATTCCGTTAAGGGACGGAAGCGGCATCCGCCTCTTCTCCTCGTCACAAAGCACTGTAGGCTCACAGAGCGCCCCTTCCGGACCTTTCCTAACGCCAAGGAAACCTAGAACTGTGGAGATCCTCTGTAGGCCATCCACAAGCTCCCAGACCCCTTGATCTGTTTCCGCGACGAAGATTGCGGGTATCGGAAAACCGAGTAGAAGCGACTCAACAAACTTCGTCTGTTGGCTCAGATCCCATCTGAACAGTCTCTGGTAAGTGGGATCGACTATCAATTCCCCCTTCTCGTACATCGAGGCCAATTCACCATAAGAGACGTCGAGCTTGTCCGTACGAATCTTGTTCCGTTGCTGATCGATCTCAGCGTCGAGTGTTCGTGCCGTTGCTGTCATCGGTGCCACCTCCAAGTGCGCTGTAATTCTGTTTAGATCACCTCGATCATGTTCCTGTGCGGCAGTTTCGGGAAGGCCGCGTGGGGTTCCTTCTGATACCAGAACGCGACGGACGCGATGTCGTCTTGCAGGGGCAGATAGCGGCCGTAGCTTTGCCAGCCGAGCGCCTGGATGGTTACTCGCAGGTCCTTGTCGAACCGGATCGGGTCCATGATGTGCCAGCGGTACAGGCCGAAGCGCTGCTGCACCTCGTACAT
>CAZPMT010000039.1:0-40608 GCA_964587655.1 uncultured Nitrospiraceae bacterium
TTACGGGGGCACTGCGAACAGATCGCGGCGGGCCAGCGATAGAAGTGGACCTGTATGTTTCCGCCTCGCCACGGAACGGTGCGAAAGCGTGGCGCCACCGTGTGGCCGGCGGGACAGGTCCGCGCGCCGGTGTCCGAATCCGTCACAATCTCCCCCTTGTGCCCATCGAAACGAACCCGTTTAGACTTGCGTCCATGACGCATCTCCGGGTCGTGCACCGAGATGATCCGGTCTTTGGCGACCCCGGGTTTGATATGCGTCTGCCCGTTGTCGCGAACCTCGATGTCCTGGTCCGCCAACTGTTCGAGAAGCTGCATCGCTTCGCGCACGCCCTGCGCCGAGCCGCAACGCGATCCGCAAAACGAATCCGTCGATGCCAGCGACGAACGCGCCAGCGTAAGCGCCCGCCGCGCGACACGTCTTCACGCTGCGCGAGAGAATCGCACGGCCCCGCTCATTGAGCAGAAGCTTGCCCCGGAACGTCTGTAACGTGAACTTCGCACACAACCCCTCATGGTCCTCGACCCCCAACGCGGCCTTCCACCGCAGATCGTACTTGGCCCGCTCGATGGCCTCGTCATCAGACACCTTGTCGTACCACTGCAACAAAACCATCCGCATCATCCGCGAAGGCGGAACCGACTTCCGGCCGTTGTCCAAGACGTAGAACGACCGAAAATCCTCGTCCGGGTAAACTCGCGGCCCTTCCGTCGCCAGCCACCCGTAGAAGGTGGTTCGACCAACGTAGTCCAAATGCTGGCAATCACCCCCGAATAGGTTTCCCTGTGCCGAGACTTCGCCCATCATGGCCGCCATACCCTCCGTTCGTGAGTGTATAGTAGCAGATATGTATTTATATGTCAATATAAATGTTCAGGGTTTCTGGCCGGACCTCTAGCTGAGCGTCTTGCGGAAGCGGAGGGCGCTTATGGTGAGGACGGTGAAGCCTATGCCGACGAGTGTGGCGGCCGAGTGCCAGAGATCGTAGAAGCCGGCGCCGCGGATGATGATGCCGCGCAGGATCCGGATGTAGTAGGTCAGGGGGATGCCTTGTGCGATGATGTAGATGGGCATGGGCATGGTCTCCTGGGGAAAGACGAAGCCGGAGAGCAGCACCGACGGCAGTACTATGAGGAATGCGAGTTGAACGGCCTGGATCTGGGTGCTGGCGAAGGTGGAAACCAGAAGGCCGAGTCCCAACGCGGTGAAGAGGAACGGCACCGAGAAGGCGGCGAGCAGTCCGAGGCTTCCCGCGATAGGAACGCCGAACAGGAAGCGCATGAGGCACAGCACGAGACTGGTCTCGGCAGCGCCGATGACGAAGAACGGCACGAGCTTTCCGATCATGAGGCCGAAACGCGATACCGGGGTGACCATGAGCTGTTCGAGTGTCCCGTTTTCCTTTTCGCGGACGATGGCGAAGGCCGTAAGGATCATGGTCACGAGTTGCATTACCAGCCCGACTAGGCCCGGCACCATGAAGTTGACGGTCTTCATGTCGGGGTTGAACATGACGCGCGGGCGCGCCTCCATCGGCAGACTCGAGGTGCCGACCGTCGATCTCACGATTTCCAGCGAGGTCCGGAGCGCGATCGCGTTTGTCACGTTCAGGGCCTGCATGGCGACGCTCGAGTTGCTGCCGTCGATGAGCACCTGGATCGTGGCCTTGCGCCCCGTAAGCAGATTGTCGGTGTAGTCGGGGGGGATCTTGATCCCGACCTGCGCGTCTCCTCGTATGATGGACTCAGTGAGCGCGTCATCGGAGAAGACGGAGCCTGTGACATCGAAGTAACCCGAATTTCGGAAGGCGTCCAGCAGGTCGCGGCTGTGCTCGCGCCCGTCGAGATTGTAAACGACGGTGGGAATGTGTTTGATGTCGAGGTCGATCGCGTAGCCGAACACAGTAAGCTGGATGCTCGGGATGAGCAACATCAGGAAAAGCGTTTTCGAGTCGCGCAGGACGTGGATCGTCTCTTTGTAGACGATTGATGTCAATCCTCGAAACATGCTTTTCAGGCTCCGTTGCGCGCGGCCTCGCGGCTGCGCGTCAATGTTACGAAAACGTCCTCGAGCGTCGGCGGGATCGGGTATACCTCCGGCGATTCGAATCCGCCTTCGGCCAAGTCGCTGGCGATCCGGTTCTCGCCGCCCCGCTCGACAAGCGCGTGCAGACTGTCGGCGAAAATCGTGGCGTCGCGGACGTACGGAAACGTGTTCAGATGGCGCATGGCGTTCGCCAGCCTCGGGCACCGCACCTCGAGGCGCACGGTGCCTTCGGGCGAGACTTCCGGCACTTGTTTCAACTCATTCGGCGTGCCGCAGATGATCAGCTTCGAGTAGTAAATGTATCCAACGTGACTGCACCGCTCGGCTTCGTCCATGTAGTGCGTGGTGACGAAGAAGGTGCTGCCTTGTCCGGCGAGGTCGAACAGGAGGTTCCACAAATCGCGCCGCGCAACCGGATCAATGCCCGCCGTCGGCTCGTCGAGAAACATCATGCGGGGCTGGTGCACCAGCGCGCACGCGAGCGCCAGCCGCTGCTTCCAGCCGCCGGACAATTCGCTCGCGAGCCGCTTGCGGTACTCGCCGATTCCTACGATCGAGATGACGTCGTCGATCCGTTGCGTCCGCTCGTGACGCGGGATGCCGTATACGCGGGCGTAGAAGCGAAGGTTCTCCATCACCGTGAGATCGGTGTAGAGGCTGAACTTCTGGGACATGTAGCCGATGCTTTGCTTGACGAGTTCGCTCTCGTGGAACGTGTCGTACCCCATGACGGTCGCGCGTCCGGCGCTCGGACGCAGCAGGCCGCACAGCATGCGGATGAGGGTTGTCTTGCCGGAGCCGTTCGGTCCGAGAAAGCCGAAGATATCGCCCTTCTCGATCTCGAGGTTGACGTTGTCGACGGCCGTGAAGTGGCCGAACCGGCGCGTCAGCCCATCGGCGACGATGACCGAAGGCATTAGGATCTCTCCGGCGTTGCAGATGTCTGCGCAATTGGGGCGGTCTTCGGGAAATGCGCGATGACCGTCATGCCGGCCCGGAGGCGTCCGCCGGACGAATCGAGCTTGAGCTTGACGCCGAACACCTGTTGCACGCGTTCCTCTTTTGTCTGGAGATTGCGGGGCGTGAATTCCCCTTGCGTGGCGATCTGAACGACCGTGGCTTCGAACTTCTGATCGCCGTGGGCATCGGCCGTGAGTTCGACCTTCTGATCGAGACGCAGTTGGCCAAGCATCAGCGCACTCACGTAGACGTAGAGCTTCAGATCGTCCGGGTCTGCGATGGTGGCCACCGCGCCTGGCTTCACAATATCGCCGGAATGCAGGTCGAGGGATTCAACCACGCCGTCGCGCGGCGCCTTGACGATCATCTCGTCCATTGTCACCCGTGCGCGCTTGAGATCCGCGTCCGCCGCGTCACGCACTGCGCGCGCAACGTCGATGTCCTCGCGCCTGGCGCCGTTCTTGAGCAAGTCGAGGGCCGCGGCAGCCTGTTGGAATGCCGCCTTGGCCATGTTGATCTCTTCGGCGCGAGCACCCTCGACGGCGATGCCCTGCTTCTCCTGCGCGGCCTTATACTGCGCCTCGGCGGCATCGAGCCCGTGCTTCGCCTGATCATAGGCCTGCTGCGAGACGGCGCTGCTCTGGCGCAGCTTCTCGATGCGCGCGAATTCCGTCTGGGCCTCGTCCCGCTGCGCGCGGGCGGCGTCGGTCATGGCGGCCGCACCCTTGACTTCCTGCGTGCGGAAGCCCTTCTGAGCCATGCGGTACTGCTCTTCCGCGCGGACGGCCGCGGCTTCGGCTTGGCGGATCTCCTCAGGCCTGGCGCCGGTTTCGATCTTTGCGAGCGTAGCCTGCGCCTGCGCGAGGCGGGCCTCAGCGGACGCAACGAGCGCTTCCGCTTCCGTGGATTCGAGCCGGATAAGCACGTCGCCCTGCTTGACTGAGTCGCCTTCGCGAACGGGCACCTCGCTCACGCGCCCGCCGATGCGCGATCCCACGGCAACCGTCACGGCCTCGATCTGGCCCGTCACGTTAAGGAGATTATCGTCGTCGTTCGTGCACCCGACGATGATCAGCAGACTAAGAAGACACAGGCGTTTCATACTGCTCCCCGTTGGTAGTTCGGCACATTCTATCGGTCGCCGCCATGCAAAACAAGCGGTCGGTCAGAATCGAGATGCGTTCTGATTGAGGATGCGAGATTCGAACACCAGCGGGACCTTTGTCAGTGTACCAGCGCAGATACCTGCGGCTCAGAAGAGAAGTGTTTGCGTCGAAGACCGCTTATCAAGAGTACCGAGAGATCTGGCAACCGCGCAGGCGTGAAGCTCAGGCTTGCCTCCCTCGAATGCCATGAGTCTGGCAAGGTCACTCGCTGTCCTCACGTTATAGAACTCTTTCAGGTGAGCAAGATACACGACAACTGTCTTGCGCTGGTCGACGAGTCGTCGGATGTTCTCGAGTGTACCGCGGCTTCTGGCGTCCCAAATCATGAAACCAACTGTCGCTTCATCCGCCATCGCGGCGTCTTTCATTGAGTAGTAGGCGAAGCCCTTCTGCATAGGCTCTGCGGCAATTTCCTGAATCGGCCATTTCCCCAAGTTGTTCCGGCAGGCCCCTTTCATGCAGAACACAGTTACTCTCCGATAGCCGCTATCTCCGAAGTACCGTTGAACAGCCTTGTCAACGCCGTTTGCATCCCCAACGATGACAGACAACCCTTTTTCCACAATGTGATCCAGCCGGATGCGGACATCCTCCGACAACCGCGTAATTCTCCTTGAGCCGCCGATAAAGACTTTCACTATCTGTTTCCTCGTGTACGCGTCAGCGCAAGGGCAAAGACTGCCGAAACCTTAGCTTCATCATAAAGGGCTGTCGCCACGGCGTTCATTGTGGCCCCGGACCGATACAAGTCATCGAAGAGAAGTACTCGGCGTCCATCGACACGCGATGCGCAAACTCTGAATGCTCCATCAAGAAGCTTCAAACGCTGATCATAGTCAAGCACATTCTTCAGTTCCGCAGTCATCTTGCATTTAGTGATACAGTTGTTCCCCAACTCAACACCGATCTGGTTGCAGATCAGTTCCGCCAATACCAGGACGGGCGGGCGAGACCTGCGTGAACGAGATGGCGGCACAGGGACGATCAGATCAATCCCTGGACTCCACTTGCGGATAAAATGGGCCGCCGTTTCAGCCAGTTCCTTCTCGACGGACGAGTCAGAGTTGTACTTGAACCGATAAAGAAGGTCCCCAATTGCAGAGCGCCTGTTATCGAATTGCGGATGGCCGAACTCATCGTCACCAATATAGGTGCTCGATACGGTGTGGAGGTCGAGAGCGAATCCGTCTTGCCACCTGCCTTGGATATGGATGGGGTGAATCGCAACCACCTGGCTTCTTGCCTCCGCGTTGGCGCCGGTCTCTCTTGAACACCGATGGAAGATGAAGGATATCTACTATCCTAACGGGCGGATTCCTCGCGATCAAACCGTTGCACTTCAGCAATCGCGCCGGGGCGGAGGCTCCGGCCGGTCGCGAACCGTATTAGGGCTGCGGACGAACTATTCGAGCAAGGTCTTCGGATCGCCGTGGAGCGGCGGGAGTGGGTGCGGCCGCACTAGGGCGCCGCCTTGTTCGTAGGATTCCATCACCGCCCAGGTGTATTCGAGAGCGGCTAAGGCGTCGCGCCCGGAGGCGCGAAGGTCCTCGAGCGGAACGCCGTTGGTGATGTCCTCGAGGAAGGCGTGAATGCGGCGAGGGAAGGTCTGGCCGAAATCGGTGATGCCGGAATCGAACACGACGGGTTCGCCGGGTTTATTCGCGGGCCAGTAGGTGACTTTTTCGATGCAGTTCTCGATGCAGAACGTGCCCTTTGTTCCGGCCACCTCGAGGCTCCACCACCCGCCCAGACCGTAGGCGGCGTCGCCGCGCTGGCTGAGCAGATAGCCCGCGGCCTCGTTCGCGAACCGGACGTGAATGCTGCACGTCGAGAGCATCGGATCGGCAGCGCGTTTGCGGAACCCGGGCCGGCTCACGAAGGCTTGGACGTGGGTGATATCGCCGCAGAAATACCGCATCACGCTGAGCGGATGCGACATGAACGCCTTGAGGTGCGCATAGGGGAATCCCTTGAAGCGCGAAGATGTCGTCGGCGAGTAAGCTTCCTCGCCGGCGGAAAACCCCATCTTGTGCAGGCAGTAGATCAACTCGCCGACTTGACCGGCATCCATGTATTCCCTCGCTTTTTCGGCGGGGGGCGTGAAGTAATGGTTCAAGTTGCAGCCGAGGTACACCTTCTTCTCGGCGGCCTTGGCGACCATCTGGCGCGCTTCGGTAACGTTGTTCGACAGGGGTTTCTCGACCAGGACGTTCTTTCCGGCTTCCATGGCCTCCATGGCCGGTTCGAAGTGCCAGCTTCCGTTCTCGAACCCGCCCGTGGTCACGTCAACGATATCGAGGTCTTCGTTGGCAAGCATGTCCTTCAGCGAGTAGTACGCCTTGACCTTATGCTTGGCAGCCTCCGCGTCCGCGCGCTCCTTGACGACATCGCACACCGCGACCAGTTTCGACAACGGGTCTTTGGAGTGACAATCTAGGTGCTGCGACCCAATACCACGCATTCCGACCACGCCGACTTTGAGCGCCATGTCACGAATCCTCCTTCATGCAACAACGCGGAGAGCATATCAGGATTATGAGGGCGCGGCAAGTGGCTATCCCGCTACCGCGCGCGCGGCGGAGTATTCGCGCCAGCGGACGGCAAGGCAGGTGGCGCATATGAGGCAGCCGGTGATGATAAAGAGGCCGGCGAGGGCCTTTGGCCCGGCGATAAGCCACTGTTGTTTTTCGAATTCGCCGAGGGCGGTCTTGATCACGGCGTTCGAGCGTTGTGTCGCGAGTTTGGGCAGGAGGGCCAGGAGGTACTTTTCGATAGTGAGGAAGTCGACCATGCCGGGGATGTACAGGGCGATGCGCTGCCAGCCGAAAATGAACATGATCCCGAAAATGATGGGGTGTTTGGTTGTGGCGCCGAGGAACATGGCGAACGCACCGTAGCCGAACAACGCCAGCACGGCCACGGCCCAGTACTGAACCAGCAGGCGCTCCGTCTCGACGCTGAAAGCCAGGTTGCCGACCGACGTGCACGCGGCGAAGATCATGCCTATGGATACGACGATGATGGTCGAGGATATCATGAGATAGGACAAGAATCGTCCGAGCACGATTGCGCTGCGAGGAATCGGGCGCGTTAGTAGATAGGGCATGGTCTGGAGTTCCACGTCCTCCCCGATGAGCATGCAGCCAAAGAACAACGCCAGCAGCGGAGCGATGGCTTTGAGATACAGGACCTCGACCAGATTGACAAAGGTCCGGTTGCCGTCTTCCGCGAACGCCGTGTCGGAAAGGAACGCGAGCGCCAGGGGAATGAAAAGGGGGCTTAGGGATAGCGCCGCCGCGAGGATGATCCGCCGCCGGCGGAGCATCATCAGCGTCGCATGACTAAAGGCGCCGGCCAGATATTGCGTGTATCTGACGCGGGGACGTGCGGCGTTCGCGCTCATCGGTTCTCCTTCAAATCGCCCTTCACTTCACCAGATAGTTGAAAATGGACTGAAGATTATCGTCGGGACACGTAATGCCGGCGACATCAAGATGCTCGTTCAGGATGATGTCATTCAGCGTCGTGTAGAAACCGTTGGGATCGCTCGTGCGAATAGTCACGCGTCCGTCCGTGAACTCGACGTTCAGCGTTGACGGATTGCCGACGAAATGGGCTGCGAGGCGGTGCGGTTCGCGGCACGCGACGGTGACGGCGTGGGGATGCTCGTCGATCAGGTCGCGGATCTGATGCACGTCGCCCTCCGCCAGCACGCAACCGTTGTGGAGAAGGACCACCGTGTTCGTCACCCGCTCGACCTCGTACAGGATGTGGGTCGAGAAGATCACGGCGCGTCCCTGCTCGCCTAGACCGCGAATGAGGGCGAAAAGCTCTTCACGGCCTTCAGGGTCCAGACCGGACATGGGTTCATCGAGAAACAAGATGTCGGGATCCGTCGCGAGCGCCTGGGCGATCTTGATCCGCTGCCGCATGCCTTTGCTGTACTCGTTGATGAGGTCGTCCATTCGATGCGACATCCTGACCATTTCGCAGGCTTCCACGGCCTTCTTGCGCGCCGCCGCGGCGGTCATTCCCCAGAACCGGTTCATCCAGTAGACAAACTCGTAGCCGGTCATGTTCTCGTAGAACTTATCCGATTCGGGGCAGTATCCGATGCGGCGGAGCACGTCGAGGTTGTTCCGCGGCGCTTCCCCGAGGACGCGGAGTGTCCCGCGGCTCGGCGCATACAGGCCGAGGGCGAGTTTGATGAACGTGGTCTTGCCGGCCCCATTCGGGCCCAGCAGACCCGTGACGCCGGGGCCGATCTTCAGGAACAGGTTATTCACGGCGACGACTTCGCCAAACCATTTCGAGAGGCCGTTCGCTTCGATGATGAAACTCATGCGGCGATCTCCGCGCGGCGCGCCCTCGAGCAGATGAACCAGAGGCACACGGCGCATACGACGGCGATGTAGAGAGCCGACCACTGCCAGGAAAAGTCGAACAGCGGGCGCCTCTCGCCGAACAGGAACTCGCCGACGCGATTAACGGCAAGCGGGAAGGCTATGATCGCGTAGTTTTTCTCATGCAGCAGATCCGGGACGATGCGTCCCACGGTGAGATTCCCGAACAGCACCATGAAGACGGCGACCGAAGCGTAACGCTGACTGCTCGAGAGGGCAGAGCACGCAAGCACGCCGAGGGCGCAGGGCACGATGAGCGCGAGCGAGAACCCGGTTATAGACACGGGGAGCCAATACGTGGCCTGAAGCGTCACAAGGTTCGCGGCCATCATATTGTGCAGGAACACAAGAAAGATGGCCGGAATGGCCGTGAAACTCAGCCCGATGAGGACGAGCGTCATGATCTTCCCAAGGGCGTAGTCGCGCCAGGTCAACGGCTTCGAGAAATAGACTTCCATGAGGTTGTTCTTGTAGTCGTCGCATATCATGCCCGCGCCGGCCAGGATCGTACCCAGAAACACGAGCCCGCTCTGCATTCGGAGGAAATCGAAGAACGTCGTCGATGAAACCGTGAACATTTCGACCTGTTTCAGCACCTCGGTGATAGGATTGCGCGGACTACTGCTCAGCGTATCGTACGCGACGATCTGCAGGATGCGCAGGCAGACGTGTACGTAACCCATAATGATGATCCCGATGAACATCCGCGTGCGAAAGAGGACGCGCAACTCCTGTTTAATCATGACCCACCATCGGAAGTGCGACGCGACGCTCCCGTCGTAGGTCCGGTAACTCTGTCGATATATCGGCACCGCGATGGACTCCTTCGGGCGGTTACCCGCTGATGGCCTTCATGAAGATCTCCTCGAGACTCTGCCGGACCGGACGGAACTGGCGTATCTGAGTGTTCTGCGCGCGGGCCACTTCGAACAGGACCTGCGCTTCCTTCTCGGGCGGTTTTGTAACCAGCACGTCGCCGGTCTGCTGGTCGCGCCACGTGAAGCCCAATCCCGCGATTGCCGCGAGGAAGCCTGCCTTGTTGTCGCGCACGCGCAGTTCGTACAGTCCGTCCCGGGCCACCGTGAGCGAATCGATGTCGCCATCGACGACGACTCGGCCTTTGGCGATCATGATGACGCGGTCGCAGACGTGCTCGACGTCGGGCAGGAGATGTGTCGATAGGAGGATGGTCACCTTCCTCTTTCCGGCGAGTTCGCGGATGAGGTCGAGCATTTCGACGCGCCCTTCCGGGTCGAGGCCGTTAGTGGGTTCGTCCAGGAGCAGGAGCTTTGGATCGTGAACGAGTGCCTGGCCGAATTTCACGCGCTGGCACATGCCCGTCGAGTAGGTTTCCATTTTGCGATAGCGGCTTTCGCCGAGGCCGACGTAGTTGAGCACCTCGTGCGCGCGTTCCATCGCGTCCACGCGCCTCATGCCGAACAGACAACCGCAATACGTCAGGAACGACACGGCGCTGACCTTCGGGCTGACGACGTCGCGCTCGGGCATGTAGCCCAGGCGCTGGCGCACCTCGATGGCGTGTTCGGGCATCGACATCCCGAACATGACCGTCTTTCCCTGGCATGGCCGGACGAACCCGAGGACGGTTTTCAGCAGCGTGCTCTTGCCTGCGCCGTTCGGTCCGAGCAGACCCACGGCGCCGCCGTCGATCTCGACCGATGCCCCGGCCAGCGCTTTCAAATCGCCGTAGGAGACATGAACGTCTTGCAGAGAAATCTGTGCCATGCAATCTCTTTCTTCGTCAATGTTCCCCGGTTGGAGATTATCACCCACCGCTGATGGGAATATCCAACTCAGTCACCTGGCCGTCAACAATGGTCACCATGCCGGTGAACCCTATCCGTGCACTTCCGCCGCCTGTTAGTGCATCGACCGCATTACCAAGAACGACCACCAGCGGATACTCGCCCGCAACAAGGCTGTCAATTCGGAAATCTCCGCCCTGGATCGCACTTGTTCCCATGAACTTGTCGATGTTGGAGGCGAACCAGCTTATGAGCGCCATAACGCCCATCTGCGGTATGACGTCCGGGGTTGTGCCCGGCGGCAGAAGCACTGCAATGGCCATAGTGCCCGCACTTGGCACGGGCGTGCAGTGGCCCACCAGCGCCGTGTTGCTTGGTTCGCCGAAGTTGTGCGTGGTCGTCTGGCCTTCAACGATCTGCACGCGCGCACTCATCGGCGAGAGGAGACTGATTATGTTGCCGCCTCGTGGCATGGCGACCGCCGTGGCGAGATGACTGCCTGCCGGCAATTGGTCGATCTGATAGAAGCCGCTTTCGTCGGCGGATGCGGGCTCGCGGCTTAAGCCTTCGCCGATCACAGTTACGATTGCTCCGGCTTCAGGGCTGCCGTTAACAAACACATATCCTTGCAGCGTGCCGCCGGTCCCCAACGTGATCTCGACGCCTGAGACTGTTTGTCCGTCTCCAAGCTCGACGGGGGCGCTCTGGCCCTGCGCGTAGCCTTCCATACGCGCCCGGATGATATAGGTACCGGCTGGGAGATTCCGGAACTCGAATAGGCCGTCGGCGCCGACTTGAATGCCGCGTTGCTGACTCATGGCGCCGAAGTCAGGCAAGAAACTCATATCCGCCGAAGCATCCTGACTCATCCACACCAGCGCGCCAGCGGGACTCTTTCCCGCGGACACGGTGACGCGGCCAGCGATGTGCCCGCCCGCCTTGCGAACGTAAACGACCACGCCTTCGCGATTCTGTCCCGCCTCGACCGCGACCTGCGTGCGTCCGGATGTCAGACCAGGGGCGCGCGCCTCAATCATGTACGAGCCGGCACCGACTTCGAGAACGAAATTCCCCGAGGCATCCGTACTGGTGCTCTCGAAGTTCCTCTCGGCCAGGAAACCGAGTCCGCCGCGCCCTCCCTCCTGGCCCGCGACGCGCATCGCCGACACCTGGGCATTCGGAGGCGGGCTGTTCGTTTCCTTCACGAGCACCGTGCCTCGCAGGGTCGCGCCGGCTTCCATGACAATGTCGGTGGGCTCGTCGAGTTTCACGTTCGTTACATCTTGCCCTTGATAGCCGGGCTTTTCCGTGCGAAGCATGAGAAAACCGGACTGCACGCCGTTGAAAGTGTAGTTGCCACCGGCGTCAGTGGTGGCCGTGCTTTCCTCGGCGGAGAAGTCCGAGCCGCTCAGTGAACCCAGCGAGAGCTTCACATCCTTAATCGGGTTGCCCGAGGCGTCGGTGACCGTGCCGTAGACCGTGAACTGGCCGCTCTCCACGGGCGTGAGGACCACCTCGACGTTTCGTATGTCCGTGTAGCCGTCCGGGTAGATCGGCTCGCCCGTCGCCGCAAACTTGTACCCGTGTTTCTGGGCCAGAATCTGATACTCGCCGACGGGCAACTGCGGGATCTGGAAGGAGCCGTCCTCTTTTGATTTCTGATTCCGGAACGCCTGTGGCGCGTCAAGGGGCGAAAAGAACTTGCTGTAAGCGGGAATGCAGATCACATCGGCCTGGGCAATCGCGGTCCGGCTGGTATCCACGACGCGGCCGTAGACGTTTGTTCCCGGGCTGACGTAGATGTCGATCCGGGCCGTGCGCTGACTCGGCGTCAGGATGAACGGCGCGGTGAGCTGAGGCGCCCGTTCTTTTGTCATTGCGTATAGCTTCCACTCCTTATTGAGCGGCACGCCCATGATCTCGTAATAGCCCTCTTCATCCGACCCCCCGCCCAGCGGCGGCGCCTGTTTGATCGCCGCCTCCGAAACTTGCGAGAACACGCTGGCCGACGTGCAAAGGACCACGTCCGTGCCTCGAACCGCGGTCCCTTCGCGGGTCATCACGTAGCCCCAAACCTCGCCCGCAGCGTCCACGACGAAGTCGATACCCGTTACCTCCTGCGTCTCGGTTTTGATCGTGACGTTCTTCGACGGGATCATCCCGGTGACTATGTAGGGGCAGTTCCTCATGAACAATGTCACGGCAAAATCGCCGGGACCGAGACCGGACACCGTGTAACGGCCGTTCTCGTCCGACTGCACCTCGCCCCTGTAAGGCTGGGGGCCTTCGGCGCCGACGGTTACGCCTTTTGCGCCCTTTTGCGTCCCCGACTCGGTGATCCGTCCGGAGATACTCGCCCCGGTAGACAGCGTGAAATCCATCCGGAGTTCGCCCTGCGCCTCATCTATCGTCCCCCTCTCGTTCGTCACCGCGATGTATCCTGACGCCCGAACGTCGAGGGCGTACTCGCCGGAAGCCTCGACGCGCATCACGTAGTTCCCGTCTTTGTCCGTCTCGGCATGAGCGGAACTCTTTCTCTGCTCCTCGAGAAGGGCCTCGTGCTTCTTTTCGGCCTCGTCGTCCCACGTGCCCTTTTTCAGGGCATCGATCTCTCTGAGAACGCCGAGCGGCGCGCAACTGACGGTCGCATTCGGCACCGCCTTTCCCGTCTTGATCTCTTTCACGGATCCGAAGATCTTGTAGCGTCCGACGGATTCCTGCGGTGGCTGCGGCGTCTCCTTCACGCGATTCCGTTTTCCACGTGCAAACCGAACCGGATCGTCATCGTCGGCGTCCGCCGAAGCTGCTTGCTTGGGCCTGCCTTCGTATGAAATGGCCGATGCAGGCGGTGGCGGGGGTTTGCGCGGCGCGAAAAGAATGGCGGCCAGGATCACAGAGGCCAGAATCGCGAAAATCGCTATCAGGATGCCCGTGGCGCTCTTAGGGCCTCGGTAATGTGCGTGGCCCGACCCTCTCGGACGGCGTATCCGTTCCATGACTCGAAACCCCGTGACTACTTACATTACACCGCGCTGGATTGGACCATTACCGCCGCTCACGCGTTTCGCCGCGACTATCCGAACACCTCGCGCATGCGGTCGCAATAGTATCGGACGTTGTCCCATTTTGCATCCGGCGCCAGCCGGTGATCGGGGCACGGAATGAAGCCGCCCAGATCGACCAACTGCCTCAAGCGTTCGATCTCCGCGTCCACGGCGTCGAAATCGTGCGCGAGGACGTTCTTGTTCATGCCGCCGACGCCGCGGAGCTCCTTGCCGAACCGCGCGCGCCAAGAGGCGATACTCGCGTTCCAGGTGCCGACCTCGATCGGGAACATCGTGTTGACGCCGTTGTTGAACCACGCCGGGATGAGCGCGTCGATCAACCCGTCGCAATCCAGCGAGACAATATTGATGCCGTAGCTTCGGGCAAGCTCGGTGATGCGCCGGTAATGCGGTCCGACTTTCTCCTCGAAGACGATTGGACTGATCAGGGGTCCGTTCTTGAAACAGATGTCTTCCCAGAAATGGGCGAAGTCGAACTTCGCGCCGCTTTCGAGGGCCATCTTGACGCAACGGTAGCACAGATCGCCGTACGTGTTTATCATCTCGTCAAACAGCGCCTCGTCTTCCGCGTAGATGTACGTCGACCCTGTGATGCCGACGATGTTGCGGACTCGGCCGAAAAGGCTGCCGCAGTGAAGCCCGAGCGGGTAATCGCGTTTGCCGCAGCGGAGATAATCGAGGCCGCCCTCACCAAACGGGATCATCTCGCCGCCGACGCGAATCTTCGCCTTGAGAACGCGGTCTTCGGAAAACTGCAACCGCGGCAGATAATGCTCCTCCCAGGATTTCCGATCCTTGAGCAGGTGATCGATCTCGGGCGGAATGCCGCGCGTCCCCGCCTTCTCGAGGATTATCACCCCTTCGCCGTTCAACACTTTCTTGGACCCGTCCGGCAGTTCCTCGATCTCCTCGCGATCAAAACCCGGATCGAGATGCGTCTGGCAGTGCATGACGCAATACCAGTTGAAGTCGAAGCCCAGGCGGCGGCTCATCTCGACGTCCGTCGGATTCCCGTCGCCCCACTCCTTCGCTTCCTCCTTAGTAATGTGGCCTTCCGCCGCCCATTTGTCCAGCGTATCGGTCCAGTATCCGAAATGCACGACAGGCATCCGGTCGTACGGCTGATAGTTCAGGATTGCCATTGCACGCTCACGATCGTTCATCCCACTTCCTCGCTTTCCTGTCACTCCATCCAAGTCTCAAAGACGGCTTCGATGTTCTCCCGTGGATCGCGAACGCCCCACTCGCATTGCGCAATCACGCCGCCCGAACCATCATCGAACGCGCGGCGCACACGCCTCACCGCCGCGCGGACTTCCTCCACGGTTCCGAAAGGCAGTATATTCTGGCGGCAGATCTCTCCCCAGAACGTGACTTTCCCCTTGAAACGGCGCGCCAGTTCCTCGATGTTCATGCAGAACAACTGGCTGTTGACCGCGTCGACGCCAATCTCGATCAGGTCCGGGTAGATGTCCGCGATGTGACCGTCACTGTGAAAGAAAACGTACTTGCGATGATCCTTGAGGATGTCGCAATACTCCTTGTACATCGGTTTGAAGACGGCGCGCCACAACTCCGGCGAAATGAGGAGGCTGTTCTGCGTTCCCCAGTCGTCCATGAAGCCGACCGCGTCCACGGCGGTCTTGGCCCACATCTCGACGTCGCGAAGGTTGAACGCATGGATCAGCTTGCACAGATGCTTGAATTCGTCCGGCTGGACCATGAGGTCCACGAAGAGGTTCTCGCTGCCGCGGAGGAACTGGAGCCGCTCGAACGGGCGCACGTGCGTGCCCGCCTTCACGAACTTATCCGTCCCCGCGCAGCTTGCGTTGACCTCGCTGAAGTCCGCGTCGTCGAGCAACTCCCACGGAGGCGACCAGCCGTCGAGCCGGCTCCAGTCAGCCAGAGGCGGGTTCTTCACCTCGCCGCATACGCCTATCTCCGCGACCGTCCACTCGCAGCCCCAGTCGTCGGTGTACGTCCCTACCTCACCCGAGGCCCCCTTCTGGACCGGCGATGCTCCGTACCGTCCGTTCGGCCCGGCGAAGTCCGACGGGTACCGTTCGCACACGGCATCGAGTTCCGCCTTCCGCAACATGCCCACGCCCGCCAGAGACCACAATTCGCGTGGCGCCCGATCCGGTCGGTCGAACTCGATACATCGAATCACGCGTTCGCGCGGTGTCATTTTGAGAAGCACTCCCTGTTTCTCGTTTCCTTCGAGAGACAGTCATTTTCAGATCGCCTGCTACAACACGCGCTAGCCTAAATGGGAGACGGCCAGCGATGCAAGTTGCGAAGGCGGGGAGAAGTCAGGGCCCGTGGACTTGAGATTTCAAGTATGCTTGTCTAGAGTTTGTTCGGAATAGGTGAATTCAATGGCGAGACAACATTCTTTATCAAGAACCGAGTTGTTGATAGGAAAAGAATCCCTGGACAGGTTGCGGAAAAAGAAGGTTGCCGTACTGGGGATTGGCGGAGTTGGCGCCTATTCCGTGGAGGCGCTGGCCAGGTGCGGAATAGGACACCTCTTGATTGTCGACGACGATACGGTCTGCCTGACAAATATCAACAGGCAACTCCATGCAACCATGAAGACAATCGGCAAGAATAAAGTCGATGTGATGAAGGAAAGGGTCAACGACATCGACAGGAGAATTACGGTCGACGCCAGATGCTTGTGCGTAACACCCGATAACGTGCCGGAGATCCTCGATAGCAGCATCGATTACGTAATAGATGCCCTGGATACAATCTCGGCAAAAATCGCGTTGATCGAACATTGCTTCAAGAACAACATCAGAATCATCAGTTGCATGGGCACCGGAAACAAACTCGACCCGACGAAATTCGTCGTCACGGATTTGTACAAGACCAAGACTTGCCCTTTGGCGAAGGTCATGAGAAAAGAACTGAGAAAGAGAAACGTCACGGAACTGAAAGTAGTCTACTCCCAAGAAATGCCGACAAAGCCCCTTGAAGCGGAAGTGTCAACATGCAAGCAGGCCTGCATCTGCAACAATGACAACGGCAGGAAGTGCAGCGAGAAAAGACAGATCCCCGCAAGCATATCTTTTGTCCCGCCCGTCGCCGGATTCATCCTGGCTGGAGAGGTGATAAGAGAACTGGCTGAGATCTAGCGTTCATTTCCCTTGAAACAGAGACCTCGGTTAGTCTTCACGCAACTCGGAAGGTTGAAGAGACACGGAATTTCCGTATAATCGCTGACAAGTCGGCCGCAGCATTATCAAAAAGGAGACGCGCAATGGGAGACAAAGGCAAGAAGGACAAGGAAAAGGTACTGAAACAGAAGTCATCAAAGATGGAACAGAAGTCAAAAGGAAAGCAGGTCACGCAACAGAGAAAAATCCCCTAGCAGGCCTGACGGATGCGCCGTCGTACGATTATGACGGCAGCTTCCCGCTATCGCCGGTTTTTCCTGGGATCGGGCCAATGCAGCTCAAGTAAGTGCGCGCGCGGTAACGCAGGCATCTTGCCTGCATACGCCGCTCAGTAGGATCGGTTTCTCCGAGCTTCTGAGAAAACACCAGCATGGGGCGTCATTCCCGCCCAGGGGAACGTCCATATTCAGATTGCAGCTATGCAAGATTCGCCAAGGCGCTTTTCACGCAGGCGCGCACTGCGGCCCAGTCACGCTCGGACAAATGGCCGATTCTTGCGCTTAGGGATGCTCGTGGCACCGTCATCAAGAAAGCGCGAAATGCCGATGGCAGACGCAACCCCGCCTCACTCCAATCGAGCAAGACGTGATCCGTCGAAGAAGTGACTGCGGGCAAGTTACTCGTAATGACGCCGATGATAGAGTCGGGACGGGTTTCATGATACTTGTCCGAGGACAAGACAACGGCGGGCCTCCGCTTAATACCGGTAGCACCGGGGAAATCTGTTACGACAACATCACCCGCTCTTGGCAAGGTCATCGTCTCCCTGTTTCCATGCCGCGTTCAGTTGGGAAAACGCTACTAAGTCTTGCAGGTCTTCTTCGGTCCACGCATCGCTGTAATCCAGCGCCGGCGCGGCGGACTCTGCAAGATCTTCAAGGATCAGCGTCGCGAGTCTCAGCCGTTCAGACGACGGGAGATCACGAACAGTCTCCGCGTAAATCTCTTTGGCCGTAGCCATGTGTACTGCATCTCCCGCGATTGGAAATCGCTTTCGCTATCCTGTCCTTTACGTGGGCATGGGGAATCGTCTCGCCGGCATCAGCCTGCTGGAGTCCTTTCTCGACTTTCGCCAGAAAAAGAAGGCGCTCCATCGCGTCCTCGATCGACGCATCGTCCGGAAGGTCCTGGGCAACTTGGAGAACTAGTTCTTTGCTCGTCATAACATCACCATACCATGACATCGACGCGGCGTCAACGCGTTTCCGTCTTCCCTACCTTGCATCATCCCTCATTCCAGCCCGTACTTTTTGATCTTGTATTGCAGGGTGGTTCGTTTCAGGCCGAGGTGGTCGGCGGCTTTGGTTTTGTTCCAGTGGTAGCGTTCGAGTGCGCCTCGGATTAGTTCGGATTCGAGTTGGTCGGTCCGCTCGATTAGGGAGGAGGCGTCGGAAGGCGGGGCCGTTGGGGCTTGGACGTCGGCAGGGGTGTACAGGATGTCTTGGGGGAGTTCGTTCTTGGTGATGGTCTGGCCTTCGGCTAGGACAATGGCGCGTTCCATGATGTTTTCGAGTTCGCGGACGTTGCCGGGCCAGGGGTAGTGGAGGAAGAAATCGATTACGTCGTCGTCGACGGCGGTGACGTCTTTGTTCATCTCGAGGCTGAACTTGCGAAGGAAGTGGTCGATTAGCGAGGGGATGTCGTCGCGGCGGTTGCGGAGGGGTTCGATGATCAGGGAGAAGACTTTGAGGCGGTAGTAGAAGTCTTCGCGGAAGAGTCCTTTCTGGATGGCTTCGGTGAGGTCGCGGTTGGTTGCGGTGACGATGCGTACGTCGACTTTGATTGTCTGTGTGCCGCCGACGCGTTCGAATTCGCCGCTCTGGAGGACGCGGAGGAGTTTTGTCTGGATGCCGACGTCGATCTCGCCGACTTCGTCGAGGAAAAGGGTGCCGGTGTGCGCCTTTTCGAAGCGTCCTATGCGGCGGTCTGTGGCGCCGGTGAAGGACCCTTTCTCGTGTCCGAACAGTTCGCTTTCGAGGATGCCGGGCGCGAGTGCCGCGCAGTTGAGGGTGACGAAGGGGCGGTCGCGGCGCGGGCTGGTGTCGTGGATGGCGCGTGCGACGAGTTCTTTGCCGGTGCCGGTTGGTCCGGTGATTAGGACGGAACTGCGGCTGGGCGCAATCTTTTCGATCATCTTGAGGGTGTTCTTGGTTTGCGCGCTGGTGCCGACCATGTGCTGGACGGATGGATGGAGCCAGGTCTTGGCCGGCTTTTGGGTATCGGGCTGCGCGGGCTCTTCGCGAAAGAGCATATCGACCTTGTGTTCCATCTCCGCGAGCTTGAAGGGCTTCGTGATGAAGTCGCGCGCGCCGAGGCGCATGGCTTCGACGGCGGTGTCGATGGTCCCAAATGCGGTGATGATGATGACGTGTGTGTCGGACGAGACCTCTCTCGCGGCGCGGAGGACGGCGATGCCGTTCTCGCCGGGCATGCTGAGGTCGGTTATGACGATGTCGTATTGTTGTTCGTTGATGAGGCTGATGGCGTCGAGGCCGTTGGACGCCTCGGCGACGATAAAGCCTCGCTCGGAGAAGGCGGATGAAAGCATTTCGCGCATGTTCGCCTTGTCGTCGACCACCAACATCCTATGAGCCATGCTCGGTCGCCTCTATCCTTGATACAGAATTCAGAATACAGAATTCTGTATTCCCATTCCCTTTTCCAGGTTCAAGTGTTCAGCATCAATCTATCATGAGGGTCCGCGGGCTTCAAATCCGCGGACGGTTCAGTCGCTGAAGAGCTTGTCGAAGCCCTCGACGCCCTTTGGAGCCGGCTTCTCGTCCGTGTCGCCGAAGAGTCCATGGAGGGCCTTGCGCGTGTTATCGTCCGCGCCGGATTCCTTGCTATCCGTGTCCGCGCCGGTGAAATCGAACTCGTCGCAGAAGTTGCACCCGGCGCGGTCTCCGACCCAGTCGGTCGTGGGGATCCGGCACTTGTTATGGGCGTGCTCGTCGTAGAACCGGCAATTGAGGCAGCAGTGGAGGTAGGCCGCGCAGTTCTCGCAGAACTCCTTGACGGCCGGCTGCTTCTTCTCGCTGACCCATTCTCTCTTGCACCTGTGGCAGACTTTCATCGGGACTTCTCCGCGTGCGCGACGGATGGCGGACACGTATTCAATCAAGCGGCCCCGGCGGGATGAACCGACGGGGCCGCTCTGGCTCAATTCTCGTCAACGCGCGCCTCGATAGCCGCGCCGCGTCTTTCCGGCATACAGAAGGGGGATAGCCGCCATGGCGATTACGAGCACGTCGCCTCCGGCGCCGGAACTGAACGGTCCGCGCGGTGTGTTGGAGAGCGTTCCGCCGAAGCACTGGGGTTGTTCGCCTTCACCCTCGCCTTCACCTTCGCCTTCGCCGCCGGTCCGGGCTTCCTGAACGACGCGCACGTCCTTCGGACTGCCGAGGGCGCCGTCCGCGCTGAAGCGAATGATGCCCGTGCGTGGCAGTTCGCTCTGGTTCTCGGAGAAGGAAACGCTTACAGTGTCAGAGTCGGGATTCTCGAGGTTGGCAACGATGGCGCCTGCGCTCTCGGAAGTGATGGCCAGCCACGCGTTGCCTTGAGTTACCGTCCCGCGCCACTCGAGGGTACCGCCGCCGCCGTTCAGTACGCTGAACGACGAGTTTCCGTTGTTCCACGATACCGGGCGGCTGTTCGGCAACACGGTCAACGAGGGAGGAACGCCCGCCTGCATCACGATGACGTCGGCGGGCGAGTTCTTCGCGCCGACGGCTTCAACGCGGATCGTGGCTCTGCGCGGTTCGAATCCGCGGTGGGTCTTATACGACAGGATGATCTCGCCGAGAATCGGGCTCTCCTTGACGAGACGGATCGTCAGCCAGTCATTTTGGGTAAGAACTGCGGCGTTCCAGTCTAGGTTTCCCGCGCCGACGTTGCGGACGACGATCTTGGTTCCCGTGCCTTCCCACATGGAGAGATTTACGGCCGAGGGAACGACGGAGAGTTCGGGCATCTCACCTTCGCCTTCACCCTCTCCTTCACCCTCGCCCTCGCCTTCACCTTCACCTTCGCCCTCGCCTTCGCCTTCACCCTCACCTTCGCCTTCACCCTCGCCTTCGCCTTCGCCTTCGCCTTCACCTTCGCCTTCACCCTCACCCTCGCCTTCGCCGACGCCGGAAATGGCCACGAGATTTGTCTTCGTTTCGGTATCGCTTCCGACGGAACTGGTTACGGTGAGTGTGACGCTGTAACGGCCGGGGTTCCGGTAGATGTGGGTAGGATTTTGTACGGTGCTTCCCTGACCATCGCCGAAATCCCACGCCCAACTGAGAATTGGCGGCGTGCCGCCGGGGAGCGACCGGTCCGTGAAGCGGACGGTTAGCGGCGGCGTGCCGAACGTGTTCGAGGCGGTGAAATCCGCGATGGGCGGCGCTTGGGGATCCGAAACGGCGATGGCGTCATTCTTGATCATGACGTCGGCGCCAACGCCGTTCGACACCCAGAGGGTAACTCTGTAGGTCCCGGGGTTCTCGTAGATATGGAGCGGACTCTGGTCACTGCTTCGCGTGCCGTCACCGAAGTCCCAAGACCACATCAAGGCTTCAGGGAACGAACCCGGAGTAGATTCGTCGGTGAACTGGACCGTCAACGGGGCCGTGCCCGCGGCGGGTAGGAAGATGAAGTTCGCGGTGGGGCCTACCAGCGGCGCAACGGCATTGATGTAACTCGGCTTGACGAGTCTTACCGTGTCCACCTTGGTCGTGACCTCGAGCGTGACCGTGTAGATCCCGGCCTTCGTGTACTGGTGCGTCGGGTTCTGCGTAGTGCCCAAGGCGCCGTCGCCGAAATCCCACCGCCAGATTGTGATCGGAGAATCTCCCGATTCTGACTCGTCCGTAAACGAGACGCTGAACGGAATAGTGCCCGTCGTAGGACTGCCCGTGAAGGCCGGCGCTGGCGGCAATCCGTTACAAGTCAACTCCACCGTTTGGCGAGCCTTGTTGGCGGTGCTTCTGACCCAGAAGGGATAGGGGCTTTCATTCTGACTTTGATCTTCCTCGACCTTGGGCTCCATCTTTCGCGTGAGCGGATCGTAATGCCAGTAGTTATACGCTGGGCGATCCTTGAAGTACGTGATGAAACCCAGCGCCCGTGAACCCCACGCGAATTCGGAAAATAGATCGAACTCGTTCGGATTGACCGAGTGATGAGCCGACGGATGCGGGAAAGTGTCCGGATCCGGTTCGGTTGGTGTGTTTGGACCCCATGAGACAATGCCAACTCGGAATTTGTCGCCAGTATCCATATTGGCCGAAGTGCGAATCACAACGAAGAAGTCGGGACCGTATTCCGGATCCATCTTCGACGTTCCGAACTTGTCCGGAACCCACTGCCGGCGTCTGGCCTGGTTTGCCAGAGCCGTCTGGGCTACAGTAAGGCCTGCCAACGCAAGGTCATCGGTTCCCGGCGACGAGAAAACGAACCGCACCTGTTCCGGCTCTCCCACAAGGCCAATCCTCGAGGGAGGCTGGTCAAGCGCAAGCGGTATGTCGATATCAGGATCAAAGACCCCGTTCGTGTTTCTGGAATCCCAGTCATTGTCTCTATACAGCGAGACGCCGCTCTTATGGTTGGGCGGGTCCTCATAGTCAAGCGGCAGCAAGTCCTGGCCGAAGTTGAAGCCCTGGCTCTCGGTCGCCCCGTAGAAGTCAACAACGACTTGCTCAAGGAACGTCGGATCTTTGACGATCCTCCACGCCGTACCCGCGCGCGGAGTCCCGCTGCGGAACGTCAGCGTGTCGCCGTCAGCGCCAATGATCTCATAACCCTCGATCTGGCGGCTCGGTCCCTCGCTGGGATCTTTCGCGTCGTCATCGGCCATGGAAATCAGCCACCGCCCAATATAATCCGGCGTCCACTGGTAGCCGGAAGTGACGAACTGGTTTGGCGGAAGCGGCGTTCCATCGGTGCCGTTCGCCAGCAACGCATCCGTGCGGTTAGTGGATGCGTCGATGCCCAAGACCGCCACGGCATCGCTTCCGGAAGGGATTGTCTGGCCGGTTGCAGTAAGGTTTGTGATCGTGGCTGGTACGTTTACCTCCAGCATATCGTGGCTGTAGAAGTCTTGAACCGCGCCCTCTTCAGGATTCACCTTCTCAAGAGACACCGTCATCGGATAAGCTCGCGGCGAGAACCGGACCCCGCCGACCTGCTCATCAAAGGGACTGCGCGATGGCAGCCGCGCCGGAATGAGAGTTCGGATTTGCTGGAACCTGGGCACCTTGCTGGATGGCGCGATCACGACAAACAGATCGTCGCCTTGGTTTTCACCCGCAGGCAATGCCTTGGCGGGTTGAGGCGATGCCCCGGTGTAACTGTCCGAAAAAGGAACAAGCCACGGCGAGGCCGGCACCAAGCGGACGACCCATGCATAGTCGTTCTCGTCGACGTTGCCGTCTCCGCTAAGATCGTCAGGAATAACGTCTCCGTCCAGATCGATTGGCTCGGGAGCTGCTGCCCATTCAAGGTGCTTCACTGGTACAACAGCATCACCCCCCAAGTCATCGTAAACCCCGTTCTGGTTGGCGTCTTCAAACAGCAGCACCCCGGACGTCGTGGTTGTGCCGTTGGGATCGAGAGGTTGAAGATCCCTGGGCGCGTCAAAACCAGGTCCCCAAAGGGCAACCGTGACGCTCTCAAGCCAGAGCTGGTTGTACTGGTTGACGATGATGTCGTCAGCCCCGCAGAGGTTAAGCCCCAATACCGCCACTCTGTTCAGGTTTCCCGTCGAAAACGAATCTCCATGTTCCTTCAGCAATCGCGCTGCACGCAGGCCGCCGCCGGAAAGAAGCCCGGGGGGCTCCCAATCGCTGATATGAGGATACCGTCCTGGCGGAAGCGCAACCGTCGCAATCCACCACGGGCCGTCAACGACGCTATGTGCGCGATCGAGAAGAAGTGTGTCGGAAGTATTGCTCAGAATGCGATACGCACCCAGGCATTTGTCTACTAGCCACCGCCCCGCATGCTGGTTCGACGCCCAGGAAACACCCGATGCCTTGAACCAGTCGGTGCTGCTGCTCGCGGCAGTATGACTGCTTGTCGTTCCGCTGGCTACAAACGCCGTGGCCTGGCGGAGCGGCCAGCCCCCGTATTGGATCTCAGTAGGAGTCGTCCTCGTGTCCGAGAACAGGAACGAGTAATAGTTCGGAAGGGTCGGTTGCGGAGGCGGGATCGGAAAAACGTACGAACGCGGCTCTACTCCGTCAATATTCTCGTTGAAGAACGGAATTGTCTCGAAGGCATACTGGATGGCTGTGAAGTCGTCGTTCAGATACGGTCCCGTAAACCCGTCGGAGATGTCAGGCACAATCGGCAATCCGTATCCAGGCCCAAATGAGTAAAACGAGCGTCGAATTCTGGAGGAAATGCTTTGATTGAAAAGGTCAGCGGGCCACGTGCCAGGCACCCACCAGCCCTGCGTCTGCCAATCGTACCCTCCGATAGGCGAGTCTGTAATCCCCAACGGATCCAGCCAAAGAGCGAACCATACATAATCTCTTTCGTCGCGTTGACCCTCGAGTATATGCGATTCCCGCGCCCAGTAGTTGTCACTCGAGTACGTTAGCACCAAGTCGTGAATATCGATTCCGCAACGCTCAGGCTTCGCGTTAACCTGATTCAACGTCCGTTCGGGCCACCAAGCCTGCGCCGGGTTCGAGACAGCCATTGCGGGAACGTCTTGCCAAGAGTACATTGAGGCCGCCGCCCAATACGAGGGAATCGTGTATCCGATGAGGAGCCCGCCTTCCCAGGAATTCGTATTATCCACGACTCGTCGTGGCTCGATAAAGGCGCGAAAGTCAGCGCCGAGGCCAATGCCTTTCCCATCCCCCTCCAGAGTTGAGATGTCCGTATAGCCGCTGTCCGCCCTGAACACCACGAAATAGTCGCAACTCACTTCGCTGCTAGTGCTGTCGTCCACGCATAGAGGAACGGCCGACAGAAGTCCCCCTCCGCCGCCCACCCGCTCGCCAAGGGGACTGAACTCGAGCTTTATCTTCCACCAGGGATCCCCTCCGCCCGGTGGGAAAGGGACGTACTCCCATTCCCGAAGACCCGGGGTGACCTGCCCGGCAGGATCTCTTGTGCCGGGCATCAGGGGTGAATCCAAATTGAAGAATGTGACGCCGCCACCGCTTACAGGCTGCGGCGGGTCAAAGATCCCGTTGTTGTTACTGTCGTGGAAAATCCACACGCCGTTGAACGCATAATCGGCGCCGACTGCGTAGGTCGTCGAATCATTGCTCCAGGAATGGATGACCTCGAATCCATCGGTGGGATCGAACCCGCCGTTGCCTTCCGTGGGTGGCGTCGCGTACGGATCGCCGCCAATGTCCGTGAAAACGATGTTCGCTTCCTGGATAAACATCCTATCCTGACTGCGCTCCGGATATACACCGCCGTGGGCGTTTATGCCGATAGCCGCAACCCACGTTTCGAGCGAGAAGAGACGACGCATGTCCATCCACTCTCCAAGAACGCGTTCGGTCACGATGCCCGCGGCGTCCCATCGCGGCCGCGCGTGTTCTGTAAGGGGGCTATAGAGCTTGTTGGGCCAGTGCCAGATATTCCAGTCGCGGTTCGGCACGTAGTTGCCGATCAGTGAGCCAGTGATGTCCCATACGCCGAAGCTGGACGAGTAACCCCTCGTGGACACTAGGGTAGTTCCGGTGCAGAAATTGGGGCTGTACGTGTCCACAACGCATCCGGGAAAGCGGACGACGGACTGGGTCGACGGATCGAATTCCCACAACTCAGCATTGGTGAGATCGAAACTCAAAGAAGTTCCGCTGCGCCACGCGGCCGAGGTCCGAACCGCCAGAACGAAACTCTTGCTTTGATTAACATCGACTTTCACCCAATCGCTGAACGGAACTTGTGCTTGGATGTCCAGGTCGTAGGAAGTGTCATTGTGATTAGCGCCCTGGTCGTACCAGACCTGGACACTCCCGTAGTCGTTGGATAGCGGATCGCCTTGATACAGACCCCGGCCGTCCCACCGGACGATAGGCTTCACTAGGGATTGGTCAAAGTGTGGTGACGTAAGCGCGGCAGCTTCAAAGATCCCGAATTCCAGAATCTCCTCAGGCTCGGGGCCGCCAGTGTCAACCTCGCAACCCACTGCCAGTTGCGCCCCCCTGATGCTGAACTTAAGTCTTTTCAATACGCGGGGGGTCACACTTGCTCCTATGTCGAAGCTGAACAGATTCGCCCATTCGTTCAATGGAAGCAGAGCCGATCTATCGATAATAATATCTTGTGCGGAGAAACCCGCTTCCCCGGAGACGTGCACGGTTATTGACCCAGTCATTGTTGTTCCGCTCTTATATGTAACCGTCAGCGTTGCCGTATAGTCCCCCGCAGTGTCGTAAGTATGCGTGACCGTAGGGCCGATTTCGTCGGAAGAGGTCCCGTCGCCGAAGTCCCAGTGCCTTGACGCTACACCCCCCAACAGGTCCTGATACGCCGCCACAGTGGTATCGGTAAACGTCACGTCCAGTGGGACGCGCCCTGTCACGGGATCAACTGAGTAGCCAAGAACCACCGTGCCGCTACCGCTACATTGCGTTCCTTCTGTTTCGTAGGCTCCGATATCCACACCGCAGGCCGTAACTTGCTGAGGGCGCCATACACACTCAATGTCTTGATAGGCGGCATTCAACGGAGTACCGCTGTCAATGCACTTTGAACCCGGGCCCAACCGATAGTTGGGCTCGTCGGAAGGTTTGCTCTCGTCCCACGGCTTCACGAACTGCGGGTTGAAATCAAAGTTATTCGCCGCATCATAGCAGTTGAGCGGAAATGAGTAAGGTTTCGCAAGTACGCACTTCACAACCGTCGGGCACGAAAGGTCGTCCGCATTCACGACTTCCTCTCCCAGGCCCAAGACCGTGTCGCCCCAAAAAATAGAGTTGATGAGTGTCGGGGAAGAATCCTCGTTGTAAATGGCCCCGGACGATCCTTCATCCGCGCCCTCGTTCTGGTTGAATGTGCAGTTGGTGATACTGGGTGAACTGCTCCTATTGTAAATGGCCCCGGCTTTATGGCCCCAGTTCCCATAGAAGATGCAGTTGACAATCTGCGGCGATGAGTCATCATTGAGGATTGCGCCCCCACCTCCATTCCGACTGAAAACGCAGCCCCAGATCATGGGTGATGAGCCGGCAAAGTTCGATATCGCCGGGCTTGAGTTGAACATGAATTCGCACTTGGCTACATACGGCTTGGCCCCGTTGTCGTTGAGCATGCCGCCGTTGCCGTTGCTCTTAAAGGTGCAGTTCACGACCGTAGGCCAGTTGAGGCTGAGCTGGCCGCCGTCATTGTACATCGCTTCCCCTCTATCGCCCCCGGTGACAACAAAACCATCGAGCGTCGAGGAGTCCGCGCCTTTCACTACGTAAATGGCAGCAATCCCATCCCGCGCGCGTTCGCCGTTGATCGTTGTGATGTACGTTTTCCAGTCTCTTGTGCTGCAGTCTCCCTCAGTGCCCGAAAGACCCGAAAAACCACCGTATATATGCACGCAGGGCTTCATCACAAGAGCGCCCGTAGCGGGATCTTCGGTACGCACCTCGTCATATTGCATGCCGTTCGGATCTTTATCACTTCCCGCCACCCACACTTCCCCGCCGCCCAGCGCCAGCGCGTTGATCCCATCTTGGATCTTGGTGAAAGCCGTTGCCCAACTGCCCCCGTTCTCGATCCTTGACGTGTTCGCCTTGTTCACATACACAACCGGCGGCGGATCCAATGGGCACGAACGAAGCGGAAGCAGTGGACAGCCAAAGGGATCGTAGCAATTGAAGGGAAAGATCTTGGCTGCGGACTCCGTGTCGTTCGACGCCAGCCTAAATGATCCGCCCAAATCGGCGTCTGTCCGGGGATTCGCCATGACCTTTCCTTCGACTAGGATGTCAAGCACTGCATCGCCATCAGAAAGAACAGATCCCGCAGCACTCGCCGGGCCATCGCTTGCAGCATGGAAAATACGTTCACGCGATGCTTCGGGGGCGCCAGTGCGCGCATCAAGCGACCGCACTACAGTCCCGAACGTCAGCAAGAATGCTGCGATACCCAGAGTCAATGCGATGCCGCGTTTCGTTCTCACGTTTGCTTACCTCCGGCAAATGACGAAAAGACCCGTCCGTCGAGACGACGCGAGGGCGAGCAGGACAAGCGGGAAAACAGTTTACACTTCATCCGCGCCATCCCTCGACAGCATTTCTCTGAGCCTGCAAAAAGTCCCAGAATGGCGTCATTCCCGCGAAGGCGGGAATCCAGAACACACGCGCCGCCATACGGGCGCACTGGATTCCCGCCTTCGCGGGAATGACGCGGCGTTCTAGGCTCGTTGAGAGAACGGGCATATTGCGACGGCATTTCTTCACAAGCTCTTTCCACACATCTATCCCAAAGGGCAGATACGACTACCCCTCCGCGGCGCGCCCTCAAACAAAACGCGCCCCTCTCCGAAACGCAGTATTTCCCGACTCATCGTAGCACAGGCTATCGATTCTGTCAATAAATCTCGCGCTCGGTCTTGGACGATCGGCACGGTGCTAAAGCATTGTCGGATTTTGGGTAATGCAGGACGCCGAAACATGAGATAGCTGCGAAATACGCCCGCGCGCTTTCACACTGTTCATTCTACAAACGGCTGACCGCCGCTTGGAGCGTGTACGGGAAGTGCCCGCGCCGTTCGCATGGGAAGTTGTAACCCATCTGAAAGCGCCGCTCATGTAGGTCCGGTTTGTAACCGGACCATCTCAGCGGCGTCCCCAGTATATCGCGTGTGTCTGGGTCCGGTTACAAACCGGACCTACATGAGCTTGTGAAAAGATCACGGAATGACGGGTGTGCCTTGCTGTGAGATCCGTCCCCGTGGCTGTGAACGGTTACCGCGATGGGAGTCATTTCGCCCAGTTGCCCTGCATTTTCTCGCGGGTGTAGGCCATCATTTGCACGCGGTGGCCGTCTTGACGGTTGGGGACGTTTGGCTGTTGGATGACAGGGGCTTCTTCGTCGAGGTAGGTCTTCGAGATGTCGTTCGGCGCGCGCCATTTTTCGAGGGCCGCGGTCAGGGACTTGATGTCGGCCTTGTATGCGGGGTCCTGGTGGCGGTTGTCGAGTTCGCGCGGATCCCTTTCCAGGTCGTAGAAAAGTGCGGCGCCTTTCGCGGCGTGGAGGATCAACTTCTTCGTCTTGGTCCGGGCCATCACCTGCTTTCCTCCGTTGCTTTCGGCGAAGACGATCTCGCGCTCGATCGAATTCGCGGCGAGGTCCAGTCCCCGCATACGTTCCGGGATTCGGCAATGGGCCTGCGACAGGATCGTCGGGGCGACGTCGGTCGTGTTGACCAGCGCCTGGGATGCGTTTCCCATGTTCTTGCTTTGCGGAAACTTGATGATCAGCGGGACCTTCACGAGCGGATCGTACATGTAGTTGCCCTTCAACAGCAGGTGATGGCATCCGAGGTATTCGCCGTGGTCGCTGGTGAAGACGATCATGGTGTTGTCGTAGATGCCCTTTTCCTTCAGCGTTCGGATCATCTTGCCGGCCTGGTCGTCAATGTGCTGGATGCAGGCGTAGTAATAGGCCATCACCCGTCTCAGTGCGGGTTCGGTGAGGATCGCGTTAGGGAAGTATCCGCCGCCGAGGGCGAGGTCGTGATCGAAGCAGGCATCGGTCCAGCCCGGCAGGATAGAGAGCTTCGCGGGATCGTACAAGTCACAGTATTCGGCGGGCGGGTCGAACGGGTGATGCGGCTTGATGAAGCCCACGGTCAGCAGTTGACCTGACGGTCCCCAGGCGCGCAGCGTCTCATTCGCCTGGTCGCCAATCCACTCGGTCGAGTGATATTGCTTGGGCAGGTTCGATGGCAGCGCCCCGAAGGTTTCCCAGTATTCGGGCCGCGCGTTCTTGCGAAATTCGGTCTCCTGATCCTCGAGATCATTCCCATCAATCAACCCTTGTGCACGCAAGACCCGGTGGTAGTCGTCGTCCCAACGGCCGGGACCGTTCTGCTCGGCGAGGATCATCTCGTCGAAACCGATATCGAGATACGTGGGTGTGAAGTGCATCTTTCCGACGGCCTTCGTGCGGTAACCGGCCTTTCTGAGTAACGCAGGGAAGGTATCGACGCCCGGCGGCAGGGTACTGTGATTCGTCCATCCCCGGTGCTCGTGGACGTAGAGACCGGAGAAGAGGGAATACCGCGATGGCGTGCAAACGGGATACGGGCAGAAGCTGTTGTTGAAACGGATGCCGTCCGCGGCGAGCGCGTCGATGTTGGGCGTGGCTATCTCGCGGTTGCCGTACGCTCCGAGGCATTCGATTCGGTGTTGGTCGGTGATGATGACGAGGACGTTGGGTTTGCCGGCGGCTTGTTGGACGGGTTCGGTATCAGATGCGCCCCGCGCTTCGCCTTTGCCAACAAATGCCGTTGCGGCCAACGTCGCCGAAGCTGCGACGAAATCGCGTCGTGTCACTCTCTTCATCGTGAGCCCCTCCTCATGCTGCTGGGGGATCGTCACTCGTATTTTCGCGCGAGGTCATTCAGCCGAATCCAGAAAATGCCCCTGAGCATTTCGAGAGAGTCGCGGACGATCTTGACGCGGCTGTGTGGCGAGTTGATCCAGCATACGGGCGTTTCGTCGACGCGCAGGCGGTGTTTCCGGGCGATGTAGAGGAGTTCCGAGTCGAATGAGAAACGGTTCCGCCGCTGAAGTGGAAACACGATTTGTGCGGCGCGTGCGGTGAAGCCTTTGAATCCGCATTGCGTGTCGATGAAGGGCAGGCCGAGGAACATCTTCACGAAGAGGTTGAAGGTGCGCCCCATGGTTTCGCGGATAGGGTGTTGTCTGACCTGAACGTCCGAGCCGGGAAGGGAGCGCGACCCGATGACGATGTCGGCGCCTGAGTCGAAGCATTTCCACATTCTGTCGAGTTCCTCGATTGGGGTGGAGCCGTCTGCATCGCAGAAGACGCGGTATTCCCCCTGGGCCTCGAGCATTCCGATCTTTACGGCGTGGCCCTTGCCTCGGTTCGGTTTGTATTCGATCACGCGGACACTTGGATAGAGTGCTCTGACGAGTTCCGCGGTCGTGTCGAGGCTGCCGTCGTCCACCACGATGATCTCGAAGTCGTATCCTTGGCGGGAAAGGTATTTCCCGACGCGGTCGAGCGTCATCGCAATCCGTATTTCCTCGTTGTAGGCCGGTATCACCAGCGAGAGACGTACGGCCAAGGCAACCACCTTCCTTCGGCTCTGTGGAGCGTTCCGTTTGGGAGTAGGAGTCAGAAGACAGAAGTCAGGAGTCAGAAGGAAAGCGAGTTGCGTGAAGAGGGCTGCTTAACATTTGTGTGAAGCATCGAACCGTCTCCCGCCGGACGTAACCTGCGCGCCGCCAACATTCTGACTCCTGTCTCCTGACTTCTGACTACCCTATTTAGGTTCACAGATCGATCTTGAAATTCTCGCCGAGATAAGTCTTTCGAGCAAGGGGGTTCTCGGCGATCTCTCTCGGCGTTCCCGCCACGCTCACGCGGCCCTCACTGAGAATGAAGGCGCGGTCCGTAATCTCGAGCATTTCGCGGACGTTATGATCGGTGATTAGCACGCCGATTCCCTTGTTCTTGAGGGTGGCGACGGTGTCTTGAAGGTCGTCTATGGCGATCGGGTCGATGCCCGCAAAGGGCTCGTCCAGGAGGAAGATCTTGGGCTCGGTCACGAGTGCGCGGCAAATCTCCGTCCGGCGCCGTTCGCCGCCGGAGAGCGTGTAGGCGGGATTGCCGGCGAGATGGGAAATGCCAAGATCTTCCATGAGTGCGTCGGCGCGGGCTTTCCGCTGAGGCGCGGTCAAAGGCTGGTATTCAAGCACGGCCAGGAGGTTTTGGCGGACCGTGAGTTGTCGGAAGATCGACGGCTCCTGTGGGAGGTAGGCCATGCCCTGCCGCGCGCGCCGATACATGGGCATCGAGGTCACGTCCTGGCCGCAGAACCAGACGCGGCCCGAGGTCGGGCGCAACAGTCCGACGATCATCCGGAAGGTTGTAGTCTTGCCGGAACCGTTCGGTCCGAGGAGTCCGACGATCTCTCCCGGGGCCAGTTCGATGGACACGTCGTTGACCACGGTCCGGCGCTTGAACCGTTTGCAGAGCTGCTCCGTGCGGAGCAGCGGTTCGCCGCCATGGCTCGTCACGTGTCGTCTCCTCGGTATTCACTCATGATAAGCATTCGTGGAAGCGGCGTCCTCGCCGCTTCGTTCTGGCCTCGGAAACGCGACGAGGACGTCGCGTCTACGTGGCAGCGGCGTCCTCGCCGCTTTGGGTAATCACATTGCCACCGCGGTTTCCAGAAGCGACGGGGACGCCGCTGCCGCACTTCAGGGCTTCTTTTCCTCCGGCTTTTTCGGTGGTTCCTTGTCTTCGCCCATTCCGCCCAAACGGACATTGTGAGCGCGTCCGCTCACGATCTGGATTCGTCCGTCGTTAAAGTTCAGTACGACCTTCTGCGCCGTGACACCATCGGGCATATTCGGAGATCGAATCACGGGGCTGCCGGTGAAGGTCAGGATGCCCTTCTCGAAATCCCATTCGGCCTTTTCCGCCTGTACGTTTGCCTCGGGGTGCTCGACGACGACCTTGCCCTCGAGCACGATGCGGGCAGGCTCTTTTCCGCCGTTCTCGGCCCAAAAGAACTTTACCTTGTTGGCGGTGATCGGCAACGGTTTCTTTGCGGGATCTTCCGAGCGCAAGGTGATCTTGACGCCGTCGCTCATCGTGTCGATCTTGCCGTCGAACGAACTGTCCATGTAGCCCGCCTCGTAGTCCATGAGCGTGTAGCCGCTCATGGTCTTGCCCTCTTGCGGGCCGGGGGTCTGCGACAACAGCGCCGCGGCCATAGCCGATACCGCCAGAATGATTCTCATGGTTTTTTCCCTTCGATGCGCATCGTTCCGGCCACGCCGGTCATTTGTATCCGCCGCTCATCAGGATAGAGCCGCATGCTCGAGGCCGTCAAGTGGAGGTCCTCGGACGTTACAGTGACCGGACGGTCGGTCCGTCCCAGGCGGTCATCATTGATCCACTCGAAGTCATCGAGTTGGAGGTTCATGTTTCCGATCTTCACGTTGACGCCGTCCTTCAGGTAGGCCATTTTGGATTCCTGGAACCGGCCCGAGCCCGCATCGAGCGTGATTTCCGCGTCATCCCGGTCATTTCCGTAGATTACGGCGTGCGCCTTTTGGAACGACGAGATGTTCTGTTCCTCGAGTCTAAACGTGTCCGCATGGATCCACAGAGTCGGCTTGCGCGCCTCGCCGTCCGTGGGACGCGAGTCGAAGAGGCGCAAGTCCACGCCTCTTGCCTCCATGGACATGCGGTCTTGATCGACGCCCAGGACCTCTCGCGCGGAGGCGGTACGTTGCGGCGGTTCCGGGGCGAGTACCTGGCCGCAGCCCAGAAGCAGCAGCACTCCCGCGGCTAGTGCGCAAGATCTCACGCCGCCCCTCTCTCGTTCTTGCGATACACGGATTTCAATCCCTTCAAGGTGAGGAGCGGGTCGACGCGGTCGATCCTTTTCGCCACGCTCGCGATGACCGAGCCGAGGCCGCCGGTTGCGACCACGGTCGGTTTTGTTCCCATTTCCTTGGCGATCCGGGCGATAAGGCCGTCAACCATGTCGGCGTAACCGTACGTCAGACCGGCACGGATGTTGTCGTCCGTATTCTTGCCGATGACGCTTGGGGGTTTCGATATCTCGACACGCGGAAGCTTCGCGCATTTCTCAAAAAGGACGTCCGCGGAGACCTGCACCCCGGGGATGATCACGCCGCCCTTGTATTCCGCCTTCGCGGTAATTGCGTCAAAGGTGGTGGCGGTTCCGAAGTCTATGACGATGAGCGGGCCTTTGTATTCCTCGATTGCGGCCACGGCGTTCACGATGCGGTCCGCGCCGACCTCTTTGGGATTGTCGCACTGGAGGATAAGCCCGGTCTTCGTGCCCGGCCCGACCATGACGGCCTCGACCCCGAAGACGGCCTCGCTGACGCGGACCAGGTCAAAGTTCAACTGCGGAACTACGCTGGAAATGCAGCACCCCTTTACTGCGCGAAGCCCATGGCCTTCATGCTGAAGCAGCATTGCGAAAAGCATGCGCAGTTCATCCAGCGTCCGGTAGTTGTTGGTACAGACCCTCCAGTGCCCGAGGAGTTCGTCCCCATCATAAAGTCCCAGGACCGCATTCGAGTTCCCTACATCCATCACAAGCAGCATCTAAGAAGCTCCCTGCCGTGTCCGTATAGCCTCGATAAGCAAAGAGAGGTCCGCGGCCGGGGCGGAGTGCGTCAACGCCCCCACCGAGATCACATCCACGCCGGTTTCCGCCATCGCGCGGACGTTTTTCAGCGTGGCGTTCCCGCTGGCTTCGATCAGGACCTTGCGGCCGCGCGCGCGGCGGACGGCCTTGCGCATGCCGTCGACCGGCATGTTATCGAGCAAGATGACATCCGCGCCGGCCGCAAGCGCCTCGTCAAACTCCTTCAAAGAACTTGCTTCCACTTCGATGCGCATCAGATGGTGAGCCCCGTTCCTCACTTTCGCGATGGCTTCGGTGATTCCTCCCGCGGCGGCGATATGGTTTTCCTTTATGAGGACCCCATTCGACAGGTCGAACCTGTGATTCGCGCCTCCGCCGTGGGCGACGGCGTCTTTCTCAAGCTTCCGGAGCAGGGGCGTGGTCTTGCGCGTGTCACAGACCCGGGTCTTGAGACCCTCGACGGCGGCCACGTACCGCGCGGTCAGCGTGGCGACGCCTGACAAATGCTGAACGAAATTGAGCGCCGTGCGTTCCGCGGTCAGCACCGCCCGCGTCCCGCCTTCAAACGAAGCCAATTCCTGTCCGGACTTAAAACGCGCGCCGTCAGGCATTGCCGTCCAGTCTCGCATTCCGGCTTTCATGCACTCAAACGCCTGATGGAAGACTTTGATTCCGCTCAGGACACCGGGCTGCTTCGCGACAAGCCGCACTCGGCAGCGGTCATGCGGCGGCACGGTGCTGTTTGTGGTAACGTCACCGAGGCCGATGTCCTCTTCCAGTGCATCGAGGACCAGCCGTTTCAGCGATCTTGCCATTAACTCCTTCTCACACCGCTTCCCATGTGGTTGCGGCTTTACTGCATCATCCTCTTCTTTCGAGACATTCGCCCGCGAACCATGGATGTCTCGAAAGAAGAGGTTATACCCCTGACTCTGCCACCGCGGCTCGGCCTCGTCAAAGCGAGGATGTTAACACAAACCCAGCGAAAACGCGACTTTCCCGCCGCATCAGGATGATTTGACAAGCTTCCAGAGGCGTGCTACACTTCAAGCGGTGTAAAGTATTGGGTGGTATTCCTTTGCCGAGGAGGGACAGCCTGTGTTGAAGAAGAGAGGCGTCTGGACAGGGGTAATCGTGACGATTCTGGTGATGGCCGTTATACTTCAGACGGCGCCGGTCCGTGCACAGAGTTATGACCCCGACGAGGACCTGCCAAAAGCGACCGGCGTCGAGAAGGCGCTTACGAAGCTAGGCCGCGGGCTCTCGAACATCATGCTAGGCTGGGCGGAAATCCCGGTGGCCTTCGACAAAGGCGTGAAGAAAGGGAAACCTCTCGGCTATTTGCTGGGTGTGGCGCCAGTCATGGGAACGGCTCGGGCCGTGATGCGGACTTCCACCGGTGTGTTCGAGGTGGTTTCTTTCCCGTTTACCGACCGCGACGTCAACTACGAAGCCGTTTTGGAACCGGAGTTCATTTTCTGATCCAACCGATCATATGGAAGAAACAGGGCGCGGGCTGGGTCGGAAGCCTATCTCTGGTCGACCGCAGGCAAGCCAACGTGGTGTGTGTCGGCGCTCGTGAAAACCCCAAGGGGGCTGTGCTTGTGTTGCCGGAAGAAGGGACGAGCCAAGTGCAGACCGTCGATCTGTCGTCCGGTCTGGAATGGCTCCATCCCGGTCACGTGCTGGAGGTCCTGTGCATGCAGGAGCGTGCCTTCGGCAAGAGCGGCTTGCGCCCGCCGAAAGATACTGTCAATCGGTGAGCAAACTCTACGATATCGATAGCCTTCTCGACGAGGTCATTACGCTGCCAAGCCTTCCGAGGACGGTGGCTCACATCATGCGTTTGGTCAGCGACCCGCAGTGCTCCCTGGCCGCGGTGGCCCAGGCCATATCTGGCGACCCGCCCCTGGCGATCAAGACGTTGCGACTCGTCAACGCCGCATACTACGGACTGCGACAGAAAGTCTCGACCATCGAACACGCGGTCGTCATGCTCGGGATCAAGGTAATCAAGAACCTCGCGTTCACGGCCAATGTGTTCGATATCATGAAAGGCAGCGTGGACGTCTTCTTCCGCCACAGCATCGCAACGGGCTTCGCCATGCGCGTGCTCGTCGAGTCGGACCTCGTAAAGACAGGTATACAGGTCCCGGAAGAGGCCTTCTTGTGCGGCCTTCTGCACGACATCGGAAAGGCGGTTATGAGCGAGTTCCTACCTAAGGAATCCGAGGAGGTCGCCCGGGTCTGCGCCGAGACGCGCAGGCCTTGGCACCAGGTGGAACTCGAGATCATCGGCGTCGATCACGCCCGGATCGGCGGGCGCCTCGCGCAGAAGTGGAGACTGCCCGATGTTATCACCAACGCCGTGGCGGGCCATCATGATCTCAATCACTGCATGGACCCCGCATCGAAACACGTGGCCGCGCTCGTATCGATAGCGGATTTCATGTGCTGTTCATGTGCGATCTCGGAACACGCGGATGTGATCGCATCCGTATCCGAAGAGGCGTGGGAACTCTCCCGGCTCTCGAGCAATCTCATTCCGTCCGTGATGGACGAGTTCGTCCGCTCGCTGCCTTCCATGGAAGAAATGATGCGTCTGGCCGCCTGAGGCGGCAAGGTTTCAGTCCAAGCGCTACTGTCTCCCGCGTCATCGAGCGAAGTGCTTACATTTTCCGCCAGCGAGGTTGACAGTGTTTGGAGGCGTATGGTACCGTGAAAGACGCCTTTTTTGCGGGATTCTGATTTCACCCGCGCTAGACGGGAAACTAGCGGTGTCCTGTACTCGCAATCCGCTTTAGCGAGGTCGAATTCCCGCCCGAGGGCGCTCTGCTCTTTAGTCAGGTGCGAAACACGCGACGTTGACGGTTGGGTCCTACTCAACGGGATGCCGCCAAACCCGGTCAGATCCGGAAGGAAGCAGCCGTAGGTGGAAATTCCCGTGTGCTGTAGGAGTGCCTGGCCCGAGTCGGCGATTTCGCGGCCGTTCTGGGTAAGCGTTCGACGGCGGGTGCGCGGGTTACTTTTGTTTTGAAAACAGTTTGTCGTGGTCACAGTTTGTCGAGCGGAGACAAACTGTTGGCGGACTGTGTGCGGAGTGCTGACGCATGGCCGAGGACAGGTATCTCGTATTCGCGAGGAAGTGGCGTCCGCAGACGTTTGAAGACGTCGTCGGCCAGGAACACATCACGCGGACGCTGCACAATGCGATCTCGACGGGACGCATCGCGCATGCGTTTCTTTTCATCGGTTCCCGTGGCATCGGGAAGACGACGACCGCGCGCATCCTCGCGAAGGCGCTGAACTGTCTTTCGGTTGAGGCGCCGACCTGCCACCCGTGCAACGAGTGCGACAATTGCCGGTCCATCTCCGAAGGCAATAGCCTGGACGTGATCGAGATCGACGGGGCTTCGAACAACGGCGTGGACGACGTGCGAGAGATCCGCGAGAACGTTAGGTTGACGCCCTCGCGCGCGCGGTACAAGGTCTACATTATCGACGAGGTGCACCAACTGTCGGCGGGCGCGTTCAACGCGCTGCTGAAGACTATAGAGGAGCCCCCTCCGCATGCCGTCTTCATCCTCGCCACGACGGAAGCGCACAAGGTGCCAGCGACGATCATCTCTCGGTGCCAGCGCTTCGATTTCCGGCGCGTGGCCACGGATCATATCTGCACGCTGTTGAGGCGAATCCTGGACAAGGAGGGAATCCGGGCCACGGACGAGGCCTTGCAGGCCATAGCTCGCGCCGCGGAAGGGGGCATTCGCGACGCCGAGAGCGTCCTCGATCAGTTGGTCTCGTATTGCGGCGACGAGATCGCGTTCAAGGACGTGTTTGACGTTCTGGGTCTTGTGGACTGGCGGATCTTGCATGAGCTTTCCGACGCGATCTTCGAGAAGGACGTCGCCCGGCAGCTTCGGATTGTCGAGGACGTGGTCTCGGGTGGCAAGGACCTGGCGCAGTTCGTCCAGGATATCCTGCGCTACTTCAGAAACCTGCTCGTGTGCAAGACCGGCGACGGGAAGAGTCTGCTCGCGCTTCCCGACGACGAGATCGCGCAGATGCAGGAGCGCGCGCGCCGGTATACGCTGACGGGCCTTATCCGTCTCGTCGAGCAGTTCGCCGAACTCACCAAAGGCTTTGACTCGCAGGTTGCACAGCGGATCGCAATAGAGACGCTTCTAATCCGGATCTCGCGGCGCACGGTGGAAATGAGCGTCGACACCGTGATCGAGAAGATCATGCAGTTGGCCGAGGGCGCCCGTATGTCGGTCCATAATACGGGCGGCGTAACGCCGCAGGCGGCCATGGAGACCGTAGAGAGTGCAAGGCCAACGGAGGAATCCCTCGCCCCACAGTTTGTCAAACCACGACAAACTGTGCGCGAAACGGTCCCTGAAGCCGGTCCCCTTCCCGAGCCCTCCGTCGAGAACCGGCCGCGTGCGCAAAGGGGGGTGCCGACTCGCGAGCCATCCGGGGACGAGTCCCGCACGCCGACCGCAACTCTCACACGCGCGAGCGCCGCCGAAGCGCGCGAGGCGATGAAGGATCCGCACGTGTCAAAGGTGGTCGATATCTTCAAGGGGAAAGTGATCGAGGTCAAGCACGACGCCAAGCCCGCTCACTGAATCATTGCTTCCCCACAGTTTGTCAACAGTTTGTCTCCGTTCGACAAACTGTGACCACGACAAACTGTGCTCAGCGCCTCGCGCCGGACGGTCCACTTGCAGCGCCGGGTCTTGCCTCGAAGGCTTCGCTTGAGAAGACGCAGGAATTCCTTCCGCGATACTTCCCGGGCGCCCATCCGCGACAGGTGTGGCGTGGCGATCTGACAATCGATCAGGGCAAAGGGCCAGGACTTGACGTGGTCGACGAGCGCCGCCAGAGCCGCCTTCGACGCGTCCGAGGTACGCGAGAACATGGACTCGCCAAAGAAACAGTTCCCCAGATTCACGCCGTAAAGCCCGCCCACAAGTTCGTCCTCTCGCCAGCATTCGACGGAATGCGCGTAACCCGCCGCATGAAGCCGGCAATAGGCCTCGATCATTTCCCCGGTGATCCACGTGCCGTCCTGATCTGCTCGAGGGGATTCGGCACATGCACGTATGACTCTTCCGAAAGCCTCATCCATCGTGATCCGGAACACGCCTTGACGAATGACGCGCGCCAGGCGGCGGGATACGTGAAACTCGTCCGGAAGCAGGATCAGACGCGGGTCCGGCGACCACCACAGCAAGGGATCCCCTTCAGAATACCACGGGAAAACGCCCATGCGATAGGCAAGAAGCAACCGCCCTTCGCTAAGATCGCCTCCGATGGCCAACAACCCTTCTTCGCCGGCCAAGTCCGGAGAGGGAAACACAAGATCCTTGTCCAACAGAAAGACCGGCATGAACGTTACCCGCTGTGAGGCCGCTGTGTCCGCCGAGCCGCACAAATCGTGAAGTGCTTCACGGCGAAGCGGCCTCGTCAAACGCAAAGGACAGCGTCTGGTCGTTGACAAGAACGGCCACGTTTCCGCCCTTCGCGAGTTTCCCGAACAGGATCTCGTCGGAGAGCCGGTCCGTGATTTCCGTCTGGATGAGCCTGACGAGGGGGCGTGCGCCGAAGCTGCGGTCGAAGCCGTGTTCCGCGAGCCAGGTCCGCGCCTCGGGCGTCAACGAAATGGAAACGTTCTTGGGCGCGAGTTGCTTGCGGATCTGGCCGATGAACTTGTCGACGATCTGCTCGACCACGGGCATTGGCAACGGCTTGAAGGAGATGATCGAGTCAAGGCGGTTGCGGAACTCGGGGCTGAAGGTTTTCTCGACGGCCTTCAGGCCTTTGCTCGCCGGGTCATCGTCGGACGCGCGGAAACCGAGCGTTGCCGCGGCGAGTTCGCGCGCGCCCGCGTTCGACGTCATGATGAGAATGACGTTGCGAAAATCGGCTTTCTTGCCGGTGTTGTCGGTCAGCGCCGCATGGTCCATCACCTGAAGCAGGATGTTGAACAGGTCGGGGTGCGCCTTCTCGATCTCATCGAGCAATAGGACGCAGTAGGGATGGCGCCGGACGTCGTCGGTCATCAGGCCGCCTTGATCGAACCCGACGTAGCCGGGCGGTGCGCCGATCAGCCGCGCGACCGCATGCTTTTCCATGTACTCGCTCATGTCATAGCGGGAGAAGTGGACGCCGAGCACCTGCGAGAGTTGCCGCGCGACCTCGGTCTTGCCGACACCCGTCGGGCCGGTGAACAGGAAGCTCCCAACAGGTTTGTCGGGCCGGGCGAGGCCCGCCCTTGCGCGCTTGATAGACGTGGCGATCACATGCAGCGCCTGATCCTGACCGAACACGACGCGCCCCAGTTCGTCCTCGAGAACGGCCAGGCGCTCTTTGTCCGACGCGGACACGCTCCTCGCGGGGACCTTAGCGATCTCGGCGACGACCTGTTCGATGTCCGCCGGCCTCACGGTCTTCCTCTTGTTGGAGGGCATCAGTTGCAGAATGGCGCCGGCTTCGTCCATCACGTCAATGGCTTTGTCTGGCAGATATCGGTCGTTAATGTGCTTTGCGGAAAGTTCCGCGGCGGCCTCAATCGCGCCCTGCGTGTAATGAACGCCGTGGTGTTCTTCATACCGTGACATCCAGCCGCGCAGGATCTTAACGGTCTCTTCGACGCTGGGCTCCATGATGTCGATCT
>CAZPMT010000040.1:0-40299 GCA_964587655.1 uncultured Nitrospiraceae bacterium
GCGAGGGCCGCATCAAGAAGATCGACGACCGTTTCGTGGGAACGTACCACGCTTACCCCCGCCCGGGATACGAAGAGGGTTCCGCATGCATCGGCGTCTGCTTCGGCGACGACTTCAGGAAGATGAAAGTCAGGGACCCATGCATACGCGCCTCCGATCCGGACGCGGGCGATTGGGAACGCGGCGGTTTGTACAAATCCTGTCTCGTCGAACATGAAGGCACGTTTTACATGTTCTATAACGCAAAGACCGCCGGCGCGCCGTGGATCGAACAAACGGGCGTCGCCCGGTCAACCGATCTCAAGAAGTGGAAGCGATACGAGGGCAATCCCATCGTCCCGGTGGGCGCGAAGGGCCATTTCGACGACGTCTTCTGCAGCGATCCGTGCGTCGTCCGTTGCGGCGATACGTGGGTCATGTTCTTTTACACGCTTTCGAGCGACGGGCGCGCGCGCGACAGCGTGGCCTTCAGCGACGATCTGCTCCACTGGCGCAAGAGCGACGAGATCCTCATCGACGTCGGGCCGCCGCGCAGCATCGACTGCACGTACGCGCATAAGCCGGCAGTCTTTTTCAACGAAGGGCGGCTCTATCATTATTACTGCGCCGTCTCGCCCGCTCCGCGCAAGACAGTCGGCAATGTCGAAGTCAACGAGATTCGAGGCATTGCCCTCGCAACGTATTGATTGCGCGCGTGGGGCACTTGCTTATCAGCCGTTCCCCGGCTACAGTATCCTAGAATCGCAACAATCGAGGTCCCTGATATGAAACCGTTGCCTCTTGTTACAGCACTTGCCTGCGCGATTGCATTCGCTTTCTGCGCGCACGCCGCATCCGGCAATGACATTAAGCAAGCCTTTCAGAGCGCCAAGCAGCCGGCGTGGTCGATAAAGGGGGAAAGAGATGAGTTTAAGATCTCCGTTTCGCCTGCCGGCCGCACGCTCAGCATGATCCCGCGAGTGGGAGACGCACTGGGGGCGAGCGTCGATTTCCTTGTCAATGAGCATTACCGCACGATGATACGAGACGCCATCGGCGACTACGACCTGTCGGGTTTTGTGCGTTCATACCTCGAGAAGCGGCTCGGGGCAATCGCCCCGCAGGGAGTCCGCCAGGTAATGCCGCTTGTGGGGACTGCCGGGTTCAGCAACGAACGCGACGCCGAGAAGGCGCGGATCGATACGTTGAAGGATTCCGGCGTTGACCTTCTCCTCGATCTCAAGGTCAAGTACGGGATCTACGGTTCCGATTTCGCCATGCGGTTCAATATCGACGGCAAACTCGTTGACCTGCCGAAGCGCCGCCGCCTTTGGAGGGGAAGCATTCCGGCGATGGCCGAGCCGTTTCTCGCCGACGTGAAGTTCGAACACTTCATCCTGAAACGCATCGCCTACATTCATGCGCCGAAGATGGCGGCGGACGCGGACGCGATGAAGCGCCTGACCGATAACGATGCGGCGCTTCTCAAGAAGGAATTCGAGAAAGCCGTCGAAGGGGGCGTCTCCGCGGCACTCTGCGACATGGGGCTGGCGGATGAAGCCCTCGGCCACTACTTCCTCGGACGAAAGGCGTTTCAGAAGAAGAATTACACCAAGGCCCAGGAGCATTTCGTGCGCGCCGTGAACCTTGACCATAGCCTTTATGACGCCGCCAACGATCTCTCCGTTACCTACGCGCGCATGGACGCACCGGACGAGGCGATGAAATTCGCCGCGAAGATCCTGGCCGACGCGCCGGACTACGCGCCTGCAATGTTCAACCTTGCCTGGTGGAACGCGTTTGAGAAGAACAACGCCGCCGATGCAAGACGCTACTACGATCAGGCGATCGGGAAAGGCATCTGGCCCAGCAAGAAACTCGAGAAGAAGCTGAAGAAACTAGAAGCCGGAAAGTAGCGCGGGAGAATTGGCTTGGCCCTCTTGCTCATATCGCCGATACTGTTCGCCGCCTCAGCTAGAGCGACCGCGTTTCTCGATCCCAAGGACATGCAGTTCCTTGAGGGGATCGCGGCCGCGGTGGTGCAGGAATCGCGCGTGTATCCCGACGCCCGCGTCGGCAACACCGGCCCCAACACGACCGGCGGAACCTTGATCCGGCCCGGCGGACGCGCCTGCTATCCCGCCTTTTGGATACGCGACTATGCGATGTCATTGGAGTCCGGCCTGATCAAACCGGAAGAGCAACGCCACGCACTCGTGCTAACGGCCAGGAAACAGCAAGTCGAACCGTGGTCGCTGCCGAACGGCAGCTTCGTCCCGCGTGGAGCGATCCCCGACCACATCTCGTTCGGAGGGAAGCCCATCTTCTACGCCGGCACTCTTGAAGATTATGAAGGACAGGGCGGGCCGCAGTGGGGAAAGCTTCCGTGCCTCGATGATCACTTCTTCTTTATCCAGATGGCTGCCGAATATGTCCGTGCGAATGATGACGCCGGCGCCCTCGAGCTGATGGTAAACGGCGAGACTCTCATGGTCCGCCTTGAGCGCGCGTTTCTAGTGCCGCCGTCCCGCAAGGACACGGGCCTTGTCTACGCGGACTTGGCCGAACGCGGAGTGACGTTCGGTTTCGTCGACACGATAACGCATACGGGCGACCTCCTGTTCTGTTCTCTGCTGAAGTATCAGGCGGCCACTGAACTGGCAAGGCTTCTCGCAATAATCTCCGACGCCGAGCGGGCACAGCACTATGCATCCGTAGCTGGCCGCATCAAACAGGCAATACCCGCGGCGTTCGCAACGGAGAAGGGCTTTCTGCGGGCATCAACGGGGAAAAGCGCGCAACCCGACGTGTGGGGAACGGCGTATGCCGTCTACGTCGGCGCGCTGGATTCCGAGCACGAACGCGGCGCGTGTGAAACGCTCGCGCGGGCGTACCAGGACGGAACCATCGCCTGGCGAGGAAACATCCGGCACGTCCCGACAACCGGCGACTTCAGCGAGACCACTGCGTGGGAAGCGGCGCTCGGTCCCAAGAATCGCTACCAAAACGGCGCGTATTGGGGAACTCCGACCGGCTGGGTGTGCTATGCGATCGCAAAGGTCAACCTGGATCTAGCACGCAAGCTCGCGGGCGAATACATCGCCGAACTGCGCGAAGGCGATTTCCGCAAAGGGCCCGATTTCGGTTCACCGTGGGAATGCATGCATCCCGACGGAAACCATCGGCAGAACCCCGTCTATATGACGAGCGTGACCTGCCCGCTGGCGGCCTTCAAGCGTATCGAAAATGAACTGCCGGTGAAGATCCCGTTCTCTCAATGAGTGTACGGAAAGCCCATGTAGGTCCGGTTTGTAACCGGACCAACTCATGCGCAACATATTGCGGACGCCGCTGAGGTGGTCCGGTTACAAACCGGACCTACATGGTTAGCGCTTTCAGATAGGTTGCGATCCCCCGTGTGAACGGCGCGGGCACTTTCCGTACACGCTCTCAATGAGGACCGCGGTCTCTCCACAGTGTTGCATTCAAGTCTGGCATCATGTTGGCAAACGACGCTGGAGGGTTATTATGATGGACATCAGAAAATCCGGGCGCGCGGCTCTAATGATAGCGTGGTCTCTTGCCGCCTGCATGCAGTATCCCGCCGCGGCTGCGGCCGGAGAAGAGAAAACAATGCTAAGCGCCGAGAACATACCGCTTACGAATTCAAAGGCGATCATTTACGATCAGGGAAGACGCGAAACGCGCGGCACTCCCATTCGCCTGAAGCCGGGACCGCACTTGTTCCTCGACGAATACCTTATCGAATCAAGCGAAAACGTGTCGCGTGTCGTGAACGCGCCTCAACGCGACGCGGGCATCCCAAACCCCATCGTCACGGGCAAGGAGGATGGCTGCTTCCAGCCGTACATGACGATCATTCGCAATCCGGAGAGCGGACGCTTTCGTCTCTGGTACGGCCATCGCACTGAGGACTCCAACGCGGGTGGCTCGCATATTGGGTATATGGAATCGGAAGACGGAATTCACTGGATCCGGCCTGCCAGGGTGCTGGATGATCCCGCGCCGATTCAGTTCGGAGCGAGCGTCGTCGACGATGGCCCCGGTACGCGGGACGTGTCCAAACGCTACAAGCTGGCGTGGTGGAAGGACGGGGGACTTCGCATCGCCGCGTCGCCGGACGGGCTCGCATGGACGCCTATCTCGGCGGGCGTCGTGCTCCACCACAATCACGACATCACGAGCATCTTCCGGGACCCGCTCCAAGACCGTTACGTTGCCACGATCTCGGTTTATCGAACCGGCGATGCATGGTCAGGCCAGCGCCGCGTCACGATGCAGGGCTTCAGTGCCGACTTGACGAAGTGGGAAACGCCCCACTACGTGCTCACCCCAAATGACGCCGTCGACAAAGGCGAGACCCAGTTCTATGCCATGGACGGCTACCTTGTGCGCGGCGATCTCACGATCGGCATGGTGAAAGTGCTGCGCGATGATCTCAAAGCGGACGACCCGCCCGATCCGCCGGAGGCATACGGCATTGGTTACACAGCACTCGCGTGGACGCGCGACGGAGAAACGTGGTTCCGCGACACCGAACACTTCTTCGATCCTGACCCGCGGAAGGGCGCGTGGGATCACGCGCACGCATGGATTGATGAGCAGGTCCCCGTGGGCGACGAGGTGTTTCTTTATTACGGCGGCTACGCCCGCGGTCACAAGGTCAACCGGTTCGAGGAACGCCAGATTGGGCTCCTGAAGACGAAACGAGATCGCTACGTCGCCCGCGCCGCGGGGACCGCCGCGGGTCGTATCGTTACGCCGCTGCTGCTGATCGATGGAAGTGGTCTTACAGTTAACGCCGATGCGAGAGACGGCCGCGTGGCGGTCGCGATCGTGGGCGAGGACGGTCAGCCGATATCCGGCTTCTCAAAGACAGACTGCAAACCCGTCACCATCGACGCGCTCGATGCGCCTGTCCGGTGGTCGCGTACGCTGCGTGAACTCGCGGGCAAGCCGGTTCGCCTTGAGTTCACCCTGACGAGCGCGCGCTTGTTCTCATTCGACCTGCGTTGACACTTCTTTGCTTTGGGTGCAAAACCACGTTAGACAAGGCGGCCTTCCTGTCGCACCACGGCGCGATAACTGCGGAGATCCATGGCAGACATTTTCAAGAGGCCGACAGCACACTCGGTCTCTTGCAAACACCTATCATGGATGTCAATAATGGCGCTGATCGGAGTCTCAACCAACTTCGGGTAGATACCCGGTTGTTAACATCGGCCGCGATGCTCATATTCAGGTCTAGGAGGAAACATGGACGAGAAACTCCTGAAGTCCATGACAGAGACTATTGTGGACGAGGTGAATCCCGACGAGGTGATCCTGTTCGGCTCGCATGCCAGAGGAACTGAACGAGCCGGTTCTGATGTGGATCTCCTTGTAGTGATGCCGGACACCGAAGAGACGCGCCGTCATCGACGGAGGCTCACCGGGCGTCTTTACCGCCGCTTGGCGGCCTTCCCTGTATCGAAAGACATTCTCGTTTATACCCAGGGGGAAGTCGAACGCTGGCGCGGCGTTCCGGGACACATCGTAGCCACCAGCCTCAGTGAAGGGAGGCGGCTTTATGCCAGGACATGAGCTCGCGCTGGAAATGATCGCGGCAGCGAAGAGCGACCTCAAGGCGCTGAAACACATGCTCGATCCCGATGCCTTCGATGATCGTGTATTCGGCTTCCATGCGCAACAGGCAATCGAGAAGGCCTTGAATGCGTGGCTGAATGTCGTGCGGCAGTCCCATCCGTTCACTCATGACCTAAGCTTCTTGCTCAATGCTCTCAAAGAGACAGGGGCGAATGTTGAGCCGTACTGGGATTTCCTGGATCTGAGCGAATATGGCGTCCGGTTTCGCTACGAAACGCTGCCCCAGGGTGAGGAACCGCTTGAGCGTTGCCAACTGCTGAGGGACGTTGGTGCGCTAATCGGGCGTGTCGAAGGGCTTCTGAGCCCGACGTGACTCAGATCAGACAGAATAACAACGGACATCCACGACAGATTCTTGCCTAAACGATGTGAGAGTTTCCTTCTCACTCTTGCCCTTTCCCGCGTGAAAAATAGCGCGGTCGGCGGTATAATGTGGATTGTCATCTAATACTCGCCGAGCCGATTGGCTGCGATTTCGTGGTAAAGCCGCTGCTCGCGCGGGAATACGAGCGACGGATAGCGCGTTCCCTGAACGGTGGGACGCTCCGAATGGACGGGTAATCCCCATCAAGGAGATTTGTATGGGCGCAAGACAAGTTTACATGGACCATAACGCGACCACGCCGCTGCACCCGGAAGTGGCAAAGTCGCTGAACGAAGCTATGGAAGTCTTCGGCAACCCTTCTAGCATGCACGGCTTTGGACGGCTCGCGCGGCAATACGTCGAAGCGGCGCGAGAGAAGGTCGCGGGCTTCCTCGGCGCGCTGCCCGAAGAGATCATATTCGTCGGCAGCGGTTCCGAGGGCAATAACACCGTGCTGTCGATCACCGCGTGTCCCTCGCGCCACTGCACGTGCGACCGCAAGAACGGCCCGGACATCGTAACGACACGCATCGAGCATCCGTGCGTTCTGGAGACGGCGCAGTGTCTCGCGGACCGCGGCAGCCACATCACTTTCGTCGGCGTGGACGAGTACGGCAAGGTCGATCTGGACGAACTCTCATCCGCCATCAATCGGCACACGGGGATCGTCTCGGTCATGATGGCCAACAACGAAATCGGCACGCTCCAGGACATCAAGAAGATCGCCGAGATCGCGCATGCGAAGGGGGCGTTGCTGCATACCGACGCGGTCCAAGCCGTTGGGAAGGTGCGCGTGAACGTGAAGGAACTCGGCGTGGATTTCCTGACCCTTTCCGGGCACAAAATCTACGGGCCTAAGGGCATCGGCGCGCTATACGTCCGGCGAGGCATCCCGTTTTGCCCGCTCATCCACGGCGGTCACCAAGAGCAGGGCCGCCGCGCCGGAACCGAAAACACCCTGGGCATTATCGGACTCGGCAAGGCCGTCGAAATGCGCGAGATCGAAATGGAAGAGGAGGAAAAGAGGCTCCGCGGGTTCAAGGCCATCCTCAGGAAGGGCATCGAAGATGCGATCCCCGACGTGGCGTTCAACGGCCACCCGACGGACAGTCTTCTCGGCACGCTCAATGTGTCCTTTGAAGGCGCGGAAGGCGAAAGCGTCCTTCTTTATCTTGACATCGAGGGTATCGCGGTATCCACGGGCTCGGCGTGCGCATCAGGATCGCTCGATCCGTCGCACGTGCTGATGGCGATCGGCGTGCCCGTCGAACGCGCGCACGGCTCGATACGCTTCAGCATGGGCCGCGGCACGACGCTCGATGAGATCATGTATGTCCTGGACCGGCTGCCGCCTGTCATTGGAAAGATCAGAGACATGTCCACGGTGTACGCAAGGAGAACGAAGTGATGGGCGCGCATCTTTCATGGGCTTACACGGACAAGGTCAAGGACCATTTCATGAACCCGCGAAACGTTCTCAAGGACGACAACTTCGAGGACGACGGACGCGGCGTCGTGGGAAACATCAAGTGCGGCGACGAGATGATGGTCGTCATCAGAGTCGATAAGGCAAAGGGAACCATCGCGGACTGCAAATGGAAAACGTACGGCTGCGCAAGCGCGATCGCGAGCACGAGCGTAATGTCCGAGATGGTCAAGGACATGACGCTTGAGGAGGCGTTCAACATTTCCCCCAAGGCCATCGCCGGTGAGCTCGGACAGCTCCCCGATCACAAGATCCACTGCTCGGTACTGGGCGACAAAGCCTTGCGGGCCGCGATCAACGACTTCTATCAACGCAACGGCATGCCCGACAGGATCGTGAGCGAACAGGCTCGCGTGATCTGCAAGTGTATGAATGTGACCGACCACGAGATCGAGGACGCCGTTCTCGAGGGTGCCCGCACCTTCCTCGAACTGCAAGAACGCACAAAGATGAGCACGGTCTGCGGCAAGTGCAAAGATGAAGCCGAGACGCTGCTGCGCGTCTATGTCAAGAAGCACTTCAACTAAGAGCGTGCCTTTTCTTGGCTCTTGGGGTTTATCCCAGGGCAAACGCATCTAAATCAAAGCTAATCCACCGGCTTTGCCGGTGAGAACTCATAAGGCTCTGCCGTTCCAGCGCAGCTTTCGTGCTCGTGCTCGTGCTCGTAATCGTAATCGTAATCGAGCAAATGAAATATCCGCTGATCTCTGCTGTATGACTCTGATCATTCGTGTCTTCGATTACGATTACGAGCACGATATAGGGGGAGTTTATGCGCTAAGGAAGTAGCTCGAACCGGAAGATCCCGATTTGAACACATCCGCGATTGTGGGGTACGCTCACCCTTGCGGTTTCAGTTCGCTGGGCGATCGCCACAGTTTGTCAAGACACGACAAACTGTGAGGTGGAAGGGAGATCCGGCATGTCAACACGACGATTGACGATGGCGCAAGCGGTAGTCTTGTTCTTGAAAAACCAGTACGTGGAACGGGACGGATTCGAGCAGCCATTCTTCGCGGGGTGCTTCGGGATCTTTGGACATGGGGTCATCGGGGGTATCGGACAGGCCTTGCAGCAGTATCAGGATTTCCGCTACCGCCAGACGCGCAACGAGCAGGCGATGGTTCATACCGCGATCGCGTACGCGAAGGTCAAGAATCGAATGCAGACGTTCGCATGCATTTCGTCGATAGGGCCCGGGGCGACGAACATGGTCACGGGCGCCGCTACGGCAACCGTGAACCGTCTGCCGGTGCTGCTGCTTCCCGGCGATATCTTCGCGCGGCGCAACGTGGCGCCAGTGCTGCAACAACTCGAATCGGAACACAGCCAGGACGTGTCGGTTAACGACTCATTCAAGTCCGTGACGCGGTATTGGGATCGCATCAACCGGCCGGACCAGATTATCACGTCGTTGCCGGAGGCGATGCGCGTACTGATTAGTCCGGCGGACACCGGGGCCGTGGCGCTATGCCTTCCGCAGGACGTCCAGGCCGAGGCGTGGGATTATCCCGAGGAGTTGTTCGAGAAACGCGTATGGCGCGTCCCGAGGAACCGTCCGGATCGCGACGCTGTGCAGCGGGCCGCGGAATTGATCCGCGAGAGCCGCCGCCCGTTGATCGTCGCCGGAGGCGGCCTCCACTATAGCGATGCGACGCAGATCTTCCGTCACTTCGTCGAAGAGACGGGGATACCCGTCGGCGAGACGATGGCGGGCAAGGGGGCCATGAATTATGACCACGCATTGAACCTCGGCGCCATCGGGGTCACGGGAACCCTGGCCGCGAACCGCATCGCGCGCGAGGCCGACCTGGTCATCGGGGTCGGCACGCGGTATAGCGATTTCACGACGTGCAGCAAGACCGCGTTTCAGAATCCGGACGTACGCTTCATCAACGTCAACGTGGCCGAGTTCGATGCATTCAAGCACAGCGGCATGCCGCTGACGGGCGATGCGCGCGCGACGATCGGCGAGTTGCTTCAACACCTTGAGGACTACGCGGTCGATCCGTCTTACCGCGAAGAGGCCGCGCGGTTGCACGACGAGTGGGAAGCGGAAGTATCTCGCATCTACGCCATCCGAAACACACCCCTGCCGAGCCAGGGCGAACTCATCGGCGCGGTGAATGAGCTCGGTTCGCCAGAGGGCATCATGGTATGCGCGGCGGGGAGCCTTCCCGGCGACTTGCACAAGCTGTGGAGGTCGCGGCATCCTAAGAACTATCACCTGGAATACGGCTACAGTTGCATGGGCTACGAGATCGCCGGCGGGCTCGGCGCGAAAATGGCCGCGCCGGATCGCAACGTCTACGTCATGGTCGGCGACGGCAGCTATCTGATGCTGGCGAACGAGATCGTCACGTCGATCCAGGAAGGGCGGAAGCTCATCATCGTGATTCTGGACAGCCAGGGCTATAACAGCATCGGTAACCTGAGCCGGGGTCTCGGACAGAAAGGCTTCGCGACGCGCTTCGTTTTCCCAAAGGACGGCGTGCTGCCGGGAGACGATGCGGGCCTTGACGTGGAGCCGCTGCCGGTGGACCTCGCGGCGAACGCGCGGAGTCTCGGAGCGATCGTATTCGACTGCAAAACCTACGATGATTTTGCGAAGGCCGTCAGAGAGGCCGAAAAGACCGACCGCACGACGGTGATCCACACGCACGTGGATCGCTACGTCGGCGTGCCGGGGTACGACAGTTGGTGGGACGTGCACGTGGCCGAGGTCAGCGAGATGGACAGCGTCCGCGAGGCGCGGAAGAACTGGGAAATCATGCGCGCCAAAGAACGCTTCTTCTTGAAGGGATAGTGATGGACGCCGCGGGTGTTCTGTTGAATTACATTGACGGGAAATGGTCCCGCTCGAACGCGGCGGCAAGCATTGAGGCGCCGAACCCCGGGAACAAGTAGGGACAGTAACCAGTTTTTGCAAGACCTATTCACACACGAACTAGGTCAGCACGGTGACGGCGCCATCGAGCAAGACTTGGGATTATGACTATAACGCCTTGGGGCAGGTGACGGCGGTGTCGATCCCTAACGGGATGGCGACGGCTTACGGCTATGACAACCGGAATCGGATGACGAAGCTCGATCACAAGTATGGGGCGACGGTCCTGGACGGGTACGCCTATGCGCTGGATGCCAGCGGAGGCATCACGCGGGTGACGGATCAGAACAGCGAGTATTGGGACTACACGTATGATGGGCGACAGCGGCTCGTCACTGCCGTGCGGAATAACAGCGGGGCTGCCATCGCGGCGGCGTATCGCTACACGTATGACGCGGGTGACAACCTCGTGACGAAGGTCGAGCCGTTCAAGGATGATTTCAACGACGGGGACTATACGGGGTGGACGGTGTCGACGGGCACGTGGGACGCCTCGAACCATTACCTGACTTGCAGCACGTCCTTGGGCGGCATCTACAAGAGTTATACGTATAGTTCCTCCGCGGACGCTGACCTCTGGTTCTCGTATTACGACGGGGACACATCGAGTACGTCGTACTATATGAAGGTTTATCTCCGGGATTATCTTGATCACGTGCGCCTGGAGATCTACAGTAACCAGATGGCGCTTAAGGAATACGACTATAGCGCCGGGACCACGACCACGCTGGCGACTAGCAATGCAACGTCGACGCAGAATACGTGGTATGATGTTTACGTGAGATGCAACGGGGCGAACATCACGGTATACCGTGCGGAGCGCGGAAGTGGCAGCGAGATGACGCAGATGCTGAGCACGTCAAGTTCGGCTGTGCGTGCCAGTGGCTTCTTGAGGCTGATGACATATGGCTCATTCCGATTCGAGGATTTGAGAATGGCCTCCGATGTCCTGAGCACAACGACGACGTATGCGTACAATACCGCGGACGAGTTGACGTCGAGCGCGGTGGGCGGTGCGAGCACGTCGTATTCGTATGATTATTGGGGTCGGATGATCACGAAGAACCAGCAGTCCGGCGCGCACACTGCGACGTACGCGTACCGGTACGACTCGAAACTCTGCACGGTGACGAGTTCAATACCCGACGAGAGCAACGTGACGAACAATTACGACGGCGAGGGCAAGCTCCGTTCGATCACGACGGGCGGCGCGACAAAGAAGCTCCGGTGGGATGCCGGTTTCCACCCGATCAACCTCGAGGACGCCAACGGCAACCTGACTACGACGTTCGTTCATGACCCGGCGCGAGAGGCAGCCGGTTCCGTGCTCGCGGCGCACGTCGGCAGCGACCCGGGTTCCGGCGGCACGTGGGCGTACCTGAGCCAGGACCACCTCGGCTCGACGCGCCACCTCCGTGGCCAGGATCGCGCCTCGCTTGGCACTTACGAGTACACCCCCTACGGCGACCCATACATCGCCACCGGCATGGACCTCCCCCAGGAATTCACCGGCCACTGGCAAATTCCGCAAGCCGGACTCTACTACGCCCCGTACCGGATGTATGTCCCGGCAATTGCCCGCTGGATGACGCGGGATCCCCTCGGGATGGTGGACGGGCCGAATGTGTACGGCTATGTTAGAGGAAATCCCATCATGCGATTCGACCCGGACGGGCGCATCGGCCCATTTGCCCTATGCGTGGCTGGCGCTGCTCTCGGGCTTATGGGCACCATAATACCCGCAGTGATACGCAATGGACTGGGAGGGCTTGGTTGTTATGATTGGTGCAGTGCAGCAGTCAGCGCAGTTGCTGGATGCGCAAGCAGCCTGCTACCATTTAAGACATATGGCGGGAAGGCAGTACAACGCCTTGGAAGCGCGCTGGGGCCATTCCTGCGAACGCTTCCTGGCGGCGGCCGTCTTATTAACATGATCAAGGATGTAGTTGATTGGTTTTACGAACTAACCGTTCTGAAGCGAATAGGTTTCACTGTCGGCGTCGGTGGCGGCATCTATGGTGCTGGGGGTTCCGCCTGCAACGCGTTGTGCGGGCACAACGCCTCGCCGTGAGCACCAACAATAGCTCGCCGCATTAGGAGGAAGTTGGCCTTAGAGGAGGTGTGTTAGTTAAAATGAAAGACGCATTCATGGATAGCAGAAGGGCCGCTTCGCCTGTGTCAAAGGCATGGAATGAAACAACAATATCTGGACTGTTCGTATCCGTGGTTGTTCCTCTTTACTTTCTAGTCATTTCATGGCTCCTAGTCATCTACGTTGTGCCACTCTATCCACCTGGCATAGTTGAACTGGTAAGTATATTACCAATGCTGCTATGTGTAGCTCTCTTCGCCTACCTCCTAAACGATCTCGTCCTGAAGAAGATAAGCGTGGTAGTTACGGAGTTCGGCGTCTATCGATCCACGCATTTCGGCGCGCGAATTGGGATTGAATGGTCCAAAGTCAAACGGGTTACGCTTGGGGAGACATGGTGCGTCAGAGACGAAGCGGTTAGCCTGATGCTAGAGCCGCCTCAGGTAGTAGTCGCCGCCGATGACAAGGAGCTAGCTTTTCATCGCTGTCTTTTCTACGATGATTACTCCTTGTTACTGTTTCTTAGGAAACATGTTCCTGAAGGGATTATCATCGATTCAACACTTTGGGACCCCTATATAAGTCGGGAGTCCCCGCCGGATACACTAGATGAAAACCATCGTAGCGTCTACCGGCACACTAGGAAATATCGTATGTGGCGGGACATACTAGGATTTGCCGGATCGTGTGTGCTTCTCGCCAGTTGTCTTGCACTAGTTTGGATTGTGCCCCTCCCTCGCTCTCGGGGCGGTGATTTCTGTAGGAACCTGGGGGTTGTGGTATCCGGTCCTGTTTTTCTGCTAATCCTCGTGTTTATGAGTGCGATCATTCGACGGCTGGTGTGGAACAGGGTAAGACAAGAACATCCCGGAAATCCCAGACAGGCTACGAATTAGTGCTTGTCCTTCCCGAAAATCCGTCCGGCTCTAAAAAAAGAAAAAGTAGAAAAAGTAGGGACAGTAACCACTTTTTGAGCGATGTGCATGCGTTGCCCGATTGGTATTGCTACACAATATCGACGCGCGGTATGCGCATACATGCGACGCGGGAGACAACCTGGTGACGAAGGTCGAGCCGTTCAAGGATGATTTCAACGACGGTGACTATACGGGGTGGACGGTGTCGACCGGCACGTGGGACGCGTCCAACCATTACCTGACTTGCAGCACGTCCTTGGGCGGCATCTACAAGAGTTATTCGTATAGTTCCTCCGCGGACGCTGACCTTTGGTTCTCGTACTACGACGGGGACACATCGGGTACATCGTACTATATGAAGGTTTATCTCCGGGATTCCTTTGACAACGTTCGCCTGGAGATCTACAGTAACCAGATGGCGCTTAAGGAATATGACTATAGCGCCGGGACCACAACCACGCTGGCGACAAGCAATGCAACGTCAGCGCAGAATACGTGGTATGATGTATACGTGAGATGCGACGGAGCGAATATACAAGTGTATCGCGCGCAACGCGGTAGCGGCAGCGAGATGACGCAGGTGCTGAGCACGTCAAGTTCGGCTGTGAATGCCAGTGGCTTCTTGAGGCTGATGACATATGGCTCATTCCGATTCGAGGATTTGAGAATGGCCTCGGATGTCATGAGCGCAACAACGACGTATGCGTACAATACCGCGGACGAGTTGACGTCGAGCGCGGTCGGCGGTGCGAGCACGTCGTATTCGTACGATTATTGGGGCCGGATGCTCACGAAGAACCAGCAGTCCGGCGCGCACACCGCGACATACGGCTACCGGTACGACTCGAAGCTGTGTACGGTGACGAGTTCAATACCCGACGAGAGCAACGTGACGAACCAGTACGACGGCGCGGGCAAGCTCCGTTCGATCACGACCGGCGGCGCGACAAAGAAGCTCCGGTGGGACGCCGGTTTCCACCCAATCAACCTCGAGGACGCCAACGGCAACCTGACCACGACGTTCGTCCACGACCCGGACCGTGAGGCCGCCGGTTCCGTGCTCGCGGCGCACGTGGGCAGCGACCCCGCTTCCGGCGGGACATGGGCGTACCTGAGCCAAGACCACCTCGGCTCGACACGCCATCTCCGCGGCCAGGACCGCGCCTCGCTCGGGACTTACGAATACACGCCCTACGGCGACCCGTACATCGCCACCGGCATGGACCTCCCCCAGAAGTTCACTGGCCACTGGCAGATCCCGCAGGCCGGACTCTACTACGCCCCGTACCGCATGTACAGCCCCTCCGCCGCCCGTTGGTTGAGCAGAGATCCCCTCGGGATGGTCGATGGACCGAATGTGTATGGGTATGCGGAGAGCAATCCAACCGACGGTGGTGATCCGCTGGGACTAGTAAAGAGTCCTGGGTGTGAAGATAGGGCTCGGAATGTACTCTATGACATAGAGGATACATTGGCATCTATGGACGCCTACACTTTCACTGCTGACAAGGTATACGGGAATAAGAAGAAAGGCAAAGTTAAGACTTTCACAGTGACGGTACACGGGGATACTTCCACCACTGTAGGCAGCACAACGGTGAAGCACGGTGGTGCGCTCATGGCTTTGCCTTTCATCGTCGGTTACAGCATAGACATAAAGAAGATCAGGATTAGGAAGAGTGCGTGTGCCCTGGGTGACGATAAGTTTAAGTGTCTCGTCGCGCATGAAGCAGGACATGCCATCCGTGACTTCAGCAGGGCGAAGTACATGTTTTCAGGAATGTTCGGAGGAGACTTCTGGAAGAGCGAGGAAGATCTGGCCGACACGTTTGCGCGTGGCTTATATGGCTGTCCATCCTCAAATGATCGGCCTTTCGTGGAGTAGAAAGGAAGCTTCCATGAAGACGGTTCTGTTAGTTCCTGCGCAACTTGCCGTGATTTTACTTCTCAGCTCATGTAGTTCGGTGTCTATTTACGGAATTCGCGGGCTTGACGGCGCCGGAACCACGGGGTTCATGACAGAGCGGCTTGAGGTCCGGGATATAGACTCTCTCAAGCTTCGGGACGAGGTAGGGCCCATTGGCCCCGTCGGGACTCATACGAGAAAAGGGGACACTCTCCCGGGCAAGGAAGTTCTTTACGACGGGCTGCGCATTCAGGTGTTCTATCTCTCGGGTTTCGACCATCCCACTGAGGCTTTGATTCATATTGAAAACAATGGTGATCGCTCGTATACCGTTCCTCTTATTAGCTTGAAGGAACGTATTGATGTCAAGGCGGAACAGAGTATCTCCGTGGAGGCTCGTCACTGCCGATGGGGGCGTTGTTCGACGGCGGAGTTCTCAGATTCCAAGACGGACTTGCCAAAATACAGAAGGTTCCATCATGAGGTCCTCGTTGTAGGTGACAAGTATTTTGGATCGCCCGACCGAGTAAACAGAGGTGAGATAAGTATTGAGATAGGTAGTGGACAGGTGATGAAGATTGTACCGAGATTCGAATCACCCCATCGCTCGAAACGGGGTACGATCGAGTTCGCTGTTGTCGATAAGGAGTCGACAGAGACGCAGACTCTCACATTTGAATTCTCATTTCACATGACGCGAAGCACAGGTGTGTATTGATCGCGCTAATTGGGCTTTCAGAAATACGGAACAAGTAACAAGTAGGGACAGTAACCAGTTTTTGCATGACCTATGTCATACACGAACTAGGTCAGCACGGTGACGGCGCCGTCGAGCAAGACGTGGGACTATGACTATAACGCGTTGGGTCAGGTGACGGCGGTGTCGATTCCGAACGGGATGACGACTGCGTACACCTATGACAACCGGCACCGGATGACGAAGCTCGATCACAAGTATGGGGGCACGGTCCTGGACGGGTACACCTATGCGCTGGATGCCGGCGGAGGCATCACGCGGGTGACGGACCAGAACAGCGAGTATTGGGACTACACGTATGACGGGCGGCAGCGGCTCGTCACGGCCGTGCGGAATAACAGCGGGGCTACCATCGCGGCGGCGTATCGCTACACGTATGACGCGGGGGACAACCTCGTGACGAAGGTCGAGCCGTTCAAGGATGATTTCAACGATGGGGACTATACGGGCTGGACGGTGTCGAGCGGTACGTGGGACGCATCGAACCACTACTTGACGTGCACCACAAGCGAAGGCGAGATCACCAAGGCCAATAGTGACGGGGATTCCGGCCTGTGGTTCTCGTATTACGACGGGGACACGTCGAGCGCGGCGTATTATGCTTACGTCTACCTGCGGTCCAACGCGTCTTACGTGCGGTTGCAGATCTTCCGGGACAAGATGGAACTGTTCGAGCACGTCGATGCAAGTTGCGGGGAAGAGGAAGCAAACACAACGCTGGACACGAACAGCAGCGCGGCCACCTCGCAAGGGGTGTGGTATGATGTGTATGTGCGATGCGACGGGGCGAATATCCAGAAGGGGCAGTGATGGACGCCGCGGATGTTCTGTTGAATTACATTGACGGGAAATGGTCCCGCTCGAACGGGGGCGCAAGTATCGAGGCGCTGAACCCTGCGACGACGGAGAAGCTGTGTCTCGTGCCGCTGTCGCCGGGCGCGGAGATCGATCGGGCTGCGGAAGCGGCGGATCGAGCCGCGCGTGAGTGGGCGCGCGTACCGGCCGCGGAACGAATAAAGTATCTCTTTCGGATGAAACGGGTGCTGGAAGAGAACCTGGACGAGCTTTGCCGGATCTGCACGAACGAGTGCGGGAAGACGTATGCAGAAAGTAAAGGCGAACTGCAGCGCGCAATCGAGAACGTCGAAGTCGCCTGCGGGATCCCTTTGCTCATGCAAGGATGCAACAACGAGGACATCGCCCTGGGCATCGACGAGCACATGTTCCGTCAGCCGCTGGGCGTGGCGGCCATCATTGCGCCGTTCAACTTCCCGGGAATGATCGCGTTCTGGTTCATGCCGTACGCGATCGCGACGGGCAACTGCGTCATTATCAAGCCGAGCGAGAAGACGCCTATGACGCTCACGCGCATCTTCGAGTTGTTCGAAAGCATCGGCCTCCCTCCGGGCGTGCTTCAGTTGGTGCACGGCGGCAAAGAGGCCGTCGACGCGATCCTCAATAATCCGAAGATCCGCGCGATCAGCTTCGTCGGATCGAGCGCCACGGCGCGGTACATTTACAGCCGCGCCGCCGTCAACGGCAAGCGCGCACAGTGCCAGGGCGGCGCAAAGAACCCGGTGGTGATCATGCCGGACGCGGACATGGAAATGGCCACGCGCATTGTGGCGGATGCCGCGTTCGGATGCGCCGGGCAGCGGTGCCTGGCGCTGTCGCAGGCGATTACCGTCGAATCGGCCCGGGGTCCGTTCACGGAGTGCATTGTGGGAGCGGCGGCGACAAGGAAAGTGGGATACGGACTCGACGCAGGCGTCGAGATGGGGCCGGTCATCCGGGGCGAGAGCAAGGCGCGCATCGAGGGTCTGATCGCACAGGCCGAGACGGAAGGCGCAAAGGTTCTGGCCGAAGGCCGGGGCAAGCGCGTGGCCGGCTTCGAGAAGGGTTACTTTGTGTTCCCGACGGTGCTCGATGGCCCGCCGCAAACCCGCAGCGTGGCGCACACGGAGATCTTTGGTCCCGTGCTGAGCCTCACGCACGTGAACACGCTCGAGGACGCCATCGAACAGGTCAATCAGCGCAGCTACGGGAACATGGCGTGCATTTTCACGAGCAGCGGCATCGCGGCGCGGAAGTTCAGACAGGAAGTATCGGCCGGAAACGTCGGGATCAACATCGGCGTCGCGGCGCCGATGGCGTTCTTTCCCTTCAGCGGATGGAATGAGAGCTTCTTCGGCGACCTCCACGGACAGGGACGGCACGCAGTCGAGTTCTTCACGCAAACCAAGGTGGTCGTCGAGCGCTGGCCGAGCGAATGGACGCGGAAGTTTTGACGATGGGATCTTTTTGACTAGGAGGGCGATACCGTGGCCGCTAAGAAAACAACGTTTGCTCTGTTCTTTGGAAACAGGGGGTTCTTTCCCGCTTCTCTGATGGATGCGGCCCGAAGCGAGCTGCCGTCGGTCTTGAAGGAATGGGGTCACGATTCCATTATGCTGCCCGCGGGCGCGACGCGTCATGGAGCCGTCGAGACGCCGCGGGAAGGGGAAGTCTACGCCAACTTTCTGCGGGAGAACCGGGGCAAGTTCGGGGGCGTTATTCTGTCGCTGCCGAATTTCGGCGACGAAACCGGGGCTATCGCCGCGTTGAAGGACGCCGGGGTCCCAATCCTGATCCAGGCCTACCCGGACGAACTCGATAAGATGTCTCCCGCGCTTCGGCGCGACTCATTTTGCGGGAAGTTCTCGATCATGGACGTCTTCTGCCAGTACGGCTTGCGGTTCACGGTGCAGAAGCCGCACACGGTGCATCCGAAAAGCGAAGGGTTTCGTGCGAACGTGGACTTTTTCGATCGCGTGTGCCGCGTGGTCAACGGGATGAGGGGGATGGTGGTCGGGGCGGTTGGCGCGCGGACGACGGCGTTTAAGACGGTCCGGACGGATGAGATTGCACTCCAGCGCCACAACATCACCGTCGAGACGTTCGACCTGTCGGCCGTATTCGCGCGCATGAAAGAGGTCCGCGCCACGGATGCCGCGTACAAGTCCACGGCCGCAGCCCTGCACCGCTGCGCATCGTGGGATCGCGCGCCTGAGGGCGCCTTCGACCAGATCATCAAGTTGGGCGTCGTCTTGGACGCCTTGATTGACGAGTACAGGCTTGACGCCATCGCCTTGCGCTGCTGGATCGAACTGCAGGAGCAACTGGGCATTTCCCCATGCGTGCTGCTGGGCGAGTTGAATGACCGCGGCGTTGCAGCCGCGTGCGAGGTCGACATCAGCAATGCGGTGGCGATGCGCGCGCTGGCGCTCGCCTCGGACGGTCCCGCGAGTTGTCTGGACTGGAACAACAACTACGGTGAAGACGAGGACAAGTGCATTTTGTTCCATTGCGGGCCGGTGCCGCCGAGCATGATGGTAAGCGGCAAGGGCATCATAACTGATCACGCGATCCTGGCCACGGCCGTCGGAGAGGGATCGGCCTATGGGTGCAACGTTGGCCGCATAGCGCCCGGCGATTTCACGTTGGGCAGCATGGTGACCGATTCCGGCAAGTTGAAGTTCTATTTGGGCAAGGGACGATTCACGCACGACCCTATCCCCGAGGACTTCTTCGGTTGCGCCGGCGTGGCCCATATCGACCGGCTTCAGGACCTGTTGCTCCACGTGGGTTACAACGGGTACCGGCATCACGTCAGCGTGACCCCCGGCCAAGTCCTCGAACCCGTACGCGAGGCCTTCAATCGCTACTTGGGCTTCGAGGTGAGCGTTCCCCAGCAACCGTAACCGAGCCCGTCCCAGTCCCCAAGAACGAGAAAGCCCCAGCGCATAGCCGGATATGCGGAATTTTCTGCTTGACAGGAAGGGGCTGTCTGGGGTAAACTCTTTACAAAGAAAGGCTAGATGACGTATTGGGAAGGTTTTCAGAAATTGGTGGGAGGAATTGCGGAGCATGAAGCATATTGATTGCGTTTCGAGAGTGATTCCGGCAAGAGCAGCTCAAGCGCAGGATATCATCTGCGACGTTGTGCATCAGCTGGCCTTGATGACCGAGGCGAAGGGGGGAAGCCTCCCCTTGGTAACTTATCTTGACGCGAAGTGCCAGGTGGTTCCTGACACGACCCCTACGCAATAGCGTGATGAATGGTCACACGAGGCTTGCGTCTTGGTACAGCAGCTTCGATGGTCGTTCTGGGGTGGGCCGAGGAAAACTATTGACAAATTTGCGAAGATAGGTGATAATACTACCGTAAGGGTCCTCTTGAGGAAAGAGGGGGCTTGGTCCGCTGGACGGATCCGGCTTGCTTCACAGTTTGTCGAACGGAGACAAACTGTGATCTGATTGGTCGTTTTTCAGGAACAAGGGTTTTAGCCATGAAACTGAATCGTGCGCAGTGCCTTGTACTGTTGGTGTGTGTGTTGGTCAGCGTGGTCAGTTGCTCACGCCTTGTGTTTATCCGGGATGATGCTCTGGAGAAGGCGATTCGGGCGGAGATCGGCAAGCCCCTTGGATTCCTCACGGAAGCGGACTTGGCGGATGTGCTTGAACTGGACGCGCGGAGTCTTGGTATCCGGGACATTTCCGGGATCGAGTTCTGCAAGAACTTGGCGTGGCTGGACTTGGACACGAACCAGATCTCGAATCTAAGGCCGCTTGAGCAATTGGGGCGTCCGGAGAGTCCGTTCGACAGTCCCCTGGTGTACCTGAACCTCGACGGCAATGTGGTTACGGATATCACCCCGCTTGCCGGCCTGCTCAACCTGAAGCAGTTGTCGTTGTTCAACAATCAGGTCGCCGACATCGGAGCCTTGGTGACGAACGTCGAGGCGGGAGGCGCCCTGGAATCCGTCATTCTCGATGCGAGGACCCTCAGTGATAAGGCCATTAACGTCGACATCCCGATTCTTGTTTCGTACGGTGTTGACGTGACAGGGGCCGTACCTCAATAAAGCACCGGTGGCCACAGTTTGTCGAACGGAGACAAACTGTGAGACGGCACAGAGCAGGCGGTGTTCACCGCATGTGTTCGGGAACGCCACCATGACCGGATAGCCCGAAGAGATCGCTACCCGGCGGTATCGACCGTGATACTGCCGCGCCAGGGTGATGATCTCTGTCAGGCGAGGAACAGTGCATGGTTTATCAAACACGCTGGTGTCGCTCTGGTTTATTTGGCAGATCCACAACACAGTTTGTCAAACGGGGACAGACTTTGGCCTGCGCGGCCATTTGTCTTCTTCTAGTTGGGTGTCCATTCCTTCAGCCTGTTCTTACCGTGAGTCCGAGCGCTCTGAATTTCGGCGCCATCGGCACGCGTCAAAGTTTTGCCATATTCAATGCCGGAAACGGCACGTTGGAATGGAGCATCTCCGAAGTCGTTTGGGACGGCGCGACCCAAACTTGGGTCGAGCAAGACGTCCCGTGGCTCTCCATTGATCCTGAGAAACTCAACGGAGCAATATCGGGTGAAACGGACCGCGTTTTCCTGAACGCGGATCGGGACGGGCTTCCCGCAGGCACGTATTCGGGTGCGGGGATCCAGGTCAACTCAAACGGCGGAACAATGGCGCTTCCCGTCTTGATGACGGTTCCAGGGACCGGAGGCGAGCCGGGGACGGGCAAACTGGTCGTCTCTCCCACTGAGGTGACGATCAACGGCCTTGACGATACGGCAACGTTCACCGTCAAGAACGAAGGCGATGCTCTGGTCCGGTGGTATGCGGACATAAGGATCGCGGCAGCCGATGTTCCGGTTGACACCCCAATTCAGATCGCCGTCCAGCCGGGCACTGCCGTGACGGCCCCCAATGAGACTGTGACCGTCACCGTGAACGTGCCCGATCCGGCCACTTTCGACACGACGTATCTTAACTATGTCGTGGCCATCCGCAACCAGACGGACTACAGCTTGGTCGCCGAGGTCAATGTTACTGTTGACCAGATTGGGCCGGCGATTATCGCGGTCGATCCCGTGGTGCTTGATTTTGGCAAAGACGGATACCAGTTGTCGTTCCTTGTGGCGAATCTGGGCAATCAGTTCTCGATGCTGGATTTCGCGGTGTTCCGCCGGGTCCAGGTCGATAGCACGACATACGCATATGAACCTTACAACGTCGATGCAGACCCGCTGATTGCCGCAATTGACGCGCCGCAGGGCATGCTGGACGTGCAGAGCGATATCCTCACTGATACCACGATGCCTTGGCAGTTTGCCCGAGAAGTGAGCGTCACGATCTCGCGCGACGGTATAGAGCATGATCTCGAGTACCGCGATCTTTGGATCGGCGCCATGGAGGGTCTGGACGATTCAGGCCAACCTATTATCGACACGGGCGTGACTCCGCAGAAGGTCCAGGTCCGGGTGGCCGCGTCGGCCTCAGTAGAGGGTGCGATTAACAGGTCGCGCCCACCGTCGCTCATGCGTTTTGTCTTCACGCTCCGAGACAAGCGCGGAATCGCCATCGATGCGTCGGATGGCCGCATTCGGAACCAGATGGAGTTCTATGTTGAGGAGGACGGTTTCCCGCTCGATCCGGACGAAAGCAGCCGGTTCGTGACGGGGCCGGACCGCCTGAAGTACAACCTTGTGCTGCTGCTCGATTTCACCGGCAGTATGTACAACGCCGGGGTGGGCGACCCGCTCAATCCTCTCGAACCGGGCGCGGCGATCCGCCAGATGGTCGAGGCGGCGCAGCAGTTCATCCTCGACCTGCCGGGCACGTACCGAGTATCGATCATGGAATACCACGATCGCCAGCAGCCGGGCCACGTCATCCATGGGTTTGACACCAACAAGGCGGCCTTGCTCGACTCCCTAAACACCTTCTCGCTGCCCCAGGCGGAACACGGCGCATCGGAGATCCTCGACGTACTTTACGATGCATGCGCGGCGCTGGTACAGGAAGATCCCGGACAACTTCTGCCCTTTGACGAAGCGGACGTAAGATCGGTCGTGTTCATCAGCGACGGATGGGACACCTCCTCGACGAGACGGATCGACGAACTCATGAAATTCGCGCAGGATTCGCGCGTGCGTTTCTACCCGGTGGGTTTCAGCGGACGCCGCTCGAACCCTGTCAATCAAAGCGTCCTGATCAAGTTGGCCGCCGATACGGGCGGGCATTCCTACTATGCGGGCGAAGTCAATGACCTGACGCGTCTGCTTGACACGGAAAGCTCTCTCTCGTTTAGCAGCACGACGGTGGATCTCGCGCAGGGCAAGGCGACATTGCAGATCCGCAACACGGGGAGCACGACCCTTACATGGCAGGCCATCGAAAGCATTGACTGGCTGACGGTATTTCCGCCGGCGGGCTCGATTCCGCCGATGCATCGCAGGCTCGATGGCTCCATCGACGAGACCGGCGTGCGTGGGGCGACGGTGACGACCGCGACGGGATTCCCCCCCGGAACGTATCAAGGCGCGATCACCATCCAGTCCGACTCGGGCGAAGCCGCGGTAGAAGCGTCGATGATCGTTGACGGGGCTGGCGCTTTGTCGAAGTTGTCGTTGATTCCGCAGACGTCCGACGCGGGCCGCGTGTGGCGCGAACTTCGTGGACAGGTCGTTCTGACCTATACGTCCCTGTTCCAGGAAGGCAGCCACAAGTACTCGATCCAGTCGGCGTTCCCGGACAGCCGGGGCGAGCCAACGGCAGCGTTCTTCGAGAAGGACGCCGTCTACTATCCCGGCGATCCTCGAGCGGGACAGATCAGCCTGGCCACCACGGGCATTCAGAACGGCATGGCGGAGATTGTCCTGCGGGCGGATTACGTGCCGCGCAACATCACGCAGTTCCGCTTCCGCTTCATCCTCGACGTACCTGAATCACTAACGCCGTACCTTACGCGCGCGGAGCGCGACGATTTGCTCGCGACGCTCAAGGCGGCGTTGAACAGCGGCGCCGTCAAGCTCATCCCGGGCGGGCTCCTGGACGGCTGGCGCATGATTGCGAACGAGGGGAACGGCATCTTCATGGTCGTGACGGAACCTGACGGCTATCTGACCTACGCCTCGTTCGGTGACATGTTGAAACTGACGTTTGAGGGTCTTGGACCCAATGACGCGTTCACGGTGGGATTGCGAATTGACAACACTTTGTACTACAGCCCTGCCTCGTCGAGCGGGCCGTCCTTGACGAAGTACTTCCTCTATGCGGGCGGATTCCTGAACCCTAGAGCCTTGCTCACGGCCGCGAAAGGCTCGAGTGTGGCTTCACCGTCGCTGACTATCGATGGTTTCGCGTTGCCGTTCAATCCGGAAGCGGCGAACGTTTGGGACCGCGACGGAGACTCGTGGGCGGACTTCGATGATATTGCTCCTGATGACCCCGATGTTGGGGACAATGACAAAGACGGGGTACCCGATCTTGATGATCCGGCCCCGAGAGATCCCAATATTCCGTAATACGCCGCTCGTCGGCGGACGCCAGCTGTCAGGTTGCGAAGACTGACCGCTGGCATCGGCTCAAAGGAGTGCTTATGCGCTTGGAGAGAATACATGCCGTCAAGTTCGGCCTGCCGTGCGCACTGTTGTTGCTCGCCGGGTGTCCCGTGCTGGCGCCGATCCTCGCCATCTCACCCACTGCTTTCACTTTCGACGTCCAACATGCGGAACGCACGCTGGTCATCTCGAATGTCGGCGGAGGCACGCTGACGTGGAACGTGGCGGCCAAACCGGACTGGCTTTCGGTCGTCCCCTCAAGCGGTGAAACCACGAACGACAGCCAAGTACTCACGTTGCGCGCCGACTTCACCAACGTCGACCCCGGAAAACACGTCGGCGAAGTATTACTGGCCTCCAACGGGGGAACCCGGGCCGTGGCGCTGAGCGCGACGGTTGTCGCCACTCCGAAGCTGGAGTTACACCCGGATTTTATCGATTTCGGCGGCTCGGCCATAACACGGACCGTTGAGATTCGTAACACCGGCGGTGGAACGCTTGAGTGGAGCGTACTGCCTCCTATCTCGGACTGGCTCTCGGTGAACCCGCAGTCCGGGGAAACGCCCGCGGGACAGAGCGACACGATAGTCATGACGATAGACCGCAGCGGTTTGTCGCCGGGCACGCAAGTGGGGCCGGTCCTTGTCGAACTAACCTCGAACGCGGGTTCAGCCATCGTGACGGTGCAGGCCATGGTTCAGTACTTCTACGTGGACCCGACGGTGCTTGATTTCGGCACGCAGATCAACCAACTACCCCTGACCATCCGCAATACCAGCGGCGAAGACGACATCCATTGGACCATCAACGGGGCCCTGCTTCCGGCGTGGGTCACCCTCGAGCCGCCTGAGCAAGCGGGCACGCTTGTACCGGGCCAGGAACAGACGATCCTCGTCAACATTGATCGCGCGACGGCCGGCACGGGCAACGTAACCGGCGAAATCCGATTTTCGAGTGATGGCGGCCAGGAGACGGTGCTGCTGAATATCCAGGGACCTCAGCCGGTGCTCTATGTCAACCCAACCGTCTTCGACTTCGGCAGCGTGAAGACGCAGGACGTGATGAAAATCGGGAACCCGGGCACGGGCACTTTGGAATGGACGATCGAGGAGGGTGTGTTGAGCGGCAGCGTGTTCACCGCCCAGGATCTCCCGTGGCTCACCCTTTCCGCGGCGACAGGCCAGACGCCGTCTAACGCTGAAAACGCGATCACGTTGCAGATCGATCGGTCGCAGGTTCCGGCCAATCCGGACGCGCCATACAAAGGGGACCTGCGGGTTCGCTCGGCGGACGGACAGGAAACGATTGTGTCCCTCAGCATGAAGGCGCTGCCTCCGACCCTAAAGGTGTTGCCGACGCAACTGAACTTCGGCACGACCTATGTGAACAAGAACCTTGCGATCTGGAACGGCGGTCTGGGCGTCGTGAATTGGCGGATTGACACGTCGGGCAAGCCCGCGTGGGTTTCGATCAGTCCCGTGGACGGCGGCGGCATAGCGAGCGGCACGGTGAGCGGCGAGGACACGGATGCGGTAAAGGTAACGGTGGATCGGACCGGCCTGCCTCCGGCCGGCGTCGATTACACGTGGACGTTGCAGGTCACGGCGCTGGACGGAGCGAACAACGCGCTGCCCGCGGCCAGCGTCAAGGTATCGATGAACGTCGCGCGCGTGGCGGCCATCAGCATTGACTCGGGCCAAAGCCCGGACGGCGTTCCGAACGTGGATACGAACGGCATCCCGTTTGTCCCTCTGGGAACTATCGAGGACTCGGGCACTTTCACCGTCCGCAATCTGGGTACGGGCACGTTGTCGTGGCGGGTGGCCTCGACGCCCCTCCCCGCGTGGCTGACGTCGATTGATCCCGCGCAAGGGGCCTTGGAGCCGCAAGAAGAGCGCATCGTCACGGTAACCGTGGACCGCACCGGTCTCCCCTTCGGCGCCGTCACGTTCACGCTCGACATCGGGTCCAACGATCCCGTAAACGCGACGGTTCCCGTGCGCGTGGAGATGCAGGTTCCGAAGGTCGCGGCCATCGGGGTCAAGCCCTCTGAAATCGCGATGGGCCTCTACGACATTTCGGATTCCTTCGAGGTGGCCAACACCGGCGACCCCGGATCGATACTGAATTTTGCGATCGTCAGCACGAAACCGTGGCTGTACTTCTATCCGGAAACCGGGTTGAGCGAGGGCACCTCGAGCGTCATAAAGGATTGGCGAAACGTAGACATATCGATCAACCGCGCGCAACTCACCGGCAGCGGAGACACGGGCGAGTTTGTCATCACGGCCTTCGAGATCGATGAGAACGGACGGCGCCGGACGATCACCTCCATCGAGGAAAAGCGCGTGAAGGTATCGGTCGAAGCGGCGCCCCTCTCCTTCGAAGGCGCCAAGGCGCGCACGCGCATCCCGTCGCTTGTCAGGTTTACGTTCATGATGCGCGACATCGCCTACGACGTCCTTCCGCTTCCGGACAATCTCCTCGATCAGTACTTGGGAAGCTTCTCCATTTTCGAGCAGGACATTGCCCTCGAGATCTCCGAAACAAGCCAGCTCCTCACGAGCGGCGCGAACCTGCGCACGAACGTGGCCATCTTGCTGGACTATTCCGGGAGCATGTTAAACGCGGCGAAATCCGTGGGTGACCCGGCCATCGCCAATGCGCCGGACCCGCTGCAGGCTTTGTATGAGCAGGCCGTGGGACGCCTGATCCAGGAATTGCCGGGCACGTATAACATCGCGTTGATGGAGTTCCACGAGCGGTCTCAACCCACGCGCTTCGTGAATCCGACCGGGCCGATGTTCACGACGGACAAGAACCTGTTGCTCGAGCGGCTCTCGAGCATTCGCATCATCGACCACGGCGCGACGGAGTTGCTTCCGGCGGTTACGGACGCAGCGAATCTGTTGGACTACTATGACGTAAACCTTTTCCGGCAGTCGTTCGATGACGCGGACGTCCGCGCCCTCGTGTGCATTACCGATGGCCGTCTGACGACGCCGCCCGGACGTACGAAAGAGGTCCTCGACCTGCTTGCATTCTTGCGGACCCGGTTCTTCCCGGTCGGCTGGGGCCGCGGCGTGTTCCACGAACCGCTTGCGCGCCTTTCCGCGGGCTCGGGCGGACACTACTATCCTTCGGCGGAGGAACGCTCCGGACAGACAGCGCCTGACGGCAGTCCGGTCCTTCGTCCCGTGGTAAACGAGTTGCTGAACTGGTGTAGCACGGAAGATCCGGCACAGTTCCCGTGCGACCAGTCCATTGCTAGAGATCTCACGTCGCAAGTTGTGCTCAGCTACGTGACGTTGACGGAAGATGCGCCCGTGACGGTGCGCGTGGATGCGAAGTTCGACAACCCGAACGATAATGACGGCATATGCCTTCCGGACCAGGGCTTGATAAACGGTTCGGTAACGCAAAAGCAGCTTGATTTCCTGGCCATCGCGGGCGACGTCCGGCTGGGCCAGATCTCGCTGCGCAGCGAAGGTCTTCAAGCAGATCATGCGCGATTGGTGGTGCGCGCCGAGTACGTGCCGCGCAACATCGAGACCCTCCAATTCAGTATCGTGAGCGGGCAGGCGTTCAGCCCGCCGACGCTCGTGGACGGCATCCTGAATGGCTGGACGCTGACGGCGGAAGGCGGAGATCTATATCGCCTGACGAAGCCGGCCGACGGCGGCCCGCTGCCGTACGGCACGTTCGGCGATCTGCTCGTGCTTGACTTCCCCGATCCAATCCCCGCGGGCGGCGCCCTCGTATCCTTCGCGGTCACGGACCCCGTTTACGACTCGATGGACTTGCAGGGCAAGTATTTCGTGTGTCCCGACACCGTGCGGGTCAGTTCGCTGGGTTCATTTGCACCGGCGTTCCCGACGCCGGGCATCACAGTCACATCGCCGCCGAATGAAACGCGCATCATCGATTTCGGCGATGGATTGAACTCGGCCCAGGTTGAGCTGCGCAATATCGGCGGCAGCCACGCGCCGACCGGCGTATGGCTCAACTGGGAAGTGACCGACCTCCCGCAGTTCCTCGTCGCGGATACGAAGACGGGAATGCTTGTCTCGACCACCGAAACCGACGTGCTAACGCTGAATCTGGACCGTTCGTTTCCGCCGGGCTTCTACTCGACATTCTTCAACGTTTTCTTCGACGCGAACCTGTTGGGCGGGGAACCGTTCAGTGTCCCGATCACTGTGCTCATGACGATTCAGAATCCGCTCCTGCAAGTAACGTCAACGTATTTCACGCCGGGCTTCTACGTTCTAGATTTCGGTTCGGCGGACAATACGCAGTCGTTCGAAGTGTCGAACGCCGGACAGAGCACCTTGCACTGGCGCGTGGACACGACCGCGTTCCCGGATTGGCTGAACCTAACGCCCAATTCGGGGTTGGCGTCGCTGGGCGACAACATCCTGGTCACCGTGCTCGTGAATCGGACGGACCTTGCGTCCGGCACGTACGCGTACGATTTCATCGTGCAGAGCGACGGAGGCGTCCGGACGATTACGGCCACGATGGTCGTGCCCTGAGAGAAAAACTATCCCTCCCAAACGTGTGGACATCCATGTTTATTCGTGTTTGTCCGTGTTTGTCCGTGTCTGTCCGTGTTCATCCGTGGTTTCACTGGAATTGCATTCACGCAACTTGCGATGGGCGTCGCGACCGTATAAACTCGAAACTCAACCCAGCAGGCGATGGTCAAGTGCAGGATTGTGACCCGGCAGGAGTTTGTTATGCCAATCACGGAACAGGAAATCACGGAGTTGAAGCGCATCGCGCGAAAATTGCGGCGCGACATGGTGGACGTCACGGGGTGGGCCGGGGGCTCTCATATCGGCGGCTCGCTCAGCATGACGGAAATTCTCACGATACTCTACTGGAAGTATTTGAAGACTAACCCGGCGAACCCCGGCTGGGACGACCGGGACCGCTTTGTCCTCAGCAAGGGCCACGGTGGCGTCGGCCATGCGGTGGTGCTTGCGAACAAGGGATACTTCGACCCGGAACTGCTGAAGGAATTCAATCATTTCAACTCGCCGTTCGGGATGCATCTGGACAGTCTGAAGGCGCGCGGCGTGGACGCGTCCACGGGATCGATGGGCCACGGCTTGTCTCAGGCCGTGGGCATGGCCTTGGGCGCGCGCGTACGTAAGAAGCCGTTTCACATATATGCCGTCATGGGAGACGGTGAGTGCAACGAGGGATCGATCTGGGAGGCCGCGATGTCGGCGAGCCACTACAAACTCGCCAGCCTGACGGGGTTCGTAGACCGCAATCATCTCATGATCGACGGCGCCACGGAGAGCGTCATGAGTCTCGAACCGTTCGAGGCCAAATGGGCGGCTTTCGGATGGAAGGTGCGATCTATCGACGGACACGACTTCCGGCAACTTGCGGATTCCATTGATTTCGCTCTCGGATACACGGAAGGGCCGGTGATGATCATCTGCGACACCGTAAAAGGCAAGGGCGTCGATTTCATGGAGAACGATCCGGCTTGGCATTACGGGGGATTGAGCGTCGATCTCATCGCCAAGGCAAAGCAGTCGATAGGAGAGGACTAGATCATGTCGAAAGAAGGCCTGACCTGGACCGTATATGACGCGGACAAGCTGACGCAGGCCGAGATCTACGGCATTACGCTGTGCGACCTCGGCGAGACGCATCCGGAGATCGTCGGCCTGTCGGCGGATCTTGCCAGATCCACCAAGATCGGCGCCTTTGGGAAGAAGTACCCTGAACGATTCTTCAACTTCGGGATCGCCGAACAGAACATGTTCGCGGTCGGAGCGGGTTTCGCGAAGGTGGGTTTGACCCCGTTTATCTCAACGTTCTCGGTCTTCGCCTCGATGCGCGCTTGCGAATTCCTGCGTACGGATATCTGCTATCAGAACCTGAACTGCAAGGTGATCGCGACGCACGGCGGCACGTCGTTCGGCCCCGCCGGCTCGACGCACCATTCCATCGAGGACCTGTCGATCGTGCGGGCGTTTCCGAACCTGACGGTGATCGCGCCTGCGGACGGCATTGAAACCGCGCGTGCGGTGCGTGCCTGCATGGACATCAACGGTCCCGTGTATATCCGGATCGGGCGGGGATTCGAGGCCCGCCTGTATGAATCGGAGGACTACGATTTCCAGATCGGCAAGGCCGTCGAATTGCGGCCCGGTACGGACGCAACGATCATCGCGTGCGGCGTGGCGGTCCTGCCCGCCGTGGAGGCCTCGAAAATCCTGCACGAGGACCAAGGCCTCAGCGTGCGGGTGCTGAACATGCACACGATCAAGCCCATCGATGAAGAAGCCATCGTCAGGGCCGTACATGAGACGCGCCGCATCATCACATTCGAAGACCACAACGTTGTCGGAGGCCTCGGCACCGCCGTGGCCGACGTGATCGCGGCAAGCGGAAAAGGATGCGCATTCAATAAGGTGGGCATCCCCGACAAATTCACGATCGTCGGCTATCCCGAGGACCTTCAACATTACTACAACATCGATACCGACGGGATCGTCGCGAAGGTTCGCGAACTGATGGGCCGCGAGTTCGAAGAGGACGAGAACTGGGAGGACGAAGTGTAGGCCATGGCGACGGAGAAGGAACTGCTAACGGCCCGGATCTTCCTGCGGGCGGCCCTGCCGGTCATCAAGGTCATGCTCGAGGACGATCCCAAGACAAGAGCGAAGTTCCAGGGGGTCAACGCGACGGTGCAGTTTGTCGCAAACGATCCCGCGGGACCCGTCGGCGCGAACTTGAAGTTCGCGGATGGCGCATTCGCGGTCGTTCACGAGATCGCGAAAGACCCCGACATCACGTTTTCGTTTCCGAGCGTGGCGCGGATGAACGCGATGTTTGCCGGCAAACCCGCGCTGCCAAGCCTCGGGCTTTTGCTAGCCGCGCTGTTTTCAAGGCCCCGTCTCCTCATCAACGTATTTGGTCTCTTGCTTGGACTGAAGATCCTCATGCCCAACGCCAAACCGAAGACGCCCGAGCAAGCGCGGATGAAGGTTAAGATGACGCTGTACATGATCTCGACGGCCCTCAGTCAGTTAAACAAGGCCGGGGAGCCGGACATGGTGAAGTGGACCGGCAAACAGCCCGAGCGGATCTATCAGTGGTCGGTCGACGGCGAGGCAATCGCCTGTTATCTGAGGGTCAAGGCGGGCAAGACCCAGGCGGGCCGGGGCATGTATGCGCGTCGAAAACCTTTCGTCCATATGCGGTTCAGCAGCGTGGATAACGCATTGCCAGTGATGTCCAACTCCGTCGACACCGTGCAAGCCATCTCGCAGGGGCTCGTCGTTAGCGAGGGTTCGCCGGAATACGGGGCAAAGCTCGGCGATTTCATGCAGCGCATCGCGGCGCTTGTGGCATAGAATCGGCGTTGATCAGGCTGATTTCGCGCAAGGAAACGGGTACTTGATTCAGGCGCAGAGACCTATACTGAAATCCAAAATCTCAGCGCAGCAGGCGCTGGCCATTGCCGCATTTCTCCTGCTCCTCTCCCCCGCTTCGTTTGCGTTCGACGTGTTGGGAACCGTCGTTGATCCGAAGGAGCAGAGCATTGCCGGGACGGATGTCTGGCTGAGCCAAGACCGGTACGTCAAGCACACGAAGACCGATGCCCAAGGGGCTTTCAAGTTTTCAGAAGTGGCGCCGCGGCCCGCCGAGATCATTGCACGCAAGGAGGGGTTTGCGATCGGAGGCATGGTGGTATCGGTCATCGGGCCGGGGAGCGTCAAGGTGTCTTTGTACGAGCCGGACGTTGTCAAACTGCGGATCAAGAACCAAGCATATGAGCCGCTGGCCGGCGCGTACGTGAGAACGATGTTCGTCGCGGACAGTTTCAACGTGCCCGTCGAGGATCTCGTTGCGCAAGGCTTCCCTGCTATCAGGAGCGACGATGACGGCCATATGACGCTTCCGGAGCTGCCGCGCGGCACGCATGTTCGGTTCGTCGTGGGTCATCGCGACCACGCCAACGCGTCCGTGGCCTATCTGCCCGTGGGAGGGAAAGAGCAGACGATCCTGTTGTATCCAGGCGTGAAGCTGCGGGGGCGTGTGACCTGCGACGGGAAAGGCGTCGAACATGCGCGCGTCGTCGTGTCAAAGATCGGCGCGGGCGCGCAGCGTGATGCCGCGGAGGCGCTCACGGACCCGGAAGGTTTCTACAACGTGGCCGTGGAACCGGGCGAGTACTTCACAACGGTGCGGCATCCGCAATACGCGTCGCCGAGGGCGCAACACGTGGTCGTGCAATTGGAGGCGGAACGGAACGTCGTGGATCTGGCCCTGGAACGGCCGCGCGCCATTGAAGGCGCGGTGCTGTATCCCGACGGGAAGCCCTGTTCCGGCATATCGGTGTCGTATTGGATCGGCTCGGACCTTTACCAGGAAGTCATGACGCAGACGGACGGACTGTTTCGCTTGCTGACGCCGCCGTTGGACGGACGGATCCGAATCCTCCCGCCCAACGGCTACATGACGGAGAACCTCGGCGACATTTCGGTGACGGGATCATTGAAGTCGGAGACAAAGCTTGCCCCGATCAAGCTTCTTGCGCTCCCCTCGGTCGAGGGGAGAGTGTTGAACGCGGACGGCAAGCCGGAACCGAACGTACTGATCTCTTCGCGGGGTCTCACGCCGCCTTTGTGGCTGATCACGGACACCGAAGGACGGTTCAAGATTCAGCTTGCCCAGGCGCCCCAGGAAGGCAAGGCCACTTTCCGGGCGGAGCACGCCCAGCGTTTCCTACGATGCGATTTCGAGGTCTCGTTCAAGGAGCCGAAGCCCGTTGCCGCAACACTCGCGTCTTTTGAGCCCGATACCGCGTCGCGCGAGATACCCAAAGGGGAAAACGACCTGACGCCGATGGTAGGCGCCCAAGCCCCGGAGATCGAGTGTGACCACTGGTTCAACTCCTCTCCACTGTCGCTTCAATCGCTTCGCGGAAAGGTGATCGTCCTCGCGTTCTGGGGCGGGTTCGACCTGCGCGGCCCCATACTCGACTGCATCGAGGAACTCCGCGCGCTCAACGACCTTCTCCGGGACGTCGATGACGTCGCCATCGTATGCGTACACGACAACGGGAAGGAGATCGATGAGATCCAACGGTATATCGAGGCATGCCGGATTTCTTTCCCGATGGGACGCGATACCGAGGCGTTCAAGACGTACCAAGTCTATGGAATCCACAATATCCCGCAGATCGTGTTGATTGACAAACGGGGCGCGTTGCGGTTCTTCCAAGTGGATGGCCGGTTGCTCGAACTGATCAAGACCCTGCGCAGGGAGGGATAGAAAGAGCCGCGAGAGAAGGCTCTCTCGCGGCTTCCGCTCGAATTGGGAAATGCTACATCGCCGCGGCGGCGCGCTGCAAGGTGGATTTCTTGCGCGACGCGCTGTTCCGGTGAATGATGCCCTTTGAAGCAGCCTGGTCGATCTCCGCCAGTGCTCCGGGAAGAAGGGCCTTGACCTTCTCGGCGTCCTTGGCCTCAATCGCGGCCATGGCCTGCTTGACGTACGTCCGCAAACGGGACTTCACCGTAACGTTGCGTTGACGCCGGAGCTCATTCGTTACATTGCGTTTCTTGGACGACTTAATGTTAGCCATGCTCTCTTCCTATACAAAACTCACATCGTGCAAGCCCGCCGCACAATCGCGGCGCTGCTGCCTTTCTGACGAAGAGCGATCATACCAAACAGCGGGAATCGCTGTCAAACCAGCGCACGCACCGCGCTGCACGCTCCCGAATTGCGGCACAATAGCTCGTCTCGGTGGCTGATTCGCTTGGCTCGCCTGGGAAAGAGTAAGATAGTGTAGAGTGAGGCATCAAGGGCACGCGATGGTGATGCGCCGGGACATATTGGGCAGGTGGGCTTCGTCCGTTATCTGGCAGGTGTTGTCCGTCCCCATTTTCGTGAAGGTGTTGGGGATCGGCATGCTGGTGACGATGCTGTTCGGAACGGTGGCGTTTTTTCAGATTCGGACGGGGATGTTTCATACCCATTATCAGGTGCACGCGGAGACGGCGCTGTCGGTTGCCACTGCTCTGGCGTCGCGCATCGAGCGATTCGCGGCGGCCAGGGACTGCGCCGCGTTGGACCGTGAGATCAACCAGACGATCGAGTCGTTTCCCGATGTCCGCTATGTGGTGGTGCAGGACAAGCCGGGCCGGATACTGTCGCACGGATTCACGTTCCCAACCGAAGCGCCGCCGGATCTGCTGGAGCGGGGTGAGGACTTGTGCGCCGCGTGCCATACCACCCTTTCTCCGACGGAGATCCCGAGGGATCTCCTCGAGATCTCCCCCCATGTGATTATCCCGAAGGGGAGTATCAGGGCCTATCAACGCCCCGGCGGGTTGGTTCTCGAAGTAACCCTCCCGGTAGGCGATGGTCAAGCGGGTTCCGTGCGCCTGGGTGTTGGAGACACGATCATTGCGCGGGAGATGGCCAAGATCACGCGGTCTCTGTTATGGAGCCTCGCGCTGTGCCTTGCGGTCAGCTTGTCTTTATCTCTAGCCCTCGCTTTCGTCTTGGTCAGGCCGGTTCACAACCTGGTCCAAACGACAAACCGCCTCCGGGCGGAGGATTTTCGGGCGCGTGCAGACATCTTCTCCGGCGACGAGGTGGGCCAGTTGGCCAGCGTATTCAACCAGATGGCGGAGGGCCTCGAGCGTTATCGGCGCGAGGTGCAGGAAAAGGAAGCGGACCGGATCTCGCTTATCGGAAAGATCGTTCAGGCCCAGGAAGATGAGCGGAAAAATGTGGCGCGCGAGTTGCACGACCAACTGGGCCAGTCGCTTACCAGCATGTTGTTGACCATCGAATCGGCATTCAAGGACGCACCGCTCCTTCGCGAGACGTGTGACAAAGTCACAAGCGAAATCCGACGCCTCATCGACGAAGTGCGGAACCTTGCGTGGCAGGTGCGCCCGTCCATCCTGGATGATTACGGTCTCGACAGCGCCCTGGCCCGGTACGTCGAGGAAATGTCGCGGCGCGCGGGCTTCCCGTTCGACTATCAGTGCGTGGGTTCCGAGGGCGCTCCGCGCCTGCCCGACCGCATTGAGGTCACCTTGTACCGCATTGCGCAGGAGGGCATCACTAACATCATGCGGCACGCGGAGGCTACACAGGCCAGTATCGTCCTGCTTACACACGACCACGAGGTAAGTCTTATCGTCGAGGACAATGGAAGAGGTTTCGATGTCGCGGCCGTTGAAAGGGGATTGAGAAGCGGCCAAGAGCGCCAGCCTCCTCTCGGACTCATCGGGATGAAGGAGCGGGCGGCGCTTGTCGGCGGCGACTTCGCCGTGGACTCACAACCTGGAAAAGGGACAACGGTCCGTGTCAGAATACCCATACTCGTGGGTATTGATCGTGATACCCCCGCCGAGGGAGAGGAGACGGATCACAACCATGGCCATTAGGGTTTTTATAGCGGACGATCACGCCGTTCTTCGCAGCGGACTCCGAGCCCTGCTCGAACGGGAACCCGACATCAGCGTCGTGGGGGAAGCCGTATCGGGTCTCGATACGCTGCGCGCGATCGAAGAGATAACCGTGGACGTGCTTCTGCTCGACATCAGTATGCCCGGGCTGCCGGGAGCGCGAACGGCCCAGGAGTTGCTGCGTAGGCGGCCCTCTTTGGCCATCGTGGTCCTCACGATGCACGAGGACGAATACTATTTGCAGGAAATGCTGCGCATCGGCGTTCGCGGGTACGTCCTGAAAAAATCATCGGGCACCGAGTTGGTGCACGCGATACGCGCCGCATACCGGGGCGACAGTTATATCGACCCCGCTTTGGCCAGTCTTGTTATCTCGCCCTACGTCGGGAAGCCGGCAACGAAAGAACCGGGCCGTATCGGGATACTAACGCCGCGTGAACAAGAGGTTTGCCGGCTCCTTGCCTACGGCTATACAAATGCGGAAGTCGCGGAGAAACTCTTCATCTCGGACCGAACCGTCGAGACTCATAGGACCAATATTATGGGAAAACTCGGCCTCAAGAGCCGCGCCGAGCTGGTCCGTTTCGCCATCGACAACGGCCTTTTCAAGGTTGAGGAGTGAAATCCTCGCAGGTCCTCCCCACAGTTTGTCAAGCCACGACAAACTGTAACGAGGGCCGTTTCTGCGTGTTTTTGCCGGATAGCATCCCGCCTCAAATACCGGCGTTCCACTGAGGTCACTCTCCAAACCTACAGGTATAATCATGTGAAGGGATGTGTTTTCCCGTGCAGTATATTGAGCACCATGTAGTTGTAGTGGGGCAGTAAATGAAGTGCGATAGGCGTCAGTTTTTCAGTGCCGTGGGGGTTGGGGTGGCGGGCCTTTGTGGCGCCGCCGTGGCGGAAACACCTCGCAGTGAAGACGTGTCAGACGGCATGGGCATGCTGGTCGATACGACGGAATGCATCGGGTGCCGGAAATGCGAGTGGGCGTGCGCGAAGGCGAACGGTCTCACGGAACTCCCGGTGGAAGCGTACGAAGACGCCGCCGTGTTCGATCAGCCGCGCCGGATGACCGCCGACGCGTACACCGTGGTCAATCGCTATCCGAACCCCGCCGATCCCGCAAAGCCGATCTTCGCCAAAGTCCAGTGCATGCACTGTCTGAAGCCCGCGTGCGCATCGGCGTGTATTGTGGGGGCGCTGCGGCGTCAGGAAAGCGGCGCGGTAACGTACGACGCCTGGAAATGCATGGGCTGCCGATACTGCATGGTGGCGTGCCCCTTCCAAGTCCCGGCCTACGAATACGACAACCCGCTGACTCCCATGGTGCGGAAGTGCACCTTCTGTTTCGAGCGCGTCATGACGGAGAACAAGAAGCCCGCATGCGCGGAGATCTGTCCGCCCATGTGTCTCACCTTCGCAAAACGGAGCGAGTTGCTCGGTCTGGCGCGCGAAAAGATCGCCTCCAACACCGAGCGCTACGTCCAGCACGTTTACGGCGAACGCGAAGTCGGCGGCACGTCGTGGATGTACCTGACCGGACAGCCTGCAACGCAGTTGGGCATGCTTGAACTGGGCGAGAAACCCATCCCGCAACTCACCGAAACGATCCAGCACAGTGTCTTCAAGTTCGGCGTGCCTCCGCTGCTGCTCTTCGGTCTGCTCGGAGCGGCGATGAAAACTCTTGGTAAGAACGAACCCGTAGATTCGGAGACAATGCCCTCCGAGGAGGAACAGGCATGAGCGAACACGGCAAAGCCGCCCCGATGAAACTGAGCTTTTTCACACCGGGCGTTTTCACTTTGCTGGCCTTGATGGGAATCGGCGCGGGCACGGCCGTGTACCGGCTCGTGTTCGGCCTCGGGGCCGCCACCAACCTGAACAATCAATTCCCGTGGGGTATCTGGATCGCGTTGGACGTTGCCACGGGCGTGGCCTTGGCCGCGGGCGGATTCACGACCGCGGCGCTCGCGCACATCTTCCATCGGCGCGAGTACGAAGCACTGGTGCGGCCGGCGTTGCTGACAGCCGTGCTCGGATACACGTTCGTCGTGCTGGGTCTGTTGATGGATCTGGGGCGGTACTACAACGTTTGGCACCCGATGCTGCCCAGTATGTGGCAAGGAAACTCGGTGTTGTTCGAGGTCGGCATGTGCGTAATGGTGTACCTAAACGTGCTCTATATCGAATTCACGCCGATTCTCTGCGAACGCTTTGTGGGCCGGGTGGACTTGCCCGGGCCGCTGGCGAGGCTCAACGATCTTATCGATATCGTGCTCCGATTGGCACAAGGCCTGTTGGGCAAGGTGATGTTTCTGTTCATCATCGCCGGGGTCGTGCTGTCGTGCATGCACCAGTCCTCGCTCGGCGCACTGATGCTCATCGCTCCGTACAAGGTGCATCCCCTGTGGTACACGCCCATTCTGCCGCTGCTGTTTCTCTTATCGGCGATGGCCGTCGGGTTCCCGATGGTGATATTCGAGTCTTTGCTGGCTTCCCGGTCGTTCGGGCGCAAACCCGAGATGCGCCTGCTCACGCCGCTCAGCCGCTTTGTCCTGATCTTTCTGGGCATCTACCTCGCCGCGAAGGTTTCCGACCTGATGATCCGGGAAGCTTACGGCAATCTGTTTGACGGGAGCGTAGCCTCGTACGCTTTCATGGCCGAGTTGGGTCTTGGAGTCATCCTCCCGTTCGCATTGCTGCTCAGCGTCCATGTGCGGCGGTCGCCAGGAGGACTCCTCCTGGCCAGTACTTTGGTGGTGGGCGGCGTGGCCCTGAATCGGATCAATGTGTTTCTCGTGGCCTACAATCCCCCCTTCGCCACGACGCGCTATTTTCCGAGCCTCGGCGAGATCTTCATAACAGTGGGGCTTGTTGCGGGATTGGTCTTCATGTATCGGACGCTGGTTATGCTTTTCCCGATTCTGCCCACAGTTTGTCGCGGTTTGACAAACTGTGCGGAAGAGGAATCGCATGCCTATGAAACCAGCCCGTCACGGGAACCTCTTCAGGTTCGAACGGATCCCTATGCATTGTCGTAGCTGGGTAATCGGATTGTTTGTGTGCTGCGCCGTTCTGTGGACGGGATGGGCGGCTTCCCAAGACGCGATGCCCGAGAAGGGCGACGCTGGCGGAGACTGCTCGCCGTGCCACTCCAGCAAGAACCCGAGCAGAAACGACCTCTACACGCCGCGGTGCCTCCGCCACGGCAAGACGGACGCGGCAAAGCCCCAAAGCGACGCGGCGGCGCCGGATGTCTTTATCCTCGATCAGTTGTCCGACATCTACGTCCCGGTCGTGTTTCCGCACAAGCTCCACGCCTCGATGGAGAACATGTCGGAGGGCTGCGGCGTGTGTCATCATCACAGCGAGTCGGGCAAGAGCCAGCGGTGCCGGGAATGTCACTCTCCCGGGGCCAATGAGGAGAATCTCAGCCAACCCGGGCTTAAGGGGGCCTACCACCGCCAATGCCTGGGGTGTCACCGCGAGTGGAGCCACGACACCAATTGCGTGGTATGTCACGCGAAACGGGACCCGCTGAAGAAATTCGAGCCGGTCGCGGGATCCGCGGACATAATGGGCCGGCTTCATCCAAACGTCGAGGTGCCCGTAAAGCGCGTGTATCAGACGGCCGCCATGGAAGAAGGGACGCTCGTGACGTTCCACCACAAGGAGCACGTGGAACTGTTCGGACACCGTTGCGTGGATTGCCACAAGAAGGAGAATTGCAGCCGCTGCCACGACACGTTGACGCCCGCCAAACATGAGCGCGAGGACCCGCATGAGGACTGCACGAAGTGCCACGACGTCTCGGACAACTGCGGGGCGTGTCACATGAAGAGTGAGACCCAGGGTTTTGATCATGGCCGCCGCAGTTCGTTCATGCTGAAGGCATACCATCAAGAAGTCTCCTGTCAGAAGTGTCACAAGAAAGCGGGCGCCTTCAAAGGACTCAACAAGGAATGTCAATCGTGTCACCCGGCGAGTTGGTTCCCCGCCGCGTTCGACCACGCTAAGACCGGGCTGGTCCTGGACAGCGACCATGCCGACACCGCGTGCAACGGCTGTCATCCGGTCGGGCTGGGCAATTCCTCCAGTTGCAGTTCGTGCCACGACGACAACCGTAAGTATCCTGAAAAGAGCCCCGGTAAGGGTAAGAAAGTGGCGTCTAACCAACAGACCCCCCAGCCCAATCCGCCCTCGCCCCAACCTGCCGCTCAGGTCCAATGAGCTAGAGATCTTGAATGCCTTACGTCTGAGATTCCAGATCTCCAAATACCGGTTCTTCCCGGATGCATCAGGCGCGCAATTCGGTTACGTTAGATACGGAGAGGTTGTGAAGAAATGCCGTCACAATACGCCCATTCACTCAGCGGCCCTG
>CAZPMT010000041.1:0-39479 GCA_964587655.1 uncultured Nitrospiraceae bacterium
CCCGCTTCTCATCCTCCCACGCGAAAACTCGACTCCTTACATGCGGATCGGGGTAAAGACGCCGCAACTTGATTCGGGCGTCGCCACACGTGAACTGCCAGTTGATCGTTGCCTTCATGTTGTTCCGGCGGTTCTCCCACGCCGCTGCTTCCGCCCGCATCTCGCCAATCGTGTCGATCCTTCTGTCCAGGCACTGCTTGATGAGCACGTTCAGTTCGATCTCGGCCATATTTAGCCAGCTGCCGTGCTTTGGGGTGTAGACAAACTCGAAGCGGTTCCAGAGCCCCTTGGCCATCTGCGGCGCAAACGTTTCGTATAGCGTCCCGGGAGTGTGGGTGTTGAGATTGTCCATGACGAGGATAATCTTCTGCGCTGCGGCATAGTGGCTGGCGATTTCCTCCAAGAAGCTTGCCCAGTCCGTCTTGGTTCTCCTCTGCGTGATCCGCGTGATCCGTTTGCCGGCCAGTGGCTCGACCGCCATGAACACGTTGCACACGCCGCAGCGCTCGTATTCGTAGTCGTGGCGCGCCGCCGCACCGCCCTTCGCGGGCAGGGGAAGCCGGGTCTCTCGAATCAGTTGGCGAGGCGATTCGTCCATGCAGACCACGGGGTGCAGAGGATCGTAGGGGCGTTTGTAAGTATCGAGCACCTGTTCCATTTGGGCGACGAAGTCGCCGTTCTGCTCGGGCGGAATGACCCATTGTTCCCGTTTCCATGGCTTCAGTTCGTTTTTTCTAGGACTTTGCGCACCGTCTCATGGGAAATGGCGTCCACATAGCGCAGTTCCACCATCCTGTCGGCCAGCAAGCGCAACGACCAGCGGGCGTGACCCGGGGGCGGCTTGGCGCAACTCAGGGCGATCAGATGCGCCTCCACGTCCCCGTCGGCCTTTCGGGCGTAGGTCCGCTTGGGCTTCTGCTTGTCCAACGCCGCCTCCAGCCCGTCCTCGACGAAGCGCCTCTTGAGACGATCAATTTTCTTCATGCTCACCGGCATCGCCTCGGCAATCCTCTGGTTGGTCAACTTACGATCCTGAAACGGACCTTGGTCGCACCCCAGCAGGATCAAGGCGTTGAGCACCTTTTGACTGCTGTGTTTTCCACGGGTGGCGATCTCCTGCAGCATGTCACGCTCTTGCCTGTCCAATGTTACTTTATACCTGATCAGCGGCATGTTACTTCCTCCTATTGGCGCGGAAGAAGTATACGCTATGTTTTACGACATTTCAAGAGTGACTTGACACTAGCCAAGTTGCTGCGGGTCACACCCTCATGGGCAAGATCTTGCAGTTCGACGCAGATGTCGGCGGTTTGGTGGTAGAAAGCCGCGGCTTCTTCGAGCCGGCCGATGGCGTCATAAAGGATTCCCAGTTCATTGAGGCTGGCTACCTCGCCTACGCGATCTCGGTCGCGTACTCTAATGGCGAGCGACTCGCGATAGGCCCGCTCAGCCGGCTCAAACTGCCCGGCGCTGCTGTGGAGCATTCCGATCTGGTACCATATCCCCGCAACGGTACCCGGTTCGCACAGGGACTCGAAGATATCACGCGCTTGCTGGTAGATCTCGAGCGCCTCGGCATAACGTCGCTGTAACATGAGGACGGTACCGAGTTGGAACTTGCCGGCGCGGCCACGAATCTTCCGTCGCGGCTTTTCTCGGCACGGTTGATGGCCTCTTCATACGCCTCAGTCGCTTCGTGCAGTTGCCCCAAGAGCATCTGGCAATGAGCGGAGTCCATGATCCTAGATTCGGCAATTGGAGCCAGTTGGGTTTGTCCAAGTAGTGGACAAAGTGGACGTTGTGGACAAAGTGGACGCAACCCTGCAGGTGATCTTCTTCGGGGTCCACATCGTCCACAAAGTCCACGCCGTCCACCGTTTCGGGAAGCACCTTCAATCTTGACTGCCGAATCTAGGATGATGGCTGCGGACGCCATACGCTCGGCGCTTTCGCCTCCGGCGTGCGCGAAGCGCCTACGGGCCTCAGCCAAAGGATTGAGGGCCGCCGCGGCATTGCCGGCCGTCCTTAGCGCCCGGCCCTTGAGAAAGTGCGCCATGGCTGTGTCATAGTCGGCGTCCGGATAGGCATCTTCACCGGCGGACAGACACCGCAGCAGCAGGTTTCGCGCGGTGGCAACCGAGGATTGGAAGTCGCCTCTGTCAAGCAGCCGCTCTATCGTCATGCGTTGCGACTCGAACCGCGCGTGGCTCCAGCCGCCCAGGACTTGCGCGGCGCGTTCGCGGACGGATATGGCCGTGGCCAAGGCCTGCGGCCGGCCCAGCGGCGCGACGAGTTGCTCGACTTGGCCGGCCAGACGCACGTTCTCCTCCGGCGGTCGATTGGTTTGAGCCCATTCGAGCAACGCCAACAGGTTCGGTAGTTCCAGCAGAGCAAGTTGTTGCGCAAGTCGCGCGTCTTTGGCCAATTGCGCGTAGAGGAAACCGGCCAGTTGCGACATGCCGTCGGCCCAACGCGCGCGGAGCTGTTCCTGCTCGGCGCTGTCCATCCGTCCGAGCAGGTAGGGCGCGAGGGCGGGGTCGAGCCGCAGGTGGCCGTAACCCATGTACTCCCCGAGCCCGACGTTGATCAGGGCGATGGTCAAGGCACGAGCAGTCTCCTCCTCAAGCCCGAAGGAGGCCATCAGTACCCCCATGCTCACGCCGCCGTGGAAAACAGCGAGTATCTTCACCTGTTCGCGGAGTTCCTTGCGGAGCCGACGCAGGGAGAGCTCCACGGAAGCGTAGAGCGATCGCTCGCGGTCCGCGGGGTATTTCCTGTCGAGATCGAGCATCAATTGCTGGAGATCCGTGGTCGTGGCGCGGACGCCTCGGCGGGCAAGCTCCGGCGCTAGCAAAACCAGGGCGCGGGCGTGACAGCGCACCGCCTCGACGAGGTCCTCGATCTCCTGGGGCGTGCTTCCCGGATCGGCGGGCGTGGGCTCGAGGCCCTCGCGTTTCAGGACGTGGCTGACCAGTTCGATGGCGTCGTTCCGGCTCAATGCGCCGAGTTCGACGTGGCTGCGCTTCGCGTCGAACGGCGCGGGGAGCGGCTCGCGCGAGGTGAACACGATGCGGGTGGCCGGGTCGGCGTCGAGCAGAGCGCGGCACAAGGCGAACAGGTCTTCGATGGGGGCCGCGCCCGGCGCCGCCTGCCCGGAGGCGTCCGGCAACACGCTCTCGAAGTTGTCGAGGACGATGATCGTCGGGTAGTCACGCAACGCGCGTTCGACGGGCTGCAGGGCCTTCTTGAGGTCGGGGAACTGTGCGACAGAATACGTCGGGAGAAGCTGTTGGCCGAGGCTGTCGAGGACGGCGCGCGCATCGTGGATCTTGTCCATGGCCGCGAAGGCGGCGCGACCGAAACGTCCGGTACGGACAAGCCATCGTGCCAGTTCGACGGCGAGGGCGGTTTTGCCTGCGCCGCCCTGGCCGCGCACGACGGCATAGGGTTCGTCGTGCAGCAGACGCTCGAGGGCGAGGAGTTCGCGGCTGCGGCCAATGAACGAGTGGGCGGGCGGATCGGGCAAACGCCGCAAGTTGAGCGCACGCCGTTGGGCCTGGAGTTGCTGAACCGCCTGCGAGTGCAGTTTCGTAGCCAGTTGCGGGTCTTGTTCCTCCTGGTACAGAATGGGCACGAACCAGTCATGGAGGTGCAACTTCCCCGCACCCATAATGTCAATGCGGTACGAATCGGCCTGCAGAGCTTGTTGTCCCATGAGCATGGCCTTTCCGACCCGCGCGCCCCGTGCCAGTTCCGAGTAGAACGCACCGACGAAGCGGCGCGCCGTCTCGACCAGCACCGTGTGGCTCATGGCGACGACGGACGTGACGCCTTCCTCGAGCAGCTTGCCGGCCACGGAGGCTGTCGGATTCTCCTCGGTCTTGGCGCTCTGGCACGCATTCAGAAACACGAGCGGGATGCGGTAGTCTCGAACCACGCCGGCGAGTTTCTCCGCGTGGATAAGTTGCATAGCGCGATCACGAAGCTTCTTTACGTCCTTGGGGTCTTCGAAACACAGCGCGCCTAGCCCGTGTTCCTTGTCAAACTTCCCGTGGCCGTCGAAATGGACCACGTCGAAGGCTTCGCCGCGTTCATCGGCCTGCCGCAACGCGCCTTGCAGCGCCGGGAACGTAGGCGGCGTCAATACGGACAGTTTGACGAGTTCGCCGAGATTCTCGATGGCCTGGACCAGCGGTAGAGCGCTCACGCGGTGGTCGATGTAACCGGTATACTTGTCCTCGGGCCGGGGACTAACCATCAGGACTCGGATCGGAAGCTTCGAGAGGGCGATTTCCTGTTCAACCCGGTTCGGCATGCGGCGTCTGACGCCCACGGGACGCTTGCCTTGAAACAAATAGGTGCGGCCGTCATGGAACAACTCCCAAGGCAGCGAGAGCAAGGCGCTGGCGGCCTGGGCCAGGGCTGCGCGCGTCTTGTCGTCGGTTCCTTCGGGAGGCTCAGAATCCACAAAGACGGAGAATCGACGTTCCGCGCCGTCGGCGGCATTTTCCCACGCATTCAACGCTTCCTTAGCGGCGGATTTGCCCAAGGCTTCCTGATAGAGCGATTTGCCCCACTCGGGGAGTTGCGTTTCAACGCGCTCCGCGCGTTTCTTGAAGAGGCCCACCGGCCAGCGGAAGTACTCTTCGAGATACCAACGCAGGTCGTCGGCTTCGATAGGACCCAACGGCGCCGTGAACGCGAACCGCTTGCTTTCAATCTCGCGAGCGCCCTCTTGCGCGGGCTTGTAGACGAGGGTTGCGGTCGCCTTGACGCGTCGTTTGCCGTCGCTCTCGTCGATTGCCGCGTCGCGTAGTTCCAGCACCAGGTCTTCGATTGGGGGCTGTTCCACGCGTACAGGGGGTTGGAGGTCGTCTGGCAGGCGTTCGCCAAGGGCCGCCAGAATCGCGGGAAACGCCTCGTCCAGACCTCCGACGTCGAGTTTGACGGGAACGGCCACGGGTTCGTCTTTGAACCACAGTTTGAGGGCGGCGGGCTCGATGCCGGGAAGCAACAGGGGGATCACGCGATACCCGTCGTCCTTGTGTAGCTTCTCAACTTCCTCGGCCTTGTGGATCTCGTCACGCACCCAAGCCGAGTTGATCGTGTTCGGGCTGAGCACGACAATGACCTGCGATGCCTCTTCTATGGCCTTTTCGATCTCCGCCTTGAGCTTGTTGCCGCCGCGTAGGTTGCGCGAGTCCACCCAGACGGGCAGGCCTCGGGCTTCCAACCTCCGACGGAGTTTCCTGACGAATGCGTCGTCCTTGGTCGCGTGAGAAATGAAGATTGGACTCCGGCTCATCAATGTCCCCTCCAATGAGAAACGCTCGACACACGCCCGTATTATGGACCGAGATACGGGCGGCGTAAGGCGCTTGGTTCGGCTGTCCTTCTCCCAACAGCCGTTTGGAGCACACTACACTATACCGCGTGTAATGGCCGTGGGCAAGGCTCGCGCGGAAGCCTTGCGCGCGCGACCACGTTCTCTCACTAATCCGGGTTTCTCACCGTGTCATTGCGAACGAAGTGAAGCAATCCAGTCCATTTTGCGGAATACCAGACGGTTGGGGAACCTGAATGAGGGAGACAGGAGTCAGGATCAACGCCCCACATCGTCATTCCCGCGCAAGCGGGAATCCAGCGCGTCGGAATGAAGTCCTGTCCAGTGTTTCTGGATTCCCGCTTTCGCGGGAATGACGGTGTGGGTGGGTCCTTGTTTCTTTCTCGGCTGGATTCCCGCTTTCGCGGGAATGACGATCCGGGTGGGAATGACGATGTGGGTGGCACGCATGGGTATTTCCACAGCGGCGTCGGTTTTGGGATAGCTTCTAGATTGGATTGCTTGACTTCGTTCGAGATTGCTTCACTTCGTTCGCAATGACGCTGGATTGCCTGACTTTGTTCGAGATTGCTTCACTTCGTTCGCAATGACACGATGAGGAATTCTGGGCAGGGAAACATGACTGGGCCGGGGGGTCATTCGTAGCGCAAGGCTTCTACGGGATCGACGCCGGAAGCTTTTAGGGCGGGATAGACGCCGAAGAATACGCCGACGCTTAGGCTGAAGAAGAAGGCCATGAGGACGGACCACATGGAGAGGCGCACAGGGAGCGAGGGGTATAAGAGCGAGATTGTTACGGCGCCCATCCAGGCGATTAGGATCCCGAGCATGCCGCCGCATACGCTGAGGGTTATCGCTTCGATTAGGAATTGCATGCCGATGTCTTTGCGTTTTGCGCCGACGGCTTTTCGGATGCCGACCTCGCGTGTACGCTCGCGGACTGAGACGAGCATGATATTCATGATCCCGATGCCGCCGACTAGGAGCGAGATGCACGCGACGCCCGCAAGCATGAAACGGAGCATGTCGAAGATCTTGCCGAAGGATCCTATCATGCTGTCCTGGTCGATGATGGTAAAATCTTCGTTGTAGTCGTGGGCGGCGTACAGGATCTCCTTCATGGACTTCGCTGCGAGTGGGATGTCTTCGGGACTGCGCGCGGAAGCAATAATCTCGAACACGGTATCCTCGCCCCCGTAGAACATTTCCTGTCCGCTGGGCAATGGGACGATGACTAGGTCGTCGAGGTTGATTCCGAGCATGGTGCCCTTCTTCTCCGTAACGCCGATGATGACGTGCTTCATTCGGTTGATGGAGATTTTCTCGTTAAGCACCTGCTTGCTGCCGAAGAGGTCCTTCTTGAGCTGCGGACCGATGACGCAGACTTTGTTGTTCTTGTCGATGTCCTGTGCGTCGATGAATCTTCCGAGTTGCAGGTGCATTTCGCGGATTTCGTCGAAGTCTTCCGTCACGCCTATAAGAAGACAGTTTCGTTCGAGGTTGCCGTACCGGACTTGGGCCGTGCCGATAACGTTTCCGCTGACGCCCTTGATTCCGAATGCTTTTCGCTTTATCTCGTTTGCGTTTTCGGTGGTCAGTTTCCGGTAGCTTCCGGCATTGACGACGATCATGCTCGACGTCGTTTCCTGTTTGCCGGGCGAGACGAGGATCACGTTGCTGCCCATGCCGGCAAATTCGTTTTGAATGTATGCCTGGGCCGCCTCGCCAAGCGCGACGAGGAGAATGACGGACATGACGCCGATGATGACGCCGAGTGTGGTCAGAAAGGCCCGCACCTTATTCTGGGATAGGGAATGCAGGGCGGCCAGTATGCACTCGAAGAGATCCATGGTTTGTCGCGTATACCCTTGGCGGGCGTGTATGGCCGGCGCACGATCTCGACGCTGCCGGCGCGCCCCTGCCTGAGTTAGTCAGTCTCCAATGATTCAACCACTCGGACCTTAATGCCCGGCTTGAGTTCTTTCAGCGCAACGGAGGTGATGAGCAGTTCGCCCTCGCTGAGCCCTTCCAGGACTTCCTTGGACTGCCAGTTCCCGATACCGATCTTGACCTTGCGTTTGACGGCGCGGCCCTTCTCGATAACGTAAGCCTCTTCTTCGCGGATGAGCGCTTCGCTCGGAACGGACAAGACGTTGTCTTTTTCATCCGCGACGATGATGACATCGGCGGACATTCCGACGAGGAACTTTTCCCGGCCTTCTTCGATGCGGACGTCGATGTCAAGAGTGCGGGTCAGGTCGACGTTGCGGGTAACGGTCGGGGACATGAAATCGACGCGGGCCGGGAAGTCGACTCCTCGATAGGCGTCGAGGTTGATGCGGGCTTTCTGTCCCACCTTGATCTGGGCGGCGTTAGCCTCATCGAAGGGGGCCTTGACGTACAGGTCGGTGTCCTGAACGAGTTGGAACAGGGCCGCGGAAGAGGCCATCGAGAGTCCCCCTCCGGAGGACATGGACGGCGACGCACCGACGCCGATGCCCGAGGAGGCGCCACCGCCGCCGCCGAGTCCGCCTCCGCCGAGGCCGCCGCCGAGGCCGCCGCCAACGACTTCGCCGAGGTGGACGAACATTTTTGCCACGACTCCGTCGAATGGCGCGGTGACGTAAGCTTTGTCGCGCATGGATCGCGCCACCGTCACGGCAGCCTGAAGCTGTTCAATCGCGGCTTCCGCGGAACGGATTTCCTCTTTTCGGACGAGGATTTCCTGTTGACTGGCTTTCGCGGCGGCGTCGGTTTCCTGGGCGACTCGTAGGGCGAGGGCCACCTTGTCAAGATCGCTCTGGGAAACGGCTTTCTTGTCGGAAAGGGACTTGATGCGGTCGAAGTCGAGCTTGGCGACTTGGAACTGGGCCGATGCCTGGCTGACGCGGGTGCGCGCAATCTCCTCGTAGATTGTCGCGGCGATCTTCGCCTGTTCGAGTCGTGACTGGCCCACGCGGAGATTGGCTTCGGCGAGGGCCACTTGGGCGTCGAGCTCCGCGTGATCGAGTTCGACAAGGATATCGCCCCGCTTTACCCGGTCGCCTTCTTTCGCGGGGATGGCGACCACAGTGCCGACTGTTCCCCCGGCCACCATGGAGTCGAGGTTGGGTTTGACGGTTCCGGAGGCCATGGCGGTGATGGTCTGTTCGACGCGCCCTCGCGTGAGCTTTTGGGCGGTGACGTCAATCTCGGGTTCGCGCATGAAGTAGTAGACCACCGGCGCCGCCAGAGCGCTGATGACGATCAGCCAGACAAGTATTCTGGATCCTAAGCTTTTCCGCTTTGTTTCCGCCATTCGTCCTTCACCAGTTTTCCGTCACGGAACATCATGATGCGTTCGGCGTGCTCCGCCACTTCGCGCTCATGTGTCACCATGACAATTGTGTTGCCCTTTTTGTGAAGTTCCACAATCAGCGCGAGAATGCTCTCTCCGCTGACGCTGTCGAGATTGCCTGTGGGCTCGTCCGCGAACAGAATCGAGGGGTTGTTTATGAGTGCGCGTGCGATGGCCACGCGCTGACGCTGTCCGCCGGAGAGTTCGTTTGGCCGATGGTACATTCGATCCGCAAGGCCGACGGTGTCGAGCGCGGCCTGTGCGCGGCGGGTGCGTTCTTTGCGGCGGACGCCGTCGTACAAGAGCGGCAGTTCGACGTTGGCCAGGGCGGTCGCGCGCGCAAGCAGATTGAAGTTCTGAAACACGAAGCCTATTTCATGATTGCGGATCTCGGCCAGGCGGCTCTCGGAAAGGTCGCTGACCTTGATGCCGCGCAGGGAATAGGTCCCCGCCGTGGGCCGTGAGAGACAGCCGAGGATGTCGAGCAGGGTGGTCTTGCCAGAGCCGGAAGGGCCCATGATGGCCACGAAGGATCCCCGGTCGAGTGAAAACGAGACGCCGCAAAGGGCATGGACGACGGTATCGCCCATCTCGAAGATTTTCGTGATGTCCTCGAGGTTGATCAGTATTTCGTCGTTCTTTTCTTGGGGCATAGTTCGAACGTTACGTTACAGAGAGCAATCTGAAATGTGACGCTTGGCAAGCGTTGCCGGTTTCACGGGCGCTCAAATCAGCCGTGTATGTTTTCATGACGCACCTTCAGGGCATTCGACCTGCGGATTCCAACGCAAGACACCCACCTGCAAAGAGTCCGGACTTCTCGCCTTCCCCTTTGTGTGCGCTACGCGGGCCAGAACCTTGCGCGTGCTTGAACGTGGGACCGGCAACTCTGCGAATGCTGCTGAAGTGACGTTTGACAGCGACGTTGGTACTCTTAAGGATAAAGTATACCTTTGAGGGCGGGTTCAACGCAAGAAAATCAGACGTTCCCCGTCTGAAACCTTTCGTCTTGCGGCAAGGTCTAAGTAATGATAATGATGAGGTGTGGATTTCAGGATATCGGCGCGTTGTTTCAGGGGACAGCCCCGAACGGGATTCCACGTGCGCCGGGAGGTAACATGCACAAGTACTTGGGCGTCTTGGCGTTGATAGTGCTGATGGTGTTCAGCGCCCGCTGCAACCAGATTAAGGGCTCGGCAGGCGCCGCCGGGGATGCGGCGGCAAAGGCGAAGACCGAGGAGGTGCAGATCATCGTTCCGGTCCAGGCGGAACCGCCCCGGCGCGACAACATCTCGTCTTACTTCGAGACGACGGCGCGTGTCGAGGCGGAGAACCGCGTTCAGGTGATGGCGGAGGGCGTGGGGGAATGCGAGAAGGTGCTCGCTCAGGAGGGCGATTCGGTCAAGGAAGGCGACGTCCTGGCGGAGTTGGATAGGAAGACGATCCTTGCGACGATCGGCCAGGCGGAAGTCCAGGTTCGCCAAACCAAGACCGCGTATGACATCGCGGAGCGAAGCCTCGCGGAAGGTATCGGCGCGAAGGCCGAGCGCGACAACGCGCAGTTCGCTCACGAGCAATCGCTCGCGGCCTTGAACACGCAGAAGGTCCAACTCGCGAAGTTGACGGTCCGCGCGCAGATCAGCGGCATTGTCACGAAGAAGAACATTCAGGAAGGGCAACTGGTGTCCGCGGCGACGCCGGTGTTCACAATCGTCGATCCGGGTTCGTACATGCTCGTCATCAATCCGCCGGAGAAGGAGCTCGCCCGTTTGAAGGTGGGCCAGGTTGCCAGGGTGACCGTCGACGCGCTCGGAAACGAGGAGTTTGACGCGGCGGTTCGCCGGATCAACCCGGGCGTGGATTCCGCCACGGGCACGGTGAAGGTGACGCTCGATTTCGATGCGGCGACGCGAAAGAGACTGCGCGAATCGGCGTTTGCGCGTGTTCGCCTCGTGCTGGAGACGCACGAGAACGCCTTGCTGATACCCAAGGACGCGCTTGTTGAGGAAAACGCGCGGAAGTACCTCTTTATCGTCGCACAGGAGGAGCAGGAGAAGCCTGAGTCCGGTGAGACGGCGCCGGCGGAGTCCTCGCCGGGCGGCCAGGGCGTTGGAGAAGCCGCGGCCGAGCCGGCGGAATCGCAGGCGGCCCAGACGGGGCAGCCACCCGCGCAAGCGCCGTCGAAGGCGGAGGAACAACCGGCGAAGCCCACGTTCGCGGCGGAGCGGATCGAAATCCAGACCGGACTGGAAGACAGCAAGAACATCGAGATTCTGTCAGGGCTGGACGATCAGGCATTGGTGGTCACGCTGGGCCAGCACACGCTCAAGCCGGGCTCCAAGGTAACGGTCACCAATGCGACGGACGAGATCCTTTCCAAGGCGGGGTTGAGCGCCGAGGAGGCGCTGAAGACGGCCCGGGAAAAGCGCGCAGGCGAGGCCGCTGTTAAGGGACCGCAGGTCCGTCAACGTCACAATCGCCACTAGCGCGTCGCAACGCGAATACCGATACGAGGGGCAAGAGATTTTGGATTTTCGATTTTCGATTTTGGATTTCCCGCATGAGCGGGCCGCCGCCGGGACGGCTCGAAGTCATGGCATGGCGCTTTCCATCGGAAAGAGTCGCGCATGTGGGATCGAGATGCGGGCAATCCGAAATCGAAAATCCAAAATCCAAAATATGACCTTATACCCGCTCGCACCAACCTCTATTAGCCAGGGCCGGCGCAAATCATGTCCGTAGTTCCATCAGAGAAGAAATACAGGCTGGCTATCCGGCGTCCCGTCGCGGTTGCCATGTTCTTCATTACGATCATCGTGTTCGGCTGGAAGTCGTACCAGCAGTTGCCGATCAACTTGATGCCCAACATCTCGTACCCGACGCTAACGGTGCGGACGGAGTATGAGGGGGCCGCGCCGGAGGACGTCGAGAAGCTGATCACGCGTCCGCTCGAGGAGGCGTTGAGCATCGTGACGGGTCTTGTCGAGATCAGCAGCGTTTCCTCGCCGGGGGCGTCTGATATCGTGCTCGAATTCACGTGGGGCACGGACATGAACCTCTCGCTGCAAGAGGTGCGCGACCGGCTGGATTTGTTCGAGCCTCCCAAGGAAGTCACGGAGAAGCCGGTTATCCTGCGCTACGACCCGACCCTGGATCCCGTCTTGCGGGTGGCCATTACGGGGTCGGATTTCTCGGACGTCGCCGATCCGGACAAGCGCGTTGATCTCAGCCGGAAGGAGTTGACCGCGATCCGCGAGGCCTGCGAGCGGCACGTCAAGGGCGACCTCGAAGCGGAGACGGGCATCGCGCAGGTTCTCATCAAGGGCGGGCGGCAGAAGGAAGTAGTGGTCCGCGTGGACGCCGAGCGCGTGAAGAACCTGGGCATCTCGCTACAGGACGTGGCAAACAGCCTGTCACAACAGAACATCAACCTGTCCGGAGGCCGCCTCCGCGAAGGCAAGACCGAGTATCTCGTTCGGACGTTGAACGAGTTCCAGAACGTCGAAGAAATCCGCAACAGTATCATCAACACGCCCAGGCTGCGTTCCGGTGGAACGACGGACGCCATATCGGGCCTCATCGGCGGAACGTCGTCGAGCGGGCGTCAACTGCGCCTGAGCGACGTTGCCGAGATCGAGGAGGCCGAGAAAGAGCGCGAGACGGTGGTGCACATCAACGGAAAGGAAGCCGTCGCGCTCGACGTCTACAAGGACGGCGACGCGAACACGGTGGAAGTTTGCACGCATGTAAAGGACATTCTCGGATTTCCGCGGGCGCACTCGTTCAGCGAGCGTCTGGCGGAGGAGATGGCGAAAGTGCGGGGTGGAGCGACGGGCGCGGACGGCGTCGTTGAAAAGGGCACAGCCACGGAATTGCTCGCCAAGAAGATTCGGTCGCGCCTGCCCAAGTCGGTGCAGTTCACGCTGATCAGCGACCAGTCGCGATTCATCAAGAGCGCCACGAAAGAGGCTCAAGATTCGGCGATCCAGGGCGGTTTCTGGGCCTTGTTGGTAGTCTTTCTTTTCTTGCGGAACTGGACTTCGACGACGATCATCGGCTTGGCTATTCCAATCTCTCTGATCGCCACCTTTATTCCGATGTACATGAAAGGCATGACGCTGAACGTAATGTCGCTGGGCGGGCTCGCGCTTGCGGTCGGACATCTGGTCGACGACTCGATCATTGTGCTCGAGAGCATTTTCCGTGTCAGGGAAGAGGGCGACGTTGGTCACGACGCCGTCGAGCGAGGCGTTCGCGAGATCTTCAGCGCGGACGTTTCGACCACGGTAACCAACGTGGTGGTTTTCCTGCCGATTGCGTTCGTCGCGGGCGTAGCGGGCCAGATCTTCGGGAACTTCGCGTTTACGATGACGTTCTCGCTCTTGGCGTCGCTTCTCGTCGCGTTGTATCTGGACGTGATGCTGGCCTCGCTGAGCAGGCCCAAGCTGAAGGCCGCCGCGCAGACCGTGTGGATCGTACGTTCGTATCGCGCGTTGCGCGAGACGCCGGGCGGGGGCAGGATTCGCGCGCTCACGGGCATTGTCCCGGGCGGCCTGCGCGACGCGGCGGCGTGGACGCGCGAGATGACCGCCGACGTATTCGGTCCGACGGTCGCGACCTTCCGCCGGCTGGGCGAGGGCGCGTCGCCGATGCGCCTGACGGCGTGCGGGTTCCGCGTAGCGATATTGCCGTTGATCCTGTTGCTCTACATTCTTCAGATCGTGCTCAAGCTCATTTCGACGTGCTTTATTTCGGGGTTGTTCGTGGGTTCGCTCTTCCTGATGGCCGTCTTCGGGGTAGTGCGCGTTGTGTTGCGGATTGCGTTGTGGCTGCCGTTAGAGGCGTTCAACCTGGTGTTCACCATGGTCCGCCACAGCTATGCGCGGGCGCTCAGGGTGTGCCTGCGGTTCGGCCCGGTGGTGCTGCTGGTGGTGGCGCTGCTCGCGGCGCACGCGGTGTATCTGACCAAGTTCCTTGGGCGCGAGTTGATCCCGCCGATGAAGCAAGGCGAGTTCGGCATCCGCATGGAGGCGCCGCCCGGCACGCGCCTTGAGGAAACAGAGAAACTCGCGGCGAGAATCGAGGAGATCCTTCTTGCCACGCCCGAGGTCGGATCGGTGGGCGTCGAGATTGGCGTCGAGAAAACGAAGGCGCGCGGCGAGCGCGGCGACAACATTGCCCAGTTCAGCGTGATTCTCACAGATCCCGAGAGGATGGTGCCGCGACAGGAAGCCATCATGGGACGGCTCCGGGAACAGATCGCTTTGGTTTCGGCGGAACAGGTAACGTTTAACCTGCCCACCCTGTTCAGTTTTAAGACGGCGGTCGAACTGCAAATCCGAGGCGACGATCTCGAGGAACTCACACGCGTGGGCCGGCGCGCCCTCGACGCGGTCAAGGACATCGACGGCCTGAAAGATCCTGAGTTGAGCGTGAAGAAGGGCTATCCGGAGATCATTGTTGAACTCGACCGGGACCTCCTGGCCACGAAGGGTGTGTCGCCGATTCTGGTGGCGCAGCGCTTGCGCACGGAAGTCCAGGGCGACGTGGCCACGCGTTTCAGCCGCGCCGGGGAGAAGATCGATATCCGCGTCCGCACGGACCAGGAGCGCTTGCAGAGTCTTCAAAACCTGCGCACGGTCTCGGTGACGGACGGCTATCCGCCGATTCCGCTCGAGTCGGTGGCGAAGATCAGCGTCGAGGACGGTCCGAGCGAGATTCGCCGGATCGACCAGCGGCAGGTGGTGATCATCCGCGGTAACGTGGAAGGGTTCGATCTGGGGCGCGTGTCGACCGAGATCGAAAAGCGGCTCGATAAAGTGGAGAAGCCCAAGGATTACATGTTCGTGCTTGGCGGACAGAACCGGGAGTTGCGCACGTCCTACGCGAGCCTTCAGTTCGCGTTGCTGCTGTCGATCTTCCTTGTGTACGTGGTGATGGCGTGCCAGTTCGAGTCGCTGCTGCAGCCGGCGCTCATAATGTTCACGATCCCGCTGGGGTTCGTGGGCGTTATCAACGTCCTTTACTGGATGTCGATTCCGCTGAGCATCGCGGTGTTCATGGGCGGCATACTGCTCGTCGGAATGGTGGTGAATAACAGCATGCTTCTGATCGACTACGCGAACCAGCTTCGCGCGCGTGGCCGCACGAAGCGGGAGGCCATCTACGAATCCGGCCAGGTGCGGTTGCGTCCAGTGCTCATGACGGCCATCACGACGATCGTGGGCGCGATCCCGATGGCGATGGGCGGCGTCGAAGGGGCCGAACTCCGGCGGCCGCTCGCGATCACGGTGATCGCGGGACTCTCGGTGGCGACGATTCTGACGCTTGTGATCATCCCGGTCGTCTACGATTTGTTTGCTCTGGGCGACAGGAAAAAGGCGGCGAAATGAAAAAAGTAGGGACAGTAACCCATTTTCTGATACCGAGATCCCCAGCGAGATCGTGTAGTGTCAGGCAGAAAATAGGTTACTGTCCCTACTTTTTTGGACCATAGGTCTGCGGTGCGGTGAACTTTTCGATCCCCAAATTCTCGTTGCACCATCCGATCGCGGTGCTGATGCTGTTGATATCGCTCGTGACGGTCGGGATCATCGCGTGCTTCAGAATGCCGCTGAAATTCCTGCCGGAAATGGACTTTCCGTTCATTGGATGTTTCATCCCCTATCCCGGAGCCACGCCGGAACAAGTCGAGAAGGAGATTGCCATTCCGGCCGAAGGCGAGTTCCGCACGATCCCGGGGATCAAGCGCATCTCGTCGAACTCGAACAGCGACGGGTGCCGCGTCAACATGCGATTCGAGAGCGGCGTGAACATGGCGACGGCTTCGGCGGAAGTCCGCGACCGCGTCGAGCGGCTCAAGCTCGCGCTTCCGAAAGACGTGGACCGGGTTTTCATTTTCCGGCACAGTTCGAACTCGATTCCCATCATGGCGGTCGGCCTCTTCCGCGCCGGGAACGAGGAGGAGTACGTCCACCTGGTGCGTACGGTGATCGAGCCGCGCCTGGCGCGGCTGGACGGCGTCGCGGAGGTCCAGGTCTTCGCGAGCAAACCCGAGCCGGTGGTCCTGATCGAGTTTGACCAGAACCGGCTGCGAAACTACAACGTCGCGTTGTATGAGGTGATCACGGCGCTCCAGACGGCGAACCTCAACCTCCCCGTGGGCAACCTGCTGGATGGAAACTCGAAGTTTTACGTGCGGGTTACCGACGAATTTCATCGCCCGGAGGAGCTGGCGAACCTTGTCATCTCGTCGTCCGGGTTGCGCCTGAAGGATATTGCGAGCGTGGGGTTCCGCACGCGAGAAATGGAGGGACACTACGACATCGACGACAAGGGCGGCGCCTTCGTGATTATCCGGAAGGAATCCGAGGCGAACACGGTGCAGGCGTGCGCAAACGTCCGCGATGAGATCGCGCGCATCAAGGCCGACCCGACGTTCGTGGGAACCGAGGAACACATTTTCTTCGACCAATCCGATCTTATCATGACGGCCTTGAACGGCCTCGTGGACGCGGGCGAGGGCGGTGGCGTCCTTGCGGTCATTGTGTTGTACCTGTTCCTGTTGCGGCTGGGGCCCACGCTGGTGGTGGCGCGTGCGTTTCCGGTTTCGCTGGTATCGGCGCTGGGTTTCATGTACTTCGAGGGCATGACGCTCAATCTGGTGACGATGGTGTCGCTAATCGTGGCGGTTGGCATGCTGGTGGACGACGCCATCGTGGTGATCGAGAACATCTACCGTTATCGTCAACTCGGGAAGAGCCCGGAGGAAAGCGCGGAACGCGGCACGTCGGAGGTGGCCATCGCCGTTACGGCTTCGACGCTGACCACGATCGTGGTGTTCATTCCCGTGTTCTACATGCAAAGCGGCGAGATGTCGACGTATATGCGGCAGTTCGCGTTACCCATGACGGCCGCGCTGATGGCAAGCCTTCTCGTAGCATTCACGCTTATCCCGATGACGACCAGCCGCATGCGGGACATCCGCCTGCTCGATCTGTTCCGATCCGGTTCGGATGCGGCGGACGCGCCGGAGACGGATGCCGGGCGGAGCGGAAGGCTGCGCGCGGCGTTCAGCGTGCATCCCATCACGCGGATCATTCGCGTGTACGCGCGGTGTCTGGACGTGGTCTTGCGGAACCGCCTGGCCACTATCGTAGTCATCATGGCAATCATCGGCGCCACCATCTTCTGGCCGATGCGCCTCGTGGGCATGCAGGACATGCCCAAGCTGGACATGCGCGAGGTCGACGTCGAAGTCGAACTCGATCAGAACTTCGACATGGACATGGCGAACGAGACCTTCGCGATGCTCAAGGATGCGATCGGCAGGCAGAAGGATGAGCTCGGCATCAAGAACCTGTTCACGCATTACGGCGCGGCGGGTGGGGAAATCGAGGTCTATTTGAAGAAAGCGGAGGACTATCCGCCGGGCACGGACCTTCCGTATGCGACCGAGGATGTTCTCAACATCTTGTGGCAGCGGCTGCCAGAGCGGATGCCGGGCGTCCGGATCAGAATGTCGATGCCCGAAGCGGGCGGCGCCGAGGGGGAACGCGCGCTGACGGTGTCGGTGCGTCTCACAGGCGACGATGCGACCACTCTCGATCAACTCGCCGAACGCTTTCGGCTCCTCATGGGCGAGGTCCCGAACATGAGCGACGTGGAGGTAAACCAGGAACGCGCCAAGCAGGAAGTCCAATTGCACGTCGATGAGCCGCGCGCGGAAAGCGCCGGAATCAGCCCGTTCGTCATCGCGAGGACGGTCGACGTGGCGTTGCGGGGCAACCGCCTGCCGTACCTGAAACAGGGCGGGCGCGAATTCCCCGTGTGGGCCCAGTTTCGCGAGGAGGACCGCAAGAGCCGCGCGAACCTCGACAACGTGTCGGTCTTCGGCGGCTCGGGGGCGCTCGTTCCGCTGAACCAGCTCGTCACGTTCGGCAAAGCGCAGAGCCCCATGAGCGTCTATCGCGTCGACGGCAAGAACGTGGTAACCGTATCCGGCAAGATCTCGACGAACGACTTGATCAAGGTTCAAAAGGATCTCAACCGCGTCATTGCCTCGATGGAATTGCCGATGGGCTACACAATCGATCTCGGCGACGAGTTTCTGGAACTGAACACGAACATCGCCAACTTCATCACCACGCTAATCATGGCCATCGTTCTCATCTACATTGTTATGGCTGCGCTTTTCGAGTCGATGATGCTGCCGCTGTCAATTCTCACAACGGTCCCGCTCGCCTTTATCGGCGTCTATTGGGGGATGTTCCTGACGGGCACGGCATTGGACACGATCGGCCTCATCGGCTGTATTCTCATGGTCGGCGTCGTCGTCAAAAACGGCATCGTCATCGTCGATCACATCAACCTCCTGCGGAGACAAGGCATGTCCCGGCACGAAGCCGTCGTGCAGGCCGGCAGAGACCGGTTCCGTCCGGTCATGATGACGGCGCTGACCACGATCCTCGGCGTCATTCCGCTGGCCATCGAGGCCAAGGCCGGCAGCACCGTATCGTTCGTCAGTCTCGGCCGCGCCTTTTGCTGCGGACTGACCACGGGCACAATCCTCACCCTCGTCATCGTGCCTCTTTTCTACACCCTCATCGAGGATTTCGCCGAATGGGTCTTCAGATTCGTCGGCGACCTTGCGGGACTGCGAGAACGCAGGGCCACGGATCTGAGCGCGATCAGCGCGGATGCCGGCGCGTTGGAATAGCCGTCATTCCTAAGTACAGCACAAGAGAATTGAAGATGATAGACTATGAGCTACACGAAACCCGCCGTGAGTTGGTTGGAGGCGTCGTCAATTGAAGTACGCGAAAGCCGGATGTGTCTGGCTAACCGTGCAAAGCCTGGAGCATACGTGCGCGATCTAGGGAGCGGACGTTGCTCACAATCGATTCGCGCATGGCCCGGCCTTCGGGGGTTTGCTGGGGATAGGAGATGAATTCCAGGTCGAGCCCAAGGCGTTCCGCTAGGCGCGCCGCGAGGATCGGCCACACCGCTCCGATGTCGCCCGTGACGGCAATGCTGGTTTCGAGCCGCGCGAAGCCGGACATCTCCATGCGGAACGGGACCTTGAACAGCTTTGTCTTCGGGAGACCTTTGTCGACGGCTTCCTGGACGGCGCATTTGTCGCGCTCGGCCTGCCAGACCATTTCAAGCGCGGGATCGAGGTCGATGCGTATGAGGGTCTTTCCTTCAAGCGAGTACGTGTGATGGTCCTGCCACGCGGCCCACAGTCCGTGTCCCGTGTAGGTCTCGAATGGGCCGTCGTGAACTTCTTGCGTGAGTACGACGGCGGACTCGATGATGACGTCGGCGCTTTCGAGCATGCGCGCGAGGCGTCCGGCACGCTCGGAGATCGAGACGCTGTCGCCGATGGCGAGGCCGATGGCGCCGCCGCCGATGAGTTGGGGAATCGTCACTAGCGCGGGCCGCTTCTTTCGCGCGCCGATGCCGATCATAGTGCGCTCGTCGGCGCCGAGTCCGGCTACTTCTTCGAAGGTCATATTGCGAGCGCGGGCCAGAGAGAGAATCTCCTGAGCGAGTCGTTCCAGGTACAAGCCCATCGGATAGCCGAGATTGCCCGCGGCCTTGATGATGGTGTCGCCTGACGCCTCGGCGAGGCGTTGCATGAGCGTCGTGTCGAGCGGCATAAAGGCGCTGATGTCATTGAGCGTTGGCGGATCCAGGAGCGTCAGTTCGAAGGTTCCGCCGTGCGGGAGCATTCCGTGCGGCAACCCGAGTGCTGCGCCGCTCACGCGCTTGACCTTGTCGAGAGTACCGCCCATCTCGTGCGCGACGACCGCGGAACTGGTCGTGACGGCGTCGACGATATCGAGGCGCATCAACTCGGCGATCAGCGTAGTGACACCCTCGTGAACATTGGGCCCGCTGCCCGTGACGACCACGACGCGCCCGCCGCGCTCCTTCGCCTCGGCGATCCGATCGGCCGCGGCGTTGACGCGATCGAGCATGATGGGGTCGAGTTCCGATTCGATACGCTTGACGGCTTTCAGGTCAATCGTCACGATCCGCCTCCTTTCCTGCAACGAACCCAAAGCGGCGAGGACGCCGCTTCCACTTGTAGCCGCGACGTCCCCGTCGCGTTCACGAATCGAGCAGAAAGCGGCGAGGACGCCGCTTCCACTTGTAGCCGCGATGTCCCCGTCGCGTTCTCGGTGCGCGACGCCTCATTGGTAAAGGTCGTTCATATATCCCGTGAGCAACTCCTCCGCCACGGGGTCGGGCATGCTATCAAGGACCGTGTTGACAAGCGCCATGTGATCTGGGAGTTTCGTGCCGGTGATGCCGCCGACGGCAAGGATCTGGGGCAGCGTCTCCGGCGTCAGATTCCCGATCATTTGTTCGATCTGGGCCTTGACGACGGCGGGGTCAATGGCGACGCCGGACTTCTTCACCGCCTCGATACTCGCCCGCAGATCCTCGATCAGCGCATCCGCCAGGTGAACCGACGAGGGGTTGACCGTAATGTGGAGGTTGGCTGGCGAGAGGTCCGTGGAGAATTGGGGCTGGAGATACCAGCCGCGATCGTGCATCTCGTCGGCCAGTTGGAATACGTTGATGGTGTCGGAGGCTATCGAGAACATGGATATTTCGGGCTTCCCGAGGACGCGAATATCTTCCATGGCATTGATGGCGTCGACGAGTTTCTGCGTCGCGTCCATGACGGCCTTGACCATCTTGCAGTAACCGTCCTCGCCGATGAAATTGAGCGTCGCCCAGGAGGCCGCCATCGGGCCGCCGGACTTCGTGCTGAGGATGGTGGGGTTGATGAGCGCGTACGTCGTGGTGCGGCAACAGGAAAAGATCTGATACTTGCGGAGTTCCTTGCCGCGACACATGATCACGGACGCATTCTTTGGAGCGTACCCGTATTTGTGCATGTCCGTGGATATGGAGGTCACACCGGGCACGCTGAAATCGAAGTTCGGAAGCGGGCAGCCCATCTTGCGCATGAACGAGAGATGAATGCCGCCGACGCATCCGTCCACGTGGAACAGCAGTCCGTTCTCCTTTGCGAGCGCGCCGATCTCCTCGATGGGATCGATCACGCCCTGCGCGTATCCCGGCGCGCTGGCGATCAGCAGTATGGTGTTCTTGTTAACCGCGCGCCGCATCGCGTCCACGTCGGCCTTGAAGGTCTCCGTGTCGAAGCCGACGATGACCGGTTTGACATCGAAGTACGCGGCGGCCTTGTGAAACGCCGCGTGGGCCGTGCGCGGAACGATCATCTCGGGAACGCGGATCTCCGGCCGATTCGCGCGGGCCCAGTCGCGGGCCGTTTTCACGGCCAGCAGAATGCTTTCCGTGCCGCCGGACGTCATGTTGCCGACGACGTTCTCGTCGCCCCTGAGCAGGTTGATGATCATGCGCACGACCTCGCGCTCGATCCGCATGACGCTGGGATAAGTCGTCGGGTCCAGCGCGTTCTCAGTCAGGTACATCATGTACGCCTCGCGCGCGGCCCCCGAGATTTCCGCGCCAGGGTCGTAAACGTAGGCCATGATTTTGCCGGAAACCCACGGCAGATCCTGTTGTTTGTACGCCTTGATTGTCTGAAGAATCTCATCCTTGGCGCGGCCCCGTTCAGGAATAAGCACTGCGACCTCCTTCTGCATTGTACTGCTACTTCGTTCTCTCAAACTTACTACTTCTCACTGACGCAAGGATCTGACATGGAGGGATTTTCGGAACTCCCGCATCAGGAAGAGGGCTTGGGTATGCTCGGCGTGATTTTCCCGAGAATCGCGGCGTGCCGTGCGCCTGTGGCCTGAGGCACGTTAGCGGGCGTGCCGCAGATCGCCTCATTCCCGAGGATGGCGAACGCCACTGCCTCTCGCGCGCCCGACGGAATTCCATACTGGTCGCTTATGCGGAACGGGACATCAGGTATCGCGTTCTTCAACATGGCGAGCAGTGTCCTGTTGTACACGCCGCCGCCGCTGACGATCAGACGCGCGACGTTGTAGTCGGGCCGTATGAAGCGATCATAGGCCCGCGCGATGCTTTGGGCAACGGCCGCCGTGACCGTCGCCATGAGGTCCCCCTGCGGGTGGCCCTTACGATGGGCCAGGGCGTCCCGCAAATACACCTCCGCGCCAAACTCCTCACGCCCTGTGCTCTTCGGGGGTTTCCGTCCGAAGTATGGATGCGAGAGAAGATAATCCATGAACTCCTGGATCACGACCCCCTTCGCCGCGATCGCGCCATCCGTATCGATCGCGTGGTCGCCGCGTGTGAGCAGGCGCACCGCGCCGTCAATCGCCATGTTGCCGGGACCCGAGTCGAAGGCAAGCATATCCTCGCGTTTCGGAGTCACGACCGTGAAGTTGGCGATGCCTCCGACGTTGAGGCACACCACGCACCGGTCCACACGCGCGAAAAGCACCCAGTCCGCATAGGGCACAAGAGGCGCGCCTTGGCCGCCGGCGGCTACGTCGGCCGGCCGGAAGTCCGATACCACCGGCAGCCCCGTCCGCTCCGCGATGACGGCCGCTTCTCCGATTTGTAGCGTCCCGTGAGGATGGTCGCCGCGCGGCGGGACATGTGCGACCGTGTGCCCGTGCGACGCCACGAAGTCGACGACGGTCCCTTCCGCCCACGCAACGTTAATCATCTCCTGGGCCGCTTGGGCGAGTCTTTCGCCGACCTCGAAATTGAGCAGGCACACATCCTGCGCGGTGAGACGCGAGTCGAGCAGCCGGTTGCGCAGGGACGCCGCATAGGGGAACGTGGCCTGATCGATGAACTTCAAGTGAAGGCTCGATCCGCTGCCTTTGATCCTGACCAGCGCCGCGGAGATTCCATCGCACGACGTGCCCGACATCAGGCCAATAATAAACCGCGCCGACTTGATCTTGAGTGCATCAATGTCCATTACCGCACCCTCGCCACATCCGCCTTTGCGAAGTAATGCCTAAGTATCTCATGATACCCTGCGCCGGCCTGTGCCCTGCCGCGCGCACCATCCTGGCAAAGGCCCACCCCATGCCCACGACCTCCCCCAAAGAACGTAAACGAATTCGGGCTGCCCTTGCTGCCTTGCATTTCGACTACAAACATAGCACTTTTCAGGCCACCAAATGCAAGTCGGATGTTCAGTTCCTTGCGCACAACCTCGGTCTTCTTGCCGCCGATGATCTTCACCGATTTCAGCCGGCCGCCCGGTCCGCGCTCGCCAAGCTCGATGCCGCGGATATCGCCGACCGGGTATTTCTTGTTGACAACGTCTCGAAGTTCCCGCGCCGAGAACTTCCGGACCCAGCGGAAGTTGTCGCCGGACGCGCTGCAATAGGCCGGCGGCGCCGTCTTCAACCACTTGGCCATCCCCATCTCTCGCGGGCCGCCGCGCGCGGGATTTTTCCCCTCCGGGAAGTCCGGCGCGCCGCGCAACGCCGGGTTGGGCGGCGCCGACCACACGCACTCGTTGTCCTCAGTCCATCCTCCGCAGTTGGCCGAGAAGACAGTCGGCAGCACCCGGCCACCTGACATCAACACGACTCCTAGCGTATCCATTACGGCTCGATCCGTAGTCTTCTCGCGTCCGCCCGCGCCAAGATAGGCCCGGCAGTGTTCGCCGCCACAAAAGTCGAAACCTTCCAGCATGTGCTTTCCCGCCAAACTGGACATGATCTCGCTTCTCGCGGCCACGGCTTGCGCTTTGATCGCTTCTATGGGCCACGAGGCCGGCATCTCCGCCGGAAGCACGCCCGCAACGTAATCCTCGAGCGGCAGCGTCTCGTCGATCTCAAGAAGCCCGTCGGGGCCCACCGCGATCTCCAGCGTGCCGGAGTACGATCGGTTCGCACGTTGCGATTGCCAGAACCCAAAATCGACGTTTTTTATCTCGATGGGTCTCTTGCACACCATCCGGACAGGCGCCTGCAACTTCGTTACGCCCTTTTCAGAGGAACCCTTGAAAACCAGCGTTCCCTTGCCGCGCTCGACCGTTTCCGGAACGATCCATCCCCAGACTTGTTGTTGTTCGAGTTTTGCCTTGAGCGAAGAAGCCTTTTCCATCGAGGCTGGACGCGCGACAGACACCCAGAGACCTCGCCCATCGATGACGTTCCCGGATTCCGACCTGAACTCCTTCCCGAAGGTAACAAGCTCCGGGTCGTATCCCTGTTGCTTCCACTGCGCGACATACGCGCGAGCCTCGCCGGCTTCTGACGGCGGAAACGTCTTGATGAATAGATGAAAGCGTTGCCTCGCGGGACGGGCGTCCGACAGCTTGACGGAGTACGTGCCGGGGGCCAGGGAATGCTCGGATTCTCCCGTCGTCAATAGAACCGTTTCGGTAATGACAAACGTGATGTCCCGTTGCTTCGCAGTGAGGCGGACGCGGACCTTGTGATCATCACGCTCCGCGGCATATGAATGCATCGCCGCAATGGCCAATACGGCTGTCAAAAGAAAGATGCTAATCCTCTTCAAGGGCCTCACGCAGTCTTCCTCCAGCCCTTTCCAACAACGATGCCGCGCTTGCGGCGTCGGTCCCTTTCCGCACCATGATCATCGCGATGGGAATGCTTCCACCCGCCACTTGAAGCATTCTTTCCGCGTCCGAAGAGGAAAGGCCGGTCAGATCGCGGACAATGCCGATGGCCCGCTCACGAAGTTTGCTGTTTGTTGGGCGCACGCCGACCATCCGGCCCTCGTACACGTATCCCGACAACGCCAGCGCTCCCGTCGAGATCATATTGAGGACCATCTTCGTTGCCGTACCGGCCTTCAGCCGCGTGGAGCCCGGCAGGACTTCTACCCCCGTCTCGATGGCAATCGTAACGTCCGCCACCGGCTTCTGGACCGGATTGCAGCATAGCAAGATTGTCCCTGCCTTCTTTGCACGCGCGCGATGCAGCGCCGCAAGCGTGTACGGTGTCCGCCCCGAAGCTGCGATTCCGACGACGACGTCTCGCGCGCATACCCCCGGCGCGATTGAATCCAAGTCCTTGACGGCCTGTTCAACATCATCCTCGGCGCCCTCCACGCTTTCCTCGATCGCTCGTCTTCCACCGGCGATGACGGCAATCACCTTGTCCCGCGGCACGCCGAACGTCGGAGTGCACTCGGAGGCATCGAGCACGCCCAGCCGCCCGCTTGTGCCCGCGCCCACGTAGATGAGACGCCCGCTTCGCCCAAACGCCTGGACAACGGCCTCGATGGCCCTCGCAATTTCCGGCGCACCGCGAGCGACAACCTCAGCTACACGCTTATCTTCCCGGTTCATTTCTACAACGATCTGGGTCGCGGTCAAACGATCCAGGCAAACGGCTCGATTCGTCAACGCGACGTGGACGTCGCGGCCACACGTGGAAGCGGCGTCCTCGCCGCTTGCGAACGCGACGGGGACGTCGCGGCTACGAGTGGAAGCGGCGTCCTCGCCGCTTCTTGCCGCCGCCTCTCTATCAGCGGAGTCGTACGCGTGAACAGAGACCCACTCAGGGAGTTGCGTCGGGGCCATGGCCAGTGCAAGCACCGCGCGATGGCCCAACAGCCGTGGGAATTCAGGTCTAGCTTCAGGCCACCGTCTCGCCAAAGCACCTTTGAAGGCCTCAAGGAATAGCGCGGACTGACTGAACACGCCTCCGTTGAGAAAGCACGCGGTCGTACTCGGCAGCGCCAGGCGGCCCATGGCAGCCAACGTCTGTTCCGCGAGGCGTTGCGCCTGCTCGACGATGCATTCCCGCGCCACGGCATCCCCTTCCACCGCCAGCGCATCCACCGTCTTGGCCAGCGCCGCCACCTGTTGCTTCGACGCCGATGCCGACCACGACACAAGCCCTGCAAACGTTTCGACGCCCGCGGCGGACGGCAATGCCGCTACTAGCCGCGTATCGCGCCCCATTCCGTCCACGGCATAGGAGGCCGCGCGCAAACCCGCCACGGCAATCTGATAGGCGCTGCCTTCGTCGCCAAACAGCCGGCCGCGTCCGCCGACGATCACCGACCGCCCGTCGGCACAGTTTGTCGTGGTTTGACAAACTGTGGCCTGCGCGAGCACGCTTGATCCCGTGCCTGCAATCACAAGCACGGCATCGCCCACGCCCGCGTTCGCATACAGGATCGGATGCAAGTCATCCGTGACTGCGGCGCGCGCCACGGGCATCTTCCTGCACACGGCCCTTGCGATCTCATCGCGCAGGGCTTCCTGCCTTGCCCCTGAGATCCCTGCGGCGAATCCGGCAACCGCATTTCCCTCGATGATTAACGAGAGCGAAAGAAGGACCGACACGCACGCATCGACCCCGTACTCGACCGGATTGCAGGGAGCGCCCTCGGTTTCCCTCAGCAGCGTTCCGTCCGCCGCATACAAGCCCGCGCGCGTGACCGTAGCGCCTCCGTCAACCGTAAGAAACAACGACAAGGCCCTCCTTGGTAGACAAAGAGTTGCAACCCCTCGTCTGTTGCGAGGACTAAGACAAGCCTGTCCGCCGTCGCCGGAACCCGACGGAGTCACGATCAGATGCAGAGTCTCGAACGCCATTCCATAAGGCATGACCGCATCGGGAATGAGCCCGCCCAAGGCCTTGCCAGGAGTGTACACCCATGAGTTCATGCATGCCAAGTCCTGAGCACACATCCACGAGGTACTGAGGCGGGATCGACTGGGTCGCGCCACGCACTCGGTTGCCATTAAGTCCCAAGCTATCCAAGAACTGGCGTGCCAGCCTCTCTGTATCCGAAGCCAAGTCCGATGCGCGAGACATGCGAATGCTTGTCTACAGCGGCGGGGTTACTCGCGGCGGACATTTTTCGAGGAATTAACACTTGTCGCAAAGTCGTTGCACTTTCCCGCGGGGTCAGGTAGAATAAAGATGGTGAATTGTATAAGGAGAGAAACCCTATGAACGTCACGAAGCTTCTGATGGCTCTCACACTGTGCGTTCTTCTGTGTGTCATGCTGGGCCTGGTGGTTGATCAAGCCCACGCACAGAAAGGTCTTGGCGGCAAGGGCGTTGGCAAGGACTTGGGCGGCGACAAGGATCTGGCGTCGAAGAAGGGTATGTCGGTGATCATGGACTCGAAGAAGAAGTCAGACCCGAGCAAGATGCCGAGCAAGCTGCAAAAGACCGTTGGGCTCGGATCCATCTTTGTCATGATCGCCGTGGTGAAATGGCTGTAACCGCGCGTTGGTTCCGCCAGCGGTGCAAGTATGCGCTCTGACCGAGTCGACATGGGAATTCCCTTCTCAGATTGACTCGGTAATAATGTCAGCCGCGAGGTCTTGAGATTTCAATTGTGCAGGTCAGGCGTCCGGAGCGCCTGCCCGTTGCCGGGGATTTCCCCGCAGGCAAGATATCACATATCCTAATGACCGGGCGCGACCAGCCTGTGCCGAGATAGGGAACGACGGGATTGAAAGAGCGCGTTCTTATTCTGGATGACGAGGCCAGTATTCTTGATGTGCTGAGCGAGCACCTCGGGTACGAGGGGTATGAGTGCGTCGTGGCGCTGTCGCCGCACGAAGCGCTGGACATCATCCGGCAAGACGATCTCTCCGTTTTGCTGACGGACCTCAAGATGCCGGAGATGCACGGCATCGAGGTCGTCCGCAGGGCGAAAGAGATCAATCAAGACCTGGCCATTATCGTTATTACAGCCATGGTGGACGTGAAGAACGCCATTCAGGCGCTCCGTATCGGCGCCGATGACTACGTCCTCAAACCCTTTAATCTGAGCGAGATCTCGTTGTGCGTGGGCCGTGCCGTCGAGAAGCGCAACTTGGTCATCCAGAGTCGCAAACACCAGGAGGAATTGGAGAAGCGCGTCCGTGAGGCGACCTCGGATCTTGAGCGCACCAACCACGAGCTTCGCGAGACGAAGGACTACCTCGAGAATCTGCTGCACAGCACCGTGGATGCCATCATCACGACGGACGCGAGCGGGAACATCACCTTCGCGAACGAAGGGGCGACGCGCATGCTGGGGTACACGCGGCAGGACCTTATGAGCGTGGAGATTGCCAAGCTTTACACGGGCGGAAACGACGAGGCGGCATACGTGCAGCGGCTCCTGCGCGAAAACGCCCCGCTGCAGAATTACGAGACCGAACTCACCCACAAGAACGGCGCGGTCGTTCCGGTCAACATGTCCTTGTCGTTCGTGCACGGACCCGACGGGAGCATTGCGTCGACGCTCGCCATCTGCAAGGACATCACGCGGCAGAAAAAACTCGAGACCGAACTGAAGGAGATGTCGATCAAGGACTCCGTCACGGGCCTCTACAATCAGCGGTACTTTTACGACCGGCTGGCCGCGGAAATCGAGCGCGCTCGGCGTCAGAGCCACCCCTTGTCTCTGCTTCTTTTCGACATCGACCAGTTCAAACAGTACAACGATTGCCACGGACACCTGGCCGGGGACAGCGTGTTGCAGACGGCGGGGGTGGTCGTCATGGAATCCACGCGCGAGCACGTCGACCTTGGGTTCCGCTACGGCGGCGACGAGTTCACGGTCATTCTCGCCGAGGCCGACGAGGCCCAGGCGTACAACATCGCCGAACGTATCCGAACCGGGTTCGAGTCGCGCAAGTTCGACCGGCTCACGGTAAGCGTCGGGTTGATGACCTATCGGGAAGGGTACTCCCTCCGGACGTTCATCCAGTTCACGGATGCCATGATGTACGACGCGAAGCGGTCGGGGGGGAATCGGATCTTTGTTTATAGGCCGGAAGCGGTCGTACACGGGGAGACTGGATGAAACTTGGGATCTGCAACGAGATCTTCAAGGATTGGAGTGACATCGGGCGGACGATCGACTACGTCAAGGCGGCCGGATACGACGGTCTCGAGATCGCGCCGTTCACGCTCGCCAAGTACGTAACGGACGTTCCGCGGGCAACGCGTCAGGAGATCGTTCGGAAGGCGCGGCAGGCCGGCCTCGAGATCCTCGGCATTCACTGGGTGCTCGTGGGGCCTGAAGGGGTGCACATCAACCATCCGGACAAAGACGTGCGGGACAAGACCGTTCAATACCTGATCGACCTCGCCAACTTCTGCGGGGACGTCGGCGGGAAAGTTATGATCTTCGGTTCGCCGAAGCAGCGATCCGTGATGGAAGGCGTCACATACGATCAGGCCTTTGACTACACGGTCGCGGCCTTCGAGAAAGCCCTTCCCGCCTGCGCGGAACGCGGCGTCACGATCTGCATGGAGCCGCTGACGCACATGGAAACGAACTTCTGCACGAGCGCGGAAGAGACGGTGCGTCTCATCGACAGGATAAACCATCCGAATTTCCGCCTGCTGCTCGACACGAAGGCCATGGCCTTCGAGAAGGAAGGCCGCCCGGCCACGATTCGCAAGTATGCGAAGTATCTTGCCCATTATCACGCTAATGATGAGAACCTGAACGGTCCCGGTTGGGGCGATGTCGATTTCGGGCCCATTTTCCAGGCTTTGCGCGACGCTGACTATCAAGGCTACGTGTCCGTGGAGGTCTTCAAGTTCGAACCGGGGCCGGAAGCCATCGCCACGAAGAGCCTCGAGTACATGAAGCGGTTCGTCTGACCGGGACGGGCCGAGGACAGTCGCTAGAATCACGGGAAAGGAGCCTGTTGAGGTCGCGGGCAAGTCCATATGGGGAATCTCGGATCGCATGAGTCATGGGCAGTGAGGACGAAACGCAGGAAAAGAGGGTACGAAAATGAGACCGACCGGAACGCGCAGGCGGGTGCGGGTAATTGCTAGGGTGGTGACCGGGCGCTTGGCCGTAACGACCACCGCGGAGGTCGCGCCAGTCGTAATCAACTCCATGCGGCGGAAACTGTGGGGAATCCTGTTGCTCCTTCAGGTCATCTGGATGCCTGCAGTACATGCGGCCACATATTCCGGAGGCAGCGGGACGGAGGGGGATCCGTATCTCATCTCCATCCCTCAGGACCTCGTCACCCTCGCCAACACCGCCAATTCCGCCGATTGGAGCAGATCCTTCCTCATGACACAGGACATCGAAATGAGCGGCGTCACCGGATTCACACCCATCGGGAATTCCACCACCGCATTCACCGGTGTCTTCGACGGTGGCGGGCATGTCATCCGGAACCTGTATATTGACCGCCCAGATACAGATTATGTTGGCTTGTTCGGCCACATCACTTCGGGCGGCAGCGTGGATAGCTTGGGTATCGAAGACGGCGCGGTAACGGGCAACGACTACGTCGGCGGGCTGGTCGGGTATAACAGTAGCACCTACGTCACGGTGAGGGGCTGCTACGCCACGAGCCCGGTGACAGGCAACAACGGCATGGTTGGGGGTCTGGTCGGGTGGAACTACGGCACGGTGACGAGCTGCTACGCAACGGGCGCGGTGACGGGCGCAGCCTACGTCGGCGGGCTGGTCGGCCATAACACCCGCACGGTGACGAGCTGCTACGCAACGGGCACGGTGACGGGCAACTCCTACGTCGGCGGGCTGGTCGGCATCAACAACAGCGACGCCACGGTGACGGGCTGCTACGCCACGGGCGCGGTGACGGGTGGCACAATTCTTGGCGGTCTCGTAGGCGCCAGTACTTTCGGCCCGGTGACGGCGTCGTTCTGGGATATTGACGTCGGTGGTCCGGATAACGGCTTTGGAACCGGTCTTCCCACAGCGCAGATGAAACAGCGCGCGACGTTCGAGTCGGCGGGTTGGGATTTCACGGGGTCGCCGCCGGTGTGGTACATCTTCGAGGGCCAGTCATATCCGTACCTCTTCGGCATGCCGTCGGGTACCGAGGGTGAAGGAGAGGGCGAAGGCGAGGGTGAAGAAGTACAAGTACCGGCGGCAGGGCTGGCCGCTACTGCAATTCTCGGCTTCCTGCTCGTAGCAAGCTTCATGGCCCAAAATAGCCGAAGCACAAAAATAAAGCGGCAGCAGTGTCTTCCTTAGTATTGTGCGGGATCGGGTCTATATGAGCCACGCTGCCAGGTTACATCTGATTGCCGGCGCTGTCATGTGCTTGGCGTTCGCGCCCGAATACGCGGCCCGCGGCGAGGCGGGAGAAGACGTCGCTCCTGTTTCCTCTTCACCGAACGTCTCCATCACAGGGCGCGAGTGCGTGATCCTTGTGCACGGGCTCATGGCCCGGAAATCGAGCTTGAGGACGCTTGAGAAGACTTTGGGGGCGCACGGATTCGATGTTGCCAATTGGGACTACTTGAGTACGCGGCAGACGATCTCGGAATCGGCGGACGCACTTTACGAGTGTTACGAACTCAACGCGCGCTGCCACTCCAAGGTGCACTTCGTGTCGCACAGTCTCGGGGGCGTCGTCGTGCGATGCATGCTGAAGGGACACGCCGCACCCAAGCTCGGGAAGATCGTGATGCTTGCTCCGCCCAACCAAGGGTCGGCTGTCGCGCGGACGATGCTGAAAGGTCCCCTGAAATGGGTGGCAGGCCCCCCGGGCCAGGAATTGCAGTCGAAGGAATACCTCGAACGCCTCTGCGCCGTTCCCACGACCGGCGTGCTCGTCATCGCTGGTACGAAGTCCTTCGACTATGTCAATCCCATCTCGTACGTCAGCGGCATGGCGCTCGAGGAACCCAACGACGGCACGGTCTCGGTGGAAGAGACACGGCTCGAAGGTCTGCCGGAGCCTCTGCAAGTCAAGGATTCCCACACGGGCCTTCCGAACAACCCCGAGGTGCTCAAGGCCGTGCTGGATTTCCTGCAAGACGCTTCGATCCGGGAGAAGGAACGGTCCGAGATCGAAGAAGGGCTGAAGATTCTCCGTCAGGATCCGGGGCGCGTCAAGGATGTCATCTCCTCCTTGCCGTCCCTGCCAAACGTAAGAACGAAAACGCTGGGCGGAAAGATGTTCTGGGCCGACATGGTGAACGTCGACGGCTGGCGCGTTCAGGAAAACGTCTTCTTAGGCAACTGTCGGCTCCTCGATCCGGGGAATGTGCGTCACGCCTGGGGCAAGAAGGAAGACATGGTCAAGGCCTTCGAGGCCATCGTGGCCGGAACGCGCAGATCGGCAGCAAGGCCTGACCGCTGATTACTGACGGCTGATGGCCGTTTCCCTAATGAACTCCTCAAACCCAGACTGGCGTTGCAAAGACAGAAGGCTACTCTATATCATTGCGCCCGCGGTGGAGCCGCGCGCACGGATAAGGGCTGCTACCCACTGTCCCAGCGGCTAGTGACTGTTTGAGGCGAAGGATCTCGAGATGTCTTTGAGCATAGCGGAAGTAACGGCGCGGTTTGAGGCGATCTGCGGGGACCCGTACGGGCCGGCGCGTGAGGCGGCCGGGCGTGGCAGGAAAGTGGCCGGGTATATGTGCACGTACGTCCCGGAGGAGATCCTGCATGCGGCGGGCTATCTCCCGTTGCGGATATTCGGGTGGTCGGACGGCACGCAGCGTGCGGACGGGTTGCTGCAAACGTTTGCGTGCAGTCTTGCCCGGGGCGCGTTGGACGCGGCGCTTTCGGGGAAGCTGGATTTCCTGAACGTGATGATCTTCGCTCACACGTGCGACACGATTCAGAACTTGACGGACATATGGCAGCGAAACGTGCCTGGGATGCGTCATCGCGTTTTGTCGGCGCCGGTGAGCACGTCCGGGGAAGCCGCGGTGGCGTTCTTTCGCGATGAACTCGGCCGGCTCCGGCGGTTCTTGGAAGAAGGGCAAGGTCCGGTTTCGGACGCGACAATCGAGGAGAGCATCGCGCTCTACGAACGGCATCGCGCGGCCATGCGGCGCTTGTACGAACTGCGTCGCAACGACCCACTGTGCCTGACTGGAAAGGAAATGCTGTCGGCTGTCCTTGCCTCGTTCCTCATGCGCAAGGAGGATCATCTTCCATTGGTGCAAGACCTGATTAAGGCATTGGAGCGCCCCGGCGGCTGTGCAGTTCCCCGAGACCCGAAACCCGAAACCCGAAACCCGATTCGCGTGTTCGTCATCGGAAGCGTCTGCCAGAGCGCCGAGTATATGCGCGCAATCGAAGAGGCGGGGTGCGTGGTTGTTGACGATGATCTGTGCACGGGTGCGCGTGCGTTCGCGGTGCAACGCGTATCCGGGGCGGACCCGATTGACGCGCTGGCCCGGATGTACCTCGAACGGGTCCCGTGTCCGGCGAAACACCGGCCCGGCTACGACATGGGCGCCGACGTTCTCGGGCAAGCGCGTGCAGCTCGGGCCGGCGGCGTCATCTTTCTGCTGACGAAATTCTGCGACCCGTGGGCTTTTGACTATCCCGGCGTGCGCGAGGCGTTGGAGGCGGCTTCCATCCCGTCGTTGCTGGTCGAGATCGAACAGGACCTTCGGCCGTCCGCCCACTTCTCGACGCGGATCGGAGCTTTTGCCGAGATGCTTGCAAGTAGGCCGGTTTCTCCGAAGCCGGGCCCGTAGAAAGGATCGACGAAATCATGAGTGCTCTGCGTGTTCCAATCAAGACCTCGGCCAAGATGATGCAGATGATGGCCGCTTATTACATGGGCGCGAAAATGGCCGAAGGCGGCCCGAAGAAGATAGCCTGGGTCACCAGCGGCGCGCCCGTCGAACTGTTGTATGCCGCGGACGTCATCGCGATCTATCCCGAGAACCATGCGGCACTGTGCGGCGCGCAGAAGATGGCCGTCGGTCTGTGCGAGGCGGCGGAAGAACGCGGCTTCTCGCGGGACCTGTGTTCATACGCGCGGACCGACTTCGGCTCGATCTTCACGAAGGGCGGGCCGATGGGCGGACTGCCGAAACCGGATTTCCTGGTCTGCTGCAACAACATTTGCGGAACCGCCACGAAGTGGTATCAGAACCTGCAACGCATCTGGAACGTGCCCCTGATCTTTATCGACGCGCCGTTCGTGCACGGCGACGCCACGCCGGAAATCATCGAGTACGTGCGCGTCCAATTGGTGGACACACTGAAAACGGTCGGCGAGATCGTGGACAAACCCGTCGAGCACGAGAAGCTTTTCGAGACGCTGCTGCTTTCGGCCCGCGCCGTCGAGTTGTGGCGGCAGATCCTCGAGTTGCTTACGCACAAGCCGTCGCCGATGACGTCGTTCGACACGTTCATGCATCTCGCGCCGATCGTGTGCCTGCGCGGCACGCAGCAATGCGTTGACTATTACGAAGAGCTGCTCGCCGAAATGCAGCAGCGCGTGCGCGACGGCATTGCCGCGGTCCCGGGCGAAAAGTTCCGGCTCGGGTGGGACAACCTGCCCATTTGGTTCAAGATGGGCGGCCTGTCCAAGAAGTTCAGCGAACACAAGGCCTGCCTTGTGACGGCGACGTACGCCAGCGCATGGGCGCACCTGGTGAACCCGAACGCGACCGACGACCTCCTGCGCGAAATGGCGAAATCCTACCTCACGGTCTACATCAACTGCGGACTCGAGGAGCGCGTGCGCACCATGCAGAACGCCGTGACAAAGTTCGGACTCGACGGCTTCGTGCTCCACTCGGACCGGAGCTGCAAAGCCTACAGCCTCGGCCAGTACGAATTGGCCCGAACGCTCACTCACGAGCTCGACATTCCCACTCTCGTCATCGAGGCCGACATGAACGACTCCCGCGTCTACGCCGAAGAACAGGTACACGCCCGTATTGACGCGTTTATGGAAACCCTCGCAAATAGGGCATAGGCCCTGCGTCCGATTGAAGCGCTTCAGATCATTCCCTTACGCGCTGTGGGTCTTAATGCGCGCTCCAAGCTATCAACATCGAAACATAGACCTGCCATACCGTTCAAGGATTTCCGGCCGCGCACTCGCCACCGTGAACTGGATTGGGGTCAAAGTGTGTTCTGGAGGGCTAGCCGCTTGTTGACGGCGTTGACGTAGGCTTGGACGGCGGCTTCGATGATGTCGGTGCTGGCGCCGGCGCCGGTGAAGGTCTTCTTGCTTTCGTCGAACTTCACGACGACGTGGGCTTCGCCGAGGGCGTCTTTGCCGGGGGTCGCGGCGCGGATCGAGAACTCCTGCAGTGCGCCGTTGACGCCGGTGATCCGGTCGACGGCCTGGAAGGCTGCATCGACGGGGCCGTCGCCGGTGGCGGTATCCATAAGCACCAACTCGCCTTTCTTGAGGCGGACGTAGGCCATGGCCGGGTCGGTGCTCGAGGTGCGAACGGCATCGAGGTGATAGACCTCGAAGGTCTTGTCCTGCATGGCGACGACCAGTACGCGGAGGTCGTCCTCGAAGACTTCCTTTTTCCTGTCGGCCAACGCAATGAAACGCTCATACAACTCGGAAATCTCCTTGTCGTCCAAGTGATAGCCGAGTTCCTCGCACCGTTTCGTCAGGCCCGCGCGCCCGGAATGTTTGCCGAGCACGAGTTCGCTTCGGGGGCGCCCCACGGATTCGGGCGTCATGATCTCGTAGGTCGCCTTGTTCGCGATCATGCCGTGCTGGTGAATGCCGGACTCGTGCGCGAAGGCGTTGCGTCCGACGATTGGCTTGTTAAAGGGGATCGCGAGGCCCGTGAGATTACCTAGCAGGCGGCTCGAGTTGTATATCTCGGCGGCCACGATGCCGGTCGTGTATGGGTGCGTGTCGTGACGCGTGCGCATGGCCATCACGACCTCCTCGAGCGAAGTGTTGCCCGCACGTTCGCCGATGCCGTAGATGGTGCATTCGATTTGGCGCGCGCCGCCGGCCACGGCAGCCAATGCGTTCGCGACGGCCAGCCCGAGATCGTTGTGGTTGTGCGACGAGAAGATGACCTTGTCCGACCCCGGTACGTTGGCGATGACGTATTCGAACATCTGCTTGATCTCGGCGGGCGTCGTGTAGCCGACGGTGTCCGGAAGGTTGATCACGTCCGCGCCGGCGGCGATCGCCACCTTCGTTATCTCGGCCAGGTAATCGAGGTCCGAGCGCGTCGCGTCCTCGGCGGAAAACTCGACGCGGCCGATGAGGCCCTTGGCCATGCGAACGCACTTACCGGCGCGTTCGAGCACCTCTTCACGGGTCATCTTCAGTTTGTGCTGGATATGGATATCGGACGTGGCGATGAAGGTATGCAGGACCGGCGACGCGGCGCCGTCGAGGGCCTTGGCGGCGCGCTCGATGTCGCCGGTGACGGTGCGGGCAAGGGCCGCCACGCGCGCCTTCTTGACCACCGAGGCCACCTTCTTCACGCTCTCGAATTCCTGGTCCGATGCGATGGGGAAGCCCGCTTCGATCGTGTCGACCCCGAGCCGCTCGAGCTGCTGGGCCATCTGCAGTTTCTCGTGGTCGTTCATGCTCGCGCCCGGAGATTGTTCCCCGTCTCGCAATGTCGTATCGAAGATCTCTACACGATCCACGTCAAACTCTCCTTATCTGCGATGGAAGCGCCAAGAGACAGAGATTATCAGAGCCTTCCGGCGGTTTCAATTCGCGTTTTCCGCACGGAGCATCGAAATGGGCTCTCTTTCTCCGGAAGTATGCGCACATGGCAAGCCGCAATCGGAATCGGACACTTCCGCGAGGTCAGGCGGACGCCGGACGGCGGCTCAGCCGGACCCAAATAGCGCCCAGGCCCGCAAGGCCCAGACCCAGGACGGCGTCAAGCGCGAAAGCCAGGGAATCGGAGATCCAAGGCAACACGGCAAGCATCAGCAAGCCAATGGCAAGCACGCACATCCCGACAACGTAGAATGGCGACAGGATGTAACCGGCCTGGCGCGTCGTAGCAAGATCTTCTTCCAACTCGCCGATGGGCGTTCTCAGACGCTTGTGGAACGTCTCGATGCGTCCGCGGGCTTCGTCGCTTACCGGGGCGAGCAGACTCGCCGCCAACATCACCACGAGCGTGACGAAGGCAGTGCTCAAGAACAGAACGATCTCCATCTTGACGGCAAGCCCCCATAGGACTAGCTCTCCGCTCGCGGGCTTCCACACGATACCGGAGAAGGCAACCTCCCTGTCGATCCGGGACAGGAAGAAGAGTCCGAGTCCCACCGAGATGCCGCAGAGGAATCCGAGGATGGCCCCAGCATTGCTCGCCCTCTTGGAAAGAAGGCCCAGAAGCATGGGAATCGCCACAGGCGCGGTCGCGATGCCGAAGAGCGTCACCATGATCCGGAAGAGGTCCTCGGCCTTCCCCCGCGACATAAGGAAAGCCGTGGCCAAGCCGACGACGCCGATGACCAATGTCATCACGCGCCCGACAAACACGAGTTCCCGCTGAGACGCCTTTGGGCGCATAAGGCGGCGGTACACGTCGTTCGTAAGCACGCTCGCGCATACATTGTAGTCGCCGCTCAACGTCGACATCGTCGCGGAGAACATGGCCGCCATCGCAAGCCCAAGCATGCCCGCAGGCAGCAGATTTGCGCACAATGTGGGGTAAATATCACCCGCGTCGGCCAACGCGGGGATGAATTGCCGGCCTGCAATCGCCGGGAAGAACATTATCGGCGGACCGATGACGTATAGGCCCACGACGAGCCAGCCGACTTTCAGTGCGTCCTTTTCCTTGGGCACGCAGTAGTATCGCTGGATCAACGACCAGTTGATGCTGCTCCACGCCAGCCCGTAGAGAAGTACGAGCGGGATGACATAGCTCCATCCGAACTCCGCCGAAGTCGGACTGAAAAATCCTTCCGGCGAGTTGTTGAGGATCTGGCCGAGGCCCCCGGCCCTGTGTATCGATAGCGGGAGGATCACGAGAAGCCCCGCGCTGAGCACGACGAATTGGACGAAGTCGGTGACGGACACGGCCCACACGCCGCCCATGAACGTGTACAGAAGCATGACGCCGCCCGCGCCCAGGATGCTATACGTAATCGGTATGTCCGCGCAGATGGATATGAACTTGCCGGTGGCGTAGAGCTTGATCCCATCGTCGATGATCTTGACGGGGATGCCCTGCCACGCGAACAATTGCCGGAGGACGGGTCCGTAGCGCATTTCCAGGTACTCGACCGGACTGTCGATGCGCGCGCGCCGCCAGCGTTTGGCGAACAGCATCACGCTGAAAATCGTGGCCGGCACCGCTACCCACAGCAGCGTGACGCCCACCCAGCCGTAGCGGTAGCAGAGCGACGGATAGAAAACGAACGCGGCGACGCTGAAACTCGTCATGTAGAACGAGACGCCGCTGAGCCACCAGGGGATCGTGTTTGCGCCGGTGAAGTAATCCTTCATTCCGCGCATGTAGCGGTAGAAGTAGATTCCGATGCCCAGCATGATGGCAAAATAGCCGGCCAGCATCATGTAATCCGGAAACTGAAGGCTGCCGTGGGTCTGGATCATCGTGCGGGACGTCCCCAACCGTTACTTGAACTTGGCCAACGAACGAAGGTACGCAACGGAATCGGCGATGGCCTGTTTCGTCTGTTCCTCGCTCAACTCAACGCCCTTGGTCCCCTCGAACTCGATCGTCACGGGCCCTTTGTAACCGTGTTCCTTCAGCACCTGAAGAATGCCCGGGAAATTGACCTTGCCCTTGCCCAACGCGGGGAAGTCCCAGGACTCACATTCGAGATTGTGGTCCTTGAGCTCGACTGTTCCCACGTAGTCGATGACCTTCTTGAGCTCAGCCACGGCGTCCGCGCCCTTGTTGTAGAACGTTATATTGCCCGTGTCGAAATTCACGCGCACGTTCGGGTGATTGATCGCCTTCATTGTCTCGATGTGAACGTCCGCGTTCGTGCCCAAGTCCCGATGCGTCTCCAACGTGATCGTGACGCCGTGTTGCTTCGCGATCTCCCCCGCCTTTCGGAGTCGCTCACAAGCCGCTTCCTTCGGGGCGTCGCCATGCTTCGGCGAGAGGAACATGTACTTCACACCCATCTTCTCGCAGACGGCAAGCTGTTGCGCGAGCGTGTCCACACTGTCTTCCTTCGACAGATCCGCGTCGCCGCGGATGACAAGGGCAGTCAGTTTGTTATCCTTGAGTTTCTTCATCACGGCGTCGACTTCGTTCGGCGCGGGCACGCTCAGGAAGACATAGTTGACGCCAATCGAAGGCAGGTGCGGCCACGCCGCCTCCTGATACTTGCCGTAACTGGATATGCGGCACGCCAGCGGCCAACCACCGTCATCAGCGGCGGAGCAAATACCACCTATCCACAAGACCAACAATCCGAGCAGAACATACCGCCTTTTCATGGGACACCGTCTCCTTGTACCCATCCGCAAATCCGTCCCCGCTTGCCGCTTGGTGCGTCTTGCAACACGATAACGCAGCACACCAGCGGAGTTCCAGTTTCGGCAAGGGCCGGCACACGGCAAACGCATCTAGTCGTGTTAAACTCCTGATCGTCTTGTGCTAATACCCTCACCGTCGTTCCGGCGCGGGCGGGAATCCATAAACACTGGACAGGACTTCATTCCGATGCCCTGGATTCCCGCCTGCGCGGGAATGACGGTGTCGGGCGTTGGTCCTAAAGTTCTCGCCAATTCCGCGGCCATGCGAAGGGTGTTGCGATAGCTTCTAGATTTCCCGGCGATCGATAATCGCGATCTCTTCGTCAGTAAGTTCGTAAAGCTCGTAGACGAGGTGGTCGATTTCCTCATCCGTGACGGTAATTTGGCGTTCGAGGAGGCCCCGCTCGTGCTCCGTTTTCACCGGCTGCGAGACTCACCGCCCTGTCACCGGGCAAGAATAACCCTTGCTCTCGCGCCACCGGATGCCGTATACTTCGATCAATCCAAGACATTGGAGTTGGATCGCCCGTGCAAGGGCGAGCGTAGGGCGCTCCCGAAAGGGGTCGCCTTATTTACTTCTCGGGGCGAATACTTTTCCGTATCCCCGCAGGCGGGAATCCAGTGTCATTGCAGTTCATCCGACAAGTCGCGCCATTCGGGGTTCTCGCGTTCGATGAGTTCCAGCTTCCAGG
>CAZPMT010000042.1:0-37712 GCA_964587655.1 uncultured Nitrospiraceae bacterium
AGGGAGAGGGCGAGGGAGAGGGAGAGGGCGAGGGAGAGGGAGAGGGCGAGGGAGAGGGAGAGGGTGAAGGTGAGGGCGAAGGAGAGGGCGAAGGTGAGGGCGAAGGAGAGGGCGAAGGCGAAGGATTTCTACAGGTCACGATTGAGCCTGTGAGTGCGGAAATGGCCGGGGCGCGGTGGCGCGTGGATGGCGGTGAGTGGCATGAGAGCGGCGAGACAGTGACGCTGGCGTCCGGCGAGCATACGGTTTCGTTCGAGGAAATCAACACGGGTCTTTGGGGATGTTTCAGGCCGTGGATCGGCTGGCGTCCGCCGGAGGACCTTCTGGTGAACATCACCGCGAACGAGACAACGACCGCAACGGGAATGTACACATTTGGCACGAAGTCGTCCACACCCGCACCAAAACCGGGCAACGCCACCGGAGACCTACTACTCGGCGCGGCGTTGGCGGCATCCCTGTGGCGCGTCGGCGGCAGACGAGGCGGAGTCGCGCGGTAGAGAGAGAATGAACGGTCCTTTGTTAAGAGCGGCAGACTGACAGTCTGCCCCACGGACTTGAACAAGTTCCTTCACGATCTTTGAGTCTCTGTGTCTTTGTGTGAGAGGAAATGGGACTCACACGGAGACACGGAGACACGGAAGAAAACAGCTACTATCGGCCGCCCAGGGTTTTCCTTGTGCCGTCGTGTAAACTTTTAGGTTGACATGAACGTTAGGTTAGCGGATATAATTGGTGTGGCTCCGGGTTGGGAGACACGGCATCGGATACGGGCGTTGGAGGTGGACGGAAAATCCCCCGCGTTGGCAGGCTTGCTTGATCTTCAGAAACGCCATCAGGACGACTACAAGAAGATCATGAAAGTGATCCGTTTGGTGGCTGAAAATGACCGGGTGAGAAATGAGAATCACGTAAAGCGATGCCGCAAACACCCGGAACTGTATGAGATGCGAGGAGGGAATGCACGGCTGTTCTTCTTCTATTCGCCGACTACAGAAGAGGTGATCGTGTGCACCAACGTGTACTGGAAGGCCAAAGCCAGTGCACGGGAACAGGACGAAGCGTTCGAGCGTTGCAGAGGATTGAGAAGGATGTTTCTCGAATCCACCGTCATCTAGACTTTGGAGGAAAAGTCGAATCATGAAGAGAAAAGCAAGTAATGAGGCCGCTGACTTACGGGCCTTGCTTGATGAGACACCGGCCACGGCGGATGTTGTGGCCCAACTTCACGCGGCTTCCACGGACTTGGATTCAGATCCGGAATTCGTCGCCGGCTATCTGAAGGCTCAATTTGTAGAGAGCATTTTGCAGGTCATGGAAGTCCGCGGGTTGAACAAGAATTCTCTGGCAAAGAAGCTTGGCAAGTCCCGGCAGTACGTAGGCCGAATCTTGAATGAGAAGTCCAATTTCACGATTGAGACCATGGTGGAGATAAGTTGCGCCTTGGGAATGCAGTTGACGCTCCGAATGCACGATCCCCAGGAGCGCATAGCCATCCCTGTGGCGCGTCGGCGGCAGACGAGGCGGAGTCGCGCGGTAGAGAGAAAGAATGGTCCTTTGTTGAGAGTGGCAGACTGACAGTCTGCCCCACGGAGTTTCTACGTTACTTGTGGGCGATGAACCGCTGCCACGCGGCGCGCAATGCCCGCCACGCGAAAACGGGGAGGGAGTAGTTGTGAAGGGCAATGCGGACATATTCGCACCAGTAGCGCCGGTAGAGCCATTCCTGATCTACGGCGTCCGCGAGCAGCGGTCTCTGATCGAAAATGAGCCTGCGCCAATCGAGCGTCCGGGGATCGATGATCCCGCGTTCGACGGCCCAGTCCCAGAACTCGGAACCGGGGGATGGCGTGGCTGTAAACACGAGAACGAAGTCGGTCGGGTTCTCGTGGATGAACGCGAACGTCTCGATGACCTCCTCGCGCGTCTCCGTCGGCGAACCCACTATGAACGTCCCCATCGAACGAAGCCCGGCTTTCCTGCACGCCGCAATGGCCCGCCGCCCGTCCTCGATGGTAATCGTTCCCTTCTTGAGGTAGCGCAGCACGCGTTGCGAGCCGGATTCAAGACCGAACGCAACTTGAACACACCCGGCTTTCTTCATCATGGCAAGCAGGTCTGCGTCGACGCGATCCGCGCGCGCGTTACACGCCCACCGGAAGCCGCGCAGCCCGGGCCGCTTCAGGATTCCTTCGCATATTTCCACGAGACGGGGCCGGTTGTCCACGAGATTGTCGTCTTGAAAACTGACGGCCGGCACGTCAAAGTCGGAGACGAGCCGCTCCATGTCGGATAGAACTCGTTCCGCCGACTGATAACGCATGCCCTCTTTACACGTTACGTTTGCCGCGCAAAACCGGCATCGGAACGCGCATCCTCGCGACGTCGTCCAAGGTAGCGCCGGAACGTCGGTCCCCTGAATCGGCACAAGGTCTTTGAAATAGAACGCCCTGTTGAGTAGGTGCAGCGGAAGCGGTGGCAGAGCGTCGAGATCATGAACCGCCTGCGCTGGCGACGCGCTGGTCTTGAGCGCGCCGTTCTCTATCCAAGCCAAGCCTGGAATATCAATCGATACCGCTCCTTTTTCCGCCAGGCTTCGAACAATGCTCGCGAACGCAAGTTCTCCATCGCCGACCACCGCCCAAGGGATGCGCGATTGGGTAAGGGCGACCTCCGGCAACGCGGATACATGAACGCCTCCCAACACTACCGCGCGCTCAGGCCAACGCTCACGTATGAGCGGCGCGATACTGTTGAGTTCGTGTGCAGCGACGCTGAGGGCACTCACGCCCAGGACGTCCCAGGGATTCGCCGCGAGTTTCCCGATCACGTCGTCGCCCGCAGGCTGGTCGACGAAAAGGATTTCCGATGGATCAAGGCCGAGATCCTCTTGCAGGTGCGCCGCGATATACAGCAGCCCGAAGTTAGGAGACTTCAGCCACGAGCAGGGCCTGCCTACATTGTAGAGTGCGACGCGCGGAACCATCATATACTCCGAGGATCTAGACCGAAACACGGAGAGATTATAGCGTCATGGTGCTCCGCCGCGAAATGCCCCGCGCTCGCTTCGGGAATTTGTCGCCGCGGATCTTTGTCAACTCTAGCGAGAGGCATGGACATGTGGCGACTTAGCATAGCGGCGCTTGGCTGTTTGACGCTTGCACTTGCTGCATGCGAGAAGACTGAGGGCGTGACGTTGAATCCACTCACTCCGGAAGAAGAACGCGTCATCGTGCAGAAAGGGACTGAGGCGCCATTCACGGGCGAGTACTGGAATTTCAAGGGGAACGGGACCTATGTCTGCCGGCGATGTGGCGCTCCGCTGTACCGATCCGAGGATAAGTTTGACTCACATTGCGGCTGGCCGAGTTTTGAGGACGAGATTCCAGGCGCGGTCACGCGTCAACCGGACGCGGACGGGCAAAGGACCGAGATCATCTGCGCGCGGTGCGGCGCACATCTTGGACACGTCTTCACGGGGGAACGCCTTACCCCGAAGGACACGCGGCATTGCGTCAACTCGATATCGTTGAAGTTCGTTCCAGCGGAAGCGCCGAGTCCGCCGCCTCCACAGGCGAACGCGCTCAAGACGGAGAAGGCCATCTTCGCGGGCGGCTGCTTCTGGGGTGTCGAATATCACTTCCGCCGCGCGATTGGCGTCATCTCGACACGCGTCGGATATGTGGGCGGCAGCAAGGACAACCCGACGTATGAACAGGTGTGCCGCGGCGGCACCGGGCACTTGGAGGCCGTCGAGGTCACTTACGACCCTGCCCAGACCACCTATGAGACCCTCGCCAGGCTCTTCTTCGAGATCCACGACCCAACCCAGGCGGATCGCCAGGGACCGGATATCGGCGAGCAATACCGATCCGCGATCTTCTATCTGAACGACGAACAGAAAGCCACGGCCGAGAAGCGGATCAGGATTCTGAGAGACAAGGGTTATAGCGTGGTCACTCAAGTGCTTCCGTCCGGCGTCTTCTGGCCCGCCGAGGACTATCACCAGCAGTACTACGACAAGAAAGGATCGACTCCATACTGCCACGTGTATACGAAACGATTCTGAGCATACGCGGCACGGTGCGATGAGAGCGATTCGCGAGATCTCATCTTCCGTTCAATAGGGCTGTTGCGGGAGGGGAGTTTCCGGTATGATAAGCGCCATGAGGAGGCATTGTATGAGAATCCTGACTGCCTTGTTGCTGGCTATCGCGTTCACTTTCGGCGCGCTCGCGTGCTCGAAACGCCCCGAACCCGTGCAGGAGAAGCCTCAACCCACCTTGGATGACGTGAAGAAACAATCTCAGGAAGCCCTGAAGACCATCGGGGATTTCACATCCAACAAGCTCAAGTCATACCAGACGCAACTGCTCGCGAAGCTCGACGAAATGGAAAAGAAGGTCGTCGAGCTCCAGGGCAAGATGGAACAACAGGCGCCCCCTGTTCAGGAAAAAGTGCGCGAGAAACTGAAGGACCTCGCCGCCAAGATCAAAGAGGCCCGCACCAAGTTCTCGGACACCGGCCTCACTGCGAACAGCGCCGAGACTTGGGAGAAGCTCAAGGCCGGCGCGGAAACGCTGCTCTCGGATCTTGGCAAGGCATACAAAGACGTCCTCGACGCCATGCAGGAATCGGCAAAGGGCGCTCAGCAATAGTTGCACCGTCTTCTGCCGCCGAGCGTGCTGGATCACTTGGCATGAGCAGCCCGCCCCGTTCTCTCCTTACTTGAGGCAGTCGCGTGCGTGATGTCGCACATGCAAGATCTGCACATCGTGACCCGTTATCGTAAACAAGACGCGGTAGGAACCATACAAGAGCTGTCGGATCTTCCTCGAAAAAACACTGTCTTCGGGAGCGATCGGACATCGTCTTGCCAGTGTCTCCAGGCTTAGCAGGGCATCCGCCAGTCCGTTGTACCAGGTGGCCGCCGCTCCTGGGGAGCGTTCCGCAAGCCAAAGATATGTTTCCTCGATCTCGTTTTTCGCATTCGGCTGAATAAAGACCCGGTATCTCATCCGGAACGTGGGATCCTATGCTTCTTCCGAATCGACTCCATTGCGTGCGCGACAGGCTTTCCGTCGCCGCGCTGGAGCGAATCGAGACCTCGCTGGATTCCCTCAACGGCCTGGGCAAAATCGATCAGATCGATCATCTCTTGGTAACTCGCGGCATCCTGCACGACCACCGCCGCTCTTCCGTTCACCGTCAACACTTCAGGCTTGCCCGATCGTTTGAGCCTGCGCAGGTGTTCTCTTGGCGAACGCTGAAAGTCCGTCAGCGAAAAGATGTCTTTGAGCGAAATCACGATGTCCTCCTTGAGCGCAGTTAATTCGCAGGTTATATCATGCGTATGATGCCACGTTCTTGCGGGAAACGCAATACGTCTCAAGCGGTGTTGGGTCCTCCGACAGGTATTCCTTCCGGCCTATTGGCCGCCGGCGCGGATCCACTCCTCGTTGAAACGGGCGTGTTTGATGCTCGATCCCTGCACGTCTGGGGTCGAATAGGAATACGTGCAGTGGATTGCGCCGTCCGCGGATTGGATTACTGAAGGATAGGAGAACGATCCCTTGTCCTTTGCGACGCTTTCGAGTGGGCGTTTCCATTTCCACGCGGCGCCCTCGTCGTCGGAGAGGTACGCCGTGAGCAGATGCCGCCCATCCGTCGTGTCATTGCATACGAGGACCCAGTTTCCGTTCTTGAGGGATATGCACTCGACGCTCGAACCGGGGTTCGGGATCTCGGAGGTGCGCACGGCGGACCACGTCACGCCGTTGTCCGCGGAATCGGCGATACGTATCCGTTTCGGCATCCCGTTGTCCCGCATCATCGCGGTGATCGTGCCGTCGCGTTTCTTGACGAAACTCGGTTGGATGTTGCCCAGGTTCGCATCGATGATTGGCTCGCTGAATTCCCACGTCTTACCCCAGTCGCTCGTGAAGGCGGCCAGCGAACAGTTGAAGACGTCCGAGTACAGCCCCAGCATCATGCGGTCTTCGGCGATCATGATCGGGTGCAGGCGCGTCATCCATCCGAGACGTTGCGTGAGCTTGGTCTTGGCGCCGGTCTTGGCCTCTTCGACTTCCTTCTTCAGGCCTTCGTTGGCCGCGATCATCGGCGCGAAGAGCGACTCGGCCTTGGCAACCGCATCGAGGAACTTCGGTTCGAGGTTCTTCGGGCGGCAATGGATCACGTCCTGCCAGTCCCACTTCGGCGGGCCGTCCTGCGCGTACTCCGTCGCGGTGCGGAACTTGAGCAGCGAGCCGCCCCACTCGTTGTTCTGCACGGCGATCCAGAACAGCCAAAGCGTCCCGCGCGGGTCGATGAAGAGCACCGGGTTGCAGTCGGGCAGGTCCTGAGAATCGGCCATCACGAACGGCTCGCACCAAACGGACGCCCCTTTCCGTTTTCTCGAGCCCTGGATCAGCACGTCGTCCTCCTTCCGCTCGCCCGTACCGTGGAACCAGCACGCCAAGAGATCGCCGTTGGAGGTTTCGACGATACTCGAGCCGTGGTTATGTTCAGGGTTCACGGGGAAGACGAGTTCCGATTCGTGGAGTGGCGCCGGCGCGGCTGCACCCAACGTCAGCAACGCCATCATGATTGTGGGAAGCATTTCAGATCTCCTCTTGACGGGTTACGTGTCACGCTGCAAAAGACAAAAAAGGCCACGACCCTATATGCGGGCGCGGCCCCAACAAACGCCTATGACGCTACAAGGAGTTGAACACCCGCTGGAAAGACGAAGTGTCCCCGTCCATGATGGTCTGTTTCTCCGCGAGCGCCTTCAGTTTTGCCTCGGAGTCCGGTCCGCGCGAAGAGGTAATCTCCAGGTCGATCTGTTTCTGCACGTTCTCGGGCAGCGTTTCCCGAAACGCGTATGCCGGCATTTGGCCGGGCTGCGCCGTATTTTCATAGCTGCCGATGTTCTTGCCGTCCAGCGTGCGGTAGTAAACGGCCCAGTTCCCTTTCATGAGGCACTCCGCCCACTTCGTCTCCCTGACGCCGATCCGGCTCGTCACCGGTATGCGCGCGAAGAAGTAGTCCGTCGCGGACGCGATATCGAGCTCCTTCAGGTACAGCGTGGTGTAGGCGTCCAAGAGGTCCGGCGTGACCCACTTTGCCGCGGCCACTTTCCCCTTGAGTTTCTCCGCCGCGGCCAGGCGCGCATCGCGCGCGTACTTCTCCGGCGTCAGTGGGATCCCTTCCTTTATCTGGATCAGCAGCCGCTCGACGCTGGCTTTCAGCGACTCGGTGGTCGAGTTGCTGCGCACGCTCGCTTCATCTAGCGTTCCGACAAGCCCCGTCAACCGTTCGACTTCAGCCGACAGCCCCACTTGCCGCGCCTGAACGATCGCCGTCTGGTTCTGAAGATCTTCAAACGCGTCCTGGGTCTTTACAAACTCTTCGTTCTTCTGCTCGAGATCGGTGCGCACCTGCTCGAGCTGGCTCGTGGTCTTATCCAAATCAGCCTGCTTGGTCTGATGTGTGGTTTCAAGTTCCTTGTTCTTGGCGAGCAAGTCGTTTTGCTGGTTCGTCAGACGCTCGATCTCTTCCTGGCTGACAACGCCCTTTTCCCCTCGCCCCCCGACGTCGACGGCTTTTCTGAGTTGCGCGTTCAACGAATCGATCTCCGCTTGCTTGCTTGCGACGTCGGACCTTAGCGGGTTCGGAATGAAGGTCAGCTTAGTGCTCGCAAATGGGCCCGCGACGATCCCTATTACGAGGCAGATGACCGCCGCCAGCACCGTTGTGAGCGGACCGCCCTTGGCGCCACCGACGCCGAGCGAAACGCGCTTCTTCTTCCCGGATTCAGGAGGCAGCGGCGGCTGCATCGCGGCGCCCTGGGCCGTATCGGGTGAGAAATCCGGCGCTGGCGTTCCGGCAGGCTCGAAGCCGCCCGGCATGAACGCGCCGTCGTCAAATCCCGGTTGCTCCGCGACGGCCCCGCCGCGACGACCCGCTGGTTCCCCGCCAAACATGGGCGTTTCCATCGCCTGTGTAGGGGCCGGCGTATCAAATGCCGGCGTGAACCCGCCCCCATGCGCGCCTCCGAACGCGCTGTCGAACATCGGAGTGTCCATATCTGAGTCGGGTCCAGGACCGATCTCGGGTGTCTCGGGCGAGAAGTCGCTGTCCGCGGCAGGGTCTTGAAACCCTTTGCCCTTTCGCGGCTTGCCGGCCGGCGTATCGAACGAGGGCGACTCCAAATCAGCCGGGGCCATCTCGAAACCCGGAGGCGCAGCCTTGATGTTGCCCCCAGTCGGCACAGGCGTCTCGACGGTTAGTTCGCCCAGCGGCGGCAGTCCTCCCGACGAGGGCTTGCCCGAATCCGAGTCAAACGCACCTATCGGCGGCAACCCGGAATCAGACTGGAAACTGCCCGATTCAAAATCGCTCAACGGGGGGAGGTTCCCCAACCCGCTGCCATCATCCTTGCCCTTTGACTTATCCGCGCCCCCCGAGTCTTTGTGGTTCTTTTCGTCGGCCATGCGACCCACCTCCGTTTGACGCCAAAAGGGTTAGACCCACATTACTTTTCACCTTAAGGCATTCTAACACGGGCGATAGCTCGTGTCAAGAATAACCCATATCTTGGGCCTTGGACGCTGGTCCCTGTATTTCTGGCACAACCTCAAGCGCTGCAAAGCCATATCCAAGCGCTCGCGGCACTCACGGGAAAAGCGCGCGGCGCGCACAACAATTCCCGGAAATCCGCGATTACCACAGAGTTCAGGACGCAACCACGCCGATAGTCAGGAGGATGTTTGCATATAACCGCTCGTCCCCCGTCACAACTTGCAGACACGTGTCGGGCCCGCTTGCCTCCTCATAAAACTCGAACCGGCTGTAGGACGTGAGCGATACGTCCGGCATTAAGCTGCGGAATTCCTGAAAAACCGGCGGCTCCCGGCCCGTGTCCGGCTCCATCACAGCCGCCTCTTCCACGGCTACGGCGGTCAACAGAATATCCAATACCTCGGTCACCGTGGGCTTTCCCGGGGCAAGGTTGAGATACACGAGCGCGGCATTATCGCCAATTACAGTGCTAGCAGGATAATTTCCATCTGCAATAAGGATCTTCGAGCCGTGCCCCGCCGCCGCCAAAGCCCCGATGATCTCCGGATGAATCAGACGCTGTCGCAACATATCCAGCTTTCTCCTCGCCACACCAGCCAAGCCATTGTACTTCGATTCATCTCATATTGACAACCGTCTTGTCGTCCCGCGCTTGTATTGCGCGCGACGCCGTCTTATCATCTATCGGAAGAACCTGCACGAAGAGGAGCGGCACGCAATATGATCGATTTCCACGCGCACATGGGAAACCTATACAGGGAAACTTACCCGGAGCGGCCGCCACTGACCGTTCACCAGCTCATCGACTGGATGAATCGCTCCGGGATTGACATCGCCGTTCTTCTGCCGCTCGAGAGCCCCGAAGGCTCCTGGGGATACTTCCTAAACGAGGAAGCCGTCGCCGCGCGAAACGCATATCCCGAGCGCCTGATCGCCTTCATGTGCGTGGACCCGCGTTATCCCCGCGCCGCGGAACACATCGACTACTTCGTCGAGCGGCACGGATGCAAAGGCTTTGGAGAACACGTCAACGGCCTTGCATTCGACGATCCGCGCAACAAACTGATCTACGCAAAATGCAACGACCACGCACTCCCGCTCGTATTCGAGATCAACAGCGATCTCTGCCACGACGATCCCGGACTGCCCCGCCTCGAAGCCTGCCTAAAACAGTTTCCACGAGTGAAGTTCGTCGGACACGGCCCCGCGTTTTGGAGCGCGATCTCCGCGGACGACCCCCGCGAGGGATATCCCAAAGGGCTCATCAAACCGGGCGGCGCCGTCGATCGCCTGCTCGCCGATTACGACAACCTCTACGCGGACCTCTCGGCAGCTTCCGGGCACAACGCGATGACCCGCGACCCGGAATTCACCACGCGCTTCATCGAGCGGCACTGGCGCAAGCTACTCTGGGGATCCGACATCGTCGGCGTGCACGAATCCCACCCCCAAGTCGAATGGATGCGCACCGTGCCCGTGTCCGAAGAAGTCCGCCAAGCCATCGCCGACGGAAACGCCCGCAAACTCCTCGGTCTTGAATGACCTTGAACGCCGCGTCATTTCCGCGAAGGCGGGAATCCAGTGCGGAGGTTGCGCGGCGGCGTGTGTGTTCTGGATTCCCGCCTTCGCGGGAATGACGCCATTTTGGGATCTCTTAACAGGCTCCAGAGACCTTCCATCTTCTCTGGCACCTCCATCATCTCCGGTATCCCCACATCTCCTTTTCTTACACACTATCCATCTGGACTTGTCAGATGAACTACTCGTTCAGCGCAACCATTCAGTCACGGGTGCATTGACAAACGTGACCTTCTGTCCCGGCATAACAGTGCGTGCGAATCGAGCCATGACTAAAACGATGACATATTGCCCGCCCCCAGTCAGATGAACGGTAACTCCCCTGTTATCCCTGTTATCCATCCCGGACAGTCAGCATCCGTTGCATTTGGATGGGAGACATGGTAGCGTCAGTAAATGCTTTCAGAGCCGAGAATCGTGGCGCCTGGAGTGGCCCGTCATGTGACCCAACGGGGCAACAACAGACAGGAGATGTTCTTCGTAGAATAGGCCATATCCCTAACTCATCCCAAAGCAGGAAATCGACCACCACCGGATTATGGTGCCTTCAGGGAGATTATTCGCATCATGAAGCAAATCGACGAAGTGCTCGACCAACGCGGCAGTTCGGTAGGGGCCCTTGCTCCTACTGTAAAGGGCAGATGATGTGGGAAGCCTTATATTTCGCCCTCTGTGACCCTCCTAGTACACAGTTCCTCGTGGCGGCAGCGGCGTTCATGGGCACTGTTCTTTCCGTGGCCATTCCCCTCAGTTTCCACATCGTCTCAAGGATCGCAGATAGATACGATTCCGACGTCATAGTGAGGGATTTCAAACGGCGGGTCGTGGTGAAATGCTTACCGCTCCTTGCAGCTATTGGCGTGAGTTGGACCGTTTTCTTGCGCTTTCTAATCAAGGATACAACTCAGTCACCTTACTGGCCGATCTGCGCCTGGATAGCACTAGCTCTTTTTGGCTTCACAGTCGTTTTCCTTGGTGCACTATCACGACTTGTGATGAAGTATGCCTTTGATTCCAACTATGTCCTGAAGAGGCTGTTTGATGCTGCGGAAAAAGCGCTTGACTGACAAAGAGGTCCGCGGACGACAACGAAGGCTTGCCGACGCCCTTGAGGGTGCTGGCGACGTGATCGTCCTGGCTACGAAGCGCGGAAAGAACCGGACCGCTTTGGCTGGTTTGGAGAGGATCGAAGCACTGTTGGGAAAGTTCCTCGCTCTTAGGAGAAGCAATCCTTCAGAGTTCGAGAGACTGCTTTTCACTCCTGAGTTTCTTCAAAGATCGAAGGAAAATTCAGAGGGCGCCCATTTTCTGCTTAGCTTCAAGCCGCAGGAACACTTGGTGTCCCTGGGTTCTCTTCTCGGCCTGCTGACCAGAATTCACGAAACAGCGATAGACTCAAAGAATAGTGAAGTCAGCCGTGAAGCTACGTATCTGCTCGTGCGTATTCTCAGGACGTTGACGCGAGAGCAAGGTGACGGTCTACTTGTTGAGCAGTTGCTCAGCCGGTTGCGCGACTTCGCATACCGAGCAATAGATGGTCGTGATACCTCAATGTTCGCAGCCGCAGTTCATTGGTATGTGGATGTCGTCTTCCGCGAGACTTCTGGCGAAGAGTCTTCCTTCGAACTGTCCTATCTGAAACTTGCTAACGACTACTTCTTCTTGGTCATTCGGCATATCATTGAAACGGGGAATCTAGACCTTTACCGGGTGCTCATCGGATACCTGTGTGATAGCCATTTTGTTCGAAGCTCGCCTGGAGGGGATCTCTTCCAGTACTACGACTTGCTCCTCGATGAAGATTGGAATAAGCGTTCGAAGTTGGACACTCTAACCGGTGCTGAGAGTCGCATCGCACGGCTTTACGATACCCAGAAGGACATCTATACGCCAGGGGAACTGGAGGCGTGGCTCCGTGAGTTTGAGGAGCTAAAGCAGGCTCTTGCGCCACACCTCGATCACTCCAGTTTCGAGAGGGTTAGGGAGGCCGAAAAGGAAATCCGCACACAGGTTGAATCCAGTTACAAGTATCACCAACTGCTGGAGCTTTTTCTCCAGGTTGGTGCTCTGTGCCTCTACAGAAAGAAGCCCGAGTACATCAACGTGCTCTGGCAGTATAAGCAGCCAGACGATTCTGATGCCCTCTGGACAGGAACGGACATGATCCCTCAATCCATGAGGGAGATCGTTTCCTTGTTCTTCCGTGAGGGCTTCTATGAGCGAGAAACACTTGGCTGGGAAGGCCATCACGGAAGTTCCCTGTATTTCGATCAGTACTTCCTCTTGCTAACTCTTCGACTTGTTGGAGGACGCCGCGGAATCAGAACCGAGGAAAAGATCGATACTCCTCAACAGGCGATCCCCTCCGAGTGGTCGCCATCACGGCTCAACAGTATCACCTACCCTATCGACGGATTGATATCTGTTGCAGAGTGCCTTCGAAAGGACCTTTCGCTGTTCAGATCCTTGGACTTCGATGCTGATGCGCTGGACAAGACGTTCGACGACGCGCTGATCCCATATCTCAAAGGATTGAAAGGGGAAGCCGAGAAGCGTCTCGATGACTTCGAACGCAGGTTTCCGCCTGTTCCAGATCAGATCAATCGCTTCAAGGTCCGAGTCAGCGAAGGATTCTCGAGGACAGCGTATGTACGGGGTTTCCTTCGGGAGTTTGGTCTCTACCGTGATGCGTTGAACACCCCGCCACCGGAAGGTTGCCCGCCTCTTGCGATAGCACGGGTAGACTACAAGGCGGCTTTCTTTGAATCATGGCACGTCGGATTCCCACGTTGGGGTGAGGGATGCGGAGAAGAACTCGGGTTCGACGAAGATTGCAAGCTTCTCAGGACGATTCTGGCGCGATGTCTATCGTCGGAGAACTTGAACCAAGCACTGTCTTGCCTTGATCAGAATTCCCGTCCTGTGATCGTGACGACCTATTCTGTCCCTGATGATTGGTTGACGAAGCAGGGAAGCATGATCTGGCACTGGCAGGCAACCGGCCCGAAACTGGACCTGCCATCATTCAAGGGCTTCTATGTCGACCGTGATCGTCACGTACCTGTTCTTGCCTTGAGGACGGACTACCCACCTGATACCGTTATCCTGTTAGACCTGAACCGATTGGGATGCCTTCACCAGTACTCACCACTGGCGCCGGGAGCGACGCAGGACGAAATGCATGACGTGTTCCATATCCTAGTCAAAGCCTTCTCCGAAGATGTCTCTCTGATGAAGGAGTATCTAAGTAACCCGCCTTCATGGCTCAAGGAACAGGGAGATGAGGATGCTCAGAAAAAGTACCTTGAGAAGCGTGTAGAGGTACTCGTTCGAGAGACTTTTGAGTTCCACTTGTCGGAAGATTTCGTGGGCTACTGGTTTGCCCCCTCTAGGATAACAGGATAACGATGCATAACAGGGTCAGTGGAGCCGGCGAAAGAGCCCACGGTGCCGCTGCGATGAGCTTGATGCCAGTTCGTAACCTGTTTGTTTTCAATGCACGCCGAGTGGACCGGAACACGGGGACAGAGGAAATCCCTGCTTTTTCACCGGCTCCACAGCTACCGTTTATTTGACTGGGAGCGGATTAGATACCGAGAACTTCCTTTCTTCTCTGGCATCTACATCATCTCCAGTATCCCCAGTCTCCTTTTCTTACCCACTATCCATCCGTACTTTTCAAATGAACTTCTCGTTCAGGACACTGGTATCGTTTCACATTGCTTCAAATTCACGGTGCTTTTTTGTTCAGCCTGTCGAGAATGCGCTGGAAGTGGTAGTAGGGAACGCGGACTTTGCCCATATCGGAGTCTTCCTTGATGGCTGTTCCGTGACAATCTGAGCCGCCGGAGATTAGTAGGTCGCGTTCCATCGCGACTTGTGTGAACTGGGTGACGTCGCCGGGCGTGTGCTGGGTGTGGTATACCTCGATGCCGTCGAAGGGCAGATGCAACAGACGCGGCAGCATCTTTGAAACTGTCGCGCCGACTCCGGGATGCGCCAGAAACGCGAGCCCTCCGGCGTCGTGAATCAGCTCAATGGCTTCCCGGCAGGAAATCATGCTCTTCTGCACGTACGCCTTCCGGCCGCTGCGCAGGAACTTGTCGAACGCCTGCTGGACGGTTTTCACGACTCCCCGCGCGACGAGCGCCCGCGCCACGTGGACACGCCCGAGCGCGCCGGCCTTTCCGGCCTGAATTTCCACCTCGGCCTTCTCAATCGGGATGCCCAATGCGTTCAGACGCTCAATCATCCTATCGACACGCTCGGCGCGCGTTTCGTGAAAAGCCCGCAGCGCCCTCGTGAGCGGCTCGTGGCGAACGTTGATGCCGAGACCCACCACGTGCAGCTCGATTCGACCGAACAAAGCGCTGATCTCGACGCCGTCGATGAATTCAATGCCGTGGAGGCGCGCTTCGCGCCCCGCGGGCTCGACGCCCGTCACCGTATCATGGTCGGTGATCGCAATCCCGGCGAAACCGCATGAAATGGCGCGGTCCACGACCTTCTCAGGCGGGTCCGAACCGTCACTGCGATTCGTGTGTAAGTGCAGGTCAACATAGGATGACACGGGGGCAAGCTCCTGGACTCTTGGAGTCTATATTCTAACGCCCAGAATGTGAGAATTTCCTTCGCGCATTCATTTTGGATTTTAGATTTTGGATTTTGGATTGGCGCCGAACGTGCAGAGTATCGAGTGGAGAGCAGTATTGTCGCGAATGTCCTTGCCACGTTGCAGCGGTTTGACCGGCGAATGGAGACGATCCCGCGGTTATGAACGGCAATCCAAAATCCAAAATCTGAAATCCAAAATGTGTTTGTTTAGCCGCCTGTTTCCCGGAGCCGGTCGAGAACGCCGTTGACGAAACGTGGCGCGTCGTCCGTGCCGTACATTTTGGCGAGTTCGATGGCTTCGTTGATCGCCACCGCCGCGGGCACGTCGCCGACGTGGCGCATTTCATAAAGCGCGATACGCAGGATGTTCCGCTCGACCCGCCCCACGCGCTCCGGGCTCCAATTATGGACGGCCGTGTCGATATCGGCGTCGAGCGCCGCGCGATTCATGCACACGCCCCGAACCAGAGCGTGCGCGTATTTCCTTACCTGGGGACGCGACGGCGCCATCGACCAAAATCCCTCGAACGCTTGTTGCCAGGCGTAGTCGGTGAACTCCAGCCCGAAAAGGAACTGTAGCGCGCGTTCGCGCGCCCGGCGGCGTGCTCCCCATTCAGGCACCGTCAGATCTGCTCCATCAGGTTGGCCATTTCGATGGCGGCCACGGCGGCGTCGTAACCCTTGTTGCCGGCCTTCGTCCCCGCGCGTTCGATGGCCTGCTCGATCGTGTCGGTCGTCAGCACGCCGAACAGCACCGGAACGCCCGTGGCCAGGGAAACGTGCGCCACACCTTTCGAGACTTCGTTAGCCACGTAGTCGAAGTGAGGCGTACCGCCGCGGATAACGGCCCCAAGCGCTATGACCGCGTCGAACTTCTTCGATGCGGCCATCTTCTGCGCCACGAGCGGGATCTCGAACGCTCCCGGCGTCCACGCCACCGTGATTTCCTGCTCCGTGACGCCGTGGCGCTCGAGGGCGTCCACCGCGCCCGACAGCAGCTTGTTCGAGATGAACTCGTTGAAGCGCGACACGACTATACCGTACTTCTTGCCCTTTGAAACCAGCTTGCCTTCCAGTACCTTCGGCATATCATTCACTCCTCTTGTGAGCTGCCCTCGAAATCTCGCGACATCTGATATTGTCAATCTTAGACTTTGGATTTTGGATTCCGGGTTGAGACGCCGAAGCTTTGCGTCATGGAAAAGCGCGATTCCTGGTTATTTGCCAGTGAATTCGCATGAATCCATACCGGCCCGCGAACCCCAATCCAAAATCCAAAATCCAAAATCAAGAGATCAGGTGTCCCAGTTTCTCCTTCTTCGTCTTCAAGTACTGCTGGTTGTGCGCGCCCGGCGGGACCTCGATCGGCACACGCCCGGTGATCTGCAGACCATACCCCTCGAGGCCGGCACGCTTGATCGGGTTGTTTGTGATCAGCCGCATCCTCTTGACGCCCAGATCGGCGAGTATCTGCGCGCCGATCCCGTATTCCCTCGGATCCGGATCGAAACCGAGATGGACGTTCGCCTCGACCGTGTCCATGCCCTCGTCCTGGAGCTGGTAGGCCTTGATCTTGTTTACGAGACCGATGCTGCGCCCTTCCTGGCGCATGTAGACGAGCACGCCGCAGCCTTCCGCCTCGATCATCTGCATGGCGATGTGCAACTGCGACCCGCAATCGCACCGAAGCGAATGGAACGTGTCGCCCGTGAAGCATTCCGAGTGCACGCGCACCAGCACGTCTCCTTGCGAGGCCACGTCGCCCTTGACCAGCGCCACATGCTGATAGTCGTCGACCTCCGTCTCGTAGATAATCAGATGGAACTCGCCATACTCCGTCGGGAGGGACGTCTCCGCCACGCGGGTGATGAGCTTCTCGTTGCGTCTGCGGTATTCGATCAGGTCTTGCGTCGTGCAGATCTTCACGTTGTGGCGTCGAGCGAACTCGACGAGGTCCGGCATGCGCGCCATCGTCCCGTCGGGATTCATGATCTCGCAGATGACCCCCGACGGGTTAAGCCCCGCCATTCGCGCAAGGTCGACGGAACCCTCGGTCTGACCCGCGCGCACCAGGACGCCGCCGTCGCGCGCGCACAGCGGGAAGACGTGTCCCGGACGCACGAGATCCGAGGGCCTGGATTTCGGGTCAATCGCCACGCGAATCGTGTGCGCGCGATCATGCGCGCTGATCCCCGTGGTCACGCCTTCCGCGGCCTCGATCGAAACGTGGAAGGCCGTCTGAAAAGGCGACGTGTTCTCCGGCGCCATCGGCGGCAATTGCAGTTCGCGGATGCGGTGACTCGTCAGCGCCAGGCAGATCAGCCCTCGAGCATGCTGCGCCATGAAGTTGATCGCCTCCGGCGTGACCTTTTCCGCCGCGATCACAAGGTCGCCTTCATTCTCGCGGTCCTCATCGTCGACGAGGATGCACATTCGTCCCGCGCGAAGCTCATCCAGTATCTCGGGAATACTTGCCGTCATTCACAACTCCTATAAATACCCGTGGCGGCCCAGGAAATCCATCGTCATGCCCCGGGCGTCGCCGTTCTCTTTCACATAGTGGTACACGTGCTTTCCAAGGATATCCGCTTCCAGATTCACGAGGTCGCCCGCGCGCCGCGCGCCGAGCACCGTCTTGCGTAACGTTGCCGGAATCACCGCCGCCGCAAACGTATCCTTGTCCGGATCGACAATCGTGAGACTGATCCCGTCAACCGAGATCGAACCCTTCGGCACAAGGTAACACGCAACTTCCGGCGGCGCCTGGAATCGCAAGAGCGAAAACTCGCCCTGGTCCCGCACGCCGGCGACGCGTCCCACGCCGTCAACGTGGCCCAATACGAAGTGGCCGCCAAACCGGGCGCCCGCCTTCATGGCGCGCTCGAGATTCACCGCGTCGCCCGGACGCAACCGCGACAGCGTCGTGCGCGCGAGGGTCTCTGGCGAGGTCTGCACGACGAATCCACGGTCGGTCAACGCCGTGACCGTGAGACACGCCCCGTTGATCGCGATGCTGTCGCCCGGCTTGAGATCGTCGAGCACCGACTCGGCCATGATCGCCAGGTCCGCGCCCGACCGCCGCAGTACCGCGCCAACTTCTTCAATCAGTCCGGTAAACATCTCGATGCGTCACCGTTGTTCCGGCAATGGTTCACTTCTTGACATAGGCTTCAATGAGGACGTCCTCGCCGACTGGGATCGCCCGCATCCTCTCCAACGCAATCGCGTCGCTCATCCGCGCCGCGCCCTCGCCTTCGACCGCCGTGATGGCGTCGCGCCCGCCCACGATCTTAGGCGCAATGAAGAAAAGCAGTTTGTCGACGATCTCTGCGCCGAACGCCGAGGCAAGCGTGGTGCCGCCGCCTTCGATGAGGACCGACGACACCTCGCGGGCCGCGAGCTCATGCATCAATAAACGCATATCAAGCCCGCTGTTGCCAGCCGGGATCCGCAACACCTCATCCGCGCCTTCAAACGACCGATCGTCAGGCACCGCGACCCACGTCGGCGCATTGCTCTTGCTGTGGAACACGTGCGCCGAAGGGTCCAGGTAATTGTCTGCGTCGCAGATGATCCGTATCGGGTCCTTTATCTTGCCTTGATCGAGACGCGTTGTCAGGCTCGGGTCATCCAGCATGACGGTGCGGCTCCCCACGAGGATCGCGTCCACCTCGTTGCGCAACTCGTGGACCATCCGCCGCGACGCCTCCGACGTGACCCATTTCGAGTCTCCGGTGCGCGTCGCGATCTTCCCGTCGAGCGACATCCCGCATTTTGCGATCACGAACGGCATCCGGCTCACGATATACTTGCAGAAGACTTCATTGAGAAGGCGCGCCTCCTCCTCGAGCACGCCGGCGTCCACCGCGATGCCCGCGTTTCGCAACTGGAAGATCCCCTCGCCCGAAACCCGCGGATTAGGATCATGCATCGCCACTACCACCCGCGCGGGCTTGTGGCCGATGATGAAATCCGTGCAAGGCGGCGTCTTTCCCTGAAAACAACAAGGTTCAAGCGTAACGTAAACCGTCGCGCCCGCGACATCCGCCGCGGCGTTGATCGCATTCACCTCGGCATGCGGCTCCCCGGCCTTCTGGTGGTAACCCTCGCCGATGACGCGCCCCTCACGCACCACCACGCACCCCGCCATGGGATTCGGGCTAGTCCGGCCCCGCCCCAGCGCGGCCAGTTCAAGCGCCCGGCGCATGTATTCGCGATCCGCATCCATAAAACAAAACATCCCGAAAGGCACACCGCCCTCGGGACATTCCTTTGCGTGAAAACGCAGGGCACACCTGTGTCGCCACGCCGGCCTTCTCCCATCCGGACTATACCGTCGGCCCCGGAATTCCACCGGGTCAACGCTTACGCGTTCGCGGGCTCTAACCGCCGGTCGGGAATCGCACCCTGTCCCGAAGGCTCGCTTCACTTCTCTTGGATTCTATCAGGCCCTGGCGCCGATGTCAACGGGGCATTCGTTTCAGCGGTTCCAGGAAAGGATTCATTGCTACATATGTGCGGAACGGATGCACCAAAACGGCGGCCGTTTTCGTCTCTATGTACAGGAACGGACAAGAGGGAAAGGCTATGATGGACGTATATGTCTCCGGGCCGCCGGAGGACGTGAGGCTTCTGGCGGAGTGCAACGGTTGGCAGAGACGGTTCCGTTTTCGCGACACGCCCGTATCGGGGGCGGTCCGCCTTACCGTTGCTGACGTCGAAACAAGAAGACCGTTTTCCGTTTCACGCGGCGACGGGATTCTGATCTCGACCCATGAAAGCGACGGCATTTGCCGGTACGCCGGGATCGGAAAGGACTTCTACCTTGCTGTGTGCAGCCTGTTGGGACTTGTGCAATGGCGCGCTAACCCTCAATGAACTGCTCATCTGGGAGGACTTTTTCGTGCACGAGGAACCCCCGGGCTGCCTGTATGCGGCGCGGGATACGATCCAGGAGTACGCGCTCGCGTTCGAGTATCCCCACGTCTGCGACGCCTGCCTCGAGTTCTTCCGGTGCCTCGGCGCCGAACCCGAGGTCATGGCGCTGCAGGAGGTGCTCAACAGCGCAATGCTTCCCCGGCGCGTTTGACGGAGGACAGCCACGTTCCAGATCGAGTCAGGGAATGAAACTCATGTCGCTTCGGAGCGAGCAGATCCATTCCGCAATGAGGCGGGAGGCGTTCTCGGTGTCCTTGAGCGAGATGAGTTCGACCGGCGAGTGCATATACCGGTTTGGAATGCTTATGAGGCCCGCGGCCACACCGCCGCGACTCAACTGGATCGCGTTGGCGTCGGTTCCGGTCGCGCGCGGTTCCGCTCCCACTTGATAGGGGAGCTTCTTTGCCTTGGCCGCGGCAAGCAGTTGCTTGAACACGACGGGGTTGATGTTGGGACCGCGTCCGATGATCGGACCGCTGTGGATCCTTGCATCCCCGTGCCGCTTGACATCAGCGCTCGGGTAATCGGTGGCGTGGCCGACATCGACCGCAACGCCGACGTGCGGGTTGCAGCCGTAGCTGCTAGTTGTCGCGCCGCGAAGACCGATCTCTTCCGCCACGGTCGTCACGCAGTAGACGGCGCAATCCAGTTTCTTCTTTTCGAGCAGGCGCATCGCCTCGATAATCACGAAGGCGCCGATGCGATCGTCGAACCCGCGCGCGACGACCTTGTCATTGCGCAGCTCGAGGTAGCCCGCGTCAATGGTGACTGAATCGCCAACCGCCGCGACCTTTTCGGCGTCCTTCTTGTTCTTCGCGCCGATGTCGATCCACATCTGGTGCATCTTGATCGCCTTGCCGCGATCCTCCGGGTCGGTCATATGGATCGCGGTCCGTCCGATGACGCCCGGCACTACTCCCTTGGCCCCGTGCACCTCGACACGCTGGCCCGCCAGCACCGTGGGATCCACACCGCCCACCGCCACGAATGCGATGAACCCTTTGTCGTCGATGTTGTTGACCATCAGGCCGATCTCGTCCACGTGGCCCGCGAGCATGACGCGCAGCTTTCCGTCCGGGTTCTTCACGGCGTATTGATTGCCATGGACGTCTTTATAGACCTTGTCCACGAAGGGCTGGACGTACTTCATGCAGACTTTCTGCACTTCTTCCTCGCAGCCCGATGGACTCGGCGTCGTAACCAGCGCGCGCAGGAAATCAAGGGACTCTTTCTTCATGGGTCATGCTCCGGATCCGCGAACGGACAGTTTGATCTCTTTCAGGTTCTTCATGACGTTGTCGCCGCCGCGCCCGAAGAGATCATGAAGGCGCTCGTATTCGGCGAAGAGCTTTGCATACATCGCATGGTTCGCGGCGTTCGGCGCGAACGACTCGTCGCGCACGCGCGCCATCTTGGCCGCCGCATGGGTGATGTCGTCATATCCGCCCGCGGCGGCGCCCGCGGCCACGGCGCCCCACATCGCCGCGCCGAGGGCGACGGTCTGGTCGCTGGCGCTAACCTTGATCTTGCGGTTCGTCACGTCCGCGAAGATCTGCATAAGGAGCGGGTTCTTGCCGGGGAGTCCGCCGCACGCATAGAGTTCAGTGATCGGCACGCCGTTTTGTTCGAACTGCTTGATGATCTTGCAGGTGCCGAACGCGGTGCTCTCGAGGAGCGCGCGGTACATCTCAGCGGGCGTGGTAGTCAGCGTCATACCGACCATCAGGCCGGTGAGGTCCGCGTTGACGAGGATCGAGCGGTTGCCGTTCCACCAATCGAGACAGAGCACGCCGGATTCGCCGACCTTCAGTTCCGCGGCATGCTTGGTCAAGTAGCCGTGGACGTCCGTTCCTTCTTTCGCGGCATCCGTCGCGACCCACGCGGGTACGCAATTCTCGACGAACCACGCGAAGATGTCGCCCACGGCGGTCTGGCCCGCTTCAAAGCCGTAGTATCCGGGGAGGATGCCCTCTTTGACGACGCCGCACTGGCCATCGACGACTTTCTTGTCAACGCCGCAGACCATAAGGCAGACGCTCGTGCCCATTATCATGACCATCTTGCCGGGCGTCGTTACGGCCGCGGCCGGCACGGCCACGTGCGCATCGACGCCGCCTACGGCCACGGCAGTGCCCGGTTTGAGACCGATCTTCTTGGCAATATCGGGTAGGAGGCCGCCGGCCTTCACGCCATTGGGATAGATCTCTTCGCTGAGCTTCTCAGCAACGACATTCTCGAATCGCGGGTGCAACGCCTTGAAGAATTCCTTCGACGGATATCCTTCATCCCATATTGCTTTGTAACCCGCGGCGCATGCGTTACGTTTTTCGACGCCGCAGAGCTGAAGGACGATCCAGTCGCCGGCTTCGAGAAGGCGATCTGCCGCTTCATAGATCTTGGGGGCTTCGTTGAGGATCTGGAGAGCTTTCGGGAAGAACCATTCGCTCGATATCTTACCGCCGTACCGGGCCAGGAAATCCTCGCCGCGCTTGCGTGCGACTTCGTTGATCAGATCGGCTTCAGGTTGCGCGGCGTGATGTTTCCAGAGCTTGACCCAGGCATGGGGATTATCGGCGAATTCGGGTTTCATGCACAGGGGCGTTCCGTTCTTGTCGATCGGAAGCATCGTGCACGCCGTGAAATCCGTGCCGATCCCGATGACGTCCTCGCCACGGACACCCGATTCCTTCAGCACTTTGGGAATCGTCTGCTCGACGACGTACAGGTAGTCGCGCGGATTCTGAAGGGCCCAGTCGGGTTCGAGTCTCTTGCCGGAGCCCGGCAGCTTCACGTCGATCACGCCGTCCGGATACGGCTGCACCGCCGTTGCGATTTCCTCGCCGTTGTCGACGGCCACAAGCAGCGCCCGCCCCGATTCCGTGCCATAGTCCAGCCCAATGACGTGCTTCCGTGCCATGGGATCGTCTCCTTTCCGCACGTTTTGTCCAACGATTGTCCGCGCAATCTTAACAGAAAGAGACTGGCCAGAGGCAACTGCGGGCGGCCTCACTGCGGGCGGCCTCAAAGTGCGGCCACCTATCTATTGGCGCAGCGCCGTGCTGAGTGGTAGCCTGACAACATACCTCGAATCGGCGGAGGCGCAAACTGCATTGTGTGAATCCTTGCGCCGTGATATGCTATAAGCAATCGATAAGTTGCATAGTGCGGACTCGGGTGCACTGTGCAAGTGAATCCGGCCTCGTGAGGCTGGCATGGAAACCGTACGGAGCCTAGCAACAGAACCAGAGGAGATCAAATGCATGTCTGTTGTTGCCGCGTTTAGACGTTTCCTCCGGCCCGGGTGGTCGCGTCGAGCGCCTGAGAATCTCTTCATGCTTGAGTTCCCGGATGAGATGGTCGTGAAGGGTCATTGGCCCTGTCGCAAGTACCGGCTTCCTTCCTCGGATACGCTAGTTGCGAAAGAGGATCGCATTCGAATACCTGTTGGACAGTTCTTTCTTATCCGCCGAGGTCGGACGTGTGGTGCGGTCAAGTGGACTAAGCCCGTGCGGAAAGGGAACGGCGGCTACTCATACGAGTGGTTCTATCAATCGGACGGATCGGGCTCCTTCATCAATCCAGCGGCGACTAGCGGCAAGGGCGAAGTGTTCACGGATTTGCGCGGCAGAAGGTATTGGCCAGATGAAACTGAGTTATTCTCTGATGAAGGTAGGGACTACCTTCAGTGCGGAGAACTCTGCGTCAAGTGGGCTTTGGGCAATTGGCTCCACTTCGACGACTCGGGATGTGCGGAGGTGGAAATTGCCGTCACGGGCGTCAGCGATATCAACGATGTTGACTGCTTGGACAACGCCCTGACATGGTACGGCCAACGCCACGAGCCGGCCGCCAAAGTTCTCGTGTTGTACGAGGGCGTTGAGGTACCTGTGGGGACGTTCTTCCTCGTCCGCCGCGGCGACGCCTGTGCCGCATTCAGGCTTACACGCCTATGCTCGAAGGGAACTCGTGGGTATGAGTACGAAGGTTTCGGTCACCCGGACGGTTCCGGCCGCTTCACAGGCCCAGGATCGGAACGTGCAACTGGCGAGGTCTTCGAGACGTGGAAAGCGGAGGAGCGAGGCGGATCATGCTGGAGCGGTCCAGATCACGATCGAGCGAAGTTTCTTACATGTGGCGAGATGCAGGTCGAGTGGTCATCCTCGGATACGATTAGTTTCGACGCCCCAGGCGGAGAGATCGAGATTGCCATTACGAACACCAGCGACATCGCAGAGGTGAACTGCCTGGAGAGTACTTTGACGTGGTACCATGCACCAGACAGCAGCAGCGTGCCGATTAAGGCGAATTCCCTCGCAGTATGCGTTCCCGCACAAAGGTTCGTCCTAGCCCGCAATGAACGAGGTTGTGCGGCATTCAAGTTGGCGGACCGGCTCTCGGAGCACGCGTACGGATACGAGTATGTTTGGTATTGGCAGGCCGACGGATCGGGCGGCTTCGCACATCCGGGCGTGGAGAGCGGGAAGGGGGAGGTCTTCGATGATTACGAGGATTACTGCAGAGACTGCCGCCGCCTGGGAAACGCATTTGGCCGGAGGAGGGACGATGACGACGGGATCCGTTACCTCAACTGCGGCCCGTTAACTCTCAAGTGGTCATTGGACAACTGGATCTACTTTGAGTTGCCGCAAGGCCGGGTTGAAATCGCCATTACCGAAGCCAACAACATCGAAGAAGTGAACTGCCTGGATACCGGCCTGACGTGGCATAGATCCAAATAACCGCGCAGTGTCTGAACCGGCCTTATGGCCACAACGGCCGTCTTTGGGATATGTGGCTGTCCCTTATGTTCACGCTTGAATCCACTGACCGCCGTACACAATGATTGGGAAGGGAACGCACGGCTATTGGCGTCGTCCTGAACACGGAAAGGGTTTACTCGATGTCGACGGATTACCAACGGCCTTCGTGGGACGACTATTTTCTGGAGGTGGCGCATGCGATCGCGAAGCGGGCTACGTGTGATCGGGGGCGGAGCGGTTGCGTGATCGCGCGGAACAAGCAGTTGCTCGCGACGGGTCACGTGGGGGCGCCGACGGGCCTTCCGCATTGCGACGAGACCGGCCATCAGATGAAGAAGGTCGTCCACGAGGACGGGGGCGAGACTTGTCATTGCGTGCGCACGGTCCATGCGAAACAGAACGCCATCTGCCAGCTGCGAACCTCGGCGTCGCCCTCGACGGCGCGACGCTATATTGCCGTATGACGCCGTGCCGGACTTGCGGGATGCTGATCATCAACTGCGGGATCGTGCGCGTGGCTTGTGAGCGGGCATAGCGCGACGGGGGAATTCCCGGTCATGGTTCGGCAGGTTTCATGCAACAAGCCGCCATTGTCCTCGCGACGGTGAACGCACGGTACAGCCACGCCGCCCTTGGGATCCGCGCTTTGGACAAGGCGTCCGAAGCGCAGCCAGTCAAAGCGAGCTTGTTCCCAAAGCACAACTTTGGGAACGAGAGAACAACCTATCACTAAGTTTACGTGGTATGCCGGCAGTTGACGCACGCCGCGACCACAGGGATAGACATGTTGATCTCGCGTCTCTGGCGGAGATTAGAAACGGTCGAGCGTCCACACGTAGGGGTCTCGCTTCGGGAAGAGCACGCTAAACAGCGCTCGCGCTTCGGTCGTGACTAAGCGCCGCCGCTTTTCCAGTACGTCCTCCACGTGCAGGTATCCCGTCACGAGATGGATCAAGTCCGCGGAGCTGAGACTTACCTTGTTGGCGCCGGGATATGGCGCGATGTCAATGGCGCCCCGGTTCGCCCGTACGCGAGTGTGCGCGCCGTCCACGAGAAACGTGAGTTCGATGCGGCGATCGGACAGAGAGCTTCTCGAGAGCAGGTATTCCCATTCGGGTATGAGGCTCTCGAGCGCCTCTCCAAGGTTGACGAAGGCCATCATCCCGCCGCTGTCGCGCACCACGTGCATCTGGTGCGTTGTCTTGTACTGCAAGAGGAATCTCGCGAACGCGTGGCGGGGAGGCGTCAGGAACTGGAGGCGGCCCACCGTTTCTTCACTCGCGATCCGGGCGCACGCGCCCAGGACCGCGTCGCACACGGTGTTATCGACAACACCGGCCTCCTCCACGGTCAGATGGTCGCCCGTCTTGCGCGCGCTGAAGTAGGCGAGCACCTTTCCTTTGTCGTCGGTTAGCACGCGCATTCCCTTACAGCGATGATCCCATTTGTTTGTGATATGCGCGGAACTGCGAAGGAGCGAGCACGCCACGTCGGCGTCGTTCGCGCTGTGGATCTTCTGGACGGCCGGGATGTCGCCGGGCTTAGCTTCGCGCGCGCGATATGACGCCCGTGGGGCGGTCATTGCATCCTCGAGATCTATCGAGATCGTGTAGTCGAACAATGTCGTCGCAAAGCCGAATCTATGGTAGAAGTTCGGGATCCCGAAAAGCATGGCCGCGTGGTAACTATGCGCTTGCATATACCGGAAGGCATCCTGCATCAGGGCGCGGCATACGCCCTTATGGCGGTGGCGGGTCTCCGTCGTGACCCAGCCCAGCCCGCCGGTTTTCAGCCGGGCCTCGCCCAGGCGAACCGTCTCCGTCGTGAGCCGCAACGCCCCCGCGATTTCGTTCTTCCAGAGCGCTATGCGCGTATGCTCCCGAAGAAACCCAGGGTAGCCCGCGCCGCAAGTCTCCATCCAATGCATTGCGGCGAAGTAGTCCGTCCAATGCACCTTCGCCATAAGGTCGTTCGCAAGGCGCAGTTCTTCGTCAGTCTCGACGGGTTTGACTGTCAAATTGGTTGTCTTCGCGGTGCTATTCATCGCCAACTCCAAGTAGATCGGATTGTAACACATTGTTGCGGAATGGCGTAGTGCTCCTGCGCCTACTCGACAAAGGATGAATCGGAGCGCCAAGAAAGCACGCAAGAACTGGAAGAGCCAAGAATGTGGCACAGCCCCCTCCGTCTTGAACTGATTCGGCAGCGATGGCAGAATACCGGCGGACCCGCTCTGATCATGGGTGCACCGGGAAACCGCGTGGAGGAACGCCTGTCGTGGGAACCTGGACGTCCATGATTACCGTGGCCTGCTTCAACTCGACGCCGGATACACCGTCAGCGAGATGAACGTCGAGCCGGGAGCGTGGGTCGCGGGGCGCAATCTCATGGAGTTGCGGCTTGGCGACGAAGGCGTGCAAGTTCTCGGTATGCGACGAACCGACGGCGAGTTCCTCGGAGCGCCCACCGGCCGGACCTACATTCGCAAAGGCGACACCTTGATCGTATACGGCAAAGTCGAGCACCTGGCGGAACTGGACCAGCGGCGTGCGGATGCCGTCGGCGACATGGCGCACGAAACGCGCGTCCGCGCCCTTCATGAGGCGGGCGACGAGCGGAGCATCGAGCAACGATCGACACCAAGAAAACACGATGCGGCCCAGCAAGAGGCCGCGGATGAATAGATGGCGTATGGGCCGAAAGCGGCAATGATGGAGTCCAAGCTTGCCTCGCTGCAATGTTTCATGTTGGACATGGATGGGACCGTCTATCTCGGGCCGAATCCGATTGATGGCGCGCCGGAGTTTCTGCGGTTCCTGACGGAATCGGGCCGTCGGCGTCTGTTCTTTACAAACAATCCCACGGCGGACGCGGCGCAGTACAGCAGCAAGCTACGCGGGATGGGCATCGAGGCCGAGCCGGACGACATCCTGACGTCCGGCGAAGCCACCGCGCGGTATCTGGCGTCGGAGACCCCGTATCGCAAGGTATTTGTCATCGGGATGCCGTCGTTCGAGGCGGAGCTTACGCGCGCGGGCATGACTCTGGTCCAGGACGAGCCCGACGCGGTCGTCCTCGCGTTCGACAAGACGCTGAACTACGCCAAGCTCGAGAAGGCCTGTCTTCTGCTGCGCACGGGCCTGCCCTATATTGCCACCAATCCGGACAAGGTGTGTCCCGCCGAGTATGGTTACATCCCCGATTGCGGCGCCACGGCCGCCCTTATCGCGGCGGCGACGGACCGCGTGCCCAAGTACATCGGGAAACCCAATCCCGAGATGATCCGCATGGGGCTACAAAAGCTCGGGGCGTCTCCCGAGGCCACCGCGATGGTCGGCGACCGCCTATACACCGACATGCAGATGGCGTACAACTCCGGCATCACGTCGATCCTCGTGTTGAGCGGGGAATCAACGGAAGAAGACGTCAACCGGGCCGAACGCAAACCGGATTTCATCTTTCGGTCGGTCCGGGAACTCCATCAGGCGCTCAAGGAGCTTGTGTAGCCCGCTTACGAAGGCTCGGCGAACTTCTCGCGGAGCTTTTGCGCGACGAGCGGGGGAACGAACTGGCTCACGTCGCCGCTGTAACACGCAATTTCCTTCACGATGCGGGAACTGATGAAAAGGAACGGCTCGCTGGGCATCAAACAGACCGTGTCGACAAGTGGGTTCAGCTTCTTGTTGGTGATGGCCATGGTGTGTTCGTATTCGAAGTCGGAAATGGCGCGCAGACCGCGGATGATCGCCACCGCCTTCCGTTTTTCCGCGAAATCCGCAGTCAGCCCCGTGAACGAAATCACCTCGACGCCGGAGAGCCCCTTAGTCAACGCGCGCAGGAGTTCCACCCGCTCCGGCACGGTAAACAGGCAGCTCTTCTCGTTGTTTGTGGCCACCGCCACAATGACCTTGTCAAACATCCTTGTGATCCGTTCTATCAGATCCAAGTGGCCGAACGTCGGCGGGTCAAAACTACCTGGGTATAGCGCGATCCGTTCAGGCATCCTCCAACTCTCCTTTCACAGCGGCAGCATGGGCCAATTCGTACACAGCAAGCACGGAAACGCCGCGTTCCCCGGCGACCCGGCGACAGTCTTCAAACTCCGGCGACAGGCACGTGATCTGCCCCTTGAATCGCCCCACCTTCACGCGCACGCGGCCCCACGGTGTCTTGACCTGCTTCCATTCCCGTTCGAGGCAGATTCGGCGATCCGTACGTATCCGCACGCCGAAAGTCGTTGAGCCGAAAAAGAAATGCGGCGCCAACTCGGGCAGCTTCGCCTCGTCGCACAGCACGGTCACGAGATACGCGGGGCGGCCTTTCTTCCCGAGAATCGGGACAAGAAACGCATCGCGCGCGCCTCTCGCAAGCAGGTCCGCTATCAACGAAGGCAGCAACTCCGGGTTCATATCATCGATGTTCGCCTCGATAACGACAATCGGTTCCGTGTCAGGCAGCGTCTCGACGGCCTCGCCCACGACCGCGCGGAGCACGTTGGCGCGATCAGGCAGGTCGCGCGTACCGCTTCCGTATCCGGCCTTCTCTATGCGCATCTCAGGCATTGGACCGAACGCGCTTGCGAATCCCGTGATGAGCGCCGCGCCCGTCGGCGTCAGGAGTTCGCCGTCAACGTCGCTTCCGTAGCTCGGCGCCCCCGCCAGCAGGGCCACCGTCGCCGGCGCGGGCACAGTCATGACGCCGTGCGCGGTGCGGACCGTCCCCGAGCCAAGGTTCAGCGGCGACGAGACCACGCGCCTCACGCGCAGTTCGTTCAACGCGAAGTGCGCTCCGACGATGTCCGCGATCGAATCGACGGCCCCGACTTCGTGGAAATGGATCTCCTCGATAGACGTGCCGTGAATCCGCGCCTCGCACTCCGCAATGCGGCGAAACGTGGCCGCGGCCCCGTCCTTGACCTCGCGCGGCAGGTCGCCGCGTTCGATGATATCGAGAATGTCTTCGAGATGCCGGTGCGGGTGATCATGTTCATGATGCACGTTGACCGAGAACTGCGTGGCGGCGATCCCATGCTTCACGATCCGCGCCGACGACACGTCGAAACCGGCGACCGGAAGCGAAAGCAGCCCTTTGCGCAGAGACTCGAAGTCAGCGCCCGCGTCCAAGAGCGCCCCGACGATCATGTCGCCGCCGGCCCCGCAAGAACAGTCAAGATAGAGAATGCGCATCAGCGGTTTCCATGTCCATTGGCGATGCGATTGATAATCGCGGCATATGCGCCTGCGCCAAAACCGTTGTCGATGTTGACCACCGCCACCCCGGGCGAACAAGTGTTCAGCATACCGAGCAGCGCGGCAATTCCCCCGAAACTCGCGCCGTAACCGATGCTCGTCGGGACCGCGATCACCGGCTTGTCGACCAGCCCCGCCACAACGCTGGCCAGCGCGCCTTCCATGCCCGCGCACACCACCAACGCGTTCGCGTCCGCCAGCGCGGGCCGCTGTTCGAGCACCCGATGGATGCCCGCGACGCCCACGTCATATATCCGCTGCACCACGCAGCCCATCGATTCGCAGGTCACCACCGCCTCTTCCGCCACGGGAATGTCGCTGGTCCCCGCGCACACCACCGCGACGTAGCCCGCCAGACGTTCCGGCGGCGCGACCATGATCGTGATTGCGCGGGCCGCCTCGTGATGCGTCGCATCCGGGTAGGCGTCCATGGCCGCGCGCACCACCTCCGCACTGCACCGCGTGGCCAGCACATTGCTGCCGTGGTCGCGCATCCGGCCCATAATCTCGACCACTTGCTCCGGCGTCTTACCTGCGGAAAAGATCGTCTCCGGAAAACCCTTCCTAAGACTCCGATGATGATCGATCTTCGCAAACCCGAGATCTTCAAAAGGCAGCGAACGCAGCCTATCCAGCGCCGCATCCGGCGCAAGCTGCCCCGAAGCGACCAACTCCAAGAGATTCCTAAGCCGATTCTGATCCATGTCAAACACCCTGCCGTCCAAACCGCACGCGTATATTACGCAAAACCCCCGTGCTTAACAAAGTCCGCGTTCTCGCGCACTAGCAATGCGGTTCCGTGGCCACAGGCAAGTGGCGATTGGGGGCGGCGTCTGCTAGAATCTGTCCACTTGAACGGCAAGGGCTTTGCCGTTCCTGCGAGGGTTGCTGCATGGCTCTGTTGTCGCGACAGGTATCGACAAAGGCTCTGGTGCCGGTGTGCCGCCAACTCGCCACGTCGTTCGGCGCTGGGATTCCCATCATGCGTTGCCTGGACCTGGTGCGGAACAGCACCAAGGACAAGCAGGTGCGCGAAGTGTTGACGGACATTCACGAGCGCATCCGGAATGGCTCGACGCTGACGGATGCCGCCCGCAAGCAGTCCGAGTACCTGCCGGGATTGTTCATTGAACTCCTGGCGGCGGGAGAAGTCGGCGGTCATCTTGACGAGACGTTGCGCGAGCTTGCCAACTACTACGAGGATCGGCTGGCGCTTCGCCGGACGATCATCGGCAAGTCGGCCTATCCAGTGTTTCAACTCGTTTGCGCGTGGTTCCTCGGCTCGTTTGCGCTCGGGATCGCGCGGAACATCAGTTTTTCTTCCAAAGCCTTTACCTTTTCCGGTTACCTTCACTCGTACGCGAACCTCCAGCTAAGGGCTCTCATGGTCCTTGGGGCCGCTGTGGCCGGCTGCGTCCTGTTGTCGCGGGCCGGACTCTTGAAATGGATCTGGGGATGGATCGCGACGAAGTGCTGGCCCTTGTCGGCGGTGACGCTTCGTTTCGCGCAGGCGCGGTTCTTTCGGAGTTTGTCGTTGCTCATCGCCAGCGGGGCGCCGATCGTTCAGGCGGTCCAACGTTCCGCGGCCGCAAGCGCAAACGCTTACGTCGAGCGCGACTTTCTCCAGGCGGTTCCGGCGATCAAGGACGGGCAAACGCTCGTGCAAGCGTTCGGTCCGGTGCAACACCTCTCGCCGACGACGCGCGAGATGCTGTACGTTGGCGAGGAATCTGGAAAGCTGGACGCGACCCTGCTCAAGGTCGCTCAGTATCAACGCGATGAAGCCTTACATGCGCTGAACGTTGCCGGGCGCGTCGTTCAGGTGGCCATCACCTTGGCCGTGGGCATCGTCATCGGTTATATTGTGATCACCTTCTACGGCAATTACTACGGAAGAATGATGGATGAACTCAAAATCTGACCCCTTGGAAGAACCGAAAGATCGCACGAAGCTGATCTGGGTGGGCATTATTGCGCTGTTGGGCGTTGTGATTGCGCTGCTGTGGGTGCTGAACTCGCGCACGGGCGACGCGACGCGGGTGCGCGTCAAACACATCCTGATCAAGTGCAGGAAAGACGACCCGGTGGATCGCGCACGGGCACACAAGCTGATCATGGACTTGCGCGAGCGCCTTCAGAAGGGCGAGAGTTTCTCGAAGCTGGCAAGGGACTACTCCAACGATGAGATGAGCGCGGCCCGCGGCGGCGACCTCGGGTATTACCCGCGCAACTCGTTCGACCCGGCCTTCGAGGAATATGCGTGGTCGGGTCCCGTCGGGGAACTGAGCGACGTTATCCAGAGCTCGTATGGTTTCCACCTTATTGTCATTGTCGACCGCCATGTCTCGAAGGCGGATGAGTACGAGATGCAACTCGAGAAGAAGGCGAAGGAGAGTCTGAAGCCCGCAGCTTCCGAAACCCCGGCGCCTTCGCAATGATTTGGCGGGGCCTTTTCCAAAGAGGAGTGCAAGCTATGGCGCAGGCTGAGTTTCACCATTTCGGAGTTCCCACCACCGCGCGTGGGGCGAATGAAGTTTACATCGAGGGGGCGAAGGTTTACGTGACCGGTCCCGAGAGCCACCCGTTCCGGGTCGAGTTTCTTCGTTTCGAACCCGGCAGCCCTCTGCATGAAGCCGTGCGGACCCGTCCGCACGCGGCGTTCCTCGTCGCGAACCTGGACGAAGCACTGAAGGGCAAGAACGTGATCATTCCGCCGTTTGACGCCACCGCGGAGTTGCGCTGTGCGTTCATCATGGACGGCGAGGCAGTGATCGAAGTAATGCAGAGGCGCTGACAAGCAACCCGGAAATGAAAGGATAGCGAGCTATGGCGATGAAGAAATTCATCAACGATCCCGGCAACCTGGTGGGCGAATTGCTGGAAGGATTTGTCCTTGCAAATCGGAAGACGGTCGCGCTGGCCGGCAACAATCTCGTCGTGCGCGCGAATCCTAAGCCGAAGAACAAGGTCGCACTGGTGACGCTCGGCGGCAGCGGACACGAGCCGGCCTTGAGCGGGTTCGTCGGCGAGGGCATGCTGGATATCAGCGTTCCAGGCGAGATCTTCGCGGCGCCCGGGCCGCCCCGCGTGATTGAAGCCCTTCGCATGGCGGACCGCGATCCCGGAGTGTTGTTCATCGTACTGAATCATGCGGGCGACGTCATGTCAGCAAACATCGTGATGGAAATGGTCAAGAGGGAAGGCCTCAAGGTCAAGCAGATCCTGACCCACGAGGATATCTCCAGCGGTCCGCGCGACAAACCCGAAGACCGTCGCGGCCTCGTGGGCGCGCTTCTGGTTTTCAAGGTCGCGGGCGCCGCCGCGGAGCAGGGACGACCGCTCGATGAATGCCTCGCCATCGCCGAGCGCATGGAGCGCAACATGGCCACGCTTGCGGTCGCGGTGGCCGGCGCGACGCATCCCGCCACGGGCGACGTGATCGCCGAGATCCCCGACGGCATAATGGTGGTCGGCATGGGGCAGCACGGCGAGGCCGGCGGCGGCTCGCAGAATCTGAAGACCGCCGACGCAACGGCCGAGATCATGCTCGACGCCCTGCTCGAAGACCTCGATGTCAAACCGGGCGAAGACGTTCTCGTTCTGTTGAACGGCGTCGGCGCGACGACGCTGATGGAGTTGTATCTGGTGCTGCGCAGCGTCAGGCAATTGCTTGAACGTAAGGGCATCCGCCTGGCGCGTGCAATCGTTGGCGAATTCCTCACCGTGCAGGAGATGGCCGGGTTCCAGATGTGCCTGGCGCGCATGGATTCCGAACTGCTGGCGCTGTGGGATGCCCCGTGCAACTCGCCCGCGCTCACGGTGAAATAGGGCTTGCAACATGGCGCGGACGCTCGACTATGATTCTCTCGTGCGGATGCTGATGGCCGCCGCGGAGGAAATTCGGCGAAATCACGAGACACTGTCCAAGCTCGATTCCGTCGGTGGAGACGGCGACCACGGCACGACCATGGTTCGGGCGATGGGCCTGATGGAAAAGACCATCCAGCGGGCCGCTTCGCGCGACATGAAAAGTTTGTTGAAGGACGTCGGATGGGCCATCATGGGCGTGGACGGCGGCGCGATTGGTCCGTTGCTGGGCCTCTTATTCGCAGGCATGTCCGAGGCCGCGACGCCCGAACCCGCGGACGCGGGCCGGCTCGCCTCGATGTTCGAGTCGGGTTTGGCCAATCTCAGGAAACAAACGAAGGCGCAGCCCGGCGACAAAACGCTGGTCGATGCGCTTGTGCCCGCCGTTGAGGCGACGAGCAAGGCGGCTGCCAGCGGTGCAAGCGTTGTCGACGTTCTCCGTTGCGCGGCGGAAGCTGCCGAGTCGGGCGCAGCATCAACGAAGGATTTGCAGGCGCGCTTCGGGCGCGCAAGGAATATCAAAGAGAAGAGTATAGGGACGCAAGACCCGGGCGCCACGTCAATAGCCCTGATTTTCAGAGGTTTCGTGAAAGGAGTGGAACACAATGCCTGACGCAGACAAGACCCAGAGCGAGAAGAAAGACTTCGGTATCGGCATCCCCATGGAGACGCACGGCTTCTTCTTGAAGGGATCGGCGCACCTGAGTTGGGGGATCAAAAACCGGCTGTCGCGGATCTTCAATCCCAAGTCCGGGAGAACCGTGATGCTGGCGTTCGATCACGGCTACATAATGGGGCCCACGACCGGCCTTGAACGGATGGACCTCGTGGTTCCGCCGCTGATCCCGTACGTGGACTGTCTGATGTGCACGCGCGGGGCGTTGCGCACCTGCGTCAATCCGGAAGTGCTCAAGCCCGTCGTGCTTCGTTGCAGCACCGGCGCAACGGTCCTCAGAGACCTTAGCAACGAGGTCATCGGCGTCACACTCGAAGAAGCCGTCGCGATTAACGCCGCCGCCGTCACCACGCAGGTCTGCATCGGCGCCGCGTATGAGAAAGAAACCCTCGCCAATCTCTCGTACCTCATCAACGAAGGCAACAGATACGGCGTGCCGACCCTGGGCGTGACGGCCGTCGGCAAGGAGATGGTGCGTGATTCGCGCTACCTCGGACTGGCGTGTCGCGTCATCGCCGAGCTTGGCGCGCACTTCGTGAAGACGTACTACTGCGAACCCGGATTCGACGAGGTCGTCGCGGCATGTCCGATCCCGGTCGTGATCGCAGGCGGGAAGAAACTGCCGGAACTCGACGCGCTCAAGATGGCCTGGAAGGCAATCGATCAGGGCGCGTGCGGCGTCGACATGGGCCGCAACATATTCGCCGCCGATGATCCCCTGGCAATGGCCCAGGCCGTCGGCGCGGTCGTGCACAAACACGAGAAACCGAACAAGGCGTTTGACATGTACAACACGCTCAAGAGCGAAAACAGCCGTAAGAACAAGAAAGGAGCCAGATGATGGATATCACCAGGCGCAATATGATCGGGGGCATCGTGGCCGGCGCGGCCGCGGCCGCGACTGTCGAGTTGACGCGGGTCGATAAGGCCGCTGCGGCGGCGCTCAAGAAGTACAAGAACGAGGACTTCCACAAGGACGGGAAGTTCAACGCCGAGGCCGCAAAGCTGGCCTACTATGAGATGATGGCATCGTTCAACTACCCGATCCCGGACCGTCTGCGCGGCCCGGATTTCTGGACGCTCGATTTCAGCCTCGGAAAGTTCACCGAGGTCGGCATGGCCGGCATCTTCTGGGTCAACAACAAGAAGGACAACTATTTCGGGCACGAGATCTACCTGCTGCCGGGGCAGATGATCCCCGAGCACAAACATGTCAAGACGGCGGACGCCGGACCGAAAATGGAGGCGTGGCACGTGCGGCACGGCTGGATCAACATCTACGGTGAAGGCGAGGCAACGCCCGGCGTCGACGGGCGCATCCCGCCATCGCACAAGGAATGCTGCAAGGCCCGCAAGGAACAGAAGCTGATGCCGGGCGAGGCCGGCATGCTGGCCGGACTGGAGCAATGGCATTGGATGAAGGCGGGACCCGAAGGCGCGATCGTGACCGAGTACGCAACGTATCACGATGGCGCAGGCCTGCGCTTCAGCCACCCGAATGTCAAGATGTAGGGCGACAGAGTAAATGCACTGTAAATGGGCCAGTGCAGGTTATTTTGCATGTGCGGCCATAAACGTCATTCCCGCGAAAGCGGGAATCCAGGGATTGCAGAGCGCAATGTTGCGCAGTGCGACTGGATTCCCGCTTTCGCGGGAATGACGCGGATAACAAGTATCGCGTTGAATCACAAGCAGCCACAGAGGCCAATCATGAAACATTCGTGCCGCATAGGCATCCCGCTCTTCGTGTTCGGATGCGCCTCCGTCTGGGTTCTTCCGGTCAGCGCGCAAGCCGGCGCGCCGGACATCCCGAGTTTGTATGCGCGCGGTGCGACGTGGCCAGAGGCTATGGCCGCCACGCACGAGAAGATCAAGGAATGGCGCAAGCGCGAAGCGAAGCGATTGAATGTCCAATGCGGCAACTGGTACTGCACCGATCCCATCCCGGCCAAGAGTCTGGCCGATACGTTCTTTCCTGAACAGGGCGTCGACCTTCAGGGGAAGAGCGCGGACGGGAAGCCGCTGTGGACCGAGCAGCCGGACTGGCCCGACGGTTTCGTGAACGGGGTTCGTCCCGTCGATTCCAGTTGCACATATCTGTTCCGCACAATGTCGGCGGCTGCGGCGGCGAGCGTAACGCTGTCGATGGGCAACAGCGACGGCATGGAGGTCTGGCTCAACGGCGGCAAACTGCATTCGCGGAACGTCGAGCGAAGCACGGCGCCAAATCAGGTCCTGATGCCGGCCGATCTCAAGGCGGGCAGGAATCTTCTTCTCGTGAAGCTCTTCAACAAGAACGGGCCCTGTGAGTTCTGCTTCTCGATCAACAAGGACTTTGGATCCGAACTGTGGAATTGCGTGAAGAAGGATTTCCCGCTCGAGTGCTCGTGGATGGAGCGGGATTATCCATCCGGACGATGCGGGGAATGGTTCAACGTCTCGAGTACGGCCGGGGCGGACAGAATGCTCATGGCGCGCATCATGGGCCGGCTGGGCGACGCGCCGCCGAGCATCCAAAGGGGCTTCGACAAGTTCAAGAAAGACGATGCGCGCGCTATTCGCGGACGGCTCGAGGCATACGTGCTGGCCCGCCGCGCATATGCCGCGGCGACCGCGCTGAATAGCTTCAACGCCGATGCGTTGCGCCGCGCCATCGACGATCTCTCATGGACCTCTCAGGGGTATCCCGCGGAAGGTTTTCTTGACAGGGTGAAGCGCGCCGAAGACAGGCTTGCCGAACTGCGGTTGCTTCTCGCGGAGAATCCCGAAGCGGGCATCGCCAAGATCGGAGAGCTCGCGAAATTGCAGCGCGAGGTGCTGCTGGCGAATCCGCTGCTTGATTTCGACAAGCTGTTGCTGGTCAAGCGCAGCGAAGACAACCTCGGCCTGCCGCAGAACTGGCAGGGCAACTGCGCGATGTCAACCCGCGGTTACGACAATGAGATTGCGACGCTTTCATACAAAGACGCCGCCGCGCAGCCGGCCACGTTGTTCCGCCCGCGGGAAGGCGCGTTCGTCGGCGACGTGGATCTCCATTTTGACGCTGCCAAGATGCTGTTGAGCATGCCGGGGAGCCACGGACGCTGGCAGATCTGGGAGATCGGCGTCGACGGCGGCGGTCTGAGACAGGTCACGCCCGGCGAGGAACCGGACGTGGACAACTATGACGCATGTTACCTGCCGAACGAACAGATCATCTTCGCTTCGACGCGGTGCTTCCAGGGTATTCCGTGCGTGGGCGGCGCGAATACCGTGGCCAACCTCTGCCGCATGGATGCCGACGGCAAGAACGCGCGGATGCTGTGCTTCGATCAGGACCACAACTGGTGTCCGACGATGCTGAACAACGGCCAGCTTCTGTACAGCCGGTGGGAATACTCCGACACGCCGCATTACTTCAGCCGGCTCCTGTTCCGCATGAACCCGGACGGCACGGGGCAGATGGAG
>CAZPMT010000043.1:0-36077 GCA_964587655.1 uncultured Nitrospiraceae bacterium
GTCGGACGTTGGTCCTAAAGTTCTCGCCAATTCCGCGGCCATGCGAAGGGTGTTGGGATAGCTTCTAGATTTCCCGGTGATCAATAATCGCGATCCCTTCTTCCGTAAGCTCGTGAGACTCGCAAACGAGGTGGTCAATTTCCTCGTCCGTCGCGGCGATTCCGTGCAGGCAGGAATCCAGGTCGGTTCCGCGCGCACAGCGACTTCCCCATCCGTCATTCCCGCCTTCGCGGGAATGACGGAGGCGGACGTTGTGTCGGGCGTTGGTCCTAAAGTTCTCGCCAATTCCGCGGCCATGCGAAGGGTGTTGCGATAGCTTCTAGATTTCCCGGCGATCGATAATCGCGATCTCTTCGTCAGTAAGTTCGTAAAGCTCGTAGACGAGGTGGTCGATTTCCTCGTCCGTGGCGGCGGTTTGGCGTTCGAGAACGCCACGCTCGTTGTCCGCGCCGCTTGCAGCCGCTTGCGCAGGTCAAGCATTCGCTGCACAAGCAAGACCTTCTTGTCGTGGCGGGCTTTCCCAGGAATCAGCCCACATCAGGTTATGAGTCACATGACCCCCGGCAAAGCCGGGGGCTTGCTGTTGCTAGCCCACCAAGGGGGCTGGCTCCTGTACGTGCAGTCTTGACTGGATACTGCTGTATACGCACGTGTTTAGCCGGGCTTCAGCCGGCTCCTCTTTGCACCCGGCCTCGGCCGGGGTGAACAGGGCCAACACAGCCCACCGCCAGCACGCTTCAGCGCGGCTTCTCGGTCACGCTTCAGCAGAGGTACCGACCCCGCTACGAGATCGTGTACTACTTCCGCAAAGGTCAAACCTTTCGAGTCCCCCGGCAGAGCCGGGGGTTTACCGAAAGAATTATGCACAGTGGGTCCATCTCCGCCCCTTCAACCGACAAGGAAGACCTTAGCTTTGCGGTACATTCCAATTCTCTTTTCCAGGGCGTCGAGATTCCAGGGACAATCAAGGAATTCGGCTGTCTCCGCCATACTTTGCCGCACATTGACCGACCGAAGAAGAAACACCAAGAGTTCATCAATGTACGCCTTAAGTTGGTAAACGGGGATGTCCGAGTGGTGGGCCGAATCGTCTTCGTGAACAGCCCTATTGCGAATATCGCGGAGATGTGTCAGTTCCTGCACAGCGTAGTCGTGTTCCTTCCAGAGAAAAGCGGCGCGCCGGATGGTGGTTTTGTAGGAGTCTGTCGCAGTATGCGTCAGGTACTCAAGCAAGCTCCAGAGGCGCAAGAATGTATGCTGCACTAACGGCTCATCCAATGCATTTGCGTAGCGGATGAAAGCTTGCGTAAGACCATCCATATCCTTGGCTCTCGAGATCTGTTTCATTGTCCAAGAGTCGGCCTTTTTCACATCAGGCCAGATACTCGAAATGTTGAGGCATTCAATCGGGTTCCGATACTGAGAGTCGTACCAGATTGTGTCCGTGGCCAGCCTCCCATTGGGCAGGTGTAACCTGTGGATTGGGCCGAGAGCAAGTACTCCAACCTGCTTGGGATTTCCAGACAATGACATGGAGAATCGACCTTTCGTTAACCAAAGGCTCCATATGCCTCGCAAGAGGGCAATAGCATTAAGCCCGTCAGTGGCCGCCTCCTCGGGAGATCGGCCCGTGCAGGCGGCCCTGATCACATAGTAATTGTTAGGTAGCTTCTGTGTTGGGAAAAGAATAGAAATGTGGCCGGACAAGCTGGATTGATCGAACGATTTGGGCAGAGAGAGCGAGAAAGTCATGGATCGATTGTCACGGCGAATAGTCCGGAACGGTAAGGGAGACTTAAGAGAAATGGTAGTAGCAAGTACGTAATCTTCCTTTGGACATTTGAGATATCTTCTCTCTGATTCTGAAATCGCCCGCTCCACGCTTTCTCGTGTCAATTGACCTTTGCGCAAAGCGGCAATAAGCCCTTGAGAGACAATATGTGCGTGTAGAGAGGAAGGGATCTCTGGAGAAAGGACTATAGCTGAAGCCAGTACGGGTTTCAGGAATTCAATCTCAAAATCTGTGAAACTAACCTGTCCATTTTCATCAACATGCGTTGCTTTCTTGATTTTCGCGAAAACGGCTTCCGGGGAATAACCATCCTTGCTATCCTTCCAGTTCGCGCACATTTCTTCTCGTAGCCTCCTTGCGATATTTACTCTCCGCGTATCATTTGCTCACTGGTTCTTCGACGATGGCAACTTCTTCGGCGGTAAGTTCGTAAAGCTCGTAGGCAAGGCGGTCGATTTCCTCGTCCGTAGCGGCGATTTGGCGTTCGAGGACGCCACGCTCGTGATCCGTCCGCGCCGCCGATCCTTATGCTGTCCTCGTGGACAACCTGTTTGAACTGCTCCGCAAAGCCCTGGCGGTTGTGGATATCCCAACCCATGGCCTCGAACAGGGGATCGATGAATTCGTGACGGACCTGGGCCTCGTTGTATTCCGGCGATGTGTATGCGTCGCGGTGCGCGTCGAACCGTTCGACCAGGTCAAGTACCGTTTTCGACGCTTCCATGGTGTTCCCCATCGTGACCGATCTTGCTGTCAGGCAAAAGCGCGCGCGCTTCGGCATGCTACTGCTATGCAGGAATATAGACCAGCCCATATAACGGTTCAACCTAAATTAGGCAGTTCATTGAGCGAAGGTCTTGCGAACGCAAGAGTTATCTCATGACAAGAATCACCCAAAGGGTGAAATTTTCAACTGCACGGCAGTTGGAAATAGGCGGTGTAACCAATTGTTATTCCTTTACTTATGCTCGCATAGCCAGCAATTTGGACAATTCAACTGCCGAATTTAGGTTCAAGGTTTGCCCAATCAATGGGTCTTGGGTTCTGTGGGAAGGCCGTAGCGGAGGGGACGTTCTTTGCTGAACTTGTCAAGCGCGGGCGCGTGACTCGCGATTATGTCTGCCGCGGAGAGGTTGGCTTCGATCTGCTCGCGGAATTCCGGGCCGCCGGCGAGGGTGTCGAGACCCTTTGTCAGTTGAAGGCGGTCGGGGTGGCGTCTGCGGATGGCGATGATGAGGGCCGTCGCGAGTCGGAACGCGCGCACTTGCGCTGGGTCGTCGATCTTGATCCGGATGCCGTTGCAGGACTCGTCGCGGTAGTGTGGCGACGTGGCTTTTCCGGGGATGGATCTCGGCGTGTAACGCGCGGCTTCGAGCGAAATGCCGGCACGGTCCTCCGCCGTGATCTCCTTTACGATTGCCTCGGCGTCGAGCCACGGCGCGCCGATGATATGGAACGGCGTGTCGGTGCCGCGTCCTTCGTTCAGGTTCGTGCCTTCGAACAGGCACATGCCGGCGTACAACAGCGCGGTCTCCGGGGTCGGGATGTTGGGCGACGGCGGTTCCCACGGCAACTCGCATTGTGTGAAGAGAAGCTTGCGCGGCCACGCATCAAGTTCGCTGATGCTCAATGCGAGTTTCTTGTCTTTGAGAATGGTTTTCGCGAAGAACAGCGCGAGTTCGCCCATGGTCATGCCGTGTCGCACGGGGATCGGCGCGCAACACGTGACGGAACCCGTTTGCGTGGCGATAGGACCTTCGAGAATCTCGCCGCCGACGGGATTAGGGCGATCGAGGATCAGCACGGGCTTGTTCGCCTCGACGCATGCAACGAGGCAATCGCGCATGGTGGCCATGTAGGTGTAATACCGCGAGCCGATGTCTGGCAGGTCGACGACAAACAAATCGATCGTGGACAGCTCTTTGTTCGACGGTTTCTTCTGCTCTCCGTACAGGCTGATGATAGGGACCGCACAGTTTGTCAAACCAGGACAAACTGTGGCCTTCTCCGATTTCACGGTCTCGCCCGCTTCGGCCTTGGCATTGAAACCATGCTCGGGGCTGTAGATCATGCTGAGCTTGACCGCCGGGCTAAGCGCGAGCACGTCGAGGGTCGGCCGGCCGAGCTCGTCCACCGCCGCACGGTTCGTGAGCAATGCGATCTTCTTTCCGCGCACGGCATCGAAGCCTTCCCACAGCAACCGATCGAGCCCCGTGTGAACGTTCGATTGGTCTGGAAAGAGGGCCCGCGCAACGCCCTCCGAAAACAGGCGGCGCAGCGCCGCCGTATCATGCGACTCGCGCGAGGGATGACACGTGTTCGAGAGCAGCACGGCAAACACGCCACTCGCACGATCCATCCAGATATTTGTGCCCGTCCATCCCGTGTGGCCAAACGCAGTGCGCGCGGGCAGGAAACCCTCGGACCCGCACGACCACGGATCGAGTTTCCATCCGAGTCCCTGCCAAGGATAGAAGGGCAACTGGCCCAACCGCGTCACTTCCGAAAGCGTCTTCTCGGAAAGGAGCTTGCCCGAGAGCAGCCCTCTGCAAAATCGCGCCAGGTCCTCGGCCGTGGAGAAAAGTCCCGCATGCCCCGAGACGCCGCCGACGGCATACGCGTTCTCGTCGTGCACCTCGCCGACGATCACCTTCTTTCGCCACGCGCACTTCTCCGTGGCCGCGCATCGCGCGGCCCATTCCTTTGGCGGATTGAAAGCGGTGCACTTCATATCGAGCGGATCGAAGATCCGTTTCTTGCAGAAGGCGTCGAGCGAATCGCGCGCCGTCAACTCGACAACCTTGCCGAGGATCATAAACCCGACGTCGGAATATTTCCTGTGCGTTCCCGGGGGCGATTCGAGTTCGAGAGCGGCGTACCGCTGCAGCATCTCGTTAAGACTCGAGCACTCCTTGTAGTAAGCCCTTCCGGCGACCAGTCCCGATGTATGGGTCAGACAATGGCGCGCCGTGAATTTGCCAAAGGCGGGAATCGGAAGATAGGTCGACACGGGCGCGTCGAGATCGATCAGCCCCTCCTCGTGAAGAAGTAGGACCGATGTCGTTGTTCCCACCACCTTCGTCAGCGAGGCGAGATCGTAGATCGTGTCCTTTTCGGCAGGGAAGGACTTCGGGACTAGTTGCCGCGCGCCGCATGCCTCGTGAAAGATGGAGTCATCACCCTTCCCAACATACGCAACGGCTCCCGGCGTCTGCGATTCGCTCACGGCACGCTGCAGCGCGGCCGTAAGTGAATCGTGCGTGGACGAGTTTCTTTCCTCTGACATCGAATCGGACGCTTCTTCCTCTATGTGGTCAACAGCGCGGAAACGGCCGCTTAGTGCAGTATAACTTTCGGCGCCCCTCACAGGAAAGGAAAAACTCTACCCCTAACAGAGGAACGAACACTTAACCCCCTCGTTCCTTGATGGAAGATACCCCCTAGTTGTCGGTATTTGTCGAAGGCCCGCGCCGTCCGCGCGGTCTACCGCCCACTTTTCCGAGCTCAGCCCGGTGCAGGCGTTGGACAACGCGCACTGACGCGGACCTTCGCCCAACAACGCTGTCTTTTAAGGCTACGCTGTCCTGCTATTTCTTCTTGGCAGGCTTCTTTGCGGCCTTCTTCGCGACCTTCTTCTTCGCGGCGGCTTTCTTTGCGGCCATGCTATTTCTCCTTACTTTTTCGACCTAACCACACAACGTACACACCCGACGGACTTACTCCGCGGCGACGGGCCGCGACACGCCGGTTCCAGCCTTCCGCGCGCCTGGCGCGGGGCCGCTCGATCGGGCTTTCGCCCGGAAGGAGCCAACGCCACTGTGGGACCTCGGTTGCCCGCCGAAGTCCGCATGGGAAATCCTGCCCGCCTGATTTCCCAATGACCATCCGCCACCTCAACGGATGAGTCCTTCCCCCACGGGGCGCTCCCCTATCGAGCCGACGTGCCGCATGGAGTAGTCTGAACATCACACCATGTTCAGAAAACCGCACCCAACTACCCATGTGGCTCTGTCAAGCACTGCCGCACTGAACTACCGCCGTGAGCCCCACTCGCGATTTCCATGATCGATCCGGAGAAACTTTCCGGAAAGCATTTGCTTCCCATCCGCTGCCGTCGAAACTTCTTCGTCACCTGATCGGCATCGAGATCGCGAGCGGTCTTCGACGATGATTGAGATCGTTTTGCATCGCTCTTCGCTTCGCATCGATCGCTTCGTTGATTAGCGATCAACCGCGCGAGGAATCGTCCCAAGAAACGCGATGCGCGCGCTCATCATCGCCTGACGCATATTCAACTTTGCTCTTACGAACGACTCTCCTTAGCAAAGATCGGGGAAAAAAGCAAGAGAAATTTTTCGGCGGGTTTTTCCCGTCGGCAAAAGGGAGATCGTCGCACGCGGTTTCCGTGTAACGTCTCGTTCGTTCCCGCGACCGATCTCGCGCGGCGCAGGAAGAAGAATCGTTTCCACGATCTCGAAACGAGCCCGTGTTTATTGGTCGAAATGAACGTGTGCCTTCCCGTTGCGTCGCGGATAGGGAATCATGAGAATAACTTGCCGCGCGATTGCCGGCTTATCTTCTTTGGATCTTGCGCGGGCATCTCGGGCGGGTCGCGTAAAGATCGCGGCGCAACGTTTCTTGGTAGAGGTCGTGTCCGCGAGTGTCGTTCCGATACGTTTCGGATCTTGTTTTCGGCGCGCCGGCGACACAAGAAGATGACGCGACCGCACGCGGAAGGCGGCGGATGATCGATAAACCGATTCGTCTATAATGAGATGTGAGATCCGCCGCATCACGACCGCGATCTCCGAGAAGAACATCCCGCATGATCGCATGCGACTCCCCGCGATCGCCCGAGAACGATGCGAGCATCCGTTAGACGCGGCGCGCAGCTTTCCACTCGAAGAATCATTGCGTGAGAAGAAAACGTTCTTTCTCGAAACGCCTCTCGGGAACGTCACGTCGCTTCTCGCGGAGCATTTCAGCCTCAAGGAACGAGTAAGGCCCTCATGCGGGTATCCTCATATCCGGCTTCGATCGCACCGAGTCGCGCGCGACCTCCGAAACCACGACCCGGTCCCTGATCCCTACCGGTAGCCTCTGGCCTTAACCGTACCGATACGATTTCCGTCTTTAGACCTTGCTTTTTCTTGATACTTATGTTACTCTATCCGATAGAAGCGTATGGCCGGTTTATCCTTGAATGTGGCTGCATAAATAAGTGTTTGGCGCATATTAAGCAGTTCGCGTTCCGGTTAGTTGCTGAGCCTGATGTTGACGAAGCTGGATGCCGAACCCAGTGAAGGGCGCTTATGGACGGCACGCAGGAAACACCGCCGACAATCCTTGTAGTCGATGACCTCGAGGAGAACGCGCATATCCTTGATCGCTTTCTCCGGACGAAGGGGTACAATCCCGTCTGCGCTAACAGCGGCCAAGCCGCCCTGGCGTATGTCGCATCGCATCCGCCCGACGCCATTCTCCTTGATCTTATGATGCCGGATCTTGACGGGTTCGAGGTCTGCCGAAGTCTCAAGCAGGATATCAAGACGCATCATATTCCGATCATTATTATTACGGGGCTGACGGAGAAGGAAGCGAACGTTCACGCGCTCGAAGCCGGCGCGGACGATTTCCTAGTGAAGCCCTTCGACGCGGTGTTGTTGAACGCGCGCATCCAGAGTTCATTGCGGTCCAAGGTACTCCAGGACCAGGTCATCGAGTATCAAGAGCAACTCGAGGAGGCCAACGAGCATCTCGAACAGCGCATCCGAGACCGCACGGCCCAAGTCGCGCGGACGCAGCAAGTGGCCGTGTTCAGCTTGGCAAAACTGGCCGAATCGCGCGACACCGAGACAGGGGCCCATCTCGATCGCATGCGTTCCTACGCGCGCGAACTCGCCGTCGAAATAGGCAACCTCGAGAAGTATCGCGATACGCTTCCGGAGGATTTCGCCGACCAAGTCTTTCAATCCAGCCCCCTCCACGATATCGGCAAGGTCGGGATTCCCGACGCCATACTGCTGAAGCCGGGAAAGCTTTCCCAGCAGGAATTCGCGATCATGAAGACGCACGCGCAGATCGGAGGCGACACGCTCCGCGCGGCCGATATCGAGGCCGGACAGGAGTCGTTTCTCGCCATGGGCCGCGACATCGCCTACCACCACCACGAGCGGTGGGACGGAAAAGGCTACCCGTTAGGACAGGTCGCAGTGGAGATTCCCTTGGCGGCGCGCATTGTGGCCGTGAGCGACGTGTATGACGCCCTATCCTCGAAGCGGCCCTACAAAGAGGCATTCCCACACGAAAAGTCCCGCGCGATAATCCTTGAAGGCCGCGGCACGGCGTTCGACCCGGACGTCGTCGACGCCTTTCTCGCCCGCGAAGAGGCATTGCTGGCCATTCGCGAGCAGTTTCAGGACCACTCCCCGGCAACACACATCCACCGCCTCAACCAGATGCTCGAGAAGCTCGCAGAAGAGCAACAACCGATTGCGTCCTGATAGCACGATCAGATACCCACGTGCGGACCTCGCCGTATCACCCGCGCAGCAGCGGCAAGATCGAGCGCTGGCGCAACTCCCTCAAGACCGAGTGCATTCGGCCAGAAACGACCGCGCTACTGATGGCGCGTGACATGCGATGCGTCCTGCTTGGCCGCGATGCCCGGCTTCTGCTGCGGAAGAGACCTGCCGCCGGATATCACCCAGCGGAGCAGCTTCACCCACGCCGACCAAGGACGAATCTCCGGAGCGACGCCGAGATTCGCCTGCGCGAGCGCCAGCAAATCTTCGAGCAAGGCATCATGAAGCGGCCGGAACACCAAAGGCCACGAGAGTACAGCGGGGCCGCGGGCATCCATTTGTATGGTATGGCGAAGCAGCGCCCTTCCGGCGTCCGCATGCAAGACCTCAAACCAGTGATGCCCGACAAAACCGCGCGGGCCCGTGAACCGGAATTTCAGTTTCCGGCCGGGGATGTACTCCTCGACGGTGTAGCGCACCGGCCCATGTCCCCCGGCCGCGCCCGCACCGAGCGGGCGATCAAAGCGCATGGGCGGCCAACTGTGCCGTGGCCACAGCCTATCGTTCTGTGAGGCCAGTGAGTCGAGCAAGATCCCCACGTCACTCGGCTGTCCGGTCAATTCCCGCTCATGAATGTTGAGAACACGCACGGCATCGAATCCAGCAATGACAATCGTTTAGGATATAGGGTCTAGGCTTTGGGACCGAGGCCCGCGATACGCTGATCTTCGCGGATAACTTTTCGCGGGCCGCCGTCGAGACTGGTGGACCAATCCTGCGGCGCGGCGACCGCGTCGAAGGAATCGAGGATGGCGAGCGCCTTGGCGCGATCGTAAATAAGCTGCCATCCGCACTCAAGGTCTTCGCGGACCTCGCACTTGCCGTCGCGTGAACCGGCGCAAGGGCCGTTGAGCAAGCGTTTCGCGCATCGCGTGAGCGGGCATATGCCTGCGAATTCGCCGAGGCGGCACGCGCCGCAGCCTGCGCATTTCTCCGTCCATACGCCCTGCGATTCGAGGATGCCGATGAATTGCGTGTTGAGGCCGGGATAGACGGCGGTATTGGGGAAGCGTTCGGCGAGCGCCTGAACGCCCGCGCCGCAACCGAACGAGCATATCGCGTCGTAATCCTTTACGCGGGGCGCGAGGGCGTCAATGAACGCATCTTCGCACTGGCGCTCGATGGTGCACTCATCGACGACAACGCCGCCGCGTCCGATAAGCTTGAGCGACATGCGCAGTGCGGAACCGAGGATACCGGTCTCACGTTCGCCGCCTGCCAGACACACAGTAACGCATGTGCCGCATCCGACCAGAAGCACGCGCTCATGTTTCTTGATCATGTCCCGGATTTCCGGCACCTTTTTTCTGTCTGCAACTATCATGCTGTTTCTCCTGCAATGGCCTTTTCGGCCTCTCGACGGAATCCATCGATCGCGAATTCAACGTGGTGCGCGCTGCGACGGAGGGGACTCAGCCCCAATTTCGCGATGCGCCCGCTCATCTCGGTCACGATCTCAGCGAAACGCGTCCCTTCGGCGGACGATAGGTTGAACATTTCGAGTCGTTCGGGTTCGAGGCCGATTTCCTGGAGCAGTTCCTTGGCGCGTTCGACGCGGCGGCGCGCGCGAAGGTTGCCCTCCTGGAAATGGCATCCACCTTCGAGGCAACCCGCGACGATGACGCCATCCACGCCGCGTTCAAAGGCCGCGAGAAGGTAATTGACTTCTATCTTCCCCGTACAGGGCAGACGCAATACGCGCACCGAGCCGGGATACTGAAGCCGCATGGTCCCGGCGAGATCCGCGGCGGCGTACGCGCAGTAGTGGCAACAAAACGCAACGATTACTGGTTCATTTTCCATGATCTAGTCCAAACCTTTGTGCCAACGCGGCGGCGCCACGCCGACGTGCTCGGGATAGTTGACGTCCATGCTTTCCTCGGTTGACGCCCCCGTGAGGAGAAAGTCGAGCGCGCGGAGTATCTGGGAGTCGAGGTAGTGGCGCAGTTCGATGGCCTTGGCCGGGCACTCCGCAGAGCAACTGCCGCAGCCCATGCACACGACGCCCTGGATCTCCGCCTTGTTGTTCAATCCGATCGTCGGCGCATTGTAGGCGCAGACGTGGACGCACGTCATACATGAGATGCACTTGTCAGGATCGACCCACGCTATCTGCCCGCTGACGGGCATGGCCTTGCGCGACAGAATCGAGGCCGCGCGTCCGGCGACGGCGTTGGCCTGCGAGATCGTCTCGCTGATGCTCTTCGGCGCGTGCGCCGTGCCGCACAGGAAAAGACCTTCACTCGCGAAATCGACAGGGCGCAGCTTGACGTGTGCTTCGAGGAAGAAGCCGTCCGCGTTAAGCGGCACGCGAAGCAACTCCGAGAGTTCGCCGCGATCCGCGCGCGGTATCATCGGCGCGGCAAGGACAACCATGTCTGGAACTACATCGAGAGCCCTGCCAAGGGACGGCTCGTGAACGCGCAGGCGCAGGGAACCGTTAGAGTCGAGTTCGGGAGGCCGTTCGGGTTCGTAGCGGATAAACAGGACGCCTTTCTCGCGCGCCTCGCGATAGGCCGCCTCGCGGAACCCGTAGGTGCGCATGTCACGGTACAGGACCATAATCCGTGCGCGCGGATACCGTTCACGCAACCGCAAAGCGTTCTTCACGGCCGTCGTGCAGCAGACGCGGCTGCAATATGGACGCTCGTCGTTGCGTTGTTCGACGCACTGGATCATCACGACGGTCGCGTTGTCCCGTAGCGCGACCTCGCCGCGCCCGAGGCGCTCGGACAGTTCCAACTGGGTCAGGACCTTGTCGCTCTTTCCGTAGCCGTAGGTGTTGGGGGTGCGTTCAGTGGCGCCGGTGGCCACGACGACCACGCCGTGTTGAATCTTGGATTTTGGATTTTGGGTTTTGGATTGCGGGCTGTCGGCCGCCGGGCTAGCGATCGAAGAGATTGTTGATGAGAATGCGCCGACGTGGCCTTCCACCTGGGATGCTTTGGAATTCAGATGGACAGTGATCAGCGGATTTGCCGTGACCTTCTCGACGGTCTTGTTTACGAATGCTTGCACGTCGGCGCCGTCGAGGCCGCGGTAGATTCGGCGCGCCGTGCCCCCCAGCGCATCGGACTTCTCGATCAAATGGACAGGGAAGCCTTGATCAGCTAGAGCCAGCGCGGCCGTCATTCCCGCGATGCCGCCGCCGACAATCAGGGCGGCGTTGTTGACGGGCACGGTCTCGTCCTTGAGCGGCATCAGTTCGGCGGCGCGCGCCGCGATCATGCGCACGAGGTCGCAGGCCTTCTCCGTGGCGGCTTCGCTGTCGCCGGCATGGACCCAGGAACACTGTTCGCGTATGTTGGCCATTTCGAGGAGATACGGATTAAGACCTGCATCGCGCAGCGTGTCCCGGAAGATGGGTTCATGAGTGCGCGGTGTGCACGACGCCACAACGACGCGGTTGAGCCGGTGTTCGGCGATGTGCTGTTTGATCCGGACCTGGCTGTCGTCGGCGCACGTGTATATCGTGTGCTCGGCGTAGACCACGTTCGGCAATTGCTTGACGCGCTCGACGACGCGCGCGACGTCGACGACGGACGCAATGTTGCTCCCGCAGTGGCAGACAAACACGCCGATGCGAGGCGGCTCGTCGGTGATATCGCGTTCCGGGGGATACTGCTTCTTGCGGACCAACGAGCCCCGGGCGGGCGCGAGAAGCGCCATGGCGCGCGCGGCGGCCGCGCTGGCTTGCATCACCGTGTCGGGAATGTCCTTGGGTTCCTGGAACGTACCGCCGACGAACACGCCGGGCCGCGACGTATCGAGAGGCCGCAGCTCGGCGGTATCCGCGAAGCCCCACTTGTTCAGGGCGACTCCGAGATTGTCCGCTTGCCCGAGCAGCACCGAACTCGGTTCGAGTGCAAGCGACAGGACCACCATGTCGAACTCTTCCGTGACCTGCTTGAGGTCCGGACCGAAATAAGTGAGCGCGAGGTTGCGCGTGTCCGGCATTTCGAACGTACGCGAGATGAACGACCGCAGGTATCGTACGCCCTTCTCGTTCTTAGCCCGTTCGTAGTAGCGGTCGAAATCCTTGCCGAACGCGCGGAGATCCAGGAAGAAAATGGTTATGTCCAGATCGGGTTCGTGTTCTTTCGCGAGAATGGCTTCTTTGGTCGCGGCCATACAGCACACAGAAGAACAGTAGTCGTTGCCGCAGCCGGTATCGCGCGACCCGACGCATTGGATAAACGCGAGGCGCTTGGGCGTCTTGCCGTCCGACGGGCGGAGGATATGGCCCTGGGTGGGCCCGGACGCCGACAGAATCCGCTCGAATTGGACGTTGGTGACGACGTTCGGCGCGAATCCGAAACCGAACTCGCCGCGTTGCGCACCGTCGAATGCCTCAAAGCCGGGCGTCAACACCACCGCGCCGATATCGAGCTCAACCGTCTTCGCTACTTGATCGTGCACGATCGCGCCGGCCTTGCACGCCTCGACGCAGCGCATGCATTCGCAGCACATGCCGCAGTTCAGGCACCGCTGCGCTTCACGCTGAGCCTCTTCCGCGGTATAGGTGTGCTCGACCTCGCGGAAGTCTTTCAAGCGTTGCGCGACGGATTGCTCGGCATGCGGCACACGCTCAGTCTCTTCGAGCTTTTTCCTGAGTCTCTTGATATCGTCTTCGGACAGAGGGTTTGCGCTTTCAGTGCGCTTCGCAAGGCCGGTGTCGAGAGGACGATTTGAAAGAAAGTTATCGATTCCCCTCGCCGCACGTTTGCCGTGCGCGATGGCGTCGATGACGCTCGATGGCCCGATCACAACGTCGCCGCCCGCGAATATGCCCTTGTGGGATGTCGCCATCGTCACTTCGTCGGCGATGATCGTTCCCCAGCGCGTCGTTTCGAGTCCGAATAGCTCCGCGAGCTTGCGATCAACCGATTGGCTTACCGCGGGGATAAGTGTGTCGCACGAAATCGTGAACTCCGAACCCTTGATGGGAACAGGGCGCGGACGCCCGCTTTCATCCGGCTCTCCAAGCTTCATCCGAATGCATTCGATGGCGCTCACCGCACCCTTTTCGGAAATTACCTTGGCCGGCGCGGCCAGGTACTGAATATCGATGCCTTCCGCGAGCGCCGCTTCGATTTCCGAGGCGTCCGCAGGCATTTCCTCGCGCGTGCGGCGGTAGAGAATCGTCACTTTCGATGCGCCCAAACGGGCCGCCGTGCGCGCGGCGTCGATGGCCGTGTTTCCGCCGCCAACTATGACGACGTTCTTACCAAGGCCCGTTTTTTCGCCAAGCGAGTATTTGCGAAGGAAATCGATGCCGTGAATGACGCCCTTGCAGTCCTCGCCAGGTATATCGAGCTTCCGGCTCTCATGAGCGCCGGTACCGAGGAAGACGGCATCAAACGCATTCCTGATCTCTTCCGTGGAGATTTGCTTGCCCACGCCCGTACCCGTCTTGAACTCAACACCGAGCGACCGTATCCCGTCGAGGTCCGTTTCCAGTATTGCCGGGGGCAGACGGTAGTCAGGGATGCCGACTGACAGCATGCCGCCAAGCACTGGCAATGACTCGAACACACTGACTTTGTGTCCTGCCAACGCCAGGGAATGCGCGGCGGCAAGCCCCGCAGGCCCGGAACCGATAATGGCGACCGATCTTCCCGTTGGCGGGACAAGGGGTTGCAACCCCTTGTCTGGAGACTGGTCCATAGCGAATCGCTTCAGCCCGCGGATGTTGATCGGGTAGTCGACGGCTCCGCGATTACACTTAAGTTCGCACGGATGGAAACACACGCGCCCACAGATCGAGGGGAGTGGATTCTCACGCCGGATGACGTCGGCGGCTTCCTGGAACCTGCCCGCCGCAATCAGTGCCACATATGCTTGCACACTCGAATCAATCGGACAGCCGGAACTGCATACCGCGCGGCCCCTCTTCTGAATCACAAACGCGTTCGGCGCGGCCTGAGCGTAAACCCTGTCGATAGCTTTGCGCGTGCCGAGTTGCGCGTCGAACTGGCTCGGAATCTCGATCGGACACACCGCGGAGCAGTCGCCGCACATCGTGCACTTGTCGATATCGACGAAGCGAGGCCGCTGCAAGACCGTAGCCTTGAAGTGGCCGGGATCGCCATCGAGCTTGATGACATCGGCCATGGTTAGCACGTCGATGTTCGGATCGCGCATGCACTCGACCAGCTTCGGGGATATGATGCACGTGGCGCAGTCGCCCGTGGGAAACGTCTTGTCCAAACGAGACATTCCGCCGCCAACCGCAGCCTTGTCCTCGACAAGGTACACACGGAAGCCGGCGGCGGAAAGGTCGAGCGACGCCTGAATGCCCGCCACGCCCGCGCCGCACACGAGAACAGCGCCAGTGGGTGCGGAATCATTCCGCACCAACTCGACTGGCGGCAGTGGAGTTGTTTTGACTTCCATGCTCATTACCTTCCAACCGCGGCGGCCGTTGCTACGGCGTTCGCGCTGATCGTGAGTGCATCAAGGCCGAGTGCATCCGGTTTCAGGCCCAGGGCCAGGCCTAGAAGCTGCGTTATATAGACAACCGGGATGTCAGGGACATCCGCGCGGTTCTTCCTGGCCTCCGGTTGACGGAAATCCAGATTGAGCTGGCAAAGCGGACAAGCCACGACAATACATTCAGCGCCCGCGCGGTGGGCCATTTGCAGAAGCCGGTAACCGAGGCGGCTCACGACGCCCGTATTGCTTATCGAGAGGCTTGCGCCGCAGCATTCGGTCTTGAAGGGCCAATCGACGGCTTGCGCCCCTGCCGCCTTCACAAGATCGTCCATGCACGTCGGATGCTCGGAGTCGTCGAACGCCACGACCTCGGGCGGACGGGACAACAGGCAGCCGTAATAGGAAACAACCCGCAGCCCTTTCAGCGGTTTCTGGATCCGCTTGCGGATCTCGCGGGCGCCGAGATCGTTGACGAGGACGTCGAGAACGTGGCGGACTTTCACCGCGCCATCATAGGGCTTCTCCGTGATCCGCTCGGCGCGTTTGCGCTCGGCGGGATCGTTGCTGACCTTGTGGTTCGCGGTGCGAAGCCTCGCGTAGCACGACGCGCAAGCGACAAGCACTTCCGAGAAACCGGCCGCTTGCGCCTTCTGAAGATTCATTACGGGCAACGCGACGGCCAGCGACGCGTTACTCGAGTGCGCGGGCGTGGAGCCGCAGCAGACCCAGTCAGGGACGTCCACCAACTCGATGTCCAATGCCTTGCACAGGGCACGTGTGGATTTATCAAAATCCCATGCCGTGGATTCGAGACTGCACCCGGGAAAGAAAGCGTACTTCACCGTTTCTTTTCCTCCTCTTCGGCTCGCCGGAACACCTTGCGCACTTGCTTGGCGCTCCGCGAGAAGTGGGGCAGGAATGAGAGCTTGCGCTTGGCCAGCATCTTGGGCAGCTTATCCATGTCCGAGAAGAAATCGCGGCTGATGAGTTTGTAAATGGCCATCATACCGGCCTCGAACACCCGGCCATGCCAGCGGACGCTTGTAAGGAACGCCTTGTTGAAGCTCTTGCCGCGGGCATCGCTGATGGTCGCCTTGCGCTCGACGGCCATCATTCTCAGCGCGTCCATCACCGCAGCGATATCGATTCCCATCGGACAACGCGCAGTGCATGCCTCGCAGGAGGCGCAAATCCAGATTGCCTCGGACTCGAGTACCTCATCCTTCGCGCCCAGATTGACCAGGCGCATGACCTGACTCGACAGCAGGTCCATGTCGGGACCTACGGGACACCCGGACGAGCATTTGTGGCATTGAAAACATGCGCTGACCGGTGCGCCGCTTCGGCGTTCGACTTCGCGCAGGAACGCGGGATCGGCCCATTCAAGGTTGGTCCGAAATGATTTCGGACCTACATGTGCATTTTCCACGGCGTTCATTCACCCACCTCGTCTGTTACCTCTTCCTTCACTTTCTTGAGTGGAGCAACCTTTGTGTAAACCCGTTCCGGCGGTCTGAGCACGCCGTCCACGGTAAGGAGATCCCGTTCGACCTGGATTCCGAAGAGCCGCTCATTCTCGCGGAGATAGGGCAGAATCAGGTTCCAGTCATCCGTCGCGAGAGGCGCGTACATGCCCGCGTTCAACTGCTCCTCGACGAGCGTGCGGTGCGGGTCGCGCACGTAGATGGCGCCGCCGGACGCCAGCGACAGCAGGTTGCCGCCGGCATAGGGCAGGTCCAGCGGATGCACGATTCCGTCCTTGTCGAAACGTATCCCATTAACGATGGCGAACCCGCCGCCTTCGAGGGGATCGCCCGCCATGAACGACTCCGCAAGGAAATCGAGCACGGTGCCGTTGATGACGACTCGAGGCCGCCCGACCGCATTGATCAAAGGACGTCCAGCGGCGTTGCCCATGACGAAGACCGTGCCGCCTTTGGCTCCGTAGAGGAAGGTCTGGCCGACGTCTCCGTAAATAACCATTTTCCCGCGTTTAGCGATCTGCCCGAGTTGGTCCTGGGCGTTACCGTGAACATAGACCTCGAGACCGTCAATGCCCGAACCGAGGTAGTCGCCGGGATTGTCGTAACAGTCGATGCGGAGGCCGTCGCTCGATGCGCCGAAACCCGCGGCGTGAAAACGTGTACCGCGTGAGTTGTGATGGATGATATGGCGCCAACCCAGGTTATAGGCGTCCACGGCGAGGCGGGCGTCGCAGTCCGCACCCTGCGCCGCGAAGCCTCGCGCGTCAATCAGCAGTGTCCGTTCCTCATTGCGCGGTGCCCGAAGCTGGTCACGCGTATCCCACGTGATCCGGCGGCACACGCCTTCCCGCGCGTCGTCGAAAAGCGGCTGATGTCCGAAGACCCTTTCAAGGCCGTCACGCAGGATGGTGAGCACCGCGCTGCGCTTCTTGGCGCCCGTTGGGTAACGGCGGTCAGTCGCCCGTGTCAGGACTTCGATTCCCAAGTACGGCGCGCGGGAGGCTGTCTTGTTGGCCAATTCGGCCACCGCGTTGCGCAGTCGATCGAACTCCATGTCGGCAATGGCGCTCTGAAAATGCTGGAAGAGCGCATCAGCACTGTCGTCACGGATGGCGTTCTCGATGGCCGCCGAATCCTTCTCGACGGGCGTGGTTACGCTCACCGGAATAGAGAGGTTGCAGTGGGCCTGGTTCCGCCAGGTCGACAACGGCGCGCCGAACTTGTCGGTTGCGTACAGAGTGTAATGTCCGTCGTGGCCGTCGTCCTTCGACGGGACTATGTTGAAAAGGAACGCCCCGCCGTCGGTGTAGCTGCCGCCGCGGGCGTTCCAATACATGTCCGCCACCGGCATGATGCGCGGATCCTCGCTGTTGAGACTCGCGAGCGTCGCGTCGATGGCCTGCTTCTCCGAGCAGATGAGTGCCACGGACACTTCGTTCCCTTCCTGCAACGCGAAGACCTGCGGCCGCAGCATTGCGGTGTCGGTGATTCCCAAAAGCTGGAATTTTCTCCCTTCGGACAGCGTCCGGGCAATGATGAAAAACCAGGGGCCGTCCGGTGAGCCGTGCATGTGCGCGGCCTGAATCTGGCGATAGATCCGCTGTCTGGCGGCCGGGAGCCGGTCGAAATCCAGTTCCGTTGTCGGCGCGAGCGCTTCGATGATGTACTCGACCGGATACTTGTACACTCGGTTCATCAGGTCGAACAGCATGACTGAGACCTCGGTGTCCGTGAGAAACCGCGGGAAGAGGTTGCGCTGGGCAAGGTACTCGCAGACCGAAACGTAATTGGCGAAGTCCCCGTTGTGCACCAGCGCTTCGTTCATGCCGATAAACGGATGGGCGCCGCCCGGATGCCACACGCGGCCACGCGTGGGATAACGCTGATGGGCGATCCAGACGTGCGCGCGCACGTTCTCCATCTTGTAGTACTGCACCGCCGCCTCGGCGTAGCCCACGATCTTGATGATGATGAGGTTGCGCGCGTGCGACATGACGAACGCGCGTTTTTCGCCGAGCGAGGCATAGAACTCGTCATTCAACTTCACTGAATTCTGGAATACGAACTCGTCTTCGATTTCCCGTTCGTGCAGACCCGAAAAACCCTTCGCGGTCCCGAATCGATCCAGCACGTCTTTCTTGACGCGCACGAAGTAGCGCGCCACGTCCGGCGGACGTATCCCGAGCAGCGGCACATCGCGGTAGTCGTCAACCGTCGGGATCAACCCGCCCTGACTGACGTCAAAATAGGGATCGATGTACTTCTTCTCGACCTGCTCGCGCGCCGTGGGATCCAGTAGGGATATTTGCAGGATGTAGCTCTCTTCGAGCACGCTGCGCGAGACGCCCAAGTCTTCAGGGGCGAGGCCGCAGGCGGCAATGCCGCCTCCCTTGCCGTTGCCCCGGTTGCGCATCTGGATGGACGGTTCGTAGATATGTTTGCCGCGCACGGGAACGGTGCACGCAAAACCGGTTACTCCGCACCCGCCTTCTGCTTCAGGCGATTTCTGGAACCACTCGCCCTCGGGCCGTAGATCGGCGCGCGCGCGAATCATGGCCTCAACCCGCTCACGATCCGGTAAAGTAGGGGCGGTTTCTCCGAAACCGGCCCCGGATGTAAGGATATGTCTAAGAGTCCTGTTCATTGCTATTCCTGGTTCAAGGGCCGGTTTCGGAGAAACCGCCCCTGCTTTCACCCGCGTTCTCGTAATCGAGATGCGTCAGCAGATCGGTGCGTCCACGTAGCGCCGCCACGGAGTCCAACCCCAACCGGTACAGAATGTCCACGAGCATTTCCCGCCACGCGTTGTACATATTGATAAGCCGTTGCGTGCACCAGTCGATCGAGACCAATTCCAGCAATCCGTGGTCCGTGGTGCAGATGCCTCGTGGACAGCCGCGCCCGCTCTCGCAACACCCGCACCGGATACACTCGAGGGCGACCAGTTCGGCGGTGCCGATGACGCATCCGTCGGCGCCTAATGCAATGGCCTTCGCGACGTCGGCCGGCGTACGAATGCCGCCGCTGGCAATGAGCGTGATCTCGTCCCGGACGCCTTCGTCGGAAAGGAACTTGTGGCAGCTATTGATGGCGTATTCGATAGGCATCGCGATGTTCTTCTTTGCGATGTTTGGCGCCGCGCCCGTGCCGCCGTAACTGCCGTCGATGTGCACGATATGAGCGCCCGCGCAATATACTCCCACCGCGACCATGTCGACGTCCGCGGGCGTGGATACCTTGGCGGAGAGGAGGGCGAGCGGGTTAACGTGGGCAATCCAATCGAGATGCTTCTTGTGATCCTCGATCGAATACACGCTGTGGAACGGGAACGGGGAAAAGAGCGAGGTGCCGACGACCGCTTCGCGCATGGCGGCCACGTCCGGTGTGTTCTTGTCGCCGAGCAAATGTCCGCCCAACCCGGGCTTGGCGCCTTGCGCGTACTTGAACTCGACCATCCGCGCGCGCTTTATGGTTTCCTCGCGAACCCCGAAAAGCCCCGTGGCCACCTGCGTGATCACGTGGCCGGCGTAAGGAATCATGCGCTCGGGATATCCGCCTTCGCCCGTGCAGGTGAACGAGTTCCAGGCCTTGGCCACGCGCGCTTTGCCGAGCAAGGCGCGGATGTTTGTCGAACCGAACGACATGCCGCCGCCGTACCACGGCACGTCTATCTTGATCCTCGGGCGTCCATCATTGCGGCGGTTCAAGATCAACTCCGTCGAGATGTCCTCGCGCAAAAATGGGGGACAGTAACCTGTTTTCCCGCAATCGTCGAGATGGGGGCTCGGAATAGGCGGGGAAAACAGGTTACTGTCCCCCATTTTTGGAAAACGGAACCTGAGCTTGTCGAATCCGCCTCCGGACGCGCCTGTCTCGCACTCCAGATGAGGCGGCGGCCTATGACCCGTCTCCGCCTCGAACCACGTGCTGACAAGCAGGTCGGGCGTCCAGCGATAGTCGCCCAGGGTCTCGAACACGGGATTCGCCGATAGCGAGAGCGCTCCGACGGGACACGCGCTGATGCAGTAATGGCCGGTCTTCTCGCAATCGAAGCCGATGCAACGATAATCGAAAGGGCGAACGGGAAGGCGATAGCCTTCGGGGCGTTTGTGAACTCCGTACGGGCAGATGCTGACGCACTTGCCGCAGGCCACGCAATGGGAATCGCGATGGACGCGGAACTTGCCGATCTCGTTGCGGTACCGCGGAGACGCAGTACACACTTCACGCCGGACCTCCGCGTGGTGCGGACTCGTCGTGAACTCCTCCGCCGATTCCACCGGGGTTGTCGGAACGCTTGCCGTAGTCGTGCTCATGCCAATCTATGCTCCAGCTCTGCGACCGCCGAATAACCGGCCAAAGGTCGCGGCCTCGAGATCCTCAAAGAACATGCAGCGCCCCGTTTCTCCGCGCAACCGGCGCACCTCGCGGATGCCCATCGCGCCCAGCAACTCAAGCAATTGGTTTTGCCATGCGCCCATCAGATTCACTATTCGTTGGACGGCGTAGTCTTCGCCGACCTCTTCCAGATGAACCGGACACGCCTCGCCCCGGCGGCATTCGCCGCACAGCCGGCACTCGAGCGCTATCAACAGCGGGAGGTCGATCGCGACGAGATCCGCACCGCAGATGATTGCCTTGACGACGTGTTCGGCCTGCCCAATGCCGCCCGACGCAATCAGCGTCACGAGATCGCGCGTCCCTTCCTTAGTCAACGCCTTGTGGACCTCGCGAAGGGTGTCGCGCATATGTCTCGGATTCGGCGTGGCGCATTCGCGTCCGTGCGCGTCAAAAACAAGATGAACGACCTCCGCGCCGTCCCGCGTGAGTTTGCAGACCCGCTCCGCGGCGTCCGCCGTGGCTTCGAGTCGAACCGCAACGAGGCGGCTTGGGGAATGCGCCTTGATGCGCACCTGATGCGCGATGACGTCTTCGCTATGAGACAGCATGACCATAGGGGCGGTGGTGTGGACGTGCGCGACGTCCTCGGCCTCATACAGCGGAAAGGCCGATGCCTGGTCGAGTGAAATGCCGTCCGGCGTGTCGTGGCCGTTTGCGACGAAAAGGGTCCCGATCTTGGCGGCGGCTTTGGCAATGGCCTGAACCACGACGCCACGCTGGAAATGCAGCGGCACGATCTCGAAAATTATCGGGATAGGTATTTCCATAAGAGGCGGCGGAGTAGACGTCAACTGGCCCTTATTGAAGGATAGATGAGGCAGCTTGCGGCCGATGTCCACGCTCGTGCTGATGTACTCGCGCCCGTGGATGCCGTCGCGCGTTGGACGCACGATTTCCGACATGTCGGTCCACATCGAATCGAAGCCCGGTCCGGAGAACGGCCCGCCGTAGCCTGAACCGGAAACGGGGATATTGCCCGTCTCGGCCTGGTACCAGTTGGAGAGGATGATCTCCGGCGTGTAGTACTCGTCGCCAAGGCGCTCGTACTCCGGATTGACAACGCGCGTCAGGATGCCTTTCGTGCAGTTCTGGACGCAGATCAGGCAGCCTTTGCACTGGTAGATGTAGTCGAGATAACCGATCTCCTCGCGCAACGTATCGGCTTCGTCGCGGTAGAACCCGTACACGCAATCGCGCTTGACGCAGTTGTGGCAGTTCGAGCAATCCTCGCGCCAATCCACGATGCCGAGCTTACCCGTGGGCCGCTGACGCGGAGGCGCGGGATGCGTATGGATATGATACTTCGCGGGCACGGCTAACGGGCCTCCAATCCGGACCGCTCAATGATCTCGAGGGCGGCGTTGTCGTCGCCGTCCGCGCATATCTGGAAGCCGCGCACGCCCTTCAAAGCGGAGACCTGCTTGATGGTTTCGAGGGCCATCTCGATGCCGACGGCGCGCTGCGCCTTCCGGTCGCCCGCGGAGGATAACTTGTCCAACGCCGTCTGTGGGACCATCGGCAGGGGACGGCTCGCGGCAAATGCCTTCGCCTGATCGGCCTCGAGCAGGGGCTGGATGCCGGCCAGAATGGCGGCCTTCTCGTGAATGCCCCGTTGCGTAACCTGATCCCACCAGGCGCCAAACCGATCGAAGTCGTAGACAGGCTGCGTGACAAGGAACTCCGCTCCCGCCGCCACCTTCTTTGCGAGCCGCATCAATTGCAGTTCCTGAGGGTCGGCGAAAGGAGCCGCCACTGCGCCAAGGCAGAACGGCCCGACGCCCTCGAACCGCTCCTTGCAGACCGCGGAGCCATCAGCCAAATGCGCAATCGCTTCGATCAGTTGAGTCGAATCGATATCGAATACGTTCTTCGCCGAAGGGCAAATGCCCAGTGTTTGATGCGTGCCGCTTGTGCAGAGAATATTTCGGACGCCCAAAGCTTGAGCCCCAAGGCAATTGGCGATCAGTGCAATGCGGTTCCGGTCTCTCGTGACAACGTGCAAGATGGGTTCCACGCCCTCCGCCGCGATGATCCCCGCGGCGGCGAGCGCCGACATGCACACGCCGCGCCGGTTGTCGCTGACGCCGATCGCATGGACCTTTCCGGCATACTGCTTCGCGGCGGCGCGCAACGGGGCCGGGTCGCCTCCCTTCGGCGGCTCGACTTCAACAATAAGGATCGGTTTGCCTGAACGTATCCTCGCCTGGAGTCTGGTTTCGCTTTCTGTCATCGCTTCCTACCTTTGGTTAGCGGCTTGTGTCCACTGGCCGCTAGACACTGACTATCGGACTCTCGCCCAAGGCGCAAAACTTGCTCACTGCATCACGCACCAGTCCTTCAAGATCGTCATCCGGAGCGCAACGGACGAGTGCGGCCCTTTCAGGTTCCATCCCGATCTCGTCCAGAAGCCGGCGCACGGTGCGGATACGGATTTCCGCCCGGTAGTTGCCCTGGCCCAAACGGCATTCCCCTTGGGGGCATGTCACAACCAGGACTCCGCGCGCGCCCACTTCGATTGCGTGAAACAGGTATTGGGCGTCCGTCTTACCGCTGCACGGCAGCTCTCTTGCCTGAACGTGGACGCCGTCTTGTGTCCACTGCCGCGGCAAATGCCCGCTCTGGGGAATGCACTGGCGACAGATGAAGACGGAAACGCCTGTGTCTACGGATTCGCTCATTGGGTCTTTTCAGTATGTGTTAGCAGAAAAAGAAACGTCATGCCACGGTTGCGGTTGCCGGGGTATTCCTTGCTGTCCTGCCGAAGGACAAGAAACTACGACCTGACGCGCCCTAAAGATCGGATTATAGCCGCGACAGGGCCACCGTGTCAAAATCGTGACTTTCTTCATGTCCGTTTGCCTTTCTTCCGGGATTGCGCCGATTATCGGACGACTCCGCAAGAATCCTACCGTAGCGAAGTGAAATTGCAGGCCCTATGCTCGTACATCCGCGTAGCTTTCTTCTGCCAATACACACCGAAATGTAGCTTGTGCGTATTGAAACAGTAACCCAACCAAGACACGCAAGAGGCGTGCCCATACCCCCAACTCCCGTACCCGGCAAGCCGTTCGGTCACTTGTGGTTTTGCAGGAATATCCGTAAAATAGGGATAGGAGCATGTCCCATGCGTCCGAGGCAAGTGCTGGCATGAACCGGGGTGGCATAGGTGAGGGTTGCGCGACGATGAGTCCGGCGCAAAAGACCATTCAGTGCGGGATCTGCGGTCACGAAATGATGATCCCTCCCGGCTACGAAAACGTCGCGGGCCGTTGCCGCATATGCGGGGGAACCGTAAGCGCGACCCAGTCGCCGCCGGCAAGCAGGCTTGACGACACCATCCGTTCCGCGCGGCCCAAACCACAACCCACGTCCGCGGAAAATCTGAGGAAGGTTCGTAGCGCCGCGCTTCACGGACTTGTGGGAGGTGCGTTGGGAGCACTGGTAGGCGGCGTCGTCATGGCCGTGTTCTTCTTCTTGCGCGGGAAGACCGGCGAACAGACGACGATCGCGGCCTTCCTTGCGAGCGCGAACCCGGGGATTCTTGCCGGTTTCGTCATCTGTTCGAGTTGGGCCGTCATCCGGCGGCTCGCTTTGGGGCCTCTCATGGGCCTTCTGGTCGGGGCCTCCGTCGGCCTTGTCACGGGAACGCTGATGCACGTCATGGAATCGGCTCTCGTGACTCCGCCCGAGATGCGTGTGTGGGCGGCCGCCCTGCTGTCTTTGCTCGGCGGCGGCGTGGTGGGCTTTATTCTCGGGGCGAAGGTCGGCTCGCCCAACGATTGATGGCTCATCCGGTTCAAGCGTGCTTGGTTTCCACTCCGTCGTGCTCGTGGTCGTAATCGTAATCGAAGAATGAACAGTCGCAATCACAAAGAGCATTCCCGAGGTGCAAGGCTCTTACGTAGATTCGGCAATTGGAGCCAGTTGGGTTTGTCCAAGTAGTGGACAAAGTGGACGTTGTGGACAATGTGGACGCAAACCTTGCAGATGATCCTTTTCCGCGTCCACATCGTCCACAAAGTCCACGTCGTCCATCATTTCGGGAAGCACCTTAAACCTTGACCGCCGAATCTAGGGTTACGGAAGCCGGCCCGGAACCAGGAACTGAACGACGGTGCAGTTGTGGCAGGACGGGTTTGACTCGCACCAGTCCTGATGAAGTTGCATCAATCCCTGTTGGGTCCGGAAGCTCAGCCGGGCCTGCCGGGCGGCATCCGGACCGAGCACGCGCGGCAACATGATCTTGAGCACGTGGTTCTCCGGCTCTTTGGGCAAGCGCGAGAAGAATTCGAGGACCTGCTTTTCGCGCTCGAGGTCGCGGTCATGCCGGGCGATGGCGAGGGCCCCGGGAACGAAAACGTTGCCGATAATACAGCGGACGCGTCCGGGACCCAGCAAGGCGCACGGTTCCCGCATCGGTTTGCCCGTCCACGTGCAGTGGCGGGCCCAGAATCCCATCGGGGTGGGAAACATCTCTTCGAAAGCCTGGCGCGTTTGCGCGGGCGTAAGGTTGCCGTTCGCGCCGGCGCGCCACACCCGTTCGATCGTTTCCACCAGCCCAACATCCACCGTGTGGGCGAGAAAGCGGGCGGCCCCAGCCAGGCGCCGTTCGGGATAGTTGACCGGGCGCACGCCGATGCGGCGCCACGGAAGCGGAAGGGATCTCAGCCCGGGAAGCTTGTCGCGACGGTACGCGCGCAGCCGTCCGAAGTGCGGCAGCGCGTCGCAACCCGGCGGAAGCTCCTCGGGCAAGAGACCCGCGATCTGAAAAAAAGCCGCCTCGAGCAGCAGCGGATCCTGACGGGCAAGCTGGCGCACGCGCTCGTAATGAAGCTGCCGTGCGATGCCCCGGAAATGATGCTTGAAGTGCGCGTATCCACACGCGGTCAGAAAGGCTTCATAGACGGCCTGTTCCATGCCGGCCTTTTCCATCCGATCCCGGAGCAGGCGGGCCTTGTTGAGCATGCGCCACTCGCCCGCGAGCGCCAACAGGTTGTTGATGCCGTCCATCCCGTGCAGGCGCACGAGTTCCGAGCACTGACCCGCCGTCGCGCAGGCCTGATAAGGATAATCCTCGACAAGAAGCCGGTCGGCGAGTGAAGCGATATCCTCTTCGAGGAAACGCGCGAGCAACAGACACGGAATGCGGCGGCCGCTCGATGTGACCGGCGGCCTCGATGGAGGGTCGCGCTCCAACACCGCGACCAAGAGCACGTCATCGTAACGGGGATCAAGATGGTGTCCGTGCTGGAACCACGCGGCGTGGTCTATGTGCACCTCGACGTCGCCCGTACGCGACGTCCCGTTGAACTGGATCTGCGCGCCCTTGAAATCCGGCCCCTCGCCGTGGTTCCACCAGCCCGGCGAAAGCACGGCTATGGCGGCCCCTTCATCCGTTTGAAGACGCGACTCGAAAAAGAGCTGGTCATACCAGACACACTGGACAACGTTCTCCGAGACAGGACTCGACGGGCCTTCCCGCGTACCGTCCACGAGATGCCGGAACTGGCCATATTCCTCGGAGAAGCGGAGCGCTGTGCGTTTCGTGTTCATGCGTTGTCCTTCAGATTGTGCACTGACCGCCCCGCGAGACGATCCCTGCGACAATCCTGACGCTCAATGCTAACAGATATGGCGTGTCCAGCACACGGCAACCTGCGCCGCAAGGTAACCATTCAGTCACAGTTGGATTGCCGAACGCGCACTTCATCAGCAGGTCCTCTTGATCCTTTACATTGTTTATGATCAAGATGCACAAAAAGTTTAGCCCTTTTTGTACTACTATCCGTCAAGATCTTGTCTTCTTGCAAAGATTCTCTTTGTGTTCTATGAGTTCTTTGTGGTTGAGATCACATGACTTTGTCAGTTTGGCTGCGGCTATGACGCGCTGTGTCTGAATGGTTGCCCCGCAAGATCTCGATGATGTTTGTGTCGCGTACCGATGGTGCGTATCATCGCGGTGCTGCCGTCTTGGATCTATAAGCGGACGGTAGTGAAAGGGCGGGCATGATGACTATGCGGGAGCGGATGCTGGCGCTGGTTCAGGGACGGGAACATGACCGTGTTCCATTTGCCCAGTATACCGGCTTGGCGGGATTGAACGAGGACATCTGGTCCGTCGTAGGCCGCGAAAACATGGGCCTGCTGGCGTGGTGCGGCGTGCATTGGATCGAGACGCCGAACTGCCGCTTCACGTATGAGGACATCGAGCGGGACGGGCGAAACGGTTTCCGAAGCACATTGCACACGCCGGAAGGATCGCTATATGAGGAGCGGCTCTACGAGCCCACGTTCGGCACTTCCGCAAACGTGCGCCATTTCGTCAAGGAGCCTGAGGACTACAAGATCCTGATGGCGTATTTCCGAGACTTCTCCGTGCACATGGACATCGACTCACTCATGCTGGCCGTGAAACAGCTCGGCGACGACGGCCTGCCGCACGTGGGTGCGCCGCGCACGCCATATCAACAGTTGTGGGTGCAGTGGGTGGACCTGACGGACCTGTGCGTTCATATCGCGATGTTTCCGGACATAATGGAGGAAGTTATTGCGCTGATGACGGAAGTCCAGCACAGGATCTTCATCGCGGTGTGCGACGCCGTCCGCGCGGGCGCGCCAATTCCCTACGTCGTATTCGGCGACAACATCACCGCGCCCGCGATTGGCGAGCAGTATTTCCGGAAATATTGCGTGCCTTCATACAACGAACTTGCCGGAATGCTCGATGAAACCGGCAAGGATATCCCCGTGTTCGTTCACATGGACGGCGATCTGAAAGCGTTGTGGGGCGCGATTGGGGAGTCGTCAGTGCGCGGCCTCGACTCGTTCTCGCCGCCGCCGGACAACGACACGCGCGTGGCCGACGCCATCGCCAACTGGCCCGACATGCGGGTCTGTCTCAACTTTCCTTCGTCGGTTCACGTTGTTGAGGAAGACGAGATTTACAATGCCGCCGCGCAGATCCTAGCGGAAGGCGGACACAGCGGCCGATTGCAGATTCAGATCTCGGAAAACGTTCCGCCGGGCGTTTGGCGCAAGAGCTTCCCGCAGATCGTGAAAGCGATCAAGGATTTTGGGCCGATTCGCGCATCGCTGTAGTATCCGAACGGACGCGCGCAAAGGCGTAGCCGCACAAAAGCAGACCGCACGCGACGAAGGCGATCTGCGTCCACCAGAACCCGCCGCCGTGGAATCCATCGGGATAGCCCATCTTGACGAACTGGAAAGCGAACGTGCTCCAGAGGACCCATGTGAAAAGAATGGCCGTTGTCTTGAGGTCCGTGCGAGGCGGACGCCGTCGCCAAACGAGGATGGCCGCGACGAGAAGCAGCAGCGCGGCGCAGAGGTATAGTCCGAGGGCCGCCTGCGGCATTGCCTTTCGTTCAACGACCCAGTAGGTCATGGTGTTATAGCCGTTCCAGAGGGGGACGAGCCACGCGATGTAAATGAGGCCGAGCCATGCCGGCATCCGCCACTGCACAGGCTTCGGACCCACGAGATCTTCATCGAGCACGTAGGCGGCGAGACCCCACGAGAGGCCGCCGCACAGTCCCCATGACATCTCCGCCACCTTCCACCAGTCAATGGGAATCCCGGTGCGTTCTCCGAACACGCACAACCAACTGCCGAACGGGAACCCGAATCCGAATCCGGCCGCACTGCAAACGGCGAAGAGTAATGCCGCGCGGTCGCGTTTCACGAAGCGAAGCCACGCGAGAAACAACAGCAGCGACAACGTCATGCCCCACGTACCGTCGCCGCCCGACAGTCCGCCAGCGGGCAGGAACGAAGCCGTGAGAAGATAGAGCGCTATCAACACCGGCGCGACCCAAACGTCTTTCCAACCGTATGAGGTGTTGCCGAGCATCATGCCGAACACGCCGCCGGCGAAACCGCCCCATAACGCGCCTTTGAACAGCAGCAGGATCGTGCAGATGAGATGAAAGCCCGGTTTGCCAAGCGATCCGGCGATGGATCCGTAGCTCATCGCACCGCCGATCGCCATACCGAGTCCGCCCGCGACTCCCAGCGCGGCCACACGGTTCAACTTGCGGCCGTCACAGGTCACGAGCGCCACGGCCAGTGCGCCGAGCACGCCCGGGATCATGGCGCCGCGTTCGTGTCCGAACTGTCCGCGTATGCCCCAGCCGACTGCAATCGCCAGCCCGCACACCCAACAGTTTGTCGCCATTTGACAAACTGTGAGGTACGTCAGTATCCGCGTTCGTCTCATTACAAGCGCGTTCATTTCATGCGGCCCCGTGTTTCGCATATGGTAACGCAAACACGCCAAGGTGCAAACATTTTTCAGTTATTGCGGCGTCCTCACCCTTGCGTGCGGCAGGAATGCCGTTGCCACAGAAGCATGCTGCCCGCGAGTCGCTCTTGCAGGAGCGACCCGCGGGCAGCGTCTATCCCGAACTGATTTGTCGCCAGGCCGACGGCGACGAACAGGACTCCCAGTCCCGTCAGGCCCGGCACGGGTATATCAGCGGCGTCTGCGCATCAGCGACACACCGCTCAGTAACAGCACCCCGCCCATGGCGCCCAGGCACACCACTCCGGCCACGGGAACACTGCCCGCGGACAGCACCACCAGTTCGAATGGCTCCGTCTGGACGATCGCTTTGGGTACGTTGTCGTAAACGCAGACGTAGGTGCCGGCGTCGAATTGCGCGACTGGGTCGAAGGTCAACGTCCTGGCGGTCTGGCCCGTGCGCTCGGCGTCGTCGTGGTACCACTTGTAGCCAGAACCCTCAGGGGCGGTCAGCACTACGACCATGCCTTCTTCGACGAAGTACGGATCCCAGATGATCGTGCCTTCGACCGGGACCTCGCCTTCGCCTTCACCCTCTCCCTCTCCTTCGCCTTCACCCTCGCCTTCACCCTCGCCTTCACCCTCGCCTTCGCCACCCATAGGACCCGGGGCGGCGGTCACGTTCGACAGCCACCAACTCGTTGCGACCTGTTGCTGCCAGTAGGTGGGCGGGTTTTGCGGATTGGTAACGTCACGCCATGGAACGGCGACGTTTGTTGGGGTGATGGACCAGTTGTCGTGGGCAATGACGTAGTCCGTCTGCGGGAGAGGACCTTGGCCGTCGGGATCACAGCCCACCACGTACCCAACAACGGTGACGGTGTGGCCGGTGGTCTCGATCGGATTGCCATAGTTATAGTTCCAGTACTCATCCGGAAGTCCGTCTCCGTCTCCGTCCCCGCTGCCCATGAAGGCGCCCCAGTCGTAGAACGTCACGTTGACTCCGGGCACGCAAGCCAGATTGGCGGCATGGCCATTCACCCGGTTCCAATGCGCAAACGAGGTCACGACTGGCCGGCCGACATCGATCTCCGTGACGATCGTGCTCCACCCATTGTCTTCACTAGCAGGCGGGCCCGGCACGTCAGAGCGCGTCGTACGCACGAACGTCCACAGGTGTCTGACCTTGGCGTACGGCGGAATCGCATAGCCTAGCAGGTGCGTCGCGTCCCACTTCACGAACTCGTCGAAGCCCGGCGGAATGTCTATGTCGAGCGTGCCGGGGACTTTGAAGACCCAGTTCGCGCGGTTCGGGCTGCCCACGCCGTTCGTGCACATGAACCAGCCAATGTGGTCGTTGGTCGTGCTTCCCACTCTGGGACCGATCCCAGGGTCAATGGGATCTATCAGCCCGGCCGCATTCGGGTGGAGCATGACAAGATCCCAATACTGTGCCACATTCAATGCCGAGGTCGGAGAGCACCACGACTTACTAAGGCTTGCAGGCGGCTGGTTGTTGTCTGGCACGTTGACGACAAAGTCCCCGTCCGTGCATACCTGTTCACCTTCACCCTCACCCTCGCCCTCACCCTCGCCTTCACCCTCACCCTCGCCTTCACCACCTTCGTCACCCCAGAACTTCGCGGCCAATACGTCAAGCGCGTTCAGATTGTCGCCGCCCGCGAGACCCAACTGCGCAGCGGTTAGCGCCGGGAGTAGCGGCGGGGTGCCCCAGCAGTAGATGTTCCCTGGTCCCAACTGACTTGGCCCGGCAGGCGCGACGGAAAAGAACGGCACCCCCCAATGGTCGATGAATAGGGCGTCTACGTCATCGCCCGGCTGAAGACCTAGCTGCCCGGCCATCCACTGAAGCAAGAAAGCTCCGTTCCCAGTCGATTTGAAAATGTCGGCCGGGCTAAAGCCGCCCAGCGAAAGAGAGCCTGGCGCCAACGAGAAGTAGGCAGTTACCCCTGGCGGCAATTCACCTGATGCCTTATAGCCCTCCAGATCCAGCGCGTCCAAATCATCCTCATTTGCAGGTTGAGCTCCAGGACCAACCAATCCAGACCGAAGTTCATCAATCGCTAGGACATTCGTGCCCAGGGGCTGTGTCCGAAACGCGTCGCCCGCCGCTTCGCCGAGTGTGGCTTCCGTGTTCACTCCCGTCTGTGCCATGCCCGCTGCGCTAGGGTCAACCGAGAAGTACCACCACAAATCTGGCCAGTACCGTTCTTCCGCGTCGGGTTCGTTCCCGTCCCAGATCTCCAGCGCGTCCACGTTGTCGCCGGGCACTAACCCCAACAGGGCCTTGTTAATGCCACTCATATTAGTGTTGTCCAGAATGCTGTAGAAGATGTGAGCAGGATCTCCCCCGCTTGTTGCCACGGCTGAACCGCCAACGCCCACAGCCCCATTGTCCACCGAGAAGTTGATCCCGCCGGCCGCCCAGACTTCACATGAAAGAATGAACATCGCCGCACTCATCAGGAGCAACCCGGGCAAATGTACAGCCAACGTGCTTTTCTTCATGGTTCTGCCTCCTCTACGGCTTTAGCGATCCGTTGTGACGGACTCGCGTGCTTGCCGTCGTTCAAGTTGATGTGCATCCCAACCCTTCCCATATAGAAATCCGCGCCCGTTTCACGGATGATGTCGCGACGTATGCAGGAAGAGAACATTCGTATAATCGAAAGGCACGTGTCACGTGAAGACGAGAAGTACAGATCTCACTTCCTGCTGTAAATCGCCCCACTCGGCCCCGTGCGCCAAACTCACGGAGCTATGCTCGCGGCTCCCAACCGCTTTCCATGCACCACCCCCTCCCATGCAGCCTCGGGACTGCAAAACACAAACTCGCGACGCTTGCGGCCCCGATTGAAACTCTCCGGCACGCGCCATGTCTTTATCATTATTGTATCCCGTTTGCGGCGATTTTGTCAAGCTTTTAGTTTTTTTATTAAGTTGGGATGCGCAAATGTCTGCTTGGACGATTCTAAACCCTTATCTTTCTGGGGCTTGCGGTTCTTGCCGTCGAGGGTGGGTGTCTGTCTAATAGCGGTCGCGTCGAGCAGTGTGGCGACGCCGCGCAAGTCGTATTCGCGGGATAGGGCGGGAAATGTGGAACTCACATTCCCGTACTCCTCTGCCTTCACGCGATATCGCCACGCGTCTCTATCCGGAATTCGATTGGTCGTCTTGGGGCTTCAGGAGATCTTTCAGTGCCTCGAATGGCCGGAACCCGGACGTGGATTCTTTGCCGCTGCCGCCGAACACGGAGCCTTCGTAATATCCGTTCCGTTCGTAGTCCTGGTGTTCATTATCATGGCAGTACAAACACAGCAATTCCCAGTTGCTTCCGTCAGGCGGATTGTTCATGTGATCATTGTCTTTGTGATGGACAGTGAGTTCACGAAGCCTCTTGCCTGAGAACTCCCGGCAGCATCTCGCGCAAACGTGTGGAAAGAGTTTGAGCGCTTGCCCGCGATAGCTCTGCTCTCGAAGCGCTTGGTCACGCCGCACGTCGGCAAGGGCTTGGGAACTTGCTTCAGGACTTGGCCGCTTTTTCATTCTTGGCATTTTGTGATACCTCAACTCCTCAGAGCTTGTGAAACAATCCCAAAATGGCGTCATTCCCGCGAAAGCGGGAATCCAGAGTACACACGCCGACCCGCGACATCCGCACTGGATTCCCGCTTTCGCGGGAATGACGCCATTCCAGGGCCGCTGAGTGAATGGGCGTATTGTGACGGCATTTCTTCACAACCTCTCAGAAGAACACCTCCAGCCGCTGGTTCGCTCCTAAGACGCAATCCTTCCAACGACGACTTGAATATCTCAATTTCCGTCCTCAGTTTGTTTAGTTGAGACAATGCGAAGCTTGCCAGTACAAACCCCATCATCCCAGACATAGAGCCGAATATTCCAGATTCTCCCACAGATTCTCCCACAATATCCTCTGCCTCATCTACGCGCGCCGACAGATTTCTAAGGCCGAATGAGGATGCACGGCAACGGGTAGTTGCCGTACCGGCCGGGGATCATGGCGCTGTCCCAAAGCATGAACGGGAAGGATAGGCACAGAACGGTGAACTCAGCTTGTGGTCGGACCCGGGGCCGAGCGCGGCAAGGTCACCGTGAACGTGCTGCCCTCTCCTTCCGCACTCCGGACTCGGATGGCGCCGCCGTGCAACCCCGCCACCGCGGAAGCCAGACTAAGGCCCAGCCCGTGCCCTTGGCCCCTGCGGCTTCTGTCAGCGCGGCAAAATCGGTCAACCTAAATTCGGCAATTGGAGCCAGTTGGGTTTGTCCAAGTAGTGGACGGCGTGGACTTTGTGGACAAAGTGGACGCCGCCCTGCAGGTGATCTTCTTCGGCGTCCACATCGTCCACAAAGTCCACGCCGTCCACCATTTCGGGAAGCACCTTCAATCTTGACTGCCGAATCTACGGTCAAGAACCCGGTGTTGTGCTGTCGGCACCTCTGTCTGCCTCGCTGACTGTCACGGCATCCGCGTTTACAGCACCAGGCGCACCAGGCGAAGCACTTGACACGTATATCGGTTTTCGTTTACGATTATCGATATGTCGGACGACATGAACACGTTGACCCGCGAGGTCCTGCTGGCGTTCTGGAAGGTGCATATCCTGCACCACGCCGGGGAAGAACCCGTTTACGGCCAGCGGATCGCCACCGAACTGCGCCGGCACGGTTACGACATCAGCCCGGGAACGCTGTATCCGTTGCTCCAGCGCATGGTGCGGCATGGGTGGCTCAAGAAGCTGCGGCCACATGGGACGGCCCCAAAGACGCGGCAGGAGTACGTGCTCGCTGAGACCGGACGTAAGGTCTTGACAGTACTGCGGGATCAGGTGCGCGAGATGTACGATGAAGTGGTTTGCGGAAAAAAGGACTGAAGAATCCGCGGAAAGCACGCGGTCCAGGCACAGTCTGGCCACGCGAATCCGGACCGTTATGGTCTGACATCCAGGAGTGCCCGTGCGATGAGTACAATCGAAAGGCGATTTTCTTTGAACATTCTTTCATGGCGCCCGATAAGAGCCCTGCTTGCAGCGCGAGCATTTCCCATCACACTGCAATTCGCCGCTTTACTTGCGGTGTCATTCTTGTTGTGGAACGGCTGGCGCATTGGCATGGACAAGACACCCGAGGAACTCATGACGTTGCGCAAGACCAACCTGACCACACTGGCGGTGTGGGGACTCTGGTGGCCGGCAATGATCGTTGGCGCGGTTGTCCTGGGTCGCGCCTGGTGTACGGTGTGTCCGATGGAACTGGTCAATCGCGCCGGACACTGGCTGGGCGGCAGGCTGGGCGTACCGCAGTGTACTCTCGGAACGTGGCTGCGCGCGGGCTGGCTCGTAGTGGCCGCTTACATCGTCCTGCAAGTGCTGGTGGCCGGAGCGAATCTGCACCGTGTTCCGAACTTGACATCGCTTCTGTTGTTGACGCTGGGAGTGTTGGCATTCGTTACCGGCGTCGTGTTCAAACACCCGAGGTCCTTCTGCAAGAGTTTCTGTCCCGCGAAAGCGCTGCTCTCGGTGTATGGACGCTTTACCCCCCTTCAACTGGATGTACGTGATCCTAACATCTGTGAAGGATGCGCCGGGCGCGAATGCATCGACCCGGCCCGCCGCGACCGGTTTGATGCGCGGAGTTGCCCGTCGCTCATCGCCCCGTTCAAACGCACCCCTTCGGACGACTGCGTCCTGTGCCTCCAATGCGCCAAGGCCTGCCCTCATAAGAATGTTGGATTCGGGCTGGTGCGCCCGTCGGCGGCGTCGCGTCGGCCTATGGTGCTCAAGCCCCATGAGACCGGCTTTGTGTTGGTTGCCGCCGGATTCGTCGCGCACGAAGTCATCGGCGAGGTGAAACTCCTGGATGCCTGGTTTCACAAGGCGCCCGAATGGCTGAACCGTTTCGCGCCCGGCATAACCTTCGGATGGTTCGAAGCGGCATGGTTTCTACTGCTATTTCCCGCCTTGCTGTGGACGGTGACCGCGGGCGGAGCATACCTGATGGGGTACCGTGGAGCATTTGGACGGCTGTTGGCGGCAGCGGCGACCGGCGCCGCGCCCATTATTGCTCTCGCCCACGTGGCGAAGGCTGCGGCGAAGGTGAGCGCCTGGGCGGGCTATGTTCCTGGAAGTATCGCCGATCCCCAAGGACTCGATACGCTGGCCACATATCTTAGAGGCGCGTCGGCGCCGGTTGCCATCATCGGCCTGCCCCTCTTGGGATGGGTGATGCTTCTGTTGCTTATTGCGATTGCATGGCGGAACCGCAATTTGCTGCGCGACATGGCGGAGGAAGCGTTGCCTGCGGCAAGAGCGGGCGCGTGGGCGGCGGGTCTGCTTTTCATTGCGTCGTTGCTGGCTTGGCCGCTGTCATGACCGGACGCACATGTTTGAACCCCCAGACACAGGCGAGAGTACGCGGGCCATAGACAGCGCGCCCACTTCACCGGTGAAGCACCGGCTGGTTGAACTGGCAGCTCTGTTCCTGCGGTTGGACTTCACCGCCTTTGGTGGCCCTGCGGCCCACATCGGCATGATGCACGATGAGACGGTCAAGCCTCGCAAGTGGCTGACGGACCAGCAATTCCTTGACCTGCTTGGCGTCACGAATCTCATCCCCGGCCCTCATGGCTGCAGTCACTTGGCAACTTGGCCTGGCGTCGTTTAGCGACCCGCTCACGATTGCGATTGCCGTTGTCTCTCTCGTACTCCTGATTCGACTCAAGATCAACTCTGCGTGGCTAATAGCGGGCGGGGCGCTGGCGAGGCTTCTTTCCTCAACACTGCGGTAAGACCGCAGTATGCGGGGAGCGCTGGACGGAACGCCATCACAGGCGCATTGTGTTCGCAAAACCGGTATTTTCTACGGATGCAAGGGGGACCGCTATGCCATAGAATCGAGCCTAGAATTGCCAGTTGGTGCCCGGTTACTAAACGCAAGAAAGGAAGAGGCTATGTCACGGAACTGTTTGCTGTTGCTTATTCTGGCTTCGCTGATACCCATTTTGTCAGGATGCCCGATATCTCCGACACTTGCGCTAGCCCGGACTTCTCACACCTACGGTAAGCGATGTCGTGTTGCCTCGTTTG
>CAZPMT010000044.1:0-35817 GCA_964587655.1 uncultured Nitrospiraceae bacterium
GTGCACCAGGGGCGCGCCGCGTGCGAGATGAATCCTTACGTGCGGATTTTGGCAGCCTCCAACTTCTGGTCTGTGACCATATGGATGCATTATCATATGCGGCGCTTTTCAACTCTCCGATGACAAAGAAGGTGTCCGCCAAATGCTTGGTCGTGTGTTGTGCTGCATCCTACTCGCGCCGACGGTGTGGGCCGCCGCCGAGACGGTCCCCGTTCACCCTATTCTCGATCCCGCCTTCCAGCAGGACCTGAATGCGAAGAGCAACAGCGTGCTGTCGATCAGCGACGAGATTCAGTTGCTGGTGGACGGCAAGGAATCGTATCCGGTTCGCTGGCGGATGCTCGAGAACGCGAAGGAGTCGATCCATTTCACGACCATGTACATCTTCCCCGACGCAACCACGAGGCGTCTCGAAGAACTCTTGATCCGCAAGAAGAACGAAGGCGTGGATGTGAGGATGATCGTCTATGGCGGATATTGGATGGGGAATGTCCCATTTTACTTGAGCATGAAAAAACACGGTATCGAAGTTCAACGCTACAGTTCGTTGCCGGAGTTTGTGCTCTGGAATCCCATGCGCTTCTTCAGGCGGCACCTCCACGACAAGTACCTGGTGGTGGATAACAAGGAGGCTTTGCTGGGGGGCATGAACTGGAGCGGACGCTACGCCCGGGGCGGCACGAACGAGAAGGTTGCCTGGCGCGACACGGATATCTACGTCCGTGGCGCCCAGGCGGAGGTCATGGAAAAGGAGTTCATGGCGCGGTGGAATCGAACCGCAAACCCGGAAGAACATCGCAGGCAGGCGGCGGAATTGACCGCCCTCTACGAAAAGCCGATGTACCCCGCATCGCTCAATTACCTCGACTATTTCAAGCCGGCCACGGATGCCGACGCGAAGTTTGAAGTCAAGCATCTAACGCGGTTTCTCTGCCAGCAACCGAACGAGCAGGGCGGCGTCGCGTACATGACGAACTTCTACAAGGAGATCATCGAGCGCGCGCGGAAGTGCGTCTATTGGCAGAGCATTTCGACGCGCCCCGCGCCGATTCAGAAGAAGGCTTTGATCGATGCCGCGGCACGCGGCGTGAATGTGTGCCTGATATCGAACTCGAAGCGGAACATGTACATGTTGCCCGTCGGCGGCATGTACATATATCCCCTCACACGTGTCATGTACCGGGAGCTTCTCGAAGCGGGCATTCGGATCTTTGAGTACAGCGGCCCGGCGCCCATGCATTCGAAGGGATTTCTCGTTGACGATGTGGTGGCCACGATTGGCTCGTACAACGCCACCTTCACCTCTGAACGGTTCTACACCGAGTCAGGCCTTGTCGTGTACGACACGGAGGCTATCCGCGCGATCCGCAAGATGATCGAGGATGATCTTGCGTATTGCAAAGAGGTCACGCTGGAGAACCTGAAGCCGAAAAAGAAGCGTCACGACAAGCCCGGGCGCTCTTGACGTGAATCAGAGCCAGCCTGTGATCTCGGCAAGGCAAAGGGCGTATTCCTGAAAGTCCGGCCAGGCGATGTCCGGGGGCACTCCGTGATCGCAGCCGGGGATGTAGCCGCCATCCTCGACCACGGGACGGATGCGATCAATCTCGGCCCGCATTGTCGCGCCCCCCGCCGCAATCGCGCGTTTGTCGATGCCCCCTTGGTAGGCGAGCCGCCGGCCAAAGCGCGTGCGGAAGGCGTTGATGTCGTTCCCGGCGGCGACCTCCATGGGATCGACGCAGTTGATACCGCATTCAAGCCAAACCGGAATGAGCGCGTCCACGCGCCCGTCCGAGTCGACGGCAAACAACGGGATGCCGGCGGCCTTCGCCTCTTCCAGCCACCGGCGGTAACACGGCGCACAGAACTCTCGCGTCATATCCGGGCTGATCATCGGGTGCTCTTTGAAAGCCATGTCCTCGGAGAAATGCAGCATGTCCGGGGTAACCCGTTCGAGAATGGGCCGCATCGCGGCGCTGCAGAACTCCATCCAGAACCGCGCCATTTCGCGCACAAGGTCCTGCCCTTCGAGCATCATCATGCATAACCCCTCCATGCCGCAGAACTCGCGCAACTGCCAGAAGGGGCCGTTGAAATGGACGACCAACGGATAGTCGCGCTCGCGGAGCCGGGCGCAACGTTCATCGAAGTCCGCCGGGAATCGTTCGGGATGCCTCGGATCGAATCTCCATTTAATCTGTTCCCAGTCGTCACGGTTCTCGACGGGAAACTTGTGCCACTTTCGTGTGACGAAATCCTTCGCCGAACGGATGTACGTGTAATCGAATCGGTCTGAGATCTCCGTTATGGCGCCCATCCAGTCCCGAACGATGTAATGTCCGTCGCGGTGTTCGAGCACCTCTTCCTGGAACTTGGGGATCATCTGGAATGAGACGCCCGGGTCAGTCCAGGGCTTGCACGGACGATAGTCCCCGGGCGGCAGCCCTCTGTCCGCGCGCTTCGCATCAATCAGATCGTAGAGGACGTCCATGTAGTTGCGGTCTTCGGGAAGGCCCTGGCGATGCCAGACCGCCAGTGTCGATTCACGCGGTCCGCCCGGAGAAAAAGGTACCTTGTCCGGACTCCCAAACAGCAAGGTTTCCAAGAAACGTTCGCGTGGCGTCATCGACTTAGTTTCTCCTATCTTCGATTCCATGCCAACCACAAGGAACGCAAAGAACACATAGATGCAACCGAGAACGCAAGAGAATGACAGATAGTAGTACGAATGAATGGGGCGCAGCAAGGCAAGAAGTCCGTCCACGGTAACCATTCAGTCACAGTTGGATTGCCGAACGCGCACTTCATTAGCAGGTCCTTTTGGTCCTTTACGCCGTTTCCGTCCTTGCACCCACTCCATCCGTGTCCCTCCATGACTGAATGGTTACCGTCCAGAATGGCACTAAGGCTGCGGAAATAAATAAAGGTATCAAGTTGAGAGGGGATGAAGGACAAATTCAAAAGGCCTAAGGGCAAATCAGCCTTTGTCCTTTATCCTTTGTCCTTAGGTCACGGATTGCCACCTTTATTTATTTCCAACTCCTAAGATAAGGCTCGGGAGTTCTGGAGAATCTTACGGGTGCGGGGCCTAGTCGCTCTCGCGTAGAGGCTTTGTCAGCCTGGCTTTAGCAGGCTCCTCTTTGCACCCTCCTTAAGGAGGGGTGAAGGCGATAACCTATCCGCAGAAGGGCGCTTCAGCGTCGCTTCCCGAGATGCTTCAGCAAACTTCAAGCCCAAAGCCGGATCCATAAGCCACGCTGAAGCGCGCTAAACTCTCAGAGCAGTTCCAGCCCCACCCCGGTTGAAACCGGGTGCAAAGAGAAGCCTGCTAAAGCCAGGCTGATAAAAGCTTCGCGCACGAGTGGTTATGCCCAATTCGAACGCCATTCCGCAGGTACGCCGGTACCTTATCTTAGTGCCATTCGTTACCGTCCACGATTTGCACGTAAGAGCAAACCGAACAACTTCCGGAGCCAATCGACGCATGTTTCCATTGGCGTTGGCCTCGTGCTACCCTGTGTGTCCGGCGGAACGAATCAATGCGCGCCTTTCTGAAAAACGTGATCGGCTTCGATGATCTTGATGAACCTGCGAACAGGTTTGTGATCGCGTGGGCTATCGCGATCGCCGCGCTGGCCGTCGGAATCCGGCTTGTCTTCTGGCAGTACACGGGACGGGTATGGGAGGACACGCTGATTACGGTGTTGCACTCCGAGAACTGCGCACAAGGGCTCGGGCTGACGCACCATCCGAGCGAGCCACGCGTCCACGGTTTCACGAGTCCGCTCAGCGTGCTGGTCCCGCTGATGGGCGACGTCGTGCGCGCCGGCTGGGGCATCCCGTTCATCAAAATCGTGTCCGTCCTCTGCGGGGCTCTGGCGGTATTCTACTTGATGGCCATCGCCATCCATCCGCGGATCCGGTTGTCGACGCCCCTGGCCGTGATGGTCATGGGGTTCGTCGCACTCGAACATCATCACGTTTTCTTCGGCATGTCCGGCATGGAAACGCAGATGGTAACGCTCATCCTGCTGATGTCGTTTTATTACATCATCGCGGACCGGCCCGTGCACCTCGGGGTAAGCCTCGGCCTGTGCATGCTGGCCCGTCCCGATTTCGGGTTTTGGACGATCATTGCCGGACTGTATCTTTTGTGCCGGCATCCAAGGCAACTTCCGAAGGTCATTCTCGCGGCGTCTTGCGTGTATGGGCCGTGGATCATTTTCACAACGCTTTACTACGGGTCGCCTGTGCCGAACACCCTCATCGCGAAGATGCTTGGGTACAGCCAGTGGTGGCGGGACCCCGGGCTGACCTGGAGCGACGCCAAGCGGACGTTTGTCGACAACCTCGTGTACCACGTTTTCGCGCAGACCGGGCCGACGCACCTGGGCCACGCGTTCCAGAAAGGCTCCTTTTTCTGGGACAAACGGGTGATCTCGAACGCGGTCACGTTCCTCGCGGGCGTCGGGGCGGTAGCGGCCCTCTTCAAGAAGCGGTGGGAACTGCTTCCGCCAGCACTGTTCGTGCTGACGTACGCGCTTTATTACGATCTCTTTGTGCCGGCGCTTTTCCCGTGGTACTTTCCCCCGCTGACGGCCGCCACCGTCTTGCTGTGTGCGTTCGGGTTGGACGCCGCCGCCTCGCCGATACGCTGGCCATTGCTGCGAACGTCCGGTCTGGGTCTTGTTGCCGTGGTGTATCTCGGATTCATCGTGAGCGTCCTGCCAACGACGTTCAGGGCGGAGAAGGCCATACAGGAGACCATCGAGAACGGTGTGCGAAAACGGATCGGCCTTTATCTGGCCGCGATGATGAAGGCCGATGAGACGCTGGGGTGTGAGCCGCTCGGCTACGTGGGTTACTACTCGCGCCGGACCATCTACGACTATCCGGGAATGGGCAGCGGGAAAGTGACGGATTTCCTGCGAACGCATCCTGATCAGCGGAGTATGAACGGAGTCTTCAAACACTTCAGGCCCGACTATCTGCTGCTCCGTCCTTGGGAATACAGGGCGATTCGCGAGGCCCAGGACGGAATATGGATTGATGAGGACTACAAGGAAGAGAGGACGTTCGAGGTATCGAAAGACGCCCCGCAGTGGTTGAAGGACGACTACGCGGCGCGCTTCATCCTGTTGAAGAAGAAATCCCCGGCCCCGCCGGGAGAAACCGGAGAGCATCGCGGATGAAACGATTTCTGATCAAGATCTCGCTCTTGGTGGGGATCAACGTCGCGATTGCCCTGATCATCATGATCGTTGTCGACGCGCGGCGCTCCTTCCAACAGTGGGAAACGGATTCGATACTGTACGTGACGTCGAAGAACGAGAGCTACGACTTCGTATCGCTGGGCACGTCGCGCGCGCGGGTGTTTTCAGAGTTCAAGGACAACCACGATTTCGTGGTGCGCGAACTTGGCATGAAGTTTCTCAACCTGGCGATCCCATTCGGCGGGGGCATCCTCCCGGAGAAGATGTTCCTGAAGCACTTCTTTGATCGCGGCAACAAGACGAAGGCCGTCGTCTTCTTTCTGGACCCCTTCATGATGTTCTCGGACGGCTCGAACAAGTATCACCGGTTTGTCTATTACGAGCCGTTCCGGCCAAGGTTTCTGCTGGAATTGCTCAGGAATGACGTCCCGATTCAGCGTGTCATCACCTATGTACGGTCGAAGTTTGGATCTTACTGGTTTGTGCGAGCACGACTCGTAAAGGAGAGCGATCCGAGGGTGGCGGAACGCAAGGACACGGACACGGAGATGGAGCGAAAGCGAATGGACGGACTTTATCCCGACGGACTGGATGAGGCCGTCTTCAAACGCTATTGCAGGGACCTGCTGGAAATTCTCGGGATGGCGAAGGACCACGGCGCGCGGATGATCATTGTCTTTGCTCCCACGCTGCTCGGACCTGAGCCGGGCGCTCGGTGGGTCACGGAGTTCTTGGACACGTGCAAGACTGATTACGCATTTGAGGTGTACGATTACACGAACTTGATTCAGGATTACGGATACTTCGCCGATCACGATCACCTTAACAGCAGAGGATTCGAGTTTTTTGTGAAGCAATACCTGGAGCCAATCCTAAGGAAGCAACATGTCTGAGGCCGCGCCGCGCCTTTCGCTCACAAAGCGGGTGATCATCGTCATTCTCGTTTTCATCATCACGTTCGGCGCGGCTTATTCTGTGTGGATGACGTATCGGTCGGTCCAACTGTATGTTCAGATCAAGAGCGCGGGACGGGGATGGACGACGCCGGTCAATACGCACGATCCCTTGTTGGGCTACCGCCCGCTGCCGAACGTGTCGAGCATGGAGATGTTTCCGTGCGGCATGAGGACGCCCGTGTATCAGGATGAAGAAGGAATTCGTGTCGCGGCGCCGGGCGCCAGTTCGTCTTCGGGAGCCCGCCCGTTCGTGCTGGCCCTCGGCTGTTCCTTCACGTTCGGCACGGGATGCGCCGCCGAGGATACGTTTCCCTGCCTCGTAGCGAAAGGGCTTCACGGCACGGCCCTCAACGCGGGCGTCGAGGGCTACGGCCTCGCGCAGATGCTTCTGCGCGCACGCGAGCTGATCCCGAGACTCAAACCGGACTATGTGCTCGTGGAATACGCGCCGTGGATCGTGTCGCGCTCGATCGACTATACGAGCCCGTGGGAAGCGCACGGGCGCACGCCGCGTCCGTATTTCGCAATTACGCCGGACAGACGATATTTCGTGGCCCCGCCCGCGTTCGCGACGAACTTCTTCCGTCTCAACATGTCCGATTACGTGGAAGGCAAGACCGGCCCACTCGAGTTCGCTTCATTCCTTTTCCGGGTGGGTGCGCCACTGTGGAGTTACTCGGACGCGCAGCTCACGCTCTTCACCGCAAAGCGGGCGTTGCGTATGATGCCGCCGCTGGCGCCGGGCTCGAGCGATCTTGTCAAAGCCGTCTACACGGAGATGGCGGACCTTTGCCGCGGGAACGGCGCGAGGATGGCCATCGTGGTCATGGGTCCGGGAGGGATTCGTCCGGACGAGATGCCGCAGGATCATATTGAGGCGCTCTGTTCCATATCGGGGGCGACGTGCGTCGATGCCTACGCGGCGCTCTATGCGCGACTCGATACGCCGACAACCCAGGCATACGAGAAGACCTATAACATCTGGGGATGCGCGCCGCCGCGTCTTGTTGATCGACATCCCAACCCTCTCGCGCATCAGGTAATCGCCGAGGCCGTGCTGAAAAGCCTGCGGTAAGGTCCGAGTTCCGATGGCGCGTTCAAAGGCCTTCACGTCGAGGAAAGAGTCTGAGGGAGAGAAACCACGCCACGAGGTATCCCAGGGCCGCGGCGATCAGAACAGTCGTGAAGCTGAACCATATCGCCAAGACGATTGCCAATACCGACCCAAGGACGGTAGCGCCTCCGTTGACGGCCCACATCCACGGCACGGCCTCGCCGCCGTAGTCCGAGACGCGCCTTATCCCTGACGGGAACGGCATTCCCATAAACAGGCCCAACGGCGCGACCAAGGCTACCGCAACAAGGCCACGGATCCCCAGAGATGCGCCGAGCGCAAGCAGGATCATCTTAGGATAGAGAAACGCCGCCGCCAGGACCACTGCGATGAGCATTCCCAGACACCACGAAAGGCTGAGGCCGAGTTTTCCTTTGAGGCCGCTGCCGATTCCCGCGAACACGAGCAACGCCGCGAGCACTAATGCGAGAGAGCGCGAAGGATGTCCGAGGAGCAGCGCGAAACGCTGCATCAGCGCGATCTCGACGAAAATGAACGACACGCCGAGACAGGCGAAGTAGATCAGCCACGCGGCGAACGACTCGACACGGGGCGCTGCCCGCGCGAAGAGCGGCGCGAACATGAACACAAGCACGACGACCGCGGTGAACGCCAGGAGCGTCACAAGCGTGAACGATGGCCAGTGGCCGCGCAGAAACTGCCCCCCCGCGCGGTCCGCGAACACGCCCAACAACCGCGCCGGGCGATCGTAGTGGAAGAAAAACGGGCTGTCGTCGGCCACGGGCCGGACGTCGAACGGCAGCTCGCCGAGGTATGATATCTGGTCGCCGTTTTTCCGCCGCTCGACGTACGTGTGCATGATCTTCTGTTCTTCGGAAGTCCGGGAATCGGCGGAGACGGGATAGTACATAACGTTGCCATGCGCGGTGACGTTGCGGGCCAGCGCGGCGCGTTCGTCGTCGGAGAACGGGCTCCTGCGGACCAAGGTGGAACCACTGTCGTAGTGAAAGCTCATGAGGATGTTGTTCTCGGGATCCTGGATGCCAAGCTGCGCGAGCGCCTCGATGCACATGATGAACAATCGCGCGCGCTCCGGAGGCGGTCCCTGACGCGTGATACACAACATCCCGTCGTCCTTGAGGTGACTCACGTAGTCTTTGATCGCGTCCACCGTGTACAGGTAATTCTCTGAGAGCACGTAGGCGCCCGCACTCAACGCGGCGAACGTGTCGATGGCGTTGATCATGATGACGTCATACTGATTGTTGCTTCGCCGAACGAAACTGCGGCCTTCCTCCGTCCACGGCTGCACGCCGGGTTGATACATCAGGCTCGCCGTATCGTCTCGGTAGTCCTTGAGGAGGAGCCGGGCCGTGGTCGGGTTAATCTCGACCGCGTCAATGTGTTTCGCGCCTGCGCGGAGCGCCGTGTAGACGTCGATTCCTCCTCCGACGCCGATAACGAGGACGCGCTCAGGCTGCTTGAGGAAAAGGTAAGGGGTGGCGTTCGCGGCCAATGCTTCGCGTTCGGGATCGAAGGGCGGGGCGGGAAGCTTCGGCGCTACGACCATCTTGGTCAGGGCGTCCCCATCGATGAACACGATTTTCTTTCCTGGATAGTCTTCGGAACAGGCGACGACGTCAATCCTGGAGATGGGATTCCATTCGACAAACTCGACGGCGTGCGCCGAATCAGGAAGGCTGTGGTAGATGTACTGTATGGCCTTGCCGGGTTCGGGCGTAATTGCCCTAGTGATGCTGCCCGCAAAGCAAGAGAGCACTCCGAGCGGCAATAACGTGGCGACCGCAAGCAACCAGCTTGCTCCGGACTTGGGTTCGCTGAGAAACACAGGCAGCGCGAGCAGGCCCGCGGCGATCAGGGTGAGATTGACCGCTCCCAACGGCTGCATGCCGGCAAGGAACGCCAGGCAGCCGAGGCCCGCTCCGACAAGATCGGCGAAGTACAGCGTGTGCATGTGGCGGGCGTTGTCGCGGAAAACAATGCCGAGGATCCATCCCGCGAAGAAATACGGGAAGACCGCCACGAGGTAGGTGGCAAGAAGTTTGAACGTCTGCGGCAGGCTCACGAAAAGATAGAACGCGCTGAACCAGTTGAGCGACGGCAGCAGGAGCGATGAGACAATAGTCGCGACAACAAAACCAACGGCGGCGTTTCTCAGGGAGAGGACGCGGGAAAGCAGCGTGTTCGGACCCAATGACAACCAGGTGCCACTGATGCCGAAACCGAGCAGCGCGATCGAGATGATGAAGTAGACGAAATGATTCCAGAAGACGACGCTGTAGATACGGGTTTGCACCAATTGCAGCAGCAGCACCGACAATGAAACGCTGAACGCGATTGCAATGGGCCGGAGAAGTCCTCGGTTTGCGACGTTTTCAGGGCTGCCGTTCACGAGTATACTTAATCCTCAATTTGCCCCTCAAGTCGTGCGAGTATATAGGAGACGGATTCTCCGCGACAAACGCTCCGGCTTATGGAAGCCCGGATTAGCTGTAACTCAATTGGTGACGCGCCAGCGCGGATTCTTGCTGGACATGTCCACGGTGTAGAGGGGCGGGACAAGGTGGTTATTGCTGCGTTCGAGAAACTCGAGAACGTAGCGCGATATCCACTTCTCGAGCTTCAGCACGGTCATCTTCCGGCGGAGACGGCCTTGCATGTCGCGATTGAGAATGCAGGGAATGGTGTTGGTCGTGACAATTTCATCGAGCACGGGGTTGTGGAGATTCTCGCGCACTTCCGAGGAGGAGTAGAAGTGCGTGACGAAGAAGACTACGCGCCCGGCCCCGGCTTCCTTGATGAGTCTGCAACACTCCTTGATGGTTCCGCCGGTGCGGACCATATCGTCGAACACTATCACGTCGCGCCCGGCGATCGCGTCGACGGGACTGGGCGATTCGTCATCGACGAAGCTCGATACGTCGCGCTCGCCGGTGCGATGCTTGGCGATGTAGAGAAGACCGGCGCCCGGCGCGGCGAGTTTCCCATAAACGTCCTTTACGAACTCGCGCGCCCCGCGGTCCGGTGCGCACATGAGGAGTCCCTTTCCGGAATGCAGGCTGGGGGCCACCGTCGAGTTGCGGATGTAATCCGCGAACACCTCCGCCGGACTCAGGTTCTTGAATCCGTCGCGCATCTGGGGCTTGAAGAGGCGCTGCACGGACGTCGAGTGGTTGTGGACCGTGATGACCGCATCGATGCCGGAGAGGGCGAGTGATTGAGCGTACAGCATGCTCGTGAACGGCTGGCCGTCAAACTTCTTGTAGTCCGATATGTCCCGTTCGCGGTCGATCTGTCCGTGATCGGGCCTTGGCCCGCGATCCTGTGCGCTGAAGAATAGGTCGGGTTCGACGAGCAGGACCCTCTCGGCGCCGTTGTCTTTCGCACTGCGCGCAATGAGCATGTTCCGCCACGCGAGCTCGTTGCGCGAGTTTTGGCTGGAGCCGGTCGAGACCACGACCACAATGGTGTCGCGCAGTCTGTGTCCGATATCATCGAGATCCCTTTCGCTGCTGATGAACCGAGGGCAGAACTCGGAGTTCGCGAACGTCTTCAGCGACATGAGATCGGCGATATCCGTCTCCTGCCGGCAGAACGCGCCGACGTCGATCGCAAACGGATCGTCGGACTCCGTACCGACGATGAGAATCTTCTTCCCTGCCGCGTTCATAGCAGCGACCTCCGTTACTGACGTTTCGACAGGACGTCGTTCTCGTACCGGACAACGTCGTTCAGCCATGCCGCGCCCACTGGCGCGCCTTGCTTCATGCAGTAGTAGTCCCACACGGCGCCGAAGGGGAGCGTCTTCAATTCCTCGAGCAGGGCGAGGCGTGCCGTGTAGTTGCCCTCCTTCTCCAGTTGGCGCAGTCGATCCGCCGGTTCGAGCAGGGCCAAGAGGAGCGCCTTGATCATGGCGCGCGTTCCGATAACCCATGCGGCGATTCGATTGATGCTGGCATCGAAGAAATCAAGCCCTATGTGGATACGATCGATGAATCCGTGCCGCACGATCTCCTCCGCCGTGGCCCGCAAATCGTCGGATAAGATCACCACGTGATCGCTGTCCCACCGGATGCCTCGGCTCACATGCAGCAGGAGTTCATCGACGTACAGCATGATCGAGCTGATCTTGTCGGCAATCGTTTCCGTGGGATGGAAATGCCCCGCATCGAGCGTGAGCAACTTTCCGCTCTTCACGGCATAGCAGAGATAGAATTCGTGCGACCCGACGACGTAGCTCTCCGAGCCGATTCCGAAGAGCTTGCTTTCGACGGCATCGAGGTTGTATTTCGGGTCGATCTTTTCAGCAAAGACGGCGTCGAGGGATTCGCGAAGAAGCTCGCGCGGAGTCTTGCGGTCGACGGGGACATCCTTCATGCCATCCGGGATCCATATGTTTGTCACGCACGTCTTGCCGAGGGCGCGGCCGAACGCCTCGCCAATCTTGCGCGACGCGATGCAATGCTCGACCCAAAACTTCCGCACGTTCGGATCATAGTCGGAAAGAGTGAACCCGCTCTCGGCCATGGGATGCGCAAAACAGGTTGGATTGAAGTCCACGCCGAGACCCTGCGCCTTGGCCCAATCGATCCAGTTCTTGAAATGATCGGGAGTCAGTTCGTTTCGGTCGACTTTCTTGCCGCCGGTCTCGGCATACATTGCATGCAGATTGACGCGGTGCCTGCCAGGGATGAGCGCGAGGGCCTTCTCGATATCCTGACGCAGCTCATTGGCCGTGCGCGCCTTGCCAGGGTAATTGCCCGTGGCTTGTATACCGCCGCTCGAAACCGCTTCCCCGCGCTCAAAACCGCCTACGTCGTCGCCCTGCCAGCAATGGAGAGAGATGGCGATCCGGGCAAGCCGATCCATGATCCGATCTGTGTCGACTCCGTAAAGGGCGTACATCTCCTTCGCGAATGCATATCCTGTTTCGACTTGCCGGTCTTGTACCCGAGGGTGCATGCTGCTTCTCCGTCGTGGCGGGCTTCACTTCGCCGGAACCGTTCTCGGGTTCGAGGCTAGACATTATAAACCACAGGCGGCAGGCCCGAATCAAGGGCGCGGCCTACAACTGCGTCCGTGGTCTGCTTTATGCTATACTGCTTCACAGGTCCTGCGGCTCGACGATTAGGAAATCCTTTCAGCACCATTCCGCAGCCCGCGGTTGTCCTTCGACAATTGCGGGCCTGGAGATATCTCGGATGTCCACACACTCGGAGGACTTGAAGGTCCTCGATTGGGAAAAACGCCTGGGTTCGTTCCACGGTCCTTATCCGGGTTCTCGGAAGATCTACGTCCCGGGCTCGAGGGGGTCAATTCGCGTGCCCATGAGGGAGGTGGTGCAGACCCCGACCAAGGCGCATGACGATTCCGGGGCCGCGATTGACCTGCCGAATCCACCCATAACTCTGTACGACACTTCGGGCCTGTATACGGACGCCGATGCCGCGGTTGATATCCGGAAAGGCCTGCCGCCGTTGCGACTCGACTGGATCCGCGAACGCGGCGATACGGTCGAACTCGATGAGCCGACCTCACCGTATGCGCGCACGCGTCAGACCGATCTCTCCTTGGAACCGGTGCGATTCGAGCGCGTCCGCAAGGTCCTGCGCGCCCGTACCGGCGCCCGCGTGACGCAGATGCACTATGCCCGCCGGGGCGTTATCACGCCGGAAATGGAATTTGTCGCGATACGTGAAAACATGCGGCTCGATGAGACGCTGGATGCGCTCAAGAAGCAGCACCCGGGGCACAACTGGGGCGCCGGCACGCCCCATACCACCACCCCGGAGTTCGTTCGCGACGAAGTGGCGCGGGGTCGCGCGATCATCCCCGCGAATATCAACCACCCGGAACTCGAACCGATGATCATCGGCCGGAATTTCCTGGTGAAGATCAACGCGAACGTCGGCAACTCGGCCGTCACGGGATTGATCGAGGATGAGGTCGACAAAATGGTCTGGGCCATTCGCTGGGGCGCGGATACGGTTATGGACCTGTCGACGGGTGAGAATATCCACGAAACGCGCGAGTGGATCATACGCAACTCTCCGGTTCCCATCGGAACCGTACCGCTGTATCAGGCCCTCGAGAAAGTGAGCGCGCCTGAGGAGTTGACCTGGGAGATATACCGCGACACGTTGATCGAGCAAGCCGAACAGGGCGTCGATTACTTCACGATACACGCGGGCGTGCTGCTGCGGTTCATACCCTTGACGGTGAACCGGCTCACGGGGATCGTGAGCCGGGGCGGCTCGATCATGGCCAAGTGGTGCTTGGCGCACCATGAGGAAAACTTCCTGTACACCCACTGGGACGAGATCTGCGAGATCATGGCCGCTTACGACGCGGCCTTTTCGATTGGGGACGGGTTGCGCGCCGGCTCGATCGCGGACGCGAACGACGAAGCCCAGTTTGCCGAGCTCGAAGTACAGGGTGAATTGACGCGCCGTGCGTGGAACCACGATGTCCAGGTTATGAACGAAGGCCCCGGACACGTTCCGCTCCACATGATCAAAGAGAACGTCGAGAAGCAGCTTGCCTGGTGTCACGAGGCGCCATTCTACCCCTGGGGGCCCCGTGCACCGGACGCGCCCGGGCGCTTTGACCATATAAACTCGGGGATTGGCGGCGGGCTATTCGGCTGGTCGGGCGTGTCGATGATCTGCTACGTCCCCCCGAAGGAGCACCTCGGCCTTCCTGACCGCAACGACGTGCGCGATGGCGTCATTGCGCACAAGATCGCCGCGCACGCCGCGGACATCGCGAAGGGTCATCCCGGCGCGCAGGTCCGCGATAACGCGATGAGTCTCGCGCGCGCCGAGTTCCGTTGGGGGGATCAGTTCAACCTGTGCCTCGATCCTGAACGCGCGCTGGCCTACCACGACAGGACGTTGCCCGAACACGGCGAGAAGGTCGCGCACTTCTGCTCGATGTGCGGCCCGAAGTTTTGCGCCATGGAAACTACAAGACAGGTCCGGGAACTCGCCTTGCGCGAGAACGGCATGCAGGAGCGAGCCAGAGCGTTTCGCGAGCAAGGCGGCGAGATCTACCTGAAAGAGTAAGGGGAGATTGAAAGATGCATTTCCAGCACAAGATCAACATGTGTTTTCTGTTCAGCATGTCTCTCACCGCGGCCTGTTGTCTTCCTGCGCAGGGTGCTGAACAGACGAAAGCACCTGATGAGACATACAAGGGTGAATATGTAGTGACGGATTTCGGCGATGATGCCGGTTTCGCTTGCGGTCCAAACGCGACGCTAAAGAGCGGCGTTTGGGATGCCGACCTTCAAGCAATGGATTCCGCTCATTTGTCGCACTCACTCTCGCTGTTCGGGAAACCGGTTCAGTTCGTACTTGCAGTCAAGGGTGGGGCGCCGGGGAACGTGTTGCGCGTAAGTATCGGCTCCCATTTCCAGACCTTTGAACGCGTCATCGGGGCCCTCGACGGCGGCGAGAAAGAATTCTCGTTCGGGCCGCCGCCTGAGGGCTGGATCCACAGCGGCGCCGCGGAAGACAACATCACCCTTCCGTTACGCATTACTGCCGTGACACTTGAGCGCGGCAGCGGTCCCGCGGCGCCGACGCGCGTGGGGTTGAAGGCTCTGAGATGCACCACCGAGATCCAATATGGCCGCGCGGTCACGCTTTTTTCCGAATTGAAGGAGTCGGGCGTTTCGTCTGACACGCGCACCTTTTCCGCGGTGTGCACCGCGTGGAACCTTCTGGACAAGGATGCCGCCGGGGACCTCACGATGACCGTGCGTGACTGGGACGATAACGTGCTCCATGAGCGGTCCGAGTTGTGGACGCTCCCCGCCGGTGGACGCCGTTCGTCCGTAAAGTGGGACGCCTCCGTACCGGGAACTCTGAATTTTGCGGAGGCCGAGTTCCGTTTCAAGGCCGACGGCCTGCACGAGACCGCGTCGCGCGCGGGTTACACGAAATCGATCTATGATCCGGGAGATGCGACGCTGCGTCCGGAATCCCCGTGGGGCATGGGCGTCTACCTGTATCGTTACCCGCACAACCCCGACGGACATGCCCTGATGGATCGAGGCGCCGCGCTCGCGCAGGCGGCAGGCGTGAAGTGGACGCGCGAGGAGTTCAGTTGGGCGGCCATGGAGCCAAAGCAGGGCCAGTTCGATTTCAGCTTCTACGACGTCGTGGTGGATACGGCGCGCAGGCACGGCATAAGCGTCTACGGTCTGCTCGCCTATTGGACCGACTGGACGAAGCCGTACACGGAACAGGGCATCGACGATTTCGCGCGATGGGCCCGCGCGACGGTGCATCATTTCAAGGATCGCGTCAAACATTGGGAGATCTACAACGAGCCGAACATCTTTTTCTGGGAGGGGCCTAAGGAGCTGTATCCGCTGCTTGTCAAGAAGTGTTATGCGGCGATCAAGGAAGAAGATCCCGAGGCCCAGGTGCTTGCGATATCCACGGCAGGCATCGAACGCAAGTTCATTGCGCGAGTACTGGAGGCCGGCGCCCCGTTCGACGTGCTCACGGTCCATCCGTACCGGCCTCGTCTCGTCGACAAGGGTTTCATGAAGGAGTTGCAGGACGTTGCGGCATTGGTTGGCGGGAAGCCCGTGTGGATCACGGAGATGGGGTGGAGCACGCAGATCGGCTCCACCGACGAGCGTAAGCAGGCGCAGTTGCTGGCGCGGTCCTATCTCTGCGCGGTCGCCTCGGGCGCGTGTCAGAACATGAGTTGGTACGACCTCCGGAACGACGGCAACGACCCGTTCGATTTCGAGTCCAACTTCGGCGTTCTCCGCAACGACTTCGCCCCGAAGCCTGCCTACCGCGCGCTGGCGACCGTGTGCCGCACATTGGCCTCTGGCGCGCCCTCGCGCGTGAACAAGCTTGAGGAAGACGGCGTATTCATTTTCAGGATGGGCGGCGCGACGGCGGTATGGACGGCGGACAAGAATGTGTCAATCCGGTGTTCCGTGAGCGACGGAGTCGTTCGCGCGCTGAACCTGATGGGCGAGGAGATCAAACTCGGAGAGAAAAACGAGAAGCGTTTCGAGGTACGCCTCCGCGCGGGATGCCCGATATTCTTGATCGGGGAAAAGGTCCGGGTTCGCAAGATCGAGAAGACACCATGAGTCGCGTGCATTCCGCCTTCGACAGGCCCATGTATGCCCCACAAAGGAGAAAACATAGTGACAAGACTCACCACCGCACAGCGCGGCTTCTTGAAGTCGCTGGCGCATCATCTTGACCCCATCTGTTTCGTGGGGAAGAACGGTCTTACGGATGCCGTTGTTCAATCCGTCGAGACGGCATTCGACACGCACGAACTCCTCAAGCTCAGATTCAACGACTGCAAGAAGGCGAAGCGTGAGATATCCGCGCAGATAGCGGAGAGCACCCAGAGCCACCTTGTTGATATCGTCGGCCATGTCGCGATCCTGTACCGCGAACACCCCGATCCGGAGGAACGCGAGATAGATCTGTCTGATTGAGGCGCGGGGCGCGCCTCAGAATGGCGTCATTCCCGCGAAGGCGGGAATCCAGAAAACACGCGACGGGGACGTCGCGTCTACGGTTTTCCGCTCTTCTCGTGCTGCTCGATCTTCGCCTTGATGCTTTCAATCTTTGGGTCGAGCCGCTGGGCGCGTTTCCACTCCGCGAGCGCCTTGTCGACGTCTCCTTTCAACAGATAGGCGTCCCCAAGGTGGTCTCTCAACTCGGCATCGTCATTCTCCATCGAGAGAATGGCTTTTTGAATAAACTCGATTGCCCGATCCGCGTCGCCCTTTCGGTAGTACACCCAGCCGAGACTATCGAGGTAGAATCCGTTCTCGGGGTCGATCTCCAACGCCTTCTTCAGCAGCGCCTCCGCCTCGTCCAGCTTGAAATTGTAGTCGGCGTACAGATAGCCGAGGAAGTTCAACACGTCCGGGTCATCCGGCTGGAGTTTCAAATACTCTTTCAGGTGCTTCTCAGCATCTTCGACCCGCTTCGCTCCCTCATAAATGACCGCGAGACAGTAATGCAACTGTTTGTCCGCACCATACCGATTCAATGCGTCGAGCAAGACCGATTCCGCTTCCTGATTCCGATCCAAGGCCATCAGAACGCGCGCGAAAAAGATATCGAGCGTCTTGGATTGGATGCCTTCCTTCCGCGCCTCACCGAGCGCGGACACCAAGTAGCCGCCCGCATCGGCCTTGCCAAAGAGATACAGAAGCTCGTTGAGGAATTGGCCGCACTCCTTGTCAATGTCCGTCTCGATGGCGTCCAAAGACTCGAGGAGGGGGCGATGGGGTTCGCCCATGCCTTTGCGGGCGAGCGCACGTAGAATCGCGCCGAACGCGGGCGCGCCGTCCGCCGGGATCATCTCGTCCGCTTCCTTGTAGCGCTCGGCCCTCAGCAGCAGGTATGTCGCCTCGATGTGAAGCCGTGCAGAGGCGTCTTGGCCCGAGAGAATCGCGGCGAGCGCGTCCGACGCCTCTCCGTAACGTTTCAGACGGCCCAGGACGCCGGCGAGGTTCTCGCGTGCGCGCGCGTCTTCCGGCGAGTTCTTGATATACGTGGCCAAATGCTCCGCCGCCGCCGCATTGTCCTCTGCCTCCATATCCAGAATGCCGAGCATGAAGTGAGCGCGTGCCAGGTCCGGTCTCAGGTCGAGCGCGCGTTTCAGCGCAGCCCGCGCCCCCTCCGGCTCGTTGATTCTGGCAAGGCTCAGGCCGAGTTGAAATTGCACAACGGCCGAATCAGGCGTCAGTTCGGCAAGTCTCCTGTAAATATCCGCCGCCGCAACGAAATCATTTGTGCTTTCCTGGACCGAGACGAGCGCCCCGAGCCCCATGACGTTCTCGGGGTCAATCGTGATTGCCTTCTGAAAGGACTCGACGGCCTTGTCGTCCTGTTTGAGTTGATGCTGGATTTCGCCGCGCACGATCCAGAGGTTTGCACTGTTGGGTATCTGTTGCACAGCGCGTTCCGCCGCGGCGAGAGCGCCCTCGTAGTCCTGGTGTTTCAGACGGGTGCGAATAAGCCGTAACGTCAGCGTGGCGGAGTCCGGAGCTTTCGCGGCGGCCTTATTCAGTTCGTCGGTGGCCTTGTCGAACCGTCCGTGGCGCTCGTACACCATGGCGGCCAGGAAATGACTGAATGCCTCGGCGCGATCTGATGACTTCGCAGTCTGCTCGCCACCGAACACCGCCGCGAAGCCTTCGCGCCAGAAGCTCGCGCACCCAAACAGAGACGCCAGCGCGACGAACGTCACCATGCGCAGGAGGAGACCAATCCCTCCTCTCGAATCCATCTTAAGGTCCAAGATAAGCGTCCTTCCTCAAAGTTTGTCGTGGTTTGACAAACTGTGTTCGATACTCAATCGAACAGCATTCCCGGCGCCAGCGCCTCCGACAACGGGGCGAAGCTCTTGCGGTGAAACGGACAGGGTCCCAGCCGGGCCAGGACCTCGAGATGCTCTCGCGTGCCGTATCCCTTGTGCCGCGCAAATCCGTATTCAGGGTACTGTTCGTCCAACTCGTTCATGATCCGGTCCCGCGTGACCTTCGCAACGATACTCGCGGCCGCAATCGACGCGGATCGGCTGTCGCCCTTGACGATCCATTTCTGCGGCAGAGGACACCCCCGAATCATGAAGCCGTCCACAAGGAGAAAATCGGGCGCGGGAAAGAGAGCCGCGGCGGCCTGCGCCATGGCGGCGTAATTGGCCGACTGAATGCCGTGGCGGTCGATGGTGTCCGCATCGATTATGGCAACCCCGATATCGTGGGCGCCTTCGGTGAGGACCCCGTACAGGTCTTCGCGCTGCGCTTCGGTGAGTTGTTTGGAATCGTTCACGCCTTCGACCCGTTCCGCCAGTACTACCGCAGCCGCGACGATTGGCCCCGCCAAGGGGCCGCGCCCCGCCTCGTCAACGCCCGCGATGCGGCGAAAGCCGTTTGCGGCGGCCTCGCGTTCAAACTGCATCAGTATGTCGTCTCGTTCGTTCATCGCAACAAGGTGTGTCACAAAAAAGATGGGCGGACAAGGTCCGCCCATACATGATACCACGAACACGCAACTCAGTTCTGCGCCGTCTGCTTCGCCACGGGACGGCCCTTCGCCTTGACCCTGGCCGCTTTTCCTGAACGGCCGCGCAGATAGTAGAGCTTCGCGCGGCGCACGCTTCCCTCACGCGTCACGTCCACTTTCTCGACACGCGGCGAATGAAGCGGGAACACGCGTTCCACGCCTTCACCGAAGGCCACGCGCCGGACCGTGAAGGTCGCGTTGGCGGATTCGCAATTCTTGCGCGCGATCACCACGCCCTCGAACGCCTGGACACGTTCCTTTTCGCCTTCGACAATGCGAAAGTGCACGCGAACCGTGTCGCCTATCTTGAACTTAGGAATCCGGTCCTCCGGCTTTCGCTGCGTCGCATTCAGTTCCGCTAGTGCTTTCACTTCTCGTTCTCCCTTTCACGTTCGGCTTTCTCGCGCTCGATTTCCGCGAGAAGCGGCTTGTCTTCTTCCTTGCAAGCCTTCAGCAGATCCGGCCTGCGATCGCGCGTAGCGCGTAATGCCTCTTTCCTTCGCCAGCGGTCGATCTCCGCGTGGTGTCCCGAAAGCAATACTTCGGGCACGTCAATCCCGCGAAACGACGCCGGCCGCGTGTACTGCGGTGCGCCAAGGACACCGTCGTAGAACGAGTCCGTCGTCACCGACTCCCATTTACCCACGACGCCCGGGAGCATCCGGCTGATCGCTTCGACCATGACCAGCGCGGGCAGTTCGCCGCCGCTTAGGACATAGTCGCCGATCGAGATCTCGTCCGTGCACAGCCCCGTCCGCACGCGCTCATCGACACCTTCGTATCGCGCGCACAGCAGCACGAGGTCAGGGGCCTGCGCGAGCTCGCGTACGATGCCCTGATCGAGCCTGCGGCCCCGCGGCGAGAGCAGGATGACCCGCTCGAGGGAGTTCCGCCCGCGAAGGCTCTCGACGGCCGCGTAGACGGGCTCGCATCTCATCACCATTCCCGCGCCGCCTCCATATGGAGCGTCATCCACCGTTCGATGCCGATCGGTCGAGAAATCGCGGATGTTGGTGACGGCAACGTCGAGGATGCCGTCCTGGATCGCCTTTCCGAGAAGGCTTGCACTGAGCGGGCCTTCAAGCATCTCCGGGAAAAGCGTAAGGATGTCAATCCTCATTGCCGCGCCTTCGCTGCCTTGGGTTCTTCAACTGCATAGGGCGCATAATCGCCCAACACCAACAACTTTCCTTCGATATCAACGCGCGCAATCACCGGATCGATTACCGGCGCCAAGATGGCGCCGCCGTCGCTTCTCACGATCTCGATCACGCTGTTTGCGCCGGTGCAGTACATGTTGGCAACCGTGCCGAGGCTCAGGCCCGCCGAGTCAACCACGTCGAGGCCGAGCAGGTCGGACGGGGCATAGTCCCCGTCGGACGTTCCATCACAATCGATCACTACTGACGCGTTGCGCGTTCGCGCTACGGTGTCCCGCGTCACGCCCGCGGCCAGCGCCACTGAAACCTCTCCGGGCCTGTCGCGCGAAGGCTCGACCGCCTCGACGCGGCAGCGTAGTTCCGACCCATCGCTCAGGACCAGAAGAATCCATTTCACGCCGGACAGATCATCCACGCGGCCCGCCCGTATTATGGACCGACATACGGGCGACGTGACCGTAACCCGTAACTGCCGGCGCGCCGGGTTCACCGACCGCACATAACCGACCTCGGTTCGCCGTTTTGTCATGGACGCCGGCCGAATCACGGCCTCATTCCAGGATCTGCAAGTTTACCCGCACGTTGGCCTTCGACGCCGCCGAGTTCAGGAGCGCACGAATCGCCTTGGCCGTCCGACCGCTCTTGCCGATCACCCGGCCCATGTCTTCCTGGTGAACACGCAACTCGATCGTCTGGCCTTCTTCGCTGTCTATGGAGCGGACTTGCACGTCCTCGGGATGAGCCACGAGTTTCTTCGCAATAAGCTCGACAAGATCTTTCACTGTTCGTTATTCCGTCGCCGTTGTTTCGGACACCGAGGTCCCTGCTTCCACCGGCCGGCCCTTGATTTTCCCTGCCGCGAACTCGGACAGAATGCCCTTCTTCGAGAACAAGTCGCGAACCGTGTCGCTCGTCCGCGCACCGCGGCCCAGCCACTGCAAAGCCTTTTCCCGGTCGACCTCAGCCACGGGTTCCGGGCGCGCGGAAGGATGATAGTAGCCGATAAGGTCCACTTCACGCCCTTGCGCGCGGGTGCGCGAGTCAATGACCACCATACGGTAGTACGGGGCGCCCTTGCGCCCCCCGCGCTTCAACCGAATTACTGTTGCCATCTGGTTCCTTTCTCCTGAAGCGGCTCAGCCGCACTTACCCAAACACACTAGAACTGAAACGGCGGCATCCCTCTCGGCCCTTTGCCTTTGGGAGCCCCCTTCATCATCTGCTTCATCATCTTCTTCATCTTCTCAAAATCCTTGAGAAGCGCATTGATATCCTGAACCGCCATGCCGCTTCCGTCGGCGATGCGGCGGCGGCGGCTTCCATTGATAATCTTCGGGTTCCGCCGCTCCTGGGGCGTCATCGAGTAGATGATCGCCTTGGTATGCTTCAGTTCGCCCTCATCCACTTCCACGTCTTTGGGCATCATGCGGCTCAAGCCGGGGATCTTCTTGAGCATGTCGCCCACGGATCCCATCTTCTTGACCTGCTGCATCTGTTGCAGGAAGTCCTCGAGGTCCCAACTGGCCTTGCGGGCCTTTTCTTGAAACTTCGCCGCTTGCTCCTGGTCAACGACCTGCTGCGCGCGCTCGACAAGCGAAACAACGTCGCCCATGCCGAGGATCTGATCCGCCATCCGCCGCGGGTGAAACGCTTCGAGGGCCTCGAGACGTTCTCCCGTACCGATAAACTTGATCGGGCAGCCCGTCACCGTGATCAAGCTGATCGCCGCGCCGCCGCGCGCGTCGCCGTCCATCTGCGTCAGGATAACGCCCGTCAGCGGCAGGGCCTCATGGAACTGCTTCGCGGAGTTGACCGCGTCCTGGCCGACCATCGCGTTCGCCACAAACAAGATCTCGTGCGGCTTCACCACCTGGTGAATCTGGCGCACCTCCGCCATCATCTGCTCGTCGACGTGCAGGCGGCCCGCAGTGTCCATGATGACGACGTCGCAGTTTCGCAACTGCGCTTCGCCCTTCGCCATCACGCAGATATCCACGGGGTTGGCGTGCTCGCCAAGGCTGAAACACTCGACGCCGGCCTGTCCCGCAACCACCTCCAACTGCCGGATGGCCGCCGGACGATACACGTCCGCGCCAACCAGCAAAGGTTTATGTCCCTTGTGTCTCAACATCAGCGCCAATTTGCCCGCCGACGTCGTCTTACCCTGGCCTTGGAGGCCCACCATCATTATGTTCGTCGGTGGATTCGGCGAAATGTGCAACGGATCATTCTTGCCACCCATGATCTTGACCAACTCATCATGGACGATCTTTACGATCATCTGTCCGGGGTGTATGCTCTCGATGACTTTCTGGCCAGCCGCCTCGTCCTGGACGTCCTGGATGAACTGCTTGACAACCTTATAGTTGACGTCCGCCTCCAGCAACGCCGTCCGAATGTCCTGGAGACTGTCTTTCATGTTCTTCTCGGTCAACTTGCCAAGACCGCGAATATTCCGAAAAGCGGTATCCAGTTTCTTTGCCAACGACTCAAACATACGCTATCATCCAGTGTCTCGATGGCTTGCACGCCCGAAAGGACAGATCTCCCCTTCTAAGGAGCGGTTATCTTACCACACAAATCCGGGGTCCTTCAATGTTCTTGCGCTGCCACTCGAAATGGGCAGGCATCCGGCGCCCGAGTATGGTAGAATCCATGCCATTCTCGCTTGGAAAGCTCAACCCCGTGTTCCACTGGAACTTGGGCGCGCAAGAAGGAGGTCTCGATGAAAGCGGTTCCGTGTCTGTTTATGTTGGCCTGTTGTGCGTGCGCCGTCGCGATATCTGCGTGCGCGGAAACAGGGGATGAAATAAAGTACGCCTTCCGGATAAGCGACAACACGCTGTTCCAGGGGAAGCTGCCGTTCGTAGTGAACGCCATCGAGGTCCCGACGCTCATGCAGAACGTGGGAAAGATGCCGGAGTTCGCCGTGGCGCTGGCCGCCATAGCCGGCGTGGGCGCGAACGTTGTGTGCTTTGATCTCGCCGGGCTCAGCGCGGATGGCAAGCCGGCGCCAGACACCGCCGCTAAGATCGACAAGATGTTGGAGCAGATCAACTGGCGGCGCTTGGGCGCCATGTGCAAAGTCTTCGGCGCGGATGCTCCGAGGGACGCGGCATACCGCGAGGCCGCGGCAAAGGCCGCGGCGGCGGCGCTGAAAAACGCCAGGCGGGTTATCTTCTGGATCGACGGTCCCGAAGCCGAACGCGTTGTGAAAGCGTTCCGTCAGGAAGCTCCGGAATTGGTCATCGCCGCGGAGAAGGGCGGCGACATCGACGTCGTGACGCAGCCGCCCACAGCCAAGCCCGTCAAACCGGTCCTTGTGGCGGGCGCGATCCCCGCGCCGGAACTGCGAGGATCGGTGCATTTCGTTCTTCCGGACAAGAAAGAAAGTTACATGGCGCTCGATGCGGCGGTGGCGGACCCCGGCGAATCAAAGCCGTGGACACCGGACAACTCCAAGTTGAGCGAGCAGGAACGCGCCGAGGGCTTCGTATCGCTATTCGACGGCAAGACGCTCGACGGTTGGTGGATCCTTGGAGAGAACAAGGACGGTTTCAAGGTGAAGGACGGAACGATAGAATGGGCCGCGCTCGGAGGGAAAGGGCTCTACACGCGCGACCGTTACGACAACTTCGTTCTGCGGCTCGAATGGAGGATTAACAAGAAAGGGAACAGCGGCCTCTATCTTCGCGCGCCGCGCGCGGGCCGTCAGTCCAAGATCGGCATGGAATTCCAATTGCAGGGAGACAGCGGCACGCCCATCACGGATCAAACGACCGGCGCCGTCTATGACGTTGTTCCTCCGCTCGCGAACGCGTGCAAGCCGGAAGGCGAGTGGAACAGCCTCGAGATCTCGCTGAACGGCCCGAACATGAAGGCCAGCCTCAACGGCGAAGTCGTCCAGGATCTCAACCTGGACCAGAATGACGAGTTGCGGCCTCGCCTGCGCCGCGGCTTCATCGGTCTGCAGGACCATGCCCGCTACGTGGCGTTCCGGAATATTCGGATCAAGAAGCTATGATGATCGGTTCGGCGCAAACGCCTAAGGGAGGCGCGGGATGACCATGGCGTGCGTGGTAACGGGCTTCTTGGCCACGGTCGTTGCGGCCGAGGGTTCGCAACAGAACGCGAGGCAAGGCGCGGACTATGACAGGTTGTCCGCCTCACGACTGCAATGCGTGGTCGGCAACAACGCCGCGCTGGGCGAGCATCGCGCATGGTACAACGGCCTGTTCAGCGTGCGCGCTTCCGATGCGGACGCGTCGCCGTTCGTAGTGCAATACGCGGGCCTGAACGGGGACGCCGCTGCCACGTATCTTCACTGAGAGATCTTGCATGAGTCGCGAGAAGATGATATACTTTTTTCCCTGGAATAGCAGACCCGAGCGAGTGCCTCAGGCAAGGGTTCACAAAGTTGAAACAGCGAGTTTCGAGTGCCGGAGTGGTGAAATTGGCAGACACGCATGGTTCAGGACCATGTGCCTTCACGGGCGTGGGGGTTCAAGTCCCTTCTCCGGCACCATTATAGCCTCATCCGCACTCTTGCGACTGTCCCTATTTCAGGCCGAGCACGTCCTGCATGTCGTAGAGGCCGGGTGAAGCCGTCATGACAAAGCGGGCGCCTCGCAAGGCGCCTTGTGCAAAGCAATCCCGGCTGTGTGCGCGATGGGTCAGCTCGATGCGCTCGCCGGCGCCGAAGAAGCTCACCGTGTGTTCTCCGACGACGTCTCCGCCGCGGATGGCGTGAATCCCGATCTGGCGCGCTGGACGTTCCCCGACCATCCCGGAGCGGCCATGCGTCGCATCGGTTGCGTAGTTCAGGCCTAGGGCCTCGGCGGCGCGCTCCGCGAGGCGGACGGCCGTGCCGCTGGGGCTGTCCTTCTTCAGATTGTGGTGGGTCTCGGAGATCTCGATGTTGTAGTCCAATCCGAGAATCTTCGCGATTTCATACGTCAGTCTGAATAGGAGGTTCACACCCACGCTCATGTTCGGGGCGTAAACCACCGGGATTGTCCGGGCCAGCGCAATCAGTTCGGTCTTATGCGCCATGGTCAGGCCCGTGGCGCCGATCACGGCCGGTTTCCGGGCGTGGGCCGCGAGCCGCGCGTTGCCGACACACGCCTGGGCCGTCGTGAAATCAATCAGAACGTCCGATTTCTCGATCTCGGCCTCCGCATCGCCGGATACCGTCAGCGTGATCGGCTGCCGGCTTTCAATCCCGGCGAGGACCTGCGCTCCGGCGAACGCGGGCACATCAAACGCGCCGCCTATCTCGACATCCGGTTCAGTCCGCGCCAACTCGAGAATCCGCCGCCCCATCCGTCCACACGCACCCGCTACACAGATCTTCATGTCCAACTCCCCTCGCAAATTGCCACGCTTCCTATTCGCACACTCCAGTCAAGCCGCGTGAAATCTCCAAGCCGCGCAACTGACATTCTTGCCGAGCCGGCAAGAATCCAGTATACACCCGTCGTGCGGATAGCGAAAGCGAATCCTTTTGTCCCGAACCGCCGCTTGAATTCCGTTTCTGTGTGTTAGAATCTCGTCAAGAGGTCATGTCCCTGTCGATCAAACTGCGGCTCAGACCGGCTAAGAAGGAGGCGCTTGTATGGCCACTACAAGGATTTCCGGCGTTCAAATGACTGTTTCGGCAAATCTCGAGGAGAATCTCGAGAAGATTCTTCATCACATCAAACAGGGGCATGCCGACTTTCTTGTGTTTCCCGAAATGAGCCTGACGGGATACCACGGGGATTTCAGCGACAAGGCAACACGCCTGGCCTGGCGACAGATTGCCAAGGCCTGTCGTCAGGCATATCTCACGGCCATTATCGGCACCGGCGCGAGGGTTGATGGGGTGACGCACATCCAAAGCCGGATCTACTCGGATAGCGGCAGGCTCCTCGGCACCCACGAGAAGCTCGTGCCCACGTCGGGCGATAGAAAATTCTGCCGTCCCGGAGATGAACTCCGTGTCTTCAAACACCAGGACATCACTTTCGGCTGTCTGATCTGCAACGATTTGTGGGTGACGCCCGGCTGCGGGCCATATCCCGATCCGAGGCTGACCTACAAGCTGGGGAAGCTCGGGGCCCGAATAATCTTCCACTCCGTCAATTCCGGTTCGAGCAAGATCCACACGCCCTACCACGAATCGAATCTCGCTCTGAGGGCCATGGAAAGCAATCTCTTCATTGCGACTGCCAACGCCGCCGATCCCAAAGGCCCGGTCAATGCCTCCACGGGCATTGTGTCGCCCAAGGGTGAATGGATCGTGCGCGTCCCGCGGACAGGCGAACACCAGTACTTTTGCGATCTCGATCTGGAAGGCGAATGAACCGGGGAGAGGCAGCAGGAAAACAGAATTCAGAATAGGATGGGGTTACAGCATTACGCGTTTTGGGACAGCTTTCAGAAGAGGTGAATGGGAAAATGCGGACCACGCGAACTGTTTGTCTGACGTTGGTGTTTTTCTCGTCGATCATCGCATGCGGGGCGGGTTTTGCGATGGCGGAAGGCGGCATGCCCAACGCGCGGAATTCGGATTTGGTCGCGCAGGTGAAGTCTGGCCAGCGCACTGAAGCGAATGCGGCGTGGTGGGGCTTCAACGCGAACGACTCAACCGATTGCCTGCAAGCGGCGATCGACTCGGGCGCGCGACGACTCGTCGTTCCCTATATGGGCGCGGAATGGATCGTGCGCCCGTTGAAGCTGCGGAGCAACATCGAGATATGCTTCGATCCCGGCGTCGTTGTTCTCGCGAAGAAGGGGGAGTTCAAAGGGGGAGGCGACTCGCTTTTCTCGGCGTCGGACGCCGCTGATATCACGTTGCGGGGCTACGGCGCGACGCTGCGCATGCGTAAGAAGGACTATCAGAACCCGCCTTACGACAAGGCCGAATGGCGGATGGCGTTGAGTTTCGACGGCTGCCGGCGTATTAGCGTCGAAGGGCTCCGGCTCGAGAGCAGCGGCGGCGACGGCATCTATATCGGCGCCACCGCCAACTTGCCCTATTGCGAGGACATGGTGATCCGCGACGTCGTGTGCCATGACAACCACCGGCAGGGCATCAGCGTCATCGGCGCGGTAAACCTGCTGATCGAGAACTGCGTGTTGTCGAATACCGACGGGACGGCGCCGCGCGCGGGGATCGATCTCGAACCCAACGGGCCGAAGGAAAAGCTGGTCAACGTCGTGGTTCGGAACTGCCGCATGGAAAACAACGCCGGAGCGGGGATCCTGCTTTACCTGAAGAACCTGACGCGCGAGAGCGATCCGCTGTCGATCCGTTTTGAAGACTGCTACGTAAAGGGCGGGAAAGACGCCGGCATAGGCGTTGGCGCATTGACGGACAACGGGCCGCAAGGCTCCGTCGAGTTCGTCAACTGCACCGTCGAGGACACGGAGAAGTGCGGGGCCTACCTCTACGACAAGTCGCCAGACGCCGCGCCCGTGCGCTTCGTGAACTGCAAATGGAGAAACGTCGCGACGCAAGACCCGAACGGCGCATTCCGCGTCCCGCTGCTGTTGCACGCGTTCCGGAAGAAGATCGCCGCGAAATTGGGAGGTATCGAGTTTGCGAATTGCCATGTGTACGACGAACAGGACCGGCCCGCGCTGGTGGTGAAGTGCGAAGATGGCGCGGCGCGGATCAAAGGGACCGTTTACGTCAGCAATCCTCACGGCGCGCGGGCGGTCTTGCCCGAGCGGATGTCTGAATCGGATGTGAACGTCGTAGAAGCCACAGAGTGAAATCGAAAGCCATACGCCGGGCCGGGCACGACGCGGACTGTTGCTTGAGACGCGGCAGTTGATATGATGAGGCCTCACACGCACACGGGAGAAAAGACGGCATGTTCAGATTGGGCGCGTTCACGGACGAGATATCGCAAGACCTGGAGCAAGCGTGCAAGGTGTGCCGCGAGTTCGGAGTCGAGGGCGTTGAGATCCGAGGCGTTTGGCAAACACCGGTGCAGAAACTGACGGATGATCAGGTTCGCGAGATCAAGCGCATCCTTACAGACCACGGCATGGTTGTGTGCAGCATCGGCTCCCCCTTCGGGAAATGCGAACTGGAAAACCCGGGCGAAGTGGCGCAGCACATGGACATCCTCCGAAGGTGCGCGGACATCGGGCTCGAACTCGGCTGCACGCTGGTCCGGGGGTTTGCCTTCTGGGGCCACGGCGCGCGGACGAAACCTTGGGACAAGATGGTGAAAGCGTACGAGGCAGTTCCCGCGATCCTGGAGGAAAAGGGCATCACGCTCGGACTCGAGAACGAAGCCGCGTGTTACGTCGGCACGGCGTTGCACACGCGCCGCTTCCTGGATCTCATGAAGGTCCCTCGCATAAAGGCCGTGTGGGACCCGGCGAACCACGTGCAGGATCCCGATGGCGTGGATGTCCCCACCATACCCGACGGATACGAGGCAATAAAGGCCGACATCGTTCACGTCCACGTAAAGGACGCAGCGCCGCGTCCTGACGGTTCCACGCCGAACGTTTTCATGGGCATGGGGATCTGTCGTTGGAAAGAGCAGTTCCAGGCGTTGGAGGACGACGGCTACGAGGGTTTCTGCTCGCTTGAGACGCACGTAAACCCGGAACAGTTCCCGCCGGACATGGCGGTACGATACGCCTCTTATCTGACGGGAGAAGGTCGCGAAGGGGCAAGCAAGGTCTGCCTTGCCTGGATCCGCGACGCGGTCGCCGGCCTCGTCTGAGGCCGCTAACGTACTGAATCATGATTGCAGGATGCCTCACTAAATCCGGACGTACCTTGGCATCAATAGGTTAAGGCCATCTAGGAGGACGCAGCACATGAAACATGGAAGACTTGCCAGTTTGATCTACATCGCGATATTTCTGGGCGCTTTGGCGGCCGCGGACCGCGCTCTCGCGGAGGACGTGAAGAAAGCGACGCCAGCCAAGCGCGTGCTCATTGTCACCGGACAGGACTATCCGGGACATAAGTGGAAAGAGACTGCGCCCGTGCTGGCCAAGGCGCTGGCCGCCGACCCGCGCTTGCAGGTTACAGTCACGGAAGACCCGAAGTTCCTGGCTTCGCCTGATCTCGCCCGGTACGATGCCGTTGTGTTGCACTTCATGAACTGGGAACAGCCCGATCCCGGACCCGATGCGCGGGCCAACCTTAAGCGGTTCGTCGAGGGCGGCAAGGGATTGATGCTCGTCCATTTCGCGTGCGGCGCGTTCCAGGAATGGCCGGAGTTTCGCGAACTCGCGGGCCGCTCGTACGACCCTAAACTCCCTCCCCATGATCCGTTCGGAACGTTCCGCGTCGAGATAACCAGCGTGGCGCATCCGATCACGAAGGGGCTGAAATCGTTCGATACGACCGACGAATTGTACACCTGCCTCGCCGGCGACCGGCCAGTTGAGGTATTGGCGACCGCGCGATCAAAGGTCGACGGCAAGGACTATCCGATGGCCTTCGCCTTCGCCTACGGCGCGGGCCGCGTGTTCCACAGTCCCTTGGGACACGACGCGCCAGCCTTCAGCAACGCCGGTGTCGCGGAGTTACTACGCAGGGGTTGCGCATGGGCGGCGGGACTGCCTGACAAATAAGCCGGCCAGGCACACTTGAAACCTAACGCCAGTACCTCTCGATCTTCTTGATCACAAAGTACGTCGCAAGACCCAGCCCGATCATGGAGGCAAGAAACAACGGATACGCCAGCGCCCAGTTCTCGGGATCGGTGATCAGGGAGAATTCCGACATGCCACCCATGCCCGCGAAGAAGCTGGGCACAGCCACGGCAATAACGATGGCGTTGAGGTTCTTCATCATTACATTGAGGTTGTTGCTCACCAACGAGGCCCGCGCGTCCATCAGACTGGCGAGCACCTGCGCGTGGGTATTGGCTTGCTCGGAACACTGGGCGTTTTCGATGAGCAGGTCGTCGAGATACTCGAGGTTCTCCGGGGTGAAATGCAGCTTTGGCGCGCTCGCCTTGAGTTTCTCGAGGACGCGGCCATTCGAACTGATGGCATTCAGATAGTAGACGAGGCCCTTCTCGATGGTGAACATGTGGAGCAGGTGTTTGTTCTCCATGGACTTGTTGACCTTGTCCTCGAGCTCATCGCAGATTGCGTTCATGACTTTGAGGTGCTCAGTGAAGTGCAGAATGTTTTGGTACAGCATCCGGAGGAAGATGTCCGACACGGAGTTCACGCGGGCGAAGTGCCGCCCTTCAAAAGGCGCGCTCTCCGGCTCGCCGATGATGATAAGCTTGTCCGCGAACAGAAAGAACGCCGTCGTTGTGACTTTGAAAAGAAAATTGTCGGCGGCCGTATATCGCTTGGGCCGCTTGAAGATGATGGCCGTGTGCTCCGGCTCGAATTCCATGCGGCCCACTTCCTCCGGATCCTGCGCGGAACCCAGGGTATGCTCGTCAATCTTGAGCGTGTCGATCAGATACCGTTTCTCGGCGTCGTCGAGGTTATGAAACACAACGACGGGCGCGTCGTCGTCGGAAGTCTCGACGATCTTTCCCTCTTGCAGCGCGTAGTTCTTATGCATAGGACATGCTTCCCGATTTCGACCTGAACACGAAGGATGATGATACCACCCTCATGATACCAGATGAGAGATTGATTTTCGAGCCTTGTGCAGGTCTTTGCAGGCGTCGGCTGACCCTGTTAGAATGCATTATTCGAGGAGGGTGCCGCCATGTTCGAGGAGATAACGAAGGAAGTGGGAGTGCTCTCGGACTCTAAGGCCGGATGGGTGAACCGGCGCGATGCCGCGGAGTATCTGGGGGAGGCCGCCGAGCGCGCGTTGAACGCGTTACAGGCGCATCGCGCCGATCCTGACGTCGACGTGCGACCGTCCATCGAAAAGGCGCTTGCGCGCGCCGCCGGTGGTCTGAGGGGCGTAAAGTTTGCCGTGAGCCAGCCGGCGTACACGCTTCAGGACTTGGCGAACGCCTGTTCAAAGCCGGGCGAACGCGGCGTCAAACCGCACGGAGACGGATACGAGATCGAGGTCGTGATCAAGACCGGTCGCCGGCAACAGGTCTACGTCTTGCCGCACACCCGCAAAGACGGCTCAAAGCTCGTGCGCGTGTTCACTCGGTGCGGCAAGCCCAAGGCGGAATCACTGGAATGGGCCCTCGAGATCAATATGCAGTTGACGCGCGGAGCGCTCGCCCTGCACGGCGAGGGCGAGGAGAAATGTCTCGTGCTTGTGGACGCCTATCCCATGCACGAGGCCACGCCCGAGATGATCAAGGCATCCGTCAAAGAGACGGCCTTCTACGGCGATTGGATCGAATCCAAACTTACGGGGATGGATGAACTATGAAGAGAAGTACACACTACGCCCCGCTTTGCTGCAAGACGCCGGGTTGCGGGGGGCGCGCGCTGACTGGAGCGGATCATTGTTGGGTACACATCGGGGATCGCGAGGCCTTCTTGAAATCGCTCAACCCGGGGAACATGGTGGACGCCTGGCTGGCCGGCGTGGATATGTCCGGCCGCGACCTCGAAGGCGCGAATCTAATCGGCGCACGCTTGTCGGGGGCCAGCCTGGCGGGCGCGAACCTCCGCAATGCGGACCTTCGCCGGACCTTTCTCGACGGCGCAGACCTGAGCGGCGCTCAACTGGATGGCGCTAACCTCGAGTTCGCCGTGCTCGGCGGCGCCGATCTCTGCGACGCAAGCCTGAAGGGCGCGAACCTGCAGCGGGCGAACCTCGTGGGGACACGCGGCCTGCGCGCGAACTTCTCGGACGCGAATCTCTACTATTCGAGGCCTGGAAACGCGGACTTTCGAGAAGCGGACTTCACCGGCGCTCATATCGAGCGGACGATCTTTCGCCGCGCGAACCTTGCCGGCGCGCGCCTCGCCGGCACGATCGGGACCGCCAATTTCGAGAATGCGAATCTCGAGGGGGTGAAGCGATGATATTCCGTCCGTTCCTGCTCAATGTGAATGAGTCCAACGCGTTCGTGATCGCGTGTGAAGAAACGGGCGAGGCCCTTCTGGTCGACGCCGGCGGCTTCGACACGCATATCGAGGACTTCCTCCATGAGAAGCGGCTGCGGCTAACGACGGTCTTCATCACGCACGACCATTATGATCATACCGGCGGGCTGAGCTCGATCATCGAGCGCTACGACGTGCAGGTGCTCAGCGGACGCGGAGGGAGCGGCGTCAAGGGCAAGAAAGTAGAGCACGGCGACGAGGTGCGGATAGGCAGCTTGGCGGGCAAGGTCCTCGCGACGCCGGGCCACACGGGCGACAGCGTGAGTCTGGTCTTTCCGGGGATGGTTTTCACGGGCGACGCGCTTTTTTCCGGATCGATTGGCGGCGTCGGTTCGCCGCAGGACGGCAAGCTGGAGGTGGACCACATCCGCCGAAACATTTTCACGCTGCCGGACGAATACGAGATCCATCCCGGGCACGGACCGTCGAGCACCGTCGGCATCGAACGACGATACAATCCTTTCTTCGTCTGAGTCGCGTGACTTCGGCCGGATGCAGTCTTAAGCTGGCGCACTTCAAGGAAGACCAGGCATGAGCCTTAGAGACCTCTGCGAGAAGTACAATATCCGGTTCAAGAAAAGCCTCGGCCAGAACCTGCTCCTCGACGATAACATCAACCGGATTATGACGGAAGCGGCGGCGATCGCGCCGGAGGACGACGTAGTCGAAGTGGGCGCGGGTCTCGGCGCGCTGACCCGGCACTTGTCCCAGAAGGCCGGACGCCTTCTGGCCGTCGAGATCGATCGCGAGTTCATGCCCTGCCTCGAAGACCAATTCCGCGACGCGCCCAACGTCCGCCTTTTCCGCGGCGACATCCTGAATCACAGCCTTCCGAAGCTTCTTGACGAGTTCCTGCCCGGCGGCAGTTCGTTCAAGATGGTGTCTAACCTTCCTTATTACATCACGACGCCGATCCTGTTTCATTTTATCGAGTCGCCTCTCCGTTTTTCGCGCGTTGTCGTCATGGTCCAGCAGGAAGTGGCCCTGCGCCTCGTCGCGGCGCCGGGCGCGCGGGACTATGGCATCCTTACGCTGGCCGCGAGACTCCTCGCCGAGGTGGATATCGTTCACAGGGTCCCCCGGACCTGCTTCACGCCAAAACCCAATGTGGACAGTTGCGTCGTCCGTTTTCGGTGTCGCGAGAAGTCATTGTATCCGGATGTTGACGCGCGGTTTCTGACAGGCCTCGTCCGCGCGGCCTTCTCGCAGCGCCGCAAGACGATCCGGAATTCGTTAACGAAGTCGGGCGCGTTCGGCGCCTCGAAAGAGGCCGTCATCGAGGCGTTCGACGCAGCCGGCATCGACTCGAACCGGCGCCCGGAAACACTCGACCTCGATGATTTCGCGGCACTGGCGAAGGCCATCAGGTCGCGGATCTAGCGGCGGAGGATATCAACCATGGCTGACCACCATCCGAAACGTCGAGGGCGCGGCAAGGCTCCGGAACAAGCGCCGGCCCATCCCGCCGAGGCGCTTTATGGACAGATCATCGACAGCCTTTCGAGCGGCGTGATCGCCTTCGATTGGGACGGCGTAGTCGTCATGGTGAACCGTGCGGCTCGCGAGCATCTCGGCGCCACCGAGGAACAACTGCGGAAAGGGATGCGGCTCGAGGACCTCCTTCTCGTGAAGCCGTTCGTTGATGCCCTGCACGGCGTGATGGATGCTCATCAACCGGTCTCCAGGCGGGAGATCGTCCTGCCGCGGGCCGACGGGTCGAAGCGCGAGATAGGCTTCTCCGCGTCGATGATCGAGGGGCCGCGCGCCTTCAACGGCGCCGTCTTCCTCTTCGTGGACATGACCGAACGGCGGACGCTCGAGCGCGCCGCCGAGTTGAACCGCCAACTCGCACAGATTGGAGAGTTGACCACCGGCGTCGTGCACGAACTGCGCAATCCGCTGCAGGTCATCAGCGGCATGGCGGAACTGCTTCAGCGAAAGGTCGGGCCTAGTGACCCATGCTCGCGCAATGTCCAAGCCATTGTCAACGAGACCAAGGGTCTCAAACGCCTAATCTCGCAATTCCTCGGATTCGCAAAGCCGTTCCAGCCGGAGACGGCCCCGTGCCGGGCGGAGACCATCGTCGAACGCACCCTTGCTCTGTGCGAGCCGCGCGCGGAAGCGAAGCGGGTCACGCTCGCAAAAGAGATCGCCGAAGCGCTGCCGGACATGAAGGCCGATGCCAGCATGCTGGTCCAGGTCATCGTGAACATCGTCAACAACGCAATCGACGCAGTTCCACAAGGCGGACAGGTGACCGTAACCGCGCGGCACGACGGCCCGGACATGGTGTTCGACGTGACGGACAACGGGTCCGGGATTGACATCAAACCCGGCGAGGACCTCTTCAGACCGTTCTTCTCAAGAAAGGAAGGCGGCACAGGCCTCGGCCTCGCGATCTGCCACCGCATCGTTACGGCCCACGCCGGCTCAATCACCTACGGCAACCGCAAAGAAGGCGGCGCAAGGTTCGACGTGCGCGTCCCGATTCAAAGAGGCGGCCTGCGATAGCGGGTATTCGGGTTCTTGATCAAACCATGGCCAAACTGTAGCATGAACGATAAGACTGTGTGGTTCCGAACAGGAATGCCGACATGAAGAGAGTACGCGTCTACGCCGATACATCCGTGATCGGCGGGTGTCTGGACGAGGAATTCGCGGAGTCGAGTCGAGCGCTGTTGGAGATGGTGAGGCAAGGCGAGGTGGCCCTGGTGATGTCCGACCTGCTGCTCGATGAGATTAGGCGTGCGCCATCAGAAGTCGTATCGATTCTGGATTCCCTCCCTCCGGCCAATGTGGAGTTGACGACGGCTTCCTCAGAAGCGCTGAGGCTGCGAGACCGTTACCTGGCCGAGGGGATTGTTGGTTCTGGGTCGAAGGATGACGCTTTGCATGTGGCGCTCGCTACCCTGGCACGGGTGGATCTGATTGTGAGTTGGAATTTCAGGCACATCGTGCACTACGACAAGATTCGTAAGTACAACGCCGTAAACCTGCTCGAAGGCTACCCAAGCGTGGAAATCCGGACCCCGGAGGAGTTTGTTTGACAATGAGAAAAGTGAAAGCTTTCGATTGCGTCGAGTTGAAACGCTCGCTCCAAGACAGTCGTGCCCAGGAATTCGCAGGGATGGACGACCAGGCGATCCTGGACCGTATCCACCGTGACTTGCAGATCTCCGAGGATCCTGTTGCGGTGTGGTACCGCAAGGTGCAAGCTGCACAGAGAAACTCACGGCAGAGCTGATTGCGAGCCGCACGCCTCAGAGCCTGTGAACTTTTCAGTTTCTTGCGTTGAAACGTTCATAAAATGAC
>CAZPMT010000045.1:0-24027 GCA_964587655.1 uncultured Nitrospiraceae bacterium
GGTTCACGGTTAGCTTTTAGTAGGGCCGTGTTATCCGAGGGGTTCTTGGGGGATAGGTGCGCGTAGATCATAGTAGCCGGTGGCGGATTCGAACCGTCGGCCTCTGGGTTATGAGAGTTTGACAAGCGTTCTTGCGTGGCCGGCAGCAGTACGATGGCTTGACTCGATTGGAGAGGCTTGTATATCATGCGCGGAGGCAGTGAAAGGTAGGATTTCCTCTCACTTCCGGCGCGGAACCCAAGGAGGCTCGAGGCTGACATGGCAAGAGTGGAGCTAAAGAGAATCAGGAAGGTCTTTCCTGGCGGCGTGGTCGCTGTGAAAAGCGCCGACCTCATCATCGAGGACAAAGAATTCGTCGTGCTTGTCGGGCCTTCCGGGTGCGGCAAATCCACCACGCTGCGCATGGTGGCCGGCCTCGAGGAGGTGACCGAGGGGGAGATCTACATCGACGGCAAGCTCGTCAACGACGTCCCGCCCAAAGACCGCGACATCGCGATGGTCTTTCAGAATTACGCGCTCTACCCGCACATGACCGTCTACAAGAACATGGCGTTCGGTCTGATCCTCCGCAAGTATCCGAAGAAAGAAATCCAGCAGCGCGTCATGCACGCCGCGGAGATCCTCGGCATCCAGGATCTGCTCGAACGCAAACCCAAGGCGTTGTCGGGCGGCCAGCGGCAACGGGTCGCCGTGGGGCGCGCGATAGTCCGCCAGCCGAAGGTGTTCCTGTTTGACGAGCCGCTGTCAAACCTCGATGCGAAGCTGCGCGTCCAAATGCGCGCGGAGATCAGCAAGCTGCATACGCGGTTGCAATCGACGATGATCTACGTCACCCACGACCAGGTCGAGGCCATGACCATGGGCGACCGCATCGTCGTGATGCTCGATGGCGATATCCAGCAGGTGGCTACACCGCTTTCGCTCTACAACAAACCCGTGAACAAGTTCGTCGCGGGTTTCATCGGCAGTCCGCCGATGAATTTCCTGGTGGTGGATATCACCTCCGAGAACGGTGGTTTGCGCGTGCGCGACGACAAAAAGGCGGTCGACTTGGCCGTGGCCCAGGATCACTACGCCGCACTGCAACCTTACGTCGGCAAGCGGGTCGTGTTCGGCATCAGGCCGGAAGATGTCCGCGAAAACGCAAGCCAGACCACCGTTCCAGGACGCAGCGTCACGGCCAAGGTGGAGGTCGTCGAGCCGATGGGATCCGAGATCTACCTGTATCTGGACATGGGCGGTTCCTCTTTCACGGCCCGGGTGAAGTCCGAAGAGGAGCCTGATGTGAACAAACCCTACGTCATCGACGTGCTCATGGATCACGCGCATTACTTCGACATGGCCTCCGAGCTGGCCATCGTATAGGGTATGGGGGTTCGAACCGGGGATATCTGTCGTTGAGTATTGTGCCCTGCGTGGGATTTTCAGTTGCGCGGATGTGGGCTTTTTGAGGGCCCAAACCCTGACAAGGGGACCTTTGTGAGCGTCGATCTGACCAGAGCACGAGTGGAGTACAGGGCGCACTTTGGACGGCCCCCGGAAGTCATCACGCGTGCGCCGGGCCGCGTCAATATCATCGGCGAGCACACGGACTACAATCACGGCTTCGTCCTGCCCATGGCGATCGAACATGAGACCGTGATGCTTGCGTGCCGGCGGGACGATTCCGTGCTGAACGCTTACGCGGCGAACCTCGAGCGAACGGCCCGGGCCGACCTGACACGCCGTGTCCGCGATCCGAAGGAGAGTTGGATCGACTACGTCGTCGGCGTTGCGGATGAGCTTGCCAAGCTGGACAGGCCGCCCGTTGGCGCCGACCTCATGATCATCGGCGACGTGCCCATCGGGTGCGGACTGAGCAGTTCGGCCAGCCTCGAGATGGCTGCTCTTTCCCTGTTTGAAGCGCTGGGCGGATTCGAAATCGCCGGTCCGGAAGCGCCGCGCCTCGGGCAACGCGTCGAGAACATCTTCCTCGGACTGAGCACGGGGATCATGGACCAGTTTATCTCGCGCATGGGCAAGCGCGGCCACGCCTTGTTCCTCGATTGCCGTTCGTTCGCGTATGAGTTGGTCCCGGTAGCCTTTCCCTCGGCCAAATTCGTCATCGCCAATACCTGCCTCGCGCGCGGCCTGACTTCATCCAAATATAACGAGCGGGTCGCGCAGTGCAGAGAGGCTGCAAAAGGCATGCGCGATGAACTTGGAAAGGACGGCACGCACCTACGCGACTTCACCATGGACGATCTCGTCGCGACGAGAGACCGTCTATCGGACGTGGCGTTCCGCCGCGCGCGGCACGCCATCAGCGAAGACGCCCGCACCAAGGCCGCCTGTGACGCCATGCGCGCGGGCGACGCGGCGGCGCTCGGCCAGTTCATGAACGCCTCCGACGCGAGCCTGCGCGACGACTACGAGGTAACCTGCCCTGAGCTCGATGCGATGACCGAGATCGCCCGATCTTTGCCCGGCTGCTACGGGGCGCGCATGACCGGCGCCGGCTTCGGCGGTTGCACAATCAACCTAGTCGAGTCGGAAGCCTTACCCGCCTTCACCGAAAAGCTTATGGCGGAATACACCCGCCGCACCGGACGCGGCGAGCCGGGACAAGTCTTCATCTCCGTCCCCGCCGATGGGGCTTCGCGTATCCAGTAGCAGTAGGCCGATTGGCGCAGGTCCTGCCCGCCATGCTGCGAAACGAGGCGTGATTCATTGACAGAGTCCAGGTTAGGAAGCTGAAAGTGACATCAACTTAGGGAGTTGGCGTTTACTGAAACACCCTTTATGAACAGGCGATGAGATGATCGGTTGTAGACAAGGGGTTGCAACCCCTTGTCCCTGCGATGTCGGTATATCGGAAAATACCGGGTCCCTTACATTCGTCCCGGCCTTCATTTCCTCCTCGTGCGAGCCTTGGCGCTTCGTGAATAGGGGACGAACCCGAGTGCTGCGGCGGCTGAACCCAGCAGAAGCAGGTTACCTCCTTGCCCTCCGCTCGGGACCTGCGCCGGTAGGTTCTTTGTCGCTACCTCGTAAGTGGCCGTTGCCGGGGCGTCAGCGCACGCAGTTATTGTTACTTGCTGATCCGGTGGAGTCAGGTATGTCGTCTTCGGGTTGCAACCTCCCGGATCATAGGCCGGAATACCGGTGAACGAAATCACATGCTCGCCCGAATCGAGGTCTCCCACAGTCTCGCCGGAAGAATGCGGGTCTCCGCCATCCACGCTCCACTGCGCGCCGTGAGTCCGGGCATACTCCGGCTCGATGGTCACGGTTACCGACCCAACAGATATGACGTCCAGGCTGACGGTTGCCACGTTGCTTGTCGCCTGACAGTCGCCGGCAGTAAACGTGAAACTGTCGGCTCCCACGAAGCCCGTGTCCGGCGTGTACGTGAGGTCGGGCGGTGTTCCTTCAAGCGCGCCGTGCTCAGGTTGACCCACCACCGCGAACGACAGCGGGTCACTGTCCGCATCAGCGCCAGTCAACACAACGGCCTGCGGCTCCTTGATGCATACCTGGACCGTTTGGTCATCGGCGGCCGGAGCGGTGTTCGTGACGCTAATCGTGATCGTCGCCAGGTTGCTGTAGGCGGCGCAGTCGTCTGCCCTAAACGCGATCTGGTCTTGACCCACGTAACAACAATCCGCCGGCGTGTAGGTCACATTCGGCAAGATCCCGCTCAGCGTCCCATGTGCCGGTCCCGAAACGAGGGCATAGGTAAGCGGATCGGCGTCGCCATCCGTCGCCGCCACTACGACCACTTTGGATGTGCACATGTGCAGCGACACGATCTGGTCCTGCGCGACCGGTGCGGTGTTGCTCACGGTGATCGCAACCGTAGCCGTGTTGCTGTCCGCCGCGCAGTCTTTAGCCTTGAACGTGAACGAGTCCTGCCCGACGTAGCAATTCTCTGGCGTGTATGTGACGTTGGGCGGCGTTCCGCTCAGCCCCCCATGCGTCGGCTCCGACACCAGAGTGTAGTCAAGCGAATCGTTCTCAGCGTCCGACGCGGTTACGGTGATGGCCACAGAACTCGGGGTCGTCGTTCTCATGTGCAGCGTGACCGACTTGTCTTGTGCAACCGGCGCGGCGTTGCTCACGGTGATTGAGACTGTCGCTGTGTTGCTGTCGGCCTGGCAATCATTTGCTTTGAACGTGAACTCGTCCGTGCCGGCGAAACACTGCTCGGGCGTATAGGTGACCGTGGGCAGCGGCCCTGTCAGCGCACCGTGGGACGGCCCGGTCACCAGAGTGTAGGCAAGCGGCGAATCGTTGTCAGCGTCCGACGCGGACACAGTGATTTCCACAGCACTCGGCTTTGTCGTTCTCATATGCAGCGTGACCGACTTGTCTTGCGCCACCGGCGGAGTGTTCGTCACTGTGATTGCGATCGTGCCTATGTTGCTGTCCGCAGCGCAGTCGTTCGCCCTGAACGTGATCTGGTCCTGGCCTGCATAGCAGCATTCCGCCGTATAGGTAAGATTCGGCAGTGCTCCGGTCAGCGTTCCGTGAGCCGGAACCGAAACCACCGTATAGGTGAGAAGATCGCCCTCGGCATCCGTCTGCGGCACGACGATCGCTTTAGATGCGCACATGTGCAACGATACGGCTTGATCCTCGACGACCGGCGCGGTGTTTGTCACCGTAATCGACACTATCGCCGTATTGCTGTTCGCTTGGCCGTCGCTCGCCCTGAACTGGAACTCGTCTGCACCCACATAGCAATCGTCGGGCGTGTAGGTTGCGTTGGGGAGAGGTCCCTCCAGTTTTCCATGCGTTGGGCCGGATAGCCGCGTGTAGAAAAGCGGATCGTCGCCGTCGGCATCCGTCGCCCGCACAGTGATTGCTTTCGACGTGTTCATGTGCAACGAGACCGCCTGGCCCTCCGCTACCGGCGGCGTGTTGGTCACGTTGAGCGTTACCGTTGCCGGAGCGGTCGTGTAGCACCCGTCGCTCGCGGTAAATGTGAACTGGTCCGTGCCGACAAAGTACGGCTGCGGCGTATACGTCAGCGCCGGAGCGATCCCCGTCAACTCACCGTGGGTGGGTTGGGATACAATGACGTAGGTCAACGTAGTGTCATCCGTATCGACGGCGGTAATGTCCACGTTCTTGGATGTGGTCATGTGCAACGAGACCGTCTGGTTCGAAGCAACGGGCGGCGTTGTGTCCACGTTGCACGTGAGGCTGATCTTGCCGTCCGCCATGTTGCCCGCGAAGTCCGCCGCTGTCCCCGCCGAGATCGAGAAACCGAGCGTGCCTTTGCCCTGAATGCCCTTGGCCGTGACCACGAACGTCGTCGCATCGACGGCCTCGACGTTCCAAGCGTCCACAATAACTGAACCGCTCGGGACAGGCGTGATGCCGTCCGCGCTCAGTGATGCCCAGTCGAGTCCGCCCGTGTCCGAATAGGTCACCATCCACTCGACAGGGCCTCCGGAAGCGCAACTGGTCGACGGCTCGCCGATCGTGATCTGCGGCTTGATGTTGTCCACGACAAACGGCGGGCTGTCCATGGCTGGCGCGGGTCCGCTTGGCCCGGTTGCCGTTCCAGCCGCGAGTGAGAAATACACCGTACCGTTCCCGGAGATGTTCGCGCCAGGGAACGTGATGGTCCGGATGTTCCCGTTGGCGGCAATATTGCAACTGACAGTTGCCGTCGCCGTGTCGCTCGTGTGCACGGTGATGTCGCCGCAATCCAGGCTGATGCTCCTTGCGCCGGCGTAGATCACGTCATACACGATGTCTTCGCCGCCTTTCGTGTACTCCTTCGACGGATTGCTGATAGCGAGCGACATGCCGTTCCACACCATTACCGCGTAGTGCACAGGGTCTGATAGATTCTTCGGGCTGTTTCCGTCCTCAGCAATCAAGTGCAGATACCACGGCGTGGGGCTTTCCGTCACATCGAACTGGTTATAGAAGGTCTGGCAAAGCTCCGTGGTCGGCGTTGTCCTCGGATTCCTGTCGCAAGCCACGAGGTAACACGCGGCGAACGGCGGGTTCTCGGGATCTGTCCACGTAAAGTGAAGCAGTTGCGCCGTCGAGTTCAACTCGAGTTTCACCACAGGCGCGTGCGCCTTCCGGATATTCACCCGGAAATGACCCGGCGCCGAATACATATCGCACGCGTCCTGACCGACCACATGGAAGTAATGCGTTCCCAGCGACACGTTTTGGACGCTCCATTGCTTGACCGATGTCGTGTCGCCCGATTCCGGATTCCCGGGATCAGTCCCCGGCTGCTCGTCAAATACATACCGGTAGCCATTCACCGCCGGGTCCACCGTCTCCGGATCGTTCCATTTGAACGTGATGTTCCGGCACCCGTAGCTCTTCGTCTGCAAACGGGGCGGGTCCGAGTACGGCGCCGGTGCAGCCGATTGCAGCACCCGTGTGTAGAAGTGCGCCGCACTTGACAGGTTCTTGTACGTGTCATACGTCGCGATGTGAAGGTAATAGTCCCTCGGCTTCTTGCAGGTGAAGGTCTCCCCTGGATTCTTCGTTGGTGTGCTGCTCGTTGTCACGGGCGTCGTGGGCTTGTCGTCAAATTCATAATACCAGCAATCAAGCATCCCCGACGGCAAGCCCCCGTCCGTCCACGACAGCACCACGTTCTTCTTCGTCGAAGGGCTTGCATGACTCGAAGAACTCACCACAGGAACCGCGTCGCCCACCGTGAAATGATAATGGCCAGTCGGCGTCGGGTTCCCGAGCAAGTCCTGGGCCGCCACGTGAAAGTAGTGCTCGCCCGGTTTCTGGTCCGGCACCACAATCGGCAGGTCGTCCGTCCACGGCGCGGCGTTCTCCTCCGTCACGACCGTGTCCGGAAAGTCGTCAATGGCATAGAAATACTGCGAGAAGTTCGACTCTGAGAGTGGCACTGGCCCAGCCAGAAACCACACGTCGTTGAGCCTGCGAAGCCACTCATACCCGCCGATGACCCACAGCTTATTGTCGAAGACCGCCGTCGCGTGCGACTCGCGTGCCGACCACATCGACCCGCTGAGCGTCACCCGCGTCCAGTGCGCGCCGTCCGGCGAACACCACACGTCGTCGCGCTCGTTTAAGGGTTTGTCGTGTCCGCCGAGGACCCAAAGCCTGCTAGCGAAAACCGCCGTCGTGTGCAGGTGGCGCGCAGACCAGATCGACCCGCTGGGCGTCACCTCCGTCCAGTGTGCGCCATCCGCCGAACTCCACACGTCGTTGCGGTAGTTGTAGGCTCCGTCGGCTCCGCCGAGTACCCACAGCTTGCCCTGGAACACCGCCGTCGTGTGCGCGCGCCGTTCTGGCCACTCGGCGCTAGGCGTCACCTGCGTCCAGTGCGCGCCGTCCAGTGAACTCCACACATCGTTGCGGAAGCTTCCGTCCCATCCGCCGAGGACCCAAAGCTTGTTGTCGAACACCGCTGTCGTGTGCCACGAGCGCCCGGACCATATTGAGCCGCTGGGCGTTACCTGGGTCCAGTGCGCGCCGTCCGCAGAACTCCACACATCGTTGCGGAAGCTTCCGTCCCATCCGCCCAGGACCCACAGCTTGTTGTCCAATACCGCCGTGGTGTGCCCCCGTCGTCCAGACCAGATCGCGCCGCTGGATGTCACCTGCGTCCAGTGCGCACCGTCCAGTGAACTCCACACATCGTTGCGGAAGCTTCTGTCCAATCCGCCGAGGACCCACAGCTTGTTGTCGAGCACCGCCGTCGTGTGCTCATAGCGTCCCGACCACATCGAACCGCTGGGCATCACTTGCGTCCATTGCGCCGATGTGGGGTCAATCTTCGTCTCATACTCGGTGGGCGTAGCCACAAAGTCGCGTTCCATGGACAGGTCGTACCGATGGGAGGAACTCTCAACAGTCGGCGGTTCGGCGATGACATTGAACTGATAGTGCCGCAAGGAGCCGTCGATCACGCCGCTCGACCGGGTATCAATTGCGACGATGTGAAAGTAATGTGTGCCGTGTTCGTTGCCTGGCCACTCGATCTGCCGTACATCGCGCGTCTGGTGGACGCTCGGGTCGGCGATGTTGTCGTCGGTAATGGCACTGTCAGGCTGATCGTCAACCTTCCATGCGAACCGGTTGCTCTCCGGGTGGAACGTTCCGCTCCATGAAACGGCGAGAGTGGTGTTTGCGAACCAGAGGTTCGGGTTCGGGTGCGTGGTCGAGAGCAGCGGGTCGGCCACGAACAGGTTGACCGGCATCGACGCGGTTTCGCCGGTGTCGTTGTTGTGGACTATGAGGTTGGCCGTGTACGACCCGCCCGCGAACGCCGCCGCCTCGCCCGCATCGAGTTGCACCACGACCTCGAGGGACTCGCCCGATGAGAGCGCGCCGCTCGCCGTCGAGGAAATGATGGCCCATAGGTTCGCGCCGTCATCATCCACGCTCCAGTTGATCGTGGCCAGCGAAGTATTCTTAACTCTGAACGAGCCCTCGCTCTGCCGGAACGGCCCGCCCTTCGGTCCGTCGAAGTAAATCGCCTCCGGCGACACGCTCAGACCGGTAAGCGCCTTTTCCGCACCTGGCACAGTCGCTTCTCGCTGTCTGTTGGACGGGAATAATTCCCGTCCTACGTTAGCGAGATCTTCACTGGCTCTCGCTAGTGAATTGCCTTCGCCAGCGGTAATTGAGGCGTCCTGAACTTCCTCGGCCTCGAGCGCCTGCGCGCTGCTAACCTTTGACGGGATGGCGAGGAAAACAACCAGTCCTATCAGCGCCAGCGCTGCCAAGCACACGTACCACCGCACGTCAATCCGTTTCGCGAAGTTCAGCATTGTAGTCCCCTCCCGCTATATGCGTTGTGAGCCGTCCATTTCTTCGACAGGATTAGCAGGATTAACAGGAAAGTAGGGGCGGTTTTTCCAAAACCGCCCCCGCTTCGGAGTCGAGGTTATGCCTTTAGCGCAAACGCAGCCTTTGGTAGCGTTCAGGGCGGTTTTGGAAAAACCGCCCCTACTTTCGAGAGAATCGCCCAATGGGTTGCGAGCATTCATCCCGCGTTTGCCAAACGTGTCCATCCTGTGAATCCTGTAATCCTGTCCAAAAAAACAAGTCGCCTCGACTTCAAAAAGAAACGAAAGATCCCTCAAGATGTCTTGGAAAGATGCCCCTATTGCTCAGCCCTACCCTGCCCGTGAATAGAGACTCCCTATCCGCTAAAACTATTCTAATCGGGTTTAGCGTAAAAGTCAATCGCCTTCCGGGCTCCCGCCCCCGGCCGGTGCTCTTATCTCTACGGTTGCTTGTGGGCGAGTGTGTTGAATCCGTTGGCCAGGGTGTTGAAGGCCGTGGCTAGGGTGCTGATCGCCGTGGCAAAGGAGACGGCGATGGCCGCCTTTTGGGCGACCTCGAGTGAGGAGGCCGTCCGCGGCAGCGTCTCGGACTGGATCGTGACGAATCGTACGTGTTTCATGGTGGTATTCCTTTCTTCATAATGATTCTGACAACGGGGGCCGTCTTCCATGTTTGCACTCCTTGTAGGACGGGTTTGAAACCCGTCCTACGATCCGATTCGGAAACCGGAACTACAGGTGTTCAAGATGATTCTGACAAAGGTTTGACGGGACTCAGAAGTCAACCTGGAACCGCGCCTGCAACATGTCGATGTCGCCTTCGTAGAGATCGTGGGCGATATCGGCCAGGGTGTAGTTCAGCATAAGCCGCATGTTCGGGTTGAGATACCAGTTGACGCCCGCCGTGTAGTTGGTTTCCTCGCCGCCGCGGACACCCCCGTCATTCAGGTCTACGAACGAGTAGCGCAACGCCAGTTCCCACGCGCCAAGACCCTTGCCCCATGCGAAGTTTTCTTTTGGTTTGACCCTGTCGAAAAGTCCCGTGGAGTTCTTGTATGGGCGGTTCTCTCCGGTCAGGAAATAGGTGGCCTGGGCGTAGTAGCCGCTGAATGCGCGGCGTCCGTCGAACGTTGTGTTCACGCTATCGTACATGTATTCGCCCTGAAGCGAGAACGGGCCATATACCAGGGCCATCTCGAGGCCGAACAGGTCGACGTCGTCCGCTCGTGCGTCCTGCAAGCGGAAGGGGGCGAAGCCTTCCGTGTTGAGCCAGCGTATTTGGGTCATGCGGGTCTCGGGCCACGGCTGCAGTTGATACCGGTTGATTGTGGCGCCGTCGGGGTTGCGGTGGCTGTACGCGAGGCCGAGATGAAGGAGACGGCGGCCATCTTCCGCATACCACGGCAGCCCGGTCACGCGGGCCGTCACGGCGTAACCCTGGTCTTCATCGGAATCGTTTGCGCTGGGCCAGTTATCGGTGTTCTTGAAGACGCCGGCGGCCCAGGTAAGGCGTTCTTTCTTTGGCTCGCCGAAGTGCGCGTTGCTAAGTGTGAGACCGATATTGCGCATGGGCGTGAAGACGTCGGGCAGCGCGCGCTCCACGAAAGTGTAGTAGGTGTCGCTCGTCAGTTGCTCCATGCCGAACGGCTCCTTGAAGTGGCCGACGGTCAGCGTGCCCGCATAGGGGATGTTCCTCATTCCGATCCAGGTATCCGTGAATCCACCGGGGCCGTTGTTGCCGGCAAAGTCGTATTCGAGCCGGTAGAAGAAGTCCTGGTAGATATCGCCCTGCATATTCAGGCGCCCCATCCGTACTTGCGCTCCATCATGCTCGTCGCCCAGGCTGTTCTTGAGTTCGGCGTCTTGGCTGAACCAAGCCCAGTCAATGAACAGCCGCCCGCCTAGCTGAAGCTTGAATTGGCCGTCGGGGCTTTCGAGCCGGAGCCCATCCTTCCAGAAGGTCTTGAGGCTCCCCTTCTTGTCCTCTTCGAGCTGCGCGACCCGCTCCTCAACGGATTTCTGAGGCTTCTCGCCTTTAGCCTCTTCCTTCGGGGCGGGCTGTGGCGCGGGCTGGGCGGTCTTTAGAGTCGAGACCTGTTTCTCAAGTTCGCCCAAGCGTTTCTCGAGCGTCTGCACCGTGTTGAGCAACTCCTGCTCACGTGGAGACAGCTTCTCGCCTTGCGCCCAGACCCCAGCCGGAAAGGCGGCGATAACCAACAATAGGCTGATGTACACGGATTTCCTCGTCGTGCTTCCCATATACACCCCTCGTTCTTCTTTGTTGTACGTGCGCCGACTCGAGTGAAGGATACGCGGCGACTCAGACAAGCCAAGGCTTGTCTATGCTGATTATACGCACGCACGCGCAATAAGTCAACAATTATCCCGAAACACAACCGTCCAAAAATAGGAATATTAGAAATAATGAGCGGCAAGATGTTTTTCTGATGCCCGTCGCGCTTTCTTTGCGCCCAAGAACTCGCGTCGATAGAACACGGTTTTCTTTGCGCGTCCCTTCCGCGAATCACGTGAAGAAGTACTGGCGGTCGAGGGAGCGGTGTTGAACGGCCTCGCCGACGTGCCGTCTCGAGATCCCGCCAATAATCGTTTTCTTGAAGAATTCAGATTTGGCCACTCAGCGCAAACGCCTCGACATGCCTCTTGCGCTTGAAAAACCCTTAGCGCGGTGAGATACTCTTGGGATGGTCGAGAGCATTTATATCGAGACATCGATTTTCAGCTTCTATCACGAGCGGCGGACATCCCCGGCAGTCATAGCCATGCGCGACTGGACGCGTAAGTGGTGGGACGGGCATCGGCAGAGATACGAGGTGGCTACAAGCACTGCGGTCCTTGCGGAACTCGATACAGGCAGTCTTCCCCACCGCGACGACGCTCTGGCAATGGCGCTGGGTCTTCCGGCAATTCCGGTTGAAGATGAGATCCGGGAGATTGTGGAGGTTTACATCAAACACCGGGTTATGCCGAACGATCCCGTTGGGGATGCCCTTCATCTGGCTCTAGCCTCCTTCCACAAGCTCGACTATCTGCTGACCTGGAATTGCGAACACTTGGCGAACGCCAACAAGTTCGGGCATATTCGGCGAATTAACACGCTGCTGGGACTTCATGTGCCGATGCTGGTTACGCCGCTCGAACTGATGGGAGGTGAGTGAAGGATGATCACAAGCGAGACAATCATCGAGGAGATTCGAGAGAGCAGGCGGCGCATGTCCAAGGAGTGTGGCCACGACCCTGCCAGATACGTCGAGCATCTGAAAACGTTCAACCGAAAGTACGTGGCTCAAGTTGACAGGTACCGGAAGGAACACCCGGTTCCGCCGGAGTTGGGTCACACCTCGTCCGCCGACGCCCGAAACCCGGTCAAGTGAAAAAGTATTGCCGGTCGAGGGAGCGGTATTGGACGGCCTCGGCGATGTGACGCTCGGCAATATGTTCGAGGGCCTCGAGATCGGCGAGGGTCCGGGCGATTCGGAGTATTTTGTCGTAGGCGCGGGCGCTTAGTCCCATCCGATCCATGGCCTTTTCCATGAGGGACCGCGCGCCGTCGGTGAGCGCGCAGGACGACTGCATGGCCTTTGTATCGAGGTGGGCGTTGCAGGCGAAGGCGCCCTTGTACCTCACGCGTTGGCGATCTCGCGCGGCCTGGACCTGGGCGCGCACCTCGGCGCTCGTAGGGCCGCTGGCCCGCGTGTCCGACAACTCCTCGAAGGACAGCGCGGGCACGTCGACGTGCATGTCGATGCGGTCGAGCAGCGGGCCGGACACTCGGTTCACGTATCGCTGCACTTCCCCCGATGAACACCGGCATTGTTTGCGGGGATCCGTGCGGCATCCGCAGGGGCATGGATTCATCGCCGCGACGAGCATGAAGCGGCTCGGATACGTGACCGAGTACATCGCCCGGCGGATATGCACGATGCCCTCTTCGAGTGGCTGCCGCAACACCTCGAGCGCGCTCCGGTTGAACTCGGGCAGCTCGTCGAGGAACAGAACGCCGTTGTGGGCGAGGCTGACCTCGCCGGGATGCGGCTGCATCCCCTGGCCGCCGCCGGCTATCGAGACCGTCGACGCGGTGTGATGCGGGGAACGGAATGGACGTTGGACGATCAGCGCCTGCTTCGGACCGGTCATCTGGGCAACGCTGAAAATACGCGTCGTTTCGAGCGTCTCTTCGAACGTCATGTCGGGAAGGATCCCGGGAAGACGCGACGCGAGCATAGTCTTTCCCGTGCCCGGCGGGCCAATCATGAGAAGATTATGTCCTCCGGCCGCGGCGACCGTCATGGCGCGCTTCACGTGGGCCTGTCCCTTCACGTCCGTGAGGTCCTGAGCCCTCCGCCCCGCCGTTTCGTAAATCGCGCGCACGTCGGTGACGTAGGGCTGGATGTCCGAGACGCCGGACATGAAGGACACCGCCTCATTGAGGTTGCGCACGGGGATGGCTTCGACTCCCTCGACAACGCCTGCTTCGGGGGCGTTCTCCATCGGCAACAGTATGCCGCGAAGACCCCGATGGCGCGCGCCCGTCGCGAGACACAGCGCGCCGGCGACGGGGCGTATGGAACCGTCCAGTGCAAGCTCGCCAGCCGCCGCGTACTCCGTGAAGCGCATGCCGGAGAGTTGCTCGCTGGCCGCCAGGAGGCCCAAGGCGATAGGAAGGTCCAGCGCGCTCCCTTCCTTGCGCACGTCAGCAGGCGCCAGGTTGATAATGACGACGCCCCGTGGAAAACGAAACCCCGAATTGCGGATGGCCGAGCCGACGCGGTCGCGGCTTTCCTTAACCGCGGCGTCGGGGAGCCCGACAATGTTGACGAGGTTCAAACCCGGATGGTTGTCCACCTCGACGGCCAGTGGGAACGGATCGATCCCCAGCACCGCGCCTGAATGCACCCGAGCCAGCATTGCACTAAACGCCCCTGATCGATTGAGTTGCGGACATGGCGTGCATGATAGATGCATCAGGTGTGGGGGTCAAGTAGCCAAAATCGCCGCCGCAAGCGCTGCGTGCCGTTCAGGAGAACAGGCCCGAGAAGATGACGAAGAGCGTCAAGACGATGGCGGCGAACATCCCCCACCACAAGAGGACGCTCGTGTACCAGTGCTCGCCAAGCCCGCCAAAGATGTTCAAGCGCTGCCAGTTGATCGTCATGTCGTCGTTGACCTGTTCCGGGCGCGGCGGAGGCGTCAGCAGGCTGACAACCGAGCAGACGATCACGCAGTAGACCCAGTTGAAGATGGCCTGATTGCCGAACGGCTCGACGACCGCGATGTGGCCGGGAACAAACTCCACATAGATCTTCATCAGGATGCCGAAGAGGAAGCCCGTCACGACCGCGACCGCGGCCCCGTGGCCGTTGATGCGCTTGGACAGGATCCCCAGCAGGAACACGGCGGCGAACGGCGGAGCGAAAAACGCATACAACTCCTGGATGTACACGAAGAGGCCGCTGCCCAGTTTGCCGATGAAGCATCCCAGGACAATGGAAATCACAAGGAATGCGACCGTCGCCCATATGCCGAAGTTCACATAGTGTTTGTCAGGCGCGTTCTTATTGATCAACCGCTTGTAGATGTCTAGCGTGAGAATGGTCGAGGTCGAGTTGAGGACGGCGTTGACCGTCGACTGCACCGACCCGAAAAGGGCCGCAAGGAGCAGTCCGCGAAGTCCCACGGGCACAAGCGAGTGCAGCAGGGTGATGTAGCCTTTGTCGGCCTCGGGGCGGACGTCTTTCCACGGGAGCATCAGGATATCGGGATTCTTGGCGAACAGGATCAACCCGGGGAGTACCACGATCAGCGGCATCACGATCTTGATGTATCCCGCGCAAACAATCCCCATACGGGCGTGGTATATGTTCTTCGCCGCGAACACGCGCTGGATCATGAACTGGTTGATGACGTTGTACCAGATGCTGACCGCAACAAAGCCGAACACAACGCTGGGCCAGGGCGCGACAATGTGCGACGCCGGCTGGAAGATCGCCATGCGGTTGTACGTGTCTTGATGAACGATATTCTGGGCGACATGGCCGACCGCTTGCGCCCACGGGACCTCCGTGGCGAAGTTGGCGTGCATCATGACCCGGAATCCCTCGACCAGCGAGTGGGATTCGCCGGAAAGCATGTAGATCCCGAGGATGGGAACGAAAATGCCCCCGAGCAGCATCACGAGCATCGTGTAGAAATCGGTCCAGGCGACCGACGCCAGCCCGCCGTATGCGGCCCACGATCCCGCAACGATACCCAACACCGCAATCGCGACGTACAAGTTCCAACCGAACAGCGTATGCAGTGCCATGCCGCCGCCATACAGAACGGCGGCCAGGAAAGCGACGATGTTGCTGATTACCGTGACGATGGCGAAGGAGAAGCGCAGGAAATGGTTGAACCGTTTCTCCATGAACTCCGGGGCCGTGAACACGCGCGCGCTCAGCAGGAACGGGATAAACACCCAAATGAGAATGCTGAAGGCCATGATGTTGCCCCATTCCCAATAGGCGATGCAGATGCCGTACACGTAAGCGGCCGCCACCATCCCGATGAAGTGCTCGGTGCTGATGTTTGCGGCGACGTACGACGTCCCGATCACGTACCACGGAAGACGCCGCCCCGCCAGGAAATAGTCCTCAGAGCGGTTCTTCTCCTTGCGCCCGACCCACCAGCCAATGACGCAGAGGACCACGAAATACAGCCCAAACGCGAAGTAATCCCACGAACCCATGGGAAATTTGCCGGTATCGCTCATACGCCTCCTGCTCTATTGCGCGCCTCTGCCCGCGGCGCGTGCGGGCCCGCGCGGAAGCCTTGCGCGCGCGGCCGACACAGCATTCTCGTTACGCTTGCGTTACGAACATTTCTCGGCCACCACGTATTGTGTTAGGTTGGATCAAAGGCTAACACAAAAGAACAATGCGATGACAGGGGAGGGCGATGCACGCGGCGCGGGCCCGCCATCCCGAACTTGGGCAGCGCGCTCAAGAAACGCATCATCCTCACTGAAGAACCGCGCGGCCAGTAACTCGAATATCGTATAATCGTCGTCAACACCGGCGGCAACAGCACCGCAAGCAACTCGGATGCCGTCGTTCTGTGAGGAACGAACGCCAAGCGGTAATGGATGGCTCATTGATCCACACATATTTATGCTGTACGTTTACGAAATGGTATGGAATTGAGGAAGGAGCAGAGAGTCACGCAATGGAATTCCCCACGGAAGTTGTTGATTTGGCGCGAGAACTGCATTCCAGGGCAAAGGAGCAGGCTTCTGCCTTGCGGGCGCAGACTGAGGAAGCCGTGCTCAGCGAAAAGCTATGGCGGGAGCTCGAACGTTTCGCTTGCCTGGGGTGGAGCATGCATCTTCTCGTTCTCTTTGATAAAGAGACATTGCTTCTCAAGAAGATGCGCACGCAAGGCAATCCCAGCATATCGCTCTTGGAGGATGCCTACCGCCTCGCCAAAGAAGATGCGGTCCGGGTCATACGCGACTACCCGGGTATGTTTGAGGAGGCTTGTCGTAGTAAGAGCTTGCCCCTGGACAGCACTAGCCGTCACCCACGCTACAGTCTTGAGGATGGGTTTTTTCAATTGGAGATTGATGAGAAGCGATACTTGGCCAAGCTATCGAACCACGAAGGTCGTCTTGCCGAGATATCCGCAGATATTGGGGCCGTCATTGAACTGATTCAACGCGAACACCAACGCATTTTCGGGCGCAAGTTCGACGGAAAGAAGTTTCTGAAACAGATCCGGTCACAGTATCTCGCTCTTGTCAAGAAAGCCAAACAGACCGATGGTGCCAGTATCCCAATCAGACATATTACCCGTCGTCTGGGCAAGAACATGAAGAGTTTTCGAACGGATGAATTCCTTGTGGACCTTTCACGGCTTGTGACGGACGGTCATATAGAGATTGATGGTCGGCGACTGGACCTCCAGCAAACGAAGGATACAAGAGAAGGTATGCTCTTACACGGAGCGGCGGGGCGCGGCTATATTGGCTTCGTCGTATTCAGGGAGAAATGAGAATGGACCAGCGAATCCTTGCCACACAGGTTGTGGAATCACTTCGAAAAGGTATTCCGCCTCAACGAGGAGTTGATCTGTATTCCGTCGGGAATGAGAGGCTGATTGAAGGAGTCAAGCGACATCACCTCAGCGGGATCGGTGACAGAGGGATTATCCGTTTCATCAGCGGATCATGGGGCGCGGGCAAGACGCACTTCTTCCGATTGTTGCGTGAAGTTGCCTTCCAGAATGATTGCCTCGTGTCCAACGTCGAACTGGACGTGAATAGTGCGCCGCTAAACAAGTTTGAGAAAGTATTCTACGCGATCGTGCGCCAGGTTTCGACTCCGTCATACTACGCCGAGAACGCAATCTCCGAGACCGCGCCCTTTGGGACCGTCATCCGTGAATCGTTGGCATACTTTGCAACAGGGAACCGCATGGTTGGTGCTGAGATCACTTACGAACAGTACGCCAAGGCATCCGAAGCGCTGATGGCGAATCATGCCATCGACATAGACTTCAAGAAAATGGTTCAGGAGTACTGGAAGACGTTTCTTCCAGAAAGCGCCGAGCCAAGCATCACCGAGCAGACGCGCGGTGAGATTGTCCAGTGGTTCAGCGGCGAAGGGACCGTGGGAAGCTACCGTAAGCGATTTGGGGTAAGCAAGATTGTGAGCAAGGATAATGCCAAGGTCATGCTTCAGTCCCTGGCGGGCTTTGTTCGGCTTTCTGGTTACCGTGGGCTGCTAATCCTGTTTGATGAGGCAGAGCAAGCGTATTCGGTAATGCGCAAGTCCGCACTCAAGGACGCACATAACAACTTGCTTTCGCTGATTAACAACATTGAGGCTTTGCCGGGTTTGTTCTTGATCTATGCTACGACCCCGGACTTCTACACCGATCCGAAACACGGCATCGTCATTTATGGCGCGCTCTCCGGGCGGGTCGGTAAGCCAGAGGAGCGACATCCTCGCGCCCTCGACACGATCTGGAACTTGGACGCTGATGAAACCACACTGAAGGATTATCAGGATGCCGCCCGCAAAATCAGAAGTGTATATCTGACCGCTTACCCGGACGCGGAAGCCTTGGTGCCGTGCGAGGAAGACCTGGCAAAGACGGTTGACGATCTCAAACACAAGCATCCTTCGCTTGCGGCCGTTCGATTTTGGCGCCTACTCGTGACAGCCCTGATCACTGATTTTGATGATCACCTGGAAGGAGATATCCGGCCCACTGAAAAGTTGTATGAAGACGTGATGGATCGCCTCAGGGAGGATTGATCCATGGACGAATCTCAAGCCCAACGCGTTATTGAGTCGCTTAGAAAAGGCATTCCGCCGGACGGATTTGTCAGGCGCTTCACCGTTGGTAGGGAGTCCGAAATCCAGCAGTTGACCGGACTCTTGGAAAATCCAGATACGACTGCGGTATTGCTTCAGGCCAACTATGGGTCGGGAAAAACCCATCTTCTCCGATACATTCGAGAGCATGCCCTGGCTCAAGGATACGCTGTCAGTAGCGTCACACTTGACGCCAAGTCGGCGGTACGATTCAACCGTATGGATCAGATTCTTGGCGCCGTCTGTCGCGGCGTGGAGATTCAATCTACACAGTCGGCGAAGGGCATACGCTCCTTTTTTAGTATCCTGGTAGGTCGGGCAAATTGCTCAGAGGGTGAGGAGTTCTGGGATATTCTCTCCCACGGTGGGAAATGGGACTATTCGGATGTGCTTAATTCCCCGGCTCTTTTCCTGGCTCTCAGAGCATGGTTCTGCGGGCAGCCCAATATACAGGATACGGTCGAGGACTGGCTTCTTCAGCCATGGAATTACCGAACCCAGCGCAAGCGGCTCTATCTCTCGCTTGTCGAAAACCTGCGTGCGCACTTTAGAGACCCGCGACCAGAGTGGAAGTTCCATGCTGACGAGATCTTCGTTTTCCACACTCAGGCGTATGCACAAAGTTGGGGTGCGCTGAGGGACTTGAATCGTCTTGCGTGTGCTGCGGGACTCAAGGGACTGATCATATTGTTCGACGAATTCGAGGACGTACTCACAAACCTTACAAATAGCCAGCATCAGGACGAGGCTTTCTGGAACCTCTTCCGTTTCTTTCAAGGCAAGGAATTCACTGGAATGACCTTCTACGCGGTTACTCCCGAGTTTGCAGAGAAGGCCACGCTTCGCCTCAGGCGGAGAGGCAATTGGAATTACGGCGCGTTCGCAGGCACCTGCCGTGTGGAAGACTTGCCCACTTTTCAAATGTCACCGCTGACCACCTCTGAACTTGAGGCCCTCGCCATGAAGATCTTGAACACCCACAGCATCGCGTACGGGTGGGAGGCCGATTTGAAAATGAAGGCCGCCGATCTGAGGAGCATTGTACGCACGGCGGCCGCCCATGAAATCCAGGATCGCGCCAGATACGCAATCGTGTCCGTCGTCAGAGCTTTGGACGACTTGCTTGAGGACACGCAGTGAGCGCGATCTCCTTACTTGAGCCGCGTGTAGCGGCCGCCTTCTTCGGCAGATTTCCAGCCTTGCGCAAAATCCAGGAGTCAGCCATTGAACCTCTCATGTCGGGTCGGAATCTTATCCTGTCCGCAGGTACAGGATTAGGAAAGACGGAGGCCGTCATGGCACCCTTGGTAAGCCGCTACTTGCTTCAATCCATTGAAGCCGATACGTTGACGATCCTTTATATCGCCCCCACGAAAGCGCTGGTCAACGACTTGGAGAAGCGCCTATATCAGCCGCTTTGCGCTCTTGGATTGAGATTGGGTATCCGTCATGGTGACAGGGATGACTTGACGAGTGGGGCTATACCGCACGTTCTCATAACGACACCTGAATCGCTGGACGTGATGCTCTTCCGCAAAGACGCCGCACTACAGAACGTCCGGGCAGTGGTGATAGATGAAGTTCACCTCCTTTACAATTCGCAACGCGGTCTGCAACTGTCGATTCTGTTGCGGCGCCTCCAGCATCGGATTGGCCTTCGCCTTCAGTGGGCGGCAATCTCTGCCACGGCAGGTCGCCTTTCCGACGTTCGGGATTTCCTGATGGGAACCGGAGAGGATGCCGTGTTCTTGACTTTTCCCTCTGGGCGGGAGATCGATGCACAGATAAGGCACATTGCCACCGAGACGGACTTCCTGAATATCGTGAGGCGGCTTACAGAGGGTCGCCCCACGAAGTTGTTGGTCTTCGCGAATTCGCGGCGCGAGTGCGAACGCTTGGCCGGGATTCTTCATCAAGACGAGAGACTGAGGCCCGCCGTTATCGCGCACTATTCCTCGCTCTCGCCGGAGGTTCGCGTTGACACGGAGCATCAGTTCGCAAGGGCCAGCACGGCAATCTGCATCGCAACAAGTACATTGGAATTGGGAATTGATATCGGTGACATTGATCTTATCTTGCTCTGGGGCGCACCGCACAGTGTGGAGTCCTTTCTTCAGCGGATTGGGCGCGGGAACAGACGAGGCAACAAGACCAATGCTCTCTGTCTGATTCCTGATGACTCGCCAAGCGTTGTTAAGAATGCGCTGCAATTCGCGGCTCTAGTGGACGCGGCGGGAAAGGGTCATCTTCCAGTTCGGGCACCCTATGATCTGTTTGGCGCGATGGCACAGCAGGCTCTTAGCCTGATTGCTTCGGACAACGGGCGTTTCACTCGCGTGGCGAATCTGTGTGAGATTGTCAGCCACGTGCCTCATTTGGATCGCTCTACTGTCGAGTCAATTCTTGCGGAACTGGCGGGGAATGGCTACCTGCAACGTCATGGATTCAAGAACCAATATGGTGCGGATGAATCTCTGCATCGGCTCGTTGACTATCGCCTGATTTACGGGAACTATGGAGCAGGCTCGCAAGTTGTGGCTGTTTACCACGGCGCCAAGATCCTTGGCGAGGTGCCCGCCGCCAATCTCTTGCGGGTTAGCCCCAATTCGCACATCCGGTTCGCGGGAAAGGTGTGGCTCATTCAGAGGACAGGGCGCGATGGCTTTCATCTACGACCTGCCCGCGCTACGTCCGACGTAATGGATTTCGTTTATACGGGGGGCCGTATTCCTCTGGATGCTTTCCTCGCGGATCGAATATGGTCGATTCTCCACGCGGTTGAATTTCCCCATGGACTATTTTGTTCTTCCCTTCGAAAGCAAGTGCTTGAAGTACGCGATAACATAAAGGGGAGTTGTTCCATCGAGCAGGTTCCCTATTTTCGGGACACGGACGGATACCATTATTTTACATTTGCCGGTCACCTTGTTAACAAGGCAATTGCGCTCGCTGCAGATAAACCTGGCTTTGAGGCCGGGGACCTGTCGTTGAGGGTGTTTTCACCGGTTGACTGGTCGGCTGTGTCAACAGACCCAAACGATTATGAAGATTTTTTTCATCTGCTTTTTGAACCGTCATCAAGCCAGTCGATCTATCAACAAATGTTGCCTCTTGACCTTCAAATGAGGGAGTACTTGCAGGATTGGCTTCGCGACAAGACGATTAGGCAGATTCTCGTACGGTTGAATCGTTCAGAGCCGATGCAAGTGCAGGTTACACCTTGGCGACTATTCGTGTGAACCCTGCTGTGCCATCGGTTCATGGCGCTCGATGCCGTGGGGCGCAAGGCGCGTATCCGGATAGTCGATCAGGCCAAGGGACCTTGGGGGCGCGTCAACTCGCGCGCGCAAGGCTTCCGCGCGAGCGATGTTCCCCGCGCTATTGCCCGCCGGCCACCTCGATTACGGCGTCCGCTTCTTGGGGCGACCCAACATACATGCCGATCAGGAATTGGTTCAACTCCGGGCCGAACTCGCGCCGCATCGCTTTGATCCGGTCAATCGACCGGCATTCGGTCATGAACACCTTCTTGCCCCCTTCCAAAATCCGATGGTACAGCGGCCACCAACAGGCATCGTCAGGAGGCGGCATGCCCGCGCCGGGCGTCCACTGGATCATATCAAGTCTCGGGATCGACAACAGGACGTCGAGATGCGCGATAGCGCCCGGGCCGTCCAAGTGATACATGGAATAGGATATCCGCTCCGTCATTTCGGTCAGAACGGGCGCCATGAACTCCGCAAATGTGTCCGGCCCGATCATCGCGGAGAAATCGCATTGCAGCTTCACCATCCGGCCCGGCGCCCATGCCCAGAATATCGAACCGCCCACCTCGTCGCGAAACATGTCATAGAGCACGTCATAGTAGCGAAAGTAGCGGTCCGTGATCTGCCGCAGACACGCATGGACCCAATCCGGCCGTTCCACAAGGTCCGTCAGCAACGCGAGCGTACCACGCATCGCCGCGAGCGTGTCCAGTCCCTCGATCAAGTCGGGAAACTGCACGAGGAACTTGCCCTTGCCGATACGGAGCTGTTCCCGGCCAAGCCGCAACGTGAAATCCCAATAGAAGTTTGCCGCATCATAATCAAACCGCGCTTCCTCCGGCCGCGTCATGCACGGCCTGCACCAAACGGTGCCTTCCGTTTCCTCCCCCACGCACCCCAAATACAGAGCCAGGCAGTTCGGGGCAAGATCGGGACACGCAAAAGGAACCGCCTCGCCGAGAAAACACCTGTTAACGCATGCTCGCGCCGACAAGTTAACCCGGTAAGCAAAATCCCGCGTCGAATAGCTCGTCAGCCAACCCGGCGGTTCAGGCATGACCTCGATACGTTCCAACGGCTCTTCCCGCGGCGCCGTGACCTGCATCATCGGCCTCCCCAAGTCCTTTCCATTCCACCATGCGGTCCAACGGGCCCTCACAGCATCCATGTCTTCCCGATACAGCAACGCACTCACTTGAATTCTCCCTTTCCCGAGATTCTCCGCACGCGCAAGGCTTCCGCGCGAGCGCGGAACCCGCTTGCCAATGCCGCGGGTCAGTTCGCCGCCAACAAGCGCACACGCGATCGAGGAACGATAATCCTGGAAACGTCAGTTGAACCACGGATGAACACCGATGAACACGGATAGCAACTTCCTATTCGAGCGGCTGCCAGATACTTCGAGAGTCCAATCGCAGTTGCCGCGTTGTTCTCTGCCATTCACTTGAAGGGTCGCGGTCAGGATTCTCATAACCGTCTTACATCCGCAATCGTCCGTGTTCATCCGTGTTCATCCGTGGTTCAATCGCCGAATTCAGGGATAATAGGCGGTCTCCACGCAGCGGTGCAATCGTGCACCAGTCATACACGATTCGCACGTGACAGCAAACCTGACATCTTTCGTCATTCGTGCGACCCTGTGGCCGCGGCGTCCTCGCCGCGTTTCGGCGCAACCACCCCCGGCGCGATTCGTGCGACCCTGTGGACGCAACGTCCGCCCCGTTTACCCCTTGCTCTCTTGCGTCCCCTTAACCTGTACGAGACGTTCCCACGCCCGTTGAACGTTGGCGTCAGCCGTGGCTTGGAGTTCCTGCAAGAGGGCCTGGCCGGCGGCCTCGGCCTTCGCGCGGTCGATGTTAGCATCCTTGTACCGCTGGTCGAGCCACCGTTCGAACTCGCTCCGCCAGAATTCGGAGTAGTTGGCCACGGTTTTCACCCAAGGCAGACCCACCCGCCGCACAAACTCGTTGACAATCGGGAACAGAATCACCACCGCGGCCATGCCGGCCGTCACCAAGACCGGCCCGAATTGCCTCGTGCGCGGCGCGTCTTTGAACGCGGCCTTCGCTGTACGATCCAGCGCCGCCGACAGGCCGGGTTCCTCGTTCACAATCGCCTGGAACTCATCAAATGTCATTCTTCGTCTCCTTTCTTTTCAATCCGCGCAACTGCCGCATAGCCACGGCTGAATCGGGCTCCAGCCAAATCGTCAGCAGAACGCCTGAGAGGCCGTGAAGAAATCCAGCCGCAATACGCCCATTCCTTCAAAGGATCAAACACCGCGCGTCATTGCCGCACCCGGAAGCCTTGCGCGCGGGCGCGAAGGCGGGAATCCAGGCCGGTTCCACACGCACTGCGACTCTTGCTTCCGTCATTCCCTTCCCTCCCGTCATTCCCGCGAAGGCGGGAATCCAGGCCAATCACGCACGCACAGCGACTCCCGCACCCCTCATTCCCTTCCCTCCCGTCATTCCCGCGAAAGCGGGAATCCAGACCGGCTTCGCACGCACAGCGACTCCCGCTCACGTTATTCCCTTCCGCTCCCGTCATTCCCGCGAAAGCGGGAATCCAGACCGGCTTCGCACGCACAGCGAC
>CAZPMT010000045.1:24127-35516 GCA_964587655.1 uncultured Nitrospiraceae bacterium
CCGCTCACGTTATTCCCTTCCGCTCCCGTCATTCCCGCGAAAGCGGGAATCCAGAAGCACTGGCCGGGACTTTATCCCGATGCCCTGGATTCCCGCTTTCGCGGGAATGACGCTGTTTGGGGATTTCTTCACAAACTCTGACCAGTGCTCCCTCAATAGGCCGCACTGCTTTACGGTGTATTGAGATTCGGGATCGCTCACGCGCCGCCTTTCTGCGCTGCCATGTCACCGAGAATCTCGGCAATCAGCCTCTGTGTATTCTCAGCGAGTGCAGAGGCGCGCGGGCCGAACGACTGGCAGTTCTGGAGTGCGGCCCGGGCATAGGCCAGAGCCTCGTCAAAACGCCCGGACGGGGCCAAGAAAAATGCCACATTGAAGCGTAGCTTGGCAGCGGTGTAAACGTCTCCCGTCTGTTCGGCGAGCCGGATGGCCTCGCGGTAGTGGGGAAGCGCGCGATCCCTGTCGCCCGCGTCACCGTAGACGTTGCCCAGTTGAGCGTGCGTCATTGTGCGGTCAGCCACGGCGTTCGCGGGCAGGAGATCCAGGGCGTCATGATAATGGCGCACAGCCTGGTTTAAGTGCTCGAGAAGTTCCTGTTCCGGTCTCCCGGCTTCGCGAGCGTCCAGGAAGCGCTCCAAGGCCACGGAACCCAGTTGGCCCTGGCATCTTCCCCTGCCCAGGCGGTCATCTTCCGCATGCAGTTTCAGGCTGCGGCGGTACCATGCGTCGGCCTTGTCCAGGTCGCGCAGGCCAACAAGATCCTTGTAGGCAGTGCCCATGTGGTAAGCGCAAATCGCCGCAAGAGCGGTGTCGGCGGTGAATTCGCCGAGTTTCAAAGATCCCTGATATTGGCCCACGCAGTCGACGTTCCCTTGCTCGCGCAGGATCTCACCCAGCAAGTCGAGCGCGACCGCGAGGGTCCGGATGCGGTTGCGGTCGTCCAGATCGAGAACATCAGATCCCTTGGCAAGCGGTGCCTCAGCTTCTTTTCGGTCCCACTCGATCGCGAGACGCTGCAAGCGCTCCGCCTCCGGCCAATCTCGATCCTGCAGCGCCGAGTGTACGCGGTAGTCCATGAAGATGTCCCATTTCTCTTCGCGGCCTGGTATGGGCGCGTTCGTCCGCGGATCCACGAAATCCGGAACGATCTCGTTTACGAGCCGACGCCAGTCGGCCCGGCGGCCGGTGACATCGTAGAGCATCTGCAATCCCTGCATGGCTGAGATGACGATGCCCCACCAGCCGTGTGTGCGGGCCAGTTGACGGGCGTGGAGCAGGTTGTACTCCTCCGCCTCGAGCATCCTGATGACGCCGCGTTTCCCTTCGCCAAACTCGTGGTGATAGTAGTTTCCGAGCTCACCCATGGCCTCGGCATAGGTGCGGCGGGCGCGCAGGGCCGTATCGCCGGGATAGTGTTCGTCGAAAAGGCGCTTGAAGAACCAGGGGAGCGCGGGATGGATGGTGTAATATCCGCCGCCGTGGGCGGTGAGGAGGCCCACTTCGGCGGCACGATCAAGCAAGGCGATGCCCTGCTCGCGCGTGAGGCCCTTGACCTCCGGCACGCTCCAATGCTCTTTATCCGCGCCCATCAATGTCAGTGCGCTGACGCCCACAAAGCCCTGGAAGAGGTGGAGCAGGGCGATCTGTTTCTGTTCCTGCTGGTTGAAGGCGTGATCAAACCCGTAGCGGAGCGATGCTCCGAGGGAGGCGGAGCGGCCCTCCTCTTCGACGTCGTCGAACACGGCCTCGCCCGCGCGAAGTTGGACGACAAATTGCTCGACTTGCGGCTTGGTCCGTATGTTGCCGCGCAGGGCTTGACCAACCAGGACGGTGATGGTGAGGGGATTGCCCTGGGTGAAATCGAGGAGGGGCCGCCAGTCGTCGACGGCGGCGAGCTTGTAGTCATAGTGTTCGGCCAAGGCGCGGGCGAGTTGGACGCGCTCCTGCATGGGCATCGGCGGCACCTTCACACGGACGGGAAGATTGTGCAACCACTTCTGCTCGGCCCGTCGCGAGGTCAGCAGGAACCGCGCGCCGGCGTCTCCGGCATCCTTGAGAAAATCCTTGAGTTCCCGCCGTTCGTCGTCGGACCACTCCGACTCCGCCCCCTCGGGGAAGCCGGCCACGGGCTCGACATTGTCCCAAATCCAAAGGACCGGCACTTGGGCGAGGACATCGAGTGCCACGGCCCGCATCTGGTCCGTGGCCGTCAGCGCGCTCCATGGTACTCCCGCCTGCTCGAGCGCGGGACCGAACAGGCGCCCAAAGTGGCTGAGGACGTCGCGAAGGGTGGTCTTGCGCTCGAAGCTCGAGAAGAGGACGGCCCCGTTCTGGATCCCGCCGGTAAGGTGGTACCACCGTGCGAACTCGGCGGCCGTGGCGGTCTTGCCGCTCCCGGCGAAGGCGTGGAGCAGGACGACGTGGTGAGTGTCAAAAGCCCGGTCGAGGGCGAGGAGCGTCTCGTCGCGGCCAAAGAAACCGGGATCGGGCCGCTTCGGCAACTTGGCGTCGAGTCCTTCGCCATCCGTGGCCGCCGCACCCGCGACCGCCACACGGACGGGTTCGTGTCGATGGCGTCTTCCGCCAGTCTGCCCGCCCGTATCTCGGTCCATGGTATGCGCGGAGACCTAGCCCTCCGGCGTTTTCATTGACCTCCGCCCGTATCTCGGTCCATAATACCGGCGGGAGTAGTTTGCGCTTACGAAACTCGATGGGAGCATGGAATCATCTTGACGACTGTGCAATCCGTTTCTCGAAAGACGGTGTTCGAACAGGTTAGCGGCTCACTGGTGTCGCTGGCCGGTCGCGAATACGCTGAGGCGGCGTGCCGGGCGCGCGCGGCGTTATCGGGCACAGTTTGTCGGGGTTTGACAAACTGTGAGGCCGTTGACGAGTTGATGAAGCTGGCGGAGGAACCCGTCGAGTTCTACCCGCGGTCGTATCATGCGCGCCTACTGCGGCTGTTGCCGGAAACCGGACACTTCTACAGCGCCCCTGTGAGGGCGTCGTCGAACGGCGCCACGTCGGACGATTTTCGCGCCCACTCGAACAAGGCTCTGGCGCCGCTGAGCTGCATGGGATATTTCCGCGTCGCCGAGGACGGGCGCCTTTTTCTGACGGCCAAGAGCGCGCATTACCACGCGCCGCTGGGCCATGACTTCCCGGGATATCGGCTGCTGGAACACGGCAGGCGGCTGGGCATTGCCAACGCGACGCATAACAATTTCCGCGGTCACATCACGCGCCTACTCGAGGAGCGGTTGGTGTGCCGGGCAGCCGGCATCGCCTGGAACAGCGCCGGATCGGGTAGCGCGGTGGCCAAACTGCTGGCCTCGAAACGCGCGACGGACCTCAACCGCGTGTTGAACCTCGAAACGGGGAGCCTCGCGGCCGAAGCGGCGCTAAAGATGCTGCTCGCGCGGTTCTACAAGGTCCAGCCGGGCTCACCGGCGCCAAAGTATCAGGGGCGGACGCCCGTAATCGCCGTTCTCGGCGACGATCATGGCGCCATTTCGGCGAATTATCATGGCACGGCCATGCTGACGCAGATGATGCGGGGCATGTGGCCGGAGATGCTCGGCGCACTCGAGCAGAGCAACGTCTTGCTGGTGCGTCCCGTGCGCCCCAATGACCTCGATGGTCTTGAAGGCCTGTTCCGCGAATACGAGACGGGACGTTTCAAGATTGCCGGGTTCTTCCACGAACTTGTGATGATGAACTACGGCGCCCGGGCCTTGTCCCGGGAATTCGTCGCGCGCCTCTATGCCCTGTGCGAACAGTATGACGTGCCGTCCGTCGCGGACGAGATCCAGACCTGCGTCTGGAGTCCGCAGATCTTCATGTTCCGCGAGTACGGCGTCAAACCCAACATCGTCGTGATCGGGAAGGGCTTCTCAGGCGGTGAGTACGCCGCGTCGCGGGTGCTGTTCAGCGCCGCCATGGATACGCTTCCCCAGTTCGGCGCCCTGGTCACCAACGGCCAAGAGGAACTGGCCTCGCTCGCTTACCTGATCACGCTGGAGTGGGCGGAGCGCAATGCGGAGGTGACGGCCGCCGTCGGTGAATACTATGAGCGGCGCCGGAACGATCTCGCCGCGGAATTCCCCCACCTGATTGCGTCCATCGAAGGCCGGCGTCACATGGCCGGGGTGCACTTCGTGGACCTGGCGCCCGCGCAAGCGTTCACGCGCCATTTGCAGGACGCCGGGATCGATATCAGTGTCCAAGTCTATAAGGACGGCTGCCCGCCAACCGCGCTCACCAAGCTGCCGTTGACGGTCGGATACGAGGTGGTGGACTTTGTCGTGGACCGGATGCGCGACGCGCTGAAGCGTATATAGCCGCGCTTTCACCGGGAAACACGACGGCAGCGAAACGGTCCCGTCTCAGGGACAGGGCCAAGCACGCGATCAAACGCGGCAACGTACAGTTCGTACGCCCGTTTCACCTCGTCCGCCTCGATACCGCGCACCGAGACGGGTTCGACGTTTCCGCGCGCGGCGCACGGGCTCAGCGCAAGCACGGCCCCGCGGGCCGCGGCCACGTCGTAATCTCTTTGCCACAGCACCGGCGTCGGCGCGAACACGCCGGCAACTAGCCGGCGATAATACGACGCCTTGCTGGCACCGCCATACAACACCACGCCGTCGATCACGCCCTTCGTCTTCAGGTCCCAAAAGACTCGCCCAAGGTCGTACACAAGGCCGGCGGCCGTTGCACGGAGCAGGTCTTCCGTTGTCGTTCGCGTGCTGACGCCCAAGAACATCCCGGCGCCGTACGCGGCCGTATTGAATGGGTTGGGCTGCACGCACCAGGGGATACACACCAAGCCGTCCGGGGGCAGGATGCGGCACGCAAACACTGCCGCCGCCTGTTCCAACGCCTTGGCGTGGTCATGGTCCACAAAGGCGTCAAGAGCCCAGTCCCACGCGCTATTGCCCGTATACAACGGTTGGACGACAAGCTTGCCCGCGCCAGTCGGCCCCGGGAGCACCAACTGGCTGGGCGAGCTTCCATGAACGCCACGCGGCAGTTCGAAATTGCCGACCCACGCCGTGCCCAGGGAACACTGCAAGGGGCGTGCGGTGGCGCCCAGCGCGGCCATGTAACACGCTTCCTGATCAATGTAGGGACCCGCCACCGGGATGCCCTCCTCTATTCCCAGGAGCCGGGCGCCATCCCGCGACAGCGGCGACGTCTCGTGTCCCTTTCTCAACGGGGCGACAAACGAAACGGGCACGCCCGCCATGTCAAGCGCCGCACCGTCCAGTTTCCGGGTGCGGGCATTGTACGATCCGATCTGGATCGCGTTGCCGGCATCCTGACGCCAGACGCCCGTCAACCGATGGAAAAGGTACTCTCCCGCTCCGACATGGATGAACTCATCTCGGAACAGTTCCGGGCGGCGTTCTTTCAGCCACATCAGACGGCCCAGCCCCGTGGGCGGCATGTCGAACATGAACAACCGGCGCCAGAAACGCTTGTCGGCTTGGGCGGCGAGCCGCACCACGCAGAGACGCGCGCGCGCATCGTTCCACAGGATCATAGCCGTGCGCGGCCTGCCCGTGGTCCGGTCGACGATCAGGTTGCTGCCGCCTTGAGCGGCGAGCCCCACCCCGCATACGCGGCGCCAACGCTTGCCGGCGCGCTGGCTCAGTTCCGCCACGACCCGGCGAAACGCCTTGTCAATCGCGGCTGCGCTCAACTCCCGTCCGCCGTCCGGTAAGTGCCGGACCGGGAGCCGGCACGCCGACTGCCCCACGACCCGCCCGTCTTTGGCGCCGAAAGCGGCGGCCTTCAGCACCGTCGTGCCCAAGTCAATGCCGACCACCACGTCCTGTGTCATCCGTTTCTTTTCCTTTGCGCGCGAAGGCGCGTTGTTTCTTTTTGTTCGCTCGTGTTACGATAATACTTGGCTGACGGATAGCCGTCAATGGGCTGAGAAACTGGCTGTTTTCGACCGCGCGGGAATGTCTTATGCCTGAAATTCCTCTTCACTACGTATACACCTACAACGACGTTGACCGCGCATTTTGGGCTGAGCACCTCGAGTCCTGGATGCCCAAACGGCTCATCGACGCCCATGTCCACGTGAACGATCTCAAGTTTCAGATCGAGACCATGACCGAGGAAATGCTCAAGAGCAGTTGGGTGGTCGAGGCAAGCCCCACCAAGCCCGATGCGGCGGACGCCGAACGGTGCGCGCGGATTACGTTTCCAAACCGGGAGGTGACGCTGGTCGCGTTCGGACACGTCGATCTCGGGTGGGAGATCGAAGGCAGCAACGAGGATATTCGTGTTGAGGCGCTCAAGCGAGGCTGGTACACGCTGGCCATTGTCCGTCCGACGTGGGTGGCGGAGCAGGTCGATTGGTGGCTGTCGAAGCCCGGCGTGCTGGGCGTGAAGCCCTACTACACCTTGATCGAGTATACGAAAGGGGATTGGAACTCGCACATGGATGCGAGCATATTCGACTTCCTGCCCCACCACCAGTTGGAGGTGCTGGACCAGCGCGGCTCGTGGGTTACGCTTCACGTGCCCAAAGCCGAGCGCCTCGGCCATCCCGACAACCTGCGCGAGATCCGCGAGATACGCCGCCGGTATCCCAACGTCAAACTGGTCATCGCGCACCTCGGCCGATCGTACACGCTGCCTCACGCGGAAGAGGGGATACTTCCGCTCGCGGACGACCCTGGTCTTTACTTCGACAACTCGGCCGTGCTCAATCCGGCCGTGTATGAGCTGGCTTTGAAGCGCCTCGGGCCGGACCGTATCCTCTACGGCACGGACAATCCCTATCTCTATATTCGAGGGAGGCGGCAATGGGAGGGAAGGACCTACATCAACCGGACCAGCTACCCGTTCCATTTCAACAAAGAGCGCGAGGCGCCCGAGATCGAGGCGAGGTACACGCTCTACATGTACGAGGCGCTCAAGGCGATCAAAGACTGTTGCCTGAAACTGGGATTCGGCAAAACCGAAGTTGAGAAGCTATTCTACGGAAACGCGCAGAAGCTGATCGACGATGTGCTTCGACGAAAAGGGGAACACGGCGTCGCGAGTGACGGCGCCGGCAAGCCAGGAGGGGTGGCGCGCCTTTCATGAACGCACGACAGAAGAAGATTCTGGACGTCCTCACACGGAAGGGCGAGGTGCTGGTCCAGGAGTTGGCAAAGCGCCTCAAGGTCGCCACGATGACGATCCGCCGCGATCTGGATGCGCTGGAATGCCAGGGCTGCCTGATCCGGACCCATGGCGGCGCCGTGATCTCGAACGCGGGGATTATCGAGTTCTCGTTCTTGAAGAAAGGCGAGGAACACGGCGCCGAGAAACGGGCCATCGCCGCACACATCGCGAAAATGGTAGAACCGGGCATGACGATCACGCTTGATACCGGTACGACGTGCCTCGAAGTGGCCAAGGCCATCAACGGAATCGGCAATCTCAAAGTCCTGACTTCCTCGCTGGCCATCGCCTCCGCACTGTATGCCCGCGACAACATCGAGCTGGTTCTGTTGGGCGGGAAAGCGCGGAAAGGCAACCCCGACCTCACCGGCTGGCTCACTGAGGAGAATCTGAAACACTTCCGCGTGAACTTGGCCGTGCTCGGAGCCGACAGCGCCGACCGCGAAGGCGTGTACACCACGGATGAGGCGGTGGCCCATGTATCGCAGGGGATGATCGCGTGCGCGGGCGTGTCCGTGCTGGCGGCGGACCACAGCAAGTTCGGCAGGACCTCGTTTCTTAAATACGCGGTCTGGTCGGATTTCGACCACGTAGTGACCGACGAGAATCTCTCGTCGCAAACGCGGCGCTGGCTTAACCGGGCAACCAAGAGCGTGATCTGCGCGGAACTGTGACGCCGCGCGCGGGACAAACAATCGGACGGATCGGACAGATCAGACGGGTCAGGCGAAAGCCTTGCGCACGCGGCGCCACCGGACATCGAAGGATAAAAGAATGAAGACGCAACCTCACATCGGCCTGCTTCCTCTGTATCTGAAACTCTACGACAAGACCGCCCCCGACAGACGACAGAAATTCGAGCCGTTTCTGGCGACGATTCGGCAGGCGTTCAAGCGCGATGGGATCGCGGTGACGGCGGGCGGGATCTGTTGCGTCGAGCCGGAGTTTCGTCACGAGATCGAGCAGTTCGAGAAGGCAGGGGTGGACCTCATCGTGAGCGTACACCTGGCGTACTCGCCGTCGCTGGAATCCGCCGGCGCATTGGGCGACACGGCCATCCCACTCTTGTTGCTTGACACGACGATGGACTACGATTTCGGCCCCGCGGTTGACCCGGCGCGCATCTTCTTCGATCACGGGATCCACGGCGTGCAAGACCTCGCCTCGGTCCTGCGCCGGAACAAGCGGCCGTTCCAGATTGCGGCGGGACACGTCACCGAGTCGGACGTGATGAAGAGAGCGTCCGCCGTTGCGAAGGCGGCGCACGCCGCACGGCGGCTCCGGCATACGCGCGCGATGCGTGTCGGTGAATCGTTCCGGGGCATGGGCGACTTCGCGGTGGACCCGATAGTATTGCACAGCGTCTTTGGCATTGAGGTTGACACGGTAGGGATTGACGAACTGTCGAATGAGATCGGGCGCGTGACTCAGAACGAAGTTGCGGAAGAAATCCGCCTGGACCGCGAGCGGTTCCGCGTCGAAGCCGGAGAGGAAACGCATGAACGCACCATCCGCGTCAGTCTGGGACTCCGCCGACTGCTCGAACAAGGCGGTTATTCCGCGTTCAGCATGAACTTCCTCGCCTTCGATCACGCCGACCGCCCCGCGGACACAGTGCCCTTCCTCGAGGCATCGAAGGCAATGGCGCGCGGCCTGGGATACGGCGGTGAAGGGGATATTCTGTCGGCCTGCCTGGTTGGCGCCCTGAGCGCCGCGTTCGGAGAGACGACGTTCACCGAGATCTTTTGTCCGGACTGGAAAGGCGATTCGCTGTTCCTGTCGCACATGGGCGAGGTCAACCCCACGATTGCGGCGGACACACCGCGTCTCATCGAGTTTGATTTCCCATACACCGACGCCAGGAATCCGGCCATTCTCGCGTGCGCGTTCAAACCCGGCGCCGCGACCCTCGTCAACATGGCGCCCGGCCCGGACGACACGTTCGGTCTGATCGCCTCCGAGGTCGAGGTCCTCGGCGACGCGACGCATCCGGGAATGCGCGACAGTATTCGCGCGTGGATACGGACCTCTTGCCCGTTGGGGACCTTCCTGGAACAGTATTCGCGGCTAGGCGGCACGCACCACAGCGCCCTCGTTTACGGAAGACAATCCGAAGCCATCAAGGCCTTCGCCGCGTTCGCCGGGATGCCCGTCACGATTATCTGACGCGCCCGTGTTCTGGGTCTGGCCGGACCTCTAGTTCAGAACTTCGGAAACAATCCCGCTTGCTTGCATATCTGATTTGCCGTGATGCGATCCAACTGGTGATGACGTTTGAGCGGCACAGTCCTCAAGCCATTGCTGTAGATGGAGTGGTTGCCCCCTTCGCGTATTAGCCGGAAGCCACTCTCCTCCAGATAGCGCGCCACTTCCCTCCGGTTGACGGACACCTTCCTTACACCTCCGCCGAAATGGACTCGAACAGCACGTTGCACTGTGGTATGTCCAACGCGAGTTCGCGGTGCGCAAGAATCATCTCCCGGAGGGCGTCATCCAGCATCGCCCGACACTCTTCCAACGTCGCGCCTTCGGTTACGACCTCCGGCCATTCCACTAGTTGGCCCATGTAGCCATTCTCAATCTTTGTGTACTTCGCCGTGTATTGCTTCACCATGACAAGGCCACTCCAATTGTCTTTATCGTCCGGCTTCTCTCGCTTGTGGCACCAGTACCGCCAACAGAAGGATACCACAGCACAAGGCGAGTTAACAGTGAGGCCGTCATTGCAAGAAGCCGCGCCCTGTCGTACTTTCCATCGCCGTGATACAATAACGCTAGAGGCCGTCTGTATCCGGCACGGATGGGCCTCGACGGGAAACGCCGAATTCGTGAGGGATACTGTTATGGTTAGCAGGATTACTCTTCTTGCGTTTGCCTGTGCCGTTTGCATGTTGTCTCTCGGCTGTCCGCCTGCTAACGAGGGGACGGTCTACTTCCTCGTGGCCGACGCCCGGCATCCCGGGAATGGCGGGTATATTCTCCCGTTGACGGACCCCGCCGACATCGCCCACGCACGCGCACTCATATGGAATCCCAACGGCACGGACCTGCCCATTGTCGTGGCCCGCATCGCCTTTGGCGGTTCAGAAGGCGAGTACGCGAATCGCGATCTTATGGGCGACGGCGCATTGTGGTCGTGGCGCATCGCGGAATTCTCCGGGTTCGCCGACTCTACGATTGAAGTCCTCGACGGCAACGCCCGCATTGTCGAAGACGACTTCGATGCGTGGATCGCGAATACGAACGGCGCCATCGGCTTTTGGTCGTACCGTGTCATTCGCCGCGTGTGGCCGTGTGAAATGGCTGCGGAATAGCCGTGGGCGCAAGCGCACGATACGGGGCTACTCCGCATTTCTCGCGGTCTTGGCTCTGTCTGCCACGACATGACGGCAGCCGCGATGCATGCAGCCAGAGAACAGAATCACCTGGAAGATCGAGGGCAAGAGATGGTCCGGCGGTCGCAAAGAGTTGGTCGAGTCCGCCAGCCGTGAGATTCTCCACATGCAAGGGGCGCTGACCCAAATGAACGTTCAATTGCACTAACCTTAGCGTCCAACCTCAATTTCTTTCGCCAGGCAGGGCAGGCCCTGCTGGTCGGCTTCTCCCGCCGCCGGAACGTTCTTTTGGACGACGACCACGCCGGGTCTTGTCGCACTGGAAAACGTGGCCCTTGCGTACACCTTGGCCTTGCCGGGCTGCCTGAACGTTACGGAACAAGAGAGCGTCTTCTGATTCTGACCGTTACGCCCCGGCCACTTCTCCACGTACAACTCAGCAAGCGGCTTTTGCGGATGAATCATATCGGGTTTCGGCAACCACTTGTCGCCGTCCCGACGGAAAGTCGTCATGTTCTCTCCGCCTCTGATCGGGTTCTTCGGTGGAAGGTACAGAGCGAATGCGCCCTGGCCTTCGGGAATTTTCGGGTCACAACCTTCGAATGACAGAGCAATAGTGCCAATACGTTCCTCGGTTTCTTCGTTTTGGGCGTTGACTTCAATGGTCGTTGGCTTGTTCACCGTCGCCACCGTTAGTTGACCGCTAACGTCAACGTCCTCGGTCCAGGCGGCAGGCGTGATCGTCTGTTGTTCAGCCTTTGGCGCTTCCGGTCGCGGGATCGCCGGTTGACTGCGTGTAGGCCCGGGCGACACTGCTTTCTCTTGAGGCTTCGGCGCGGAGACTTGATCAGCCGTTTCATCGCCACTGA
>CAZPMT010000046.1:0-35193 GCA_964587655.1 uncultured Nitrospiraceae bacterium
TTATACTACATCTGACGGCCCGATTTGTTACAAGTGGTGAGAAATCCGGGCTAGAGGTATTAAACCAACTTGTATTGCGTTTCATTGAAGCTACTCCTTGAGTTTGTGCGCACTTACGCGCTCCCCTGTTACGTTCATTCATGATACTTCGTAACTGTCCAGCTACCCCCTTCGCTCGCCTGCTAATAAGGACAAAGGCTAAAGGACAAAGGAGTGCCGGGAACGCAAGAGGCCCTTTAAGACGATATCTTTTACATCTTTGTTCTTTGTCCTTTATCCTTTGTGCATGTGTTACCGCATACGGAGCATGGCACCTGGACAGTTACGATACTTCTTACCTCGCGCACCCTGACCTATGCTATGCAAAGCCGCCTCGTTTCCAGCAGCATGAACCCGGATGTTAGCTGACAGCCCTACCCCACGCATCCCGACCGCCTGCTACGCAGCTCCTTTCTTCGTAACCGTTACATACTTATGCAAGTTTTGCGCCAATTCTTAATCAATCACCGAATGGATTCACAACATATTGCAAATGCGATACTTGCGATACGTCACTCATCGGAATACGGGGATTGATAGCAGATTAGGTTGGCACAACTCCATACGCAAGGTAAAAACAGTATTCTCGGATGAATAACTATTAACAGAAGTTCGGGTCAAAAAGAGGAAAAGCGAAAAACAAAGAGTCCCCCCGGGTTCGCACGGGGACGCATTGCCGAGTTTGTCAGGCGCTCTTTGCCTTTGCGAAGTTCTCGGCGGCGAATGTCCAATTCAATAACGAGTCGATCACGGCTGCCACGTATTTGGCGCGATCGTTCCGGTAATCGATGTAGTACGCGTGCTCCCAGACGTCGACCGCGAGGAGGGCTTTCCGGTTGGTTTTCATGGGGAGATCGGCGTTCCCCGTGGACATGACGCCCAACTTCCCTTGATCGAAGATCAACCAAGCCCAGCCGGAACCGAATTGCGTCGTGGCGGCTTTGGTGAGCGCCTCTTTGCATTTGTCCAGTGATCCGAAGTCGCGGTCGATAGCGGACGCGAGTTCGCCGTCGGGCTTGCCGCCGCCGGGTTTCATGCTGTGCCAATAGAACGTATGGTTCCAAACCTGAGCGGCGTTGTTGAACAGCGAGCCGTCGGATTGAAGAACGATCTCCTCCAATGACTTGCCCGCCAACGGACTGTCTTTCAACAAGCCGTTCAGCTTGTCCACGTAACTTCGGTGGTGTTTTCCGTAATGGAAGCTGATGGTCTCGGGGCTGATGTGGGGTTGAAGCGCGTCTTGCGCATACGGCAACGGGGGCAGTTCAATCGTTGACGCCGTGGTCTGGGCCGCGGCACGCGTCGGCGCCATGAACGGACCGGCCAGGACCGCCCCTGCCGCCGCAATGCGGCCCGTCGATTTCAGGAACTCTCTCCGTGTCTTACTGTCCATTCGTAAGCTCCTTCCATTGTAGAGCTCGGTCTTGGCGGCGCGATCCTTCAGGAGTCTTTTGCGCGCCGCTACAACGCGGGACTCCCGTACAGTTTATCGTCATTTTCTGAAACACCGTCGATGCGGAGGAAATTCCGGGACAACTACGGCGTTGGCCTATCTGTGAACCTCGCGCCGGTGCGCCACCTTTACCACGACGACCATACGCGCATCATCATGAATTTCGTAGACTATGCGATACACACCTTGACGGACTCGATACCTCGCCTGGCCGGACAGTTTCTCGCAGCCCTGCAACCTGGGTTCCTTTGCCAAGGCATCGAACCATTTCAGGATCCGAGCGACATCCTTCTTCGGAATAGTGCGAAGATCCTTGGCGACGGATTTCTTGAAGGCCAGTTTATATCTTCCCATGCGCCTTCAAGTCTTTCAGGAGACCTTCGTAGGTCATTGTTGGCTCGCCGGCACGCTCATCGAACGCGGTGAGGTCCTCCTGGTCCTCTCGAAGAGCCATACGAACAGCGTCATTGACGAGATCCGACATAGTGCGGCGGGCATGAACCGCCTTGATTCGCAGGGCTCTATGCAGGCCGGGTTCGAAGTAGATTGTGGAGCGCTTCACTTCCTCACTCATGAATATCACCTCCACTAGCGAAGATAACATCAGAACATTAAAATGTCAAGGCGTCAAAGCGTCAAACCGGATGCGCTTCATTGCGTTTGGAGAGGTAGTAGAGCACGGGGACGGCCATGCGGGAGAGGAGTAGGGAGGCGACTTCGCCGGCCATTAGGGAGATTGCCAGGCCTTGGAATATGGGGTCGAAGAGGATCACTGAGGACCCGACTATTACGGCGGCGGCGGTGAGGAGCATGGGGCGGAAACGGATGGCGCCGGCGTCGACTACGGCGTCCACCAGGGCCATGCCTTGGGCTAGGCGGAGTTCCACGAAATCCACGAGGATGATCGAGTTGCGCACTACGATGCCGGCGCCGGCGATGAAGCCGATCATCGAGGTGGCGGTGAAGAATGCGCCCATGAGCCAGTGCGCGGGGAGGATGCCAACAAGGGAGAACGGTATGGCGGCCATGATCACGAATGGCGTCTTGAGCGACTGGAACCAACCGACCACGAGGATGAAGATCAGCACGAGCACCGCGGCGAACGCGATACCCATGTCGCGGAACACCTCGTAGGTTAGGAACCACTCGCCGTCCCACTTGAGCGAGATGCGTTCGCCGGAAGACGGTTGCCCGGTCGAGTACTGCGTGATGCCGTACCCCTCCGGCAAGGTGAGCGCGGCGACGCTTTTCATGAGCGCGAAGATAACGTAGACGGGACTCTCCGCCCTGCCGGCCACGTCGCCGGTGACGTACACGACGGGCATCAGGTTTTTGTGGTAAATGCTCTTGTCCTGGATCGTCTCCTCGACGCGGACAAGTTCGCGGAGCGGGACCATGTTGCCCTGAGCGCCTTGGAGATTGATCTCGCGGAGTCCGTCGATGCTCGAACGTTCGCCGCGCGCCATGCGCAGAAAGATGGAGACGTCTTCCTTCTCCTTGGGCTGGTGCACGAGTCCGACGCCCATTCCCTCGAGGGCGACGCGAAGCGTCGTGTTGATCTGATCGACCGAGACCCCGCTCAGGGCGGCTTTCTCCTGGTCCACGACGAATCGGTACTTGGTCTGATCGTCCTCGACGTACCAATCGACGTCAACGACTCCCTCGGTTTGTTCGAAGATATCGCGCACCTGCCGCGCGACCTCGATCTGGCGATTGTAGTCGGGGCCATAGATCTCGGCGACGAGCGTCTGAAGCACCGGCGGGCCCGGGGGGACTTCCGAGACTTTCACGCGCGCGTCGTACCGCTTCGCGATTTCCTGAATGCCGGGACGAACGCGTTTCGCTATATCGTGGCTCTGAAACTTCCGTTCCGCTTTCGGCGCGAGGTTCACCTGAATGTCGGCGACGTTCGGGCCGCGCCGCAGGAAGTAGTGACGTACGAGGCCGTTGAAATTGTGCGGAGACGCGGTCCCGATGTACATCTGGAAATCGGCGACCTCCGGGACGGTGCGGATGTACTCGCCGATATCGCGCGTGACGGCTGCCGTCCGTTCGAGTGTGGCGCCCTCGGGCATGTCGATGATCACCTGAAACTCGCTCTTGTTGTCGAAGGGGAGCATCTTGACGAGGACGCGCGAAAGCGGAACGAGCGAAAAGGCGGCCAAGAGCAGGGCAATAACGCCGCCGAGGAACCCGTAACGCAGGATCGGGTTCGTGATCAGCGGTCTCATGATGCGGCGGTACACGCGGTCCATCCAGCCTTCGCTGTGCGCATGTGTTTGGACCTCCTCCGCGCGTTTACCGCGCCGCAGGAGCTTTAGCGGGTTCCACGATCGTTTGTGGTGAACGCCGGACTCGCGGCGAAGCAGGCGTATGGCAGCCCAAGGCGTCACCGTGAAGGAAATGACAACCGAGAAGATCATGGCGGCAGAAGCGCCCACCGGAATCGGCTCCATGTATGGACCCATCAGGCCGCGGACGAACGCCATGGGCAGGATCGCGGCGATTACCGCGGCGGTCGCGAGCAGGGTGGGATTCCCGACCTCGTCGACGGCCTCGACGGCGATATCGATGGCCGATTTGCCCCGGCTCTCCGGAAGGTGGTAGTGGCGGACGATGTTCTCGACCACGACAATCGCGTCGTCAACGAGGATGCCGATCGAGAAGATGAGCGCGAAGAGGGTCACGCGGTTCAACGTGTAGCCGTAGAAGTAGAAGGTGACGAGCGTGAGGGCGAGTGTTACGGGAATGGCGATGCCCACTGTACCCGACTCGCGCAAGCCCAAGGTGACCGCAATAAGAATGGAGACGGACACCACGGCGAGGAACATGTGATACAGAAGCTCGTTGGACTTTTCCTGAGCGGTTTCACCGTAGTTGCGCGTCACGGCAACGCGCACGTCGCCCGGGACGACCCTGCCCTGAAGCTCCCGAACCTTCTCGATGACATGGTCCGCGACAACGATCGCGTTTGTACCTTTGCGCTTGGCCACCGAGATCGTCACGGCGGGAGAGATCAGCGCGCCGTTTGCGTCCGCCGTACGGACTTCGCCGATCTCATGGCTCGTCGCCGCGGCGGGACCTCTCGCAAAGAAGACATAGTCCGCAGGCTCCTCGGGGCCGTCCACGATCTCGGCCACGTCGCGCAGATACACGGGCCGCTGGTTCGCCGCGCCTATTACGACGGACCCCACGGCGTCCGCGTCATCAAGGAACCCGCCCACTTCAACGAGGAACTCGCGATTGGCCTGCGAGAAGCTGCCAGAGAGCATCTGCGTATTGGCCTGGGTCAGCATCCGGACGATGCGCGCCGGCGCGACGTTGAACGCAGGCATGCGCGCCTCATCGAGAATGACGCGGACCTGCCTGCGCTGGCCACCGATGATTCTCACCTCGGAAACGTCCGGGACTTCCTTGATGGCGTCGTGAAGTTGCGCGGCGATGCGGCGCAGCGTGTAGTGATCGTAGCGATCGCTGGATAGGGTCAAGCCCAGGATCGGGACGTCATCGATCGACCGCGGCTTGATCAGGGGCTGGCTGCATCCAGGCGGAATGAGATCGAAATTGGCGAACATCTTCTGGTTCAGGCGCACGATTGCGTCTTCTTCCTTCTGTCCGACAAGGAAGCGCACGATCGTCAGGCAGGAGCCCGGACTGGACGTGCTGTAGATGTACTCGACGTCCGGTATCTCCCAGAGGAGCTTCTCCATGGGTTTTGTGACCCGCTCTTCGATTTCCTTCGCGCCTGCGCCAGGCATCTGCACGAAGATGTCGATCATGGGCACGATAATCTGGGGTTCCTCCTCGCGCGGCAGCAGAAAGACTGCGCCCAAACCGAGCAGCAACGAAGCGCCAATGATCAGCGGCGTCAGCTTGGAGTCAACGAAGGCGTGCGTGATCTTTCCGGCCAGTCCGAGTCTCTGCGCCACGATTAGTTGCTCCCCTGGATCCGGCAACCGTCCGTGACCTGAGTGATGTTGTCGACCACGATCCGTTCGCCTTCGTCGAGGCCGGAAAGCACCTCGACGCGATCTCCGTATTCCTTGCCGGTCTTGATGAGACGCATACGCGCAATGTTTTCGGCGGAGACCGCGTACACCCCGACCAACTGCCCGCGATCAAAAACGGCCGACGCTGGGACCGTCAGGGTCTCCGTCGGAGCGGTTGCGAAGTGAAGCCGGCCGAATACCCCGGAGCGCAACCGATTGTCCTTCGCGAGATCGACCTTCACAAGGAAGGTCCGGCTGACAGGATCGACCGCGGGCACGATCTCAGCCACGACGCCGTCAAGCTGCGCCCCCGCCAACGCGTCAAGGATAACCAGGACTTTGTCGCCGACGTGCAGTCCGCCGAGCTGGTTCTCATCCACGTTGGCCTCGAGGCGATACTGCTGGTTGTCCTCGATCTCGAACAACACCGCGCCCGGAGACGCCAGGTCGCCGACGTCGACGTTCTTCTTGGTCACAACGCCGCTCATCGGGGCCGCGATTTTCGCAAAGCCTAGACCTACCCGGACGTTCGCCACCTCCGCCTTGGCCTGTTCGATCCGCGCCTGCGCCTCGCCTCGCCTGGCCTCGATCGAGCGGAGCATATCTGCCGCGCGCGACGCATCCGCGTCGGCGGACTTGCGCTTCGCGTCCGCTTCATCCAGCATCTGACGGCTGACCGCGTTGCTGTCGAACAACCCTCGGTAACGATCATAGGTTGCTTGGGCGAGGTCCTTGTTGGCATCCGCCGCTGTCTTCGCGGAGGACGCGGCATTAATCGCCATCGAAGTTTCATCAAGCGACTTCCGCGCTTCCGATAAGGCAGCTTCGGCCTTGTCCACCTGGGCCGTCACTTCGCGATCGTCAAGCTCGACGAGGATCTTGCCGGTTTCCACCACGTCGCCCTCGCGAACATGGACCGCCGTGACGTGCGCCGTCAGCTTGCTTTGGATCGCGGTTACCGTCTTCGACTTCAGGGTGCCCACGGCCTCGTGCGGAACGTCCACGGCGCTCTTCGAGACGGGTGCGACCGTAGCCTTGACCGCGGCAACGGCCGACGAGGAATCCGGCGTTTGACTCCCTCGCCCGCAGGAAACAAGTAATGCCGCCGCCAGGAACATCAGCGCGGCCATCGCGTTCCGTCTCATGAGACTTCTCCCCTCTGGCACAAGGCCCGAGACCCAAGCCCATCTTACCGTAACTGCTATGGTAGCGTCGAGCTGCGCTGAAATGCAATGCCTCGTGCGGCGCCGAAGATTGGCCAGGATAGTTGCGATTCGCGTCCGCGTCTCCATTCCATCGGCCTCCGTATGTACCCATACCCAGTATCAGTATATCACGCCACGCCGCTCTTGTCAAGCGCGCCGTTAACCGCGAATTCGGCAATTTGAGCCAATTGGACTTGTCCGAGTAATGGACGGGATGGACGCTATGGACAGAATGGACGTAATCACGCAAGTGCCGTCTGAGAAACCCAAGAGCCGACGCAGCCCCTCATGAAAGACAAGGAGTTGCAACCCCTTGTCTAAGCGTCGGCCCAAACACGCGGGCGGAGCTTAGGGCTGTCCCCAGAAGGCGAAGTAAAGAACGGCGTCGCGAAGGAACATCAAGGGACCGGGGAGCAGCTTATTGCCCAGGAAGATAGCAATGAGGATTCCGAAGGGGCCGATTTGCTCGATGAGGCGCTGTCCTTGCGCAGGCAGTAAAGGATAAAGGATATGTCCTCCGTCGAGCGGGGGTACGGGGATCAGGTTGAAGAGTGCGAGCGCGAGATTGGTCAGCACCATCGCGAAGGCCATCACGAACAGGGCCGCGAACAATGGCGAATCCGGCGCCATGCCGGAAGCGATCACTATGATGCGCAGAACCACAGCGAAGGTGACCGCCAAGAGCAGATTCGCAAGCGGACCAGCGGCGGCAATCAGCGCGGGATCGCGGCGCACGTTGTGCAGGTTGCGCGGGTTGAACGGCACGGGCTTGGCCCACCCAAACAGGAAGGGAACCCCGGACACCATCATCAGGAGCGGCATGACGACCGTCCCGATGGGATCGATGTGCGCAAGCGGGTTCAGCGTTGCCCGCCCCATCAGGCGCGCCGATGGGTCGCCGCAACGGTTGGCCGTCAAGGCGTGTGCGGCCTCGTGCACGCATAGCGAAAACAAGAGACAGACATACTGTATGGCTATCTCGCCGATGCTAGCTCCATGTGATCCCACAAGAGGACTCCCTGGGGTCTATGCCCGTTGGAAGTATAGTGGATACGGAAAGGGCGAGTCAAAAAAGCGGGTGTGGACAATCGTGAGCAGCAACGTGAAGCGTGGGCTTGCGTTCGAGTATGTGCCCGTCCCTGAAACCTCTCACCGGGACGGGGTTGAAGCCACAATATATGGGCGACGTCCGTACGCCATATACCAAATGTCGTTATCCTGGCAGCGGCCTGGCAAGAGTCTGAGAAAACAGCGAGAGAAAAATTGCCTAGTGCAAAATCCGCGAATTTGAGGTATAATACAAATGGTATGGGCCGCGCAGCGACCCTTATTATGTGTTGTCGCCATCTAGCGGGGTAGGTATGGACAACGATTTGGCGGAGCGAAGGCGTTACGCGAGAGTGGAAGAGGCGGTGTGCACGTGGCTGTCCTTCACGCGGGACTGTGCCGCGTACGCAACCTTGACGGCGGATCTGGGGCCACAAGGCGCCCAGTTCTGTGCGTTAAGGAACGTGAACGTCAGTGAGCAGGTAGCGATAGACTTCCAGTTCCCCACGAAGACCATCGAGTGCGAGGCGAAAGTGTGTTGGGTGAAGGCTGCACCGAATGGTAGGGTGAACTTCGGGGTCCGCTTCGTGAACCTCACCGGGCACGAGCGCGAGTACCTGGAACGGTTTCTCACGAAGACCCAAGCCGCATGACGTTCGACGAAATTGTCAGGAACCGCTATTCCGTACGCGATTTCGACAGCCGTCCCGTGCCGCCTGAGCACGTGATCGCCATGTGCGAGGCCGCGCGGTGGGCGCCGAGCGCGTGCAACAGCCAGACGTCGCGATTCATCGCCGTATCGGACGCGTCGCGTATCGTCCGGATCTGCAAAGAAGCCATGGGGCCGGTTATCGGCAACAAATGGCTGCGGCAGGTGCCGGGGCTGATCGTCGGTTGCTCGCAACTGGATATCGTCGCGAACCGCATCGGGACGGGGGTCACGGGCATCGAGTACTACTCGATCGATTTCGGCATCGCGATGGAGCACATCGTGCTGAAGGCCACCGAACTCGGCTTGGGGACGTGCTGGGTGGGATGGATCCGCGAAGAGAAGATCAAAGAGATCCTCGAAATCCCGAAGAAGGTCCGCGTGATGGCGTTGATCGCCGTCGGTTATCCCAAAGGCGACGCGCCGAAACGCAAGCGCAAACCCATGGACAAGATCCTGTTCTCAGAGACGTGGGAGAATCCGTTTCCGCTGAACAAGACAGAGAGCTTGTGAAGGAATGCCGTGCGCGCGCTTGCAATGCGTGGACGTGGTGGACTGAGTAGACTGAGTGGACGCGGAAGGCTTCCCGCGCGTGGGTAGGTTGCGGTGCGGCGTGTGTGGTCTGGATTCCCACCTTCGCGGGGCGCGCCAGCGCACCCGGGAATGACGCGTTTGCGGGCTCGGTCTCGAATCATCGCTTCACCGGAAGCGCACCTTGAGTGTGGCGATCTTCTTTGATCGCAGTGTAACGGCAATCTTGTTCCCGCGTGGCTTCAAGCTCTCTATTCGCATCTCTTCAAGGGTCATTTGTTCGGCGGCTGCTACCGGACGCGCGAAGGCCAACGTGGCCTTTAATGCGGCGCTTGTTGGGTTGAAGAGCCGCACTACGAGCCCCTTTCCGTCTTCCGATTGCTTTAATGCGGTCAGCGTAGCGTTCGCCGGCGACACGTCGAGGAACCCGCCGCGTTGGGGCAAGCCGCCGCGGTGCGCGCCGGTCTGCGCCGGTTCGAGCGGCAACGCCAAGCGCTCCGCCTCGCGCAACACCTCCGCCGTCTCCCAGCGGCCCGCGTGGGGATAGATGCGATACCGGAATTCGTGCACGCCGGGGCATTGCGATCTCGTCATCTCCGGATGGAACTCCCATCGCTTGCTCACGGTCGTCAGCGCGACCTCGAAGGCCCGCATTAGCGTCAATGAAATCGCTCGGTCCGGATCGGATGTGACCTCGTATTCGCGGAGGCCGTCATTTATTACGGCAAGGCCCACCTTCCCGTCGCTCACATCCACGAACCGCTGCATGGGAAACGTCGGACGAATGGCATCGGACCACGGGCTGTCCGGCCCGTGTACGATCTCGCGTTCGACGACGTCGAAGGCGCTTTCCACACTGCACGTGCGCGCTTTGAGGCGCGTCGGAAACATTACCCGCAGACGGTGGTTCTTGCATGGGTTCTCGAAGCGCGTGGCGACGTCCAGCGCGCGCCCGCCCTTTTCGAGCGACACGGTCGATACAATAACAAGATCCCGCGTCTCATCCGTTCGGCGGGAGGCGTTCTCTCCGCCGTCGAGCCGTTTCCACGCGTCGCCGCCGTTCTCGTCCAATCCCAACGGCACGCGCATCCGGTACTCGATTCGATAGCGCGCGGACAGCGGGCTGTTTTCTTCGAGCGTGATGCGGACAGGCTGTCCCTGGCTGGTCACGACGGAATCGCACGCCGGCTCGATGTGCATCCAGGCGTGGCCGGCCTCGCCGCCGTCCTCGAAATAGTGCAGGTTGTCAAACACAACGCCCGTCTGTTTGTCAGTCAGGCGCAGAGTGCCGTCGGAGTTGATCTTCACATGGAGGGATTCGTTCTCCATCGCATTGTGGCCGGACACGAGCGACCGTGTCATCGGCTTCGCGCGCTTTGGCGGCTTGCATGAAGCCGCCGGCGCAAGCCTGTAGGTCGCGTAGCCAAGGCCGGGGATATCGGTCGCCATGAAGCGAACTGTTACGCGATCGCAGGCCATCATCATGGTGGCGTTCAACGCGTGGTTGACCACGGCGTGATAAGGCTTGCGCGAGACGACGTCCATCGGAACCAGGGAAACTTTGCCGGCCTCGACCAACGCAAAGGGGTCGAGAGCCGGATGCGGGAGGTCGAGCACGGCCGTCACTACCTCGGAACGCGCGTACGGGGAAGGATTGAAAACGGTCAGCAGGACGTCTTCCGGCCCGGCATCGCCATTGTTGATGCGCGTCTGGATATGTTGCAGGCTCCGGGCCGCGAGACCCTGGGAAATGTTGATGACCTGCCTCAGACGATACGTCATGTCCTGCTCGATGTCATCCACGCCGGTACCCGCGATGCTGTCATGGGCGTGGCACTTCAGGAGCGTCTTCCACGCGAGGTCGAGCAGCGTTGCCGGATACTCGGCGCCGAGACTTTGCGCCACCACTGCGAACGGTTCCGCCCAACGCTGCAAAGCGATCTCCGCGTGCGCGTTGAGACGCTTCATTCGCGTCCGGCACGAGAGCACGTCACTGTAGAGATGTACGCGCGCGCCCATCGGCTTAGGAACGCGCCGCTCGCCCTTGAGCACCACCAGGTCGCGCGCGGCCCTCTTCACCTTGTCCATCAGGTCCGGCAGACTGCTGTGCAGGATGACGTCCTTCCCCAAATACCGCCGCGCCTCATCGATGATGCGCAACGTCGCGGCATCCGCGACACTGCTGTCGTGGCCGTCCATGAACGCGAGATACCGCGTGGTGGACGCATCAATCTCGGCCTGGCGCAACGCCCGGACGCTCTCGTCGAGGCGTTCGCCATGAAAACCGATAACCGGATCGAGCAGGAAGTGATGCTCCATGCAATGCCGCTCACTGCACAGGTGGAAAGGCAGCCCGCCGCGCGACCACGAATGCTGGCGATCGTCGATGCGTTCGTCGAAGAGGATCCGGCGGTACACGTTGTGGTAGAAGTTGTAGCGCGCGCCTGAACTCATCTGCGACGCGAACAGGCGCGTCCGGTCCGCCCCCTCGAAGATGAACTCGTTCGCGGTATCATCATGGGCGACGCCGTGGTAGAACAGAATCGTATCGATGCCGAAGCCGGCGTAGATCTGCGGCATCTGCGAGTTCTGGCCGTAAGAAAACGGCGTGTGCCCAACCTTCATCACGTGCCCGAAGGAACGCGCCACCCGGTGGCCGTAGACGAGGTTGCGCACCAGCGACTCGCCGTTCACGCAAAAACCCTCAGGGCACGTATACCACGGACCGATGAAAAGCCGTTTGTTCGATACGTGCCGCATGACGGCCTCGCGCTTATCGGGCCGCACCTCGAGATAGTCCTCGACCGGCACAGCTTGCGAATCGAGCAAATACGAGTGGTAACGCGGCTCGTGTTCCAGGACATCGAGCAAGCGGTCGAAGAAATCGACCAGCATCATCCGCGTCTCTTGGAAGTTGTACAGCCACTCGCGGTCCCAATGCGTATTCGAGATAACGTGGATTTCATACGGCTTCTTCATGACCCGTCCCTCTCAGAGAGAATATAGAATACAGAATTCAGAATACAGAATACAGAATACAGAATACAGAAGAACGAGTTGCGGCGCGGCAGGAAGAGGCGTGAGGCATGCGCTGTGGGTGACATGCCGCCTTGAAGGGCTATGGAGGTCGTCTTAAAAGCCATTCGAGCCCGTGACGGGCTCGAATGGTTAGTCTGGTGCAGTAACTACAGGCCGCAAGAACTACGAGAAGATCGTGCCAACCGTAATCGCCAGATTCTGACTGACCGGTTGTTCGCCGGGATACTTAATGAATGAGACGTGGCCGTCCATGTAAAGCACGTTGCAGCCTCCGGGCACGTGATTGTAGTTGTCAACCTCCGTTGAGAGCGCATCGATCATGATCCAGATCTCGCTCTGGGCTTTCGCCGATGCCGCGGGATTGTTGATGTCCGTAATCATGAAACGCTCGATACCTTCACGAAGGTGATAGACCGTGGAGCTGCCGGCATTTCCATTTCCGCCCGGCACCGAGATATCCTGCGAGGCAGAGTCGTAATCTCCAATGGCGTACCTGACGTACATGCTTTCGACGGCTTGCGCGAACTGGACCACGACGGGCCCCGTCGCCCCAATGAGTCCTGCCAGTCCCGGAGCCACAGCCGTGATATCCTGCATGGGAATCTCGTCGCCACACCGGTCATACACATAACCAAAGTATCCGTAGCTGGCGTCGCCGGCCTTTACGCCCTCCTGTCCGCCGACCTCTACTCCGCCGCTGGCGTCATCGGGAATTGCGGCCCGCGTAGTCGCATCCACGTAGTGGGCCTGGATGTTCCAATTCCCGAGCGTGTCCTTGAGGGTGTCCACCGTATCGCCGGGATCAGAGGGGCATATGAGAATCGATGGGTCGCTCATATACTCTGGGTAAATTGAGCTGATTCTGGGACAGAGCGCGATGAAATCATCGGTGCGGACGTGTTCCAACAGCATGTTCGGGAACTTCATGCCCTTGGACTCGTTCGCGTACATCTTGAACACGAGGCCCATCTGTTTGAGATTGTTTGCGCAGCTTGCACGACGAGCCGATTCCCGCGCCCTCGCCAATGCGGGGAGCAGGATCGCCGCAAGTATGCCTATGATGGCGATCACGACCAGCAGTTCTATTAGCGTGAATCCTCTTTTCTTCATGACATGATGTCTCCTCTTTGTTGGTGGATGTTACTTTTCACTTGCTAAGTCAGACAATCGGTAATCGGTTACCACAAAAATGATAGCACAGATTCTGGCCCGTGTCAATCCTTTTTTTGCGTCCCCCTCGCCCTTGAGAAGAAGACTGACAACACTAACAATTTTCGCCTATTATGTCATAGCCCGACATGCACAACGTCGAGCATACCGCTTCAGTAATCGATTACCATGCCCGGTAGATATGCCTCGGTAAAGCCGGGGCCTTGTGTTGTGAGCCGCGCTGCTCAAAGCGGCCATGCAGGGTCGGGAACAGAAAGCCCGAGCCCCCTTTGAGGGCTCGGGCAACTACAGGCAATGCACTTGCAAGGAAAGGGGTATTATTACGCAGGGAAGTCGCCGACAGTCATGGCCATGGCCTTGGTGACGGGCTGGTCGCTGGGGTACCTGAGGAATGCGACGTGGCCGTCCATGAACAGGACGTTGGCGCCGCCGGGCACGTGGCTGAAATCTTCCACATTTGTGGAGAGGACGTCAGTCATGACGAAGATGTTGCTCTGAGCCCTTGCGCTTGCGGCGGGATTGTTGATGTCGGTGATCATGAAGCGTTCGATCCCTTCACGCAGCCGGAAGAAGGAATCGCCTTTGTTGTTGCCGGTGCCGGGGAAGATAGCAGTGACGTCTTGGTCGATAGCGGCGAGACCACCCGTGCCGAACGCAGCGATGACGGAGTTCACCCAAGAAACGCCCTGGAGGGACTTGCCATCCCCATCTACTTCGTCAGCGCCATCGCCTACGCGGTCGAGCAGGAAGCTGAAGTAGCCGTAGCTGGCATCGACTTCTTCGGAACAGCCGCCGTCGTCAGGGGCTCGTGCGATGCACCACTCGCCGGCGGCGTCCTTGAAGTCTTCGATGGAAAAGGCCGCATCGGACGGGCAAATGTATACGTTCGGGTCCGAGATGTATTCGGGATAGACCGAGGGCACGAAGGGCGAGAAGGCGAAGTCGTCGGGCCAGTAATTCAGACGCGGGAACTTTCCGCCTTTGGACTCGTTACCGTACATCTTCAGCACTAGGCCCCACTGCTTGAGGTTGTTTGCGCAGCTTGCGCGGCGCGCGGACTCCCGCGCCCGCGCCAACGCGGGCAGCAGGATAGCCGCCAAGATACCAATGATTGCGATCACGACCAACAGTTCAATAAGCGTGAATCCTTTGTTCCTCATGACACGATGTCTCCTCTTTTCTTTAGACGTTACTTTTCAGCCGCAAAGTCAGGACAACCGGTAATCGGTTACCACAAAACGATAGCACAGATTCGCGCCCGTGTCAATCGATTTTTTTGCAAAGCCCCCGCCATCAAGAAGAACACTGATAACACTGTCAATTCGCGTATTATGTCGTGGCCTGACACGCACGACAGTGGACACCTGCTGCAGTAATCGATTACCATGCCCGCTCGGACATCTATCGCCTCCTGCAAACGAGTTCCCCCTTGCCGACGGTTACGATTTGCGCATCCACGCGCCCATCCGCAAGCGCGCGATCCAGCATCTCCGCCAAGGCCTCGCGATGGTTTATCCTAGATTCGGCAGTCAAGATTGAAGGTGCTTCCCGAAATAGTGGACGGCGTGGACTTTGTGGACGATGTGGACGCCGAAGAAGATCACCTGCAGGGCGGCGTCCACTTTGTCCACAAAGTCCACGCCGTCCACTACTTGGACAAACCCAACTGGCTCCAATTGCCGAATCTAGGTTTATCGCGTTATCGGCGACCAATATACCCCCGCGCACCATCCTTGGCACGATCGCATCATAGCACTCGCCATATATCTCTTTCTCGGCATCAAGGAAGCAAAACGCAATGTCATCGTAGCGCGACAGATGGTGGCGCGCATCACCTTCGACAAGATCGACCACGTCCTCCACCCCTGCCAGGCCGAAGGTCTCTCGCGCAAGCGCCGCCTTCTCCGGCAACACCTCGGACGTCGTAATTCTTTCGGTAAACCCCCGGCTCTGCCGGGGGACTCGAAAGGTTTGACCTTTGCGGAAGTAGTACACGATCTCGTAGCGGGGTCGGTACCTCTGCTGAAGCGTGACCGAGAAGCCGCGCTGAAGCGTGCTGGCGGTGGGCTGTGTTGGCCCTGTTCACCCCGGCCGAGGCCGGGTGCAAAGAGGAGCCGGCTGAAGCCCGGCTAAACACGTGCGTATACAGCAGTATTTGGAAGGCGGTGGGCCTCGGCCCGGATATGGCAATCGAACTGTACGATCTGAAAGCCGACGCCGGCGAAACGCAGAACGTCGCCGACAAACATCCGGAGATCGTCAAGCGCATCGATGACTACCTTCGGACCGCGCGGTCCGAGTCCGGCCATTGGCCCGTCAAGGCGCGATGAGTTGCCGCGAACGGGTCCGATGTGTAGATTAGTCCGCGCGAGTGAAGAGGGTTTATCATGACCAAGGTGTTGGTGCTGTCAGTGCTTGTTACCGTTGGATTCACGTTACTCGCGATGACTTCGTACGCGGAAGAAAAGATCGGCCGCCCGGTTAGCATCGTCAGCCTGAGTTTCTCGGGCGAGTCGTTGGAGAAGATCGCCGCCCTCGTGGACGAGGAAGCCGCGAAAGGCGTGGACCTGATCGCGTTGCCGGAGATCTGGCCCGGGGATAAGGCGGAGACGCTGGACGGGCCGACGGTGACCGCGATGGCCGGCCTCGCCAAGAAACACCACGTGTACATCGTCTCGCCGATGTACCGCAAAGACGGGGGCAAGATCTACAACACTTCTGTTCTGCTTGACCGCGAGGGTAAGGTGGCATGCCTCTATGACAAGGTGTATCCGTTTTGGGCCGAGTGGGACGCGCACAAGAACCTTGAGCCGGGCAAGGAAAGCCACGTGTATAAGGCGGACTTCGGCAAGATCGGGTTCGCCATATGTTTCGACGTGAATTTCCCAGAGGTCTGGAAGCGGCTCGCCGATCAGGGCGCGGAGCTCGTCATCTGGTCGAGCGCGTATTCGGCCGGCTCGACGCTCCAGTCGCACGCGCTGATCAACCATTTCCACATTGTCACGTCGACGCTCGCGCGCGATTGTCTCGTCTACGACATCACGGGGGAGAAGATCCTTGACGAGAAGAGCGACGGTATCAACGTCAGCCGCGTCACGCTCGACCTCGACCGCATGATCCATCACGTCGATTTCAACGGCGAGAAGAAGGAGAAGTTGCTCAAGGAACATGCCGGCGACGTCGCGCTGGACAAGTGGCTTCCGCGCGAGGCATGGTTTGTGTTGAAGGTCAAACGGGCCGGCGTGAGCGCCCGGGCGCTTGCGCGCGAGTATGGCATCGAGGAGCTACGCGACTACATCGACTGGAGCCGTCGCGAGATCGACAAGCGCCGCACAGTTTGTCAAACGGCGACAAACTGTGGAATGCGGCTCCCTGAAAGGAGTGGGAATGGGAACTGACGCGTCCGCAGCGGGACTGCGCACTTCAAAGAACATCCTGTCAAGCGGTATGACCCTTGTCTGCTTGCTGGCCTTGTTCAAGCTGCTGCTGCATTTCTGTCTGAACGGCCGCTACGGCTATCACGGCGACGAGCTCTACTTCATCGCCTGCGGCGAACACCTCGACCTTGGCTACGTCGACATCGGTCCGCTGACGATTTGGCTTGGGCGTCTCTCGCGGCTGGCGCTCGGCGACTCGCTGTTCGGGCTGCGCTTCTTCTCCGCCGTGGCGGGCGCTGTCACGGTTATCGTGATGGGGCTGATTGCGCGGGCATTGGGCGGCGGGCGGTTCGCTCAGGGCCTCGCGGCGCTCACGTACATCATCGCTCCGGGCTGGTTGCTTCCCGGAAACATCCTGGCGCTTCCGTCGTTCGAGCCGCTCTACTGGGGATTGTGCGCGCTCATTCTGATTCAGATCATCAAGACGGGCAACACGCGGCTCTGGACGTGGTTCGGCGTCGTGGCCGGTTTGGGTCTCTTGAACAAGCCTTCGATGGTCTTCTTCGGCGTCGCCATGGTCATTGGGCTGCTGCTGACGCCGCAGCGAAGGCTCTTCCTCGATAGATGGATCTACATTGGCGGCCTCATCGCTTTCATTATCGTGCTACCGAATCTCTACTGGCAGTACACGCACGGCTGGGCCACGCTTCAGTTCGTCATGGGACTCAACGCGAAGATCATGCAACGGATCTCTGTCGTCGAGTTCATCGCCGGACAAGTCTTCTACTATCACCCCTTCAACGTCGCGATATGGATCGCGGGACTGGCCTACTACTTCCTCGCAAAGGACGGGAAACCGTACCGCGTCCTCGGGTGGATCTATGTGTTCGTGTTTCTTTTCCTGACTATCGCCAAGAGCAAGATCTACTACCTCGGCCCGGCGTATCCGATGCTTCTCGCGGCGGGCGCGCTTGCCGTCGAGCGGTTCATCGAGAGACGCAATCTCTCGTGGATTAAGATCGCCGTGCCGGGCGCGCTGGCGGCTGGAGGATTGATCACCGCGCCGATCGGCCTGCCCTTGCTGCCTATCAGGGACCTCAACGGATACGTTCGGACCATGACCTTCGGGCTGCTGAAGAACTCGTATGAGATCACGGGGACTTTCCGAGACATGTTCGGATGGAAGGAGCAGGTGGCTGCGGTGGCGAAGGTCTACTCGAGTCTGACGCCCGAAGAACGTGCCAACTGCATCCTCTTCGCAGGCAACTTCAGCCGCGCGGGCGCCATTGATTTCTTCGGGAAGGCGTACGGGCTGCCGCCCGCCGTTAGCATCCATCAGAACTATTATTTCTGGGGGCCGCCTGCCAAGGACCCCGATGTGCTTGTCGCCATCGGCGTTGCCCCGAAGGATCTCGAGCGCCTCTATGCTGAGATTGAAGTAGCGGCAATGGCGGAATGCCCGGAGCGCGATAGGAAAGCGCCGGTATACGTATGCCGCAAGCCCACGGCATCGTTGAGAGAAGTTTGGCCCATGCTTCGGGCCCGCGCGTTCTTGAACTAGCCCGTTTAACGTGCCATCGAACGATGGACGAGGTGGACTTTATGGACGAGGTGGACTTCGTGGACGAAATGGACGGGAACGAGACTCACCAGGCGGGTGATGGGCAATCTCGACACGTGAGCCCCTTTTCTTGTGCGTCTACTGCCTTTCCCAGGGTTAGCCGTATGCGTTCCTCGATCTTTACAAACGGTCGTTTGAGCGCTCGCAACGCGAGGAGGGACACACTGCTGATCCTCGCGGTATCTTTGATTGCGGCCTCCGTTGCGAGCGCGGGTGTCGTGACGGAAGACGTCAAGATCGATGGACAGTACCTTAGGCTTGTCATTTCGCCTCAGACGTGGGGCAGCGTAACGGAGTTTGCCATTCCGGCAGTCGGCGCGAACTATGCGGGAGAAGGCGGACTTGTCCAGGAGGGCTTCGGCGCGGGCAGCGCCTATATTCCCAGCCGCCGGTTGAACGATCAAATGGAGACCGTAGAACCGGCCGGCGATCATCCGGTGGTCCGCTACTCGTACGATTGCGACGGACCAAACATCAAAGGATTGCATATTACGCGCGCTATGGAGGCGTTTCCCAATGAAGCGTCCCTTCTCGTGCGCTGGAAAGTAGAGAACAAGGGCGCGGAAAGCCAGTGGATCGCGCCTTGGGTGCGCAATCCCGTCTTGCCGGGCGGCGCGTTCGACGCCAACGACCGCGTCGACGTGCCGGCGTTCGTCGGCGTCCGGCACGTGAACACGACGTCATACTATCCCGCGTCGCGCAACTGGGCGGCCGTCACCGATCCGATTGCCGCGGTGAGCGTGTGCGGCGTCTTCAATGCGGACCAAACGCACTCTTTCCTTACGGTGTGGGACGCCGAGACGAAACGGTGCGGGTTTCAGACTGCGTTTTTGCCTCGGCTGCTGAATCCGGGCGACGCCTGGGAAACGGTGTATCGCGTGAACGTCGTCCGCGGGTTGAAACACGTGGATTTCGCCACGGATGAACTGGCGGCGCAGATCGATTACCAGCCTGGAAAGCTCGTGTTGCTTCTCTCGGCGGTCAAGTCTCTCCAGAACCTACAGATCCACGCGAGCGTGGTTGCGGAAAACGGACGCGTGTGGAAGCTGCCGCGAAAAGCCTTCAACATCGATCCGAACATCGTCGTCCGGAGCACCTACGAGTGGACGGCTCCCGGCGATGGCGCTTACGAGTTCATGGCGGAACTGACGCTCGGCGAGAATGACCGCCTTTCGCTCGGCAAGAACACCGCGCCGCCGCACGGAGGCATCGACACGCAGTTCATCATAGGCGCACGCAAGGCCAACTGGATGGAGCCGTGGACGGACGCGCCGCTTGCACTGAATCGTGGCCCGCGCACGCTCAAGCGGTCGCTGGCCACGTCGGGCGAAACGGCCGTCTGGATTGAAAGCCCTCTCGAAAAGATCTTTCGTGAAGACGTAGTGGAATCCGACGGACGCATCGAATCAACGGCCCGCATCCGCATGGCGCGTAACGAGCGCGAATCGTTCCAGGTGATCATCCAACCGCCGAAGGGAAGGGACCTGAGCAAGATCTCCTGCCAGATCGGCAACCTTGTCAACGACGAGACCGGCGCCCTCATCAAGTCCGCGAACATCCGCGCGTACAACATCGGCTACTGCCCCGTCCGCATTCCATCGTACTTTGAAGGGCCGACCGGCGATTGGCCGGACCCCTTGCAGCCGCTCAAACCTTTCACGGCGGCGGGCGGACGCTGCACGTGTCTGTGGTTCACGGTCTACGCCCCGCTCGACGTTCCTCCGGGGAAATATGCCGGTGACCTGGTACTGACCTATCCCGAGAGCGATCCCATCAACCTCACGATTGAAGCCACGGTGTATGGTTTCGATCTGCCCGTGACGCCGTCGCTGAAGACCGACTTCGGTTTCCGCCAGGATATGGCCGTCGACGCCGCGAAAGCGAAAGGGTGCAACCTCTCTCCGCAGGATCTGACTGCGCGATACGTCTCGAACGCCCTGGACCATCGCGTCTCTCTCCGCGAACCTTTCCAGTTCCCGGCGCCGGCCGCGGACTACGCCGGGGAACTCGGCAAGTACGCGTCGCGCGTGAAAGACGCCCTCGCGCGAGGCGCCACTACGTTTGCCGTGCCCGCGGGCCTGCTCGATACGCCGGACGCGCTCGAAAAGGCTGACGCATTCGTCGTGGGACGCAAGATCGACAAGCGCGTTTTCTGTCCCATCGCGTCGAATCCCGATCCGTCGCAGTTCGCGACCCTCGGCGAAAGGCTCAAGTCCTGGCACGCGATTGCGCCCGACATCCCCGCGATGATCGCCTCATTCGGGATACAGCCTTTTCTGCCGGAAGGGCCGAGCATCTGGTCGGTGCACACGCAGATGCTCGATACGCCGAACAACAAACCCATTCTCGAGCGGATTCAGAAAGGCAGCGAGGTGTGGTGGTACGTCAACCGATATCCGCCGCGCCCGTACGGCAACTTTCTCCTGGACTTCGCCGGCGTGGAACACCGCATCCTCTTCTGGCAGACGTGGACCCTCGGTATGCGCGGGTTCCAGTATTGGTGCATCGACTATTGCGAGAAGGGCCACGATCCCTACGCCGGCCTGACGGACGTCACGCCAGTGAACGGCGACGGATTCCTCGTGTATCCCGGACCCGACGGACCCGTCGATTCAATTCGCTGGGAGATCATCCGCGACGGCATTGAGGACTACGACTATCTACGGATGTTCTCGGATCGGATCAAGAAGCTCGAGGCGGCGGGCGGAAACCCGGCCCTGCTAGATCGGGCCAGACAGGCGCTGAACCTCAAGGCCCTTGTGCCCGACCTCGTCTCGTTTCCAAGAGACCCAAAGCTCCTGCTGGACAAGCGCGATGAAATTGCACGGATGATCCTTGAATTGGGCAAGGCGGCGCAGTAGAGCCGATTTTCTCAGTGGTCGCGGCGTTACGAAAGCGCGGCGAGGACGCCGCGCCCACGGGGTTACGAAAGCGCGGCGAGGACGCCGCGCCCACGGGAGTTGCGGAAATCGAACTAATCCCCGCTTTGTGGTACACTGGCGATGAGCTTCTTCACAACAAGATTGGGCCTGACTTGAACAAGAGACGCTTGCACGTTGTTTATATCCGCCCGTCGCGATACGACGACGATGGGTATGTTGTGCGTTTTTGGCGGGGCGTCTTGCCCTCTAACACACTTTGCTGTCTGGAGAGCCTCACGCGCTCCATCGCGGCCTCCGGCGAGTTGGGGCCGGATATCGAAGTCACCGTGGACACGTTCGACGACACAGTGCAACGAATTCCCATCAAGCGCATCGCCGGAATGAACCGCGAGCCCGGCACGCGGATCGTCGTGGGTTTCGTGGGGGTGCAGAGCAACCAGATCGCGCGCGCTTCGGACCTGGCGATCGAGTTGCGCGCCGCCGGCGTGCAAGTGATGATCGGCGGCTTCCACGTCAGCGGAATGCTGGCGCTGTTCGACAAGCCTTCCCATGAATTGCAGCATCTCGTGGACCACGGCGTTGCGCTGGTCAAGGGTGAAGCGGAAGCGCCCGGGGCGCTGGTCAAGATCCTTCGCGACGCGGCCTATGGCGAGATGCAGCCCGTCTACGACATCCGCGAGTTGCCGGACCTCGCGAACGCGCCCGTCCCGAGGGCCAGCGAGAAATTGCAGAACAAGTTTTTCGCCAAATCGATGGCCACGATCGACACGAGCCGCGGCTGCCCGTTCAACTGCTCGTTTTGCACGATCATCAACGTGCAGGGGCGCAAGATGCGATACCGTTCGGCTGCGTGCGTCCTCAAAGCCATCGAGGAGAACTACGAGCGGGGCATCTCCGAGTATTTCTTCACCGATGACAACTTCTCGCGCAATCCCGTGTGGGAAGAGATCCTCGATGGACTGATCCGATTGCGCGAACGCGGGATGCCGATCATTTTCATGATGCAAGTGGACACGCTGGCGCACAAGATCCCGAATTTTGTGGAGAAGGCCGCGCGCGCCGGATGTTACATGACCTTCATCGGCATGGAAAGCGTGAACCCGCGGAACCTCGAAGCGGTCGGCAAGCGGCAGAACCGCACCGACGAGTACGGCGCGATGGTCGAGTTGTGGCATCGGTACAACGTCGAGGTTCACGTCGGGTACATCGTCGGCCTTCCTTACGACACGCGGGACTCGGTGCATCTCGATATGGAAACGCTATGCAACGAGGTAAAGGTGGACGTCGCGTCGCTGTTCATGCTGACGCCCCTGCCCGGATCAAAGGACCACCTGAAGATGGTCGAGGACTGCGCCGGCCTCGACGCGGACTACAATAATTACGACGGGCTGCACGAGACGTTCAAACATCCGCGCATGGCGGCGGGCGAGTGGCGCGCCTCGTACGACGATGCGATGCGGTTCATCTACAGCAAGGAGAACATCGTTACCCGGCTGCTGCACAGCACCCGCGCGCGCGCGCGGCATCTATTCTGGGAGTATGCCTGGTATCGTTACTCGGCTCTCGAGGGATGCCATCCCATGGCGACGGGGCTGTTCCGGCTGAAGGAGCGGAAGTCGCGCAGGCCGATCTTCGCGCGTGAGAACGTCCTGCAATATGCCTGGCGGCGCGGGAAAGACGCGGTGCACGGGTTCAAGCGATACGCGGGTCTCTTCTTCGATTTCCAGGAGATCTGGATGCTCACGCGTAAACCTGAGGACCCGCGCTGGAAGACCCTTGCCGATCTCCGCGAACGCTGGGCCGTCGTGCAGCAGCGAATCGAGGAATGCGACGTCCGCGGCCGCTACGACGAGGCCGCACAGGAAATCCGCGGCATGCTTGCGGCAACCACGGAACGCATGAGCCACCTCAGCCGGACCGGGGTTCGCCTGAGCCGCCGCGCGCGGCGCAAGCTTGCGAACAAGACGAGAGAGGTGGAAGCCTACCTGCGGGCGTTCGATCTGCGTCCGGGGTGGCGCCGGATCGCAGACGCCGAGCGCTTCGTCAGCGAAAGCATCCTGGCCGGCTACGAAGAGGCGGCCATCAGCTACGTGGCGCAACGGCGCCGGTTCAACGCGTACCGCCGCGAACTCGTCGAGCGAATCAAGACCGGCCGAATACTCACTATCAACGTGAGCCGGATTCCCTATGCGGTTCTATTCGAACTGACGATCGCGTGCCGGTTCGGTTTCCAGATGCTCGTGCAGAAATAGCTCGCCGGACCGCCATTCGCCATTCCGATCGCGACAAGGTCTTTGGGCATGCCGTTTCGTTTCCTTGAACATACCGCCGACGCGCGCATCGAGTGCACGGGACGGGATTTTGCGGAACTGCTCGAAAGCGCGGCGGCAGGGCTCTACGAGATCGCGGTCCGAGAGCGGCTAAGCGACACGTCAATCGAACGGCGCATCCGCGTCGTCGGCTGGAATCGGGAAGACACGCTGATACGTTGGTTGCAGGAACTCATTTTCCTGCTCGATACGGAACAATTCGTTGCCGCGAAGTTCCATTTCGAGGCCGTGTCAGAGCAGGAAGTCGATGTTCTCGCGGACGGGTACAAGTGTGCACCGGAGGAACGCGCCGAGGAGGTCAAGAGCGCCACGTACCAGCAGTTGTCCGTGCGCGAGACGGAGCAAGGCCTCTTGGCGCAAGTGACTCTTGATCTCTGAGAGCGCGTACGGAAAGCCCATGTAGGTCCGGTTTGTAACCGGACCAAGTCATGCGCAATATATTGGGGACGCCGAGGTGGTCCGGTTACAAACCGGACCTACATAGCCAGCCCTTCCAGATGGGTTGCGATTCCCCATGTGAACGGCGCGGACACTTTCCGTCCATGCTTTGAGAGCTTGCGGAGAATTCGCGATGAGCGAAACAGCCCTTAAGCGAATTGACGAAACCACGTGGGAGATCCCGCGGAGCGGGGCGATGCGCATCGCGGGACGGATCATCGCGAGCGAGAAGCTTCTCGAACCGATCCTGCGCGACAAGGCCGCGGAGCAAGTGGCGAACGTCGCCTGTTTGCCGGGCATCGTCGGCTATTCGATGGCGATGCCCGACGCGCACTGGGGCTACGGCTTTCCGATCGGCGGCGTCGCGGCCACGGATCCGGAGGCGGGAGGCGTTGTTTCTCCCGGTGGCGTCGGCTACGACATCAACTGCGGCTGCCGGCTCATGACGACGAATCTTGAATACGAGGCCGTCAAGTCGAGGCTGCGCGACATGGTGAACGGCCTCTACCGCGACGTCCCTTGCGGCGTTGGTTCCGAGGGCGCGATCGCCAGGCTCGGCGCGAAAGATCTGAAGCGCGTGCTCGAGACGGGCGCGCGCTGGGCCGTGCAGCAGGGTTACGGAACGGAAGCGGATCTCGACACGACGGAGGATCGGGGCTGCATAGCGGGCGCGGATGCCGGCGCGGTATCCGAGCGGGCGATCTCGCGCGGCGAGAATCAGCTAGGGACGTTGGGCAGCGGAAATCACTTTGTGGAACTTGGTGTTGTCGAACGCGTCCTCGATCCGGATATCGCCGAGGTCTACGGCCTCGTCGAAGGAAACGTCACGCTGATGATCCACAGCGGAAGCCGCGGGCTCGGTTACCAGATCTGCGACGACTCCCTGCAAGCGATGCTCCGCGCCTCGTCGAAGTACCACATAGAGCTTCCGGATCGGCAGCTCTGTTGCGCGCCGGTGGGGTCGCCGGAGGGGCAACGGTATCTTGCGGCGATGGCGGCGGCGGCGAACTACGCGTGGGCCAACCGGCAGATCATCATGGAACTCGCGCGGCGTTCCTTGCAGCACGCGCTCGGGATCTCGCCGCGCGATCTCGGCGGACGCCTGCTGTACGACGTTTGCCACAACATAGCGAAATTCGAGATGCACGAGATCGACGGCGTGAAGAAGCGCTTGTGCGTGCACCGCAAAGGCGCGACGCGGGCGTTTCCCGGGAGCCGCGACGAGGTGCCCGCGGCGTACCGTTCCGTGGGACAGCCGGTCTTGATCCCCGGCGACATGGGCACGGGATCATACGTCTGCGCGGGCACTCAGGCCGCACTCGACAAGACGTTCGGCAGTTGCTGTCACGGCGCGGGCCGCATGATGAGCCGGACGGCCGCAAGCAAGGGACGCAATGCAAGCGATCTGATCCGCGATCTCGAAGAACGCGGAATCGTCGTCATGGCCCGCAGCAGGAAGACGCTCGTCGAGGAATCGCCCGAGGCCTACAAAGACATTGATGCCGTGGCCGAAGTGGTCGCCAAGTCGGGCATCGGACGTCTCGTTGCGCGGGTCCGCCCGGCGGGCGTGATCAAGGGGTAAGCGATCCAGGTTCTCCGCCGTGCCGTCTAGCGTGTCCCGCAAACGGTGCATCGCACCTTATAGAGGCCGTGGCGTGCGGTGACGTATAAGGTCTTTCCATCCTCATCGCCAAAGGCGCAGTTCGCGGGCTGCTCGGGGAAGGGAATCGTCTTCACGAGTTCACCGTTCGGCGCATAGACTCGGATGCCGTCCTTGGCGCTGGTCCAGAGCCGGCCCTCCTCATCCACTTTCATGCCGTCGGGACCCACGTCCGTCGCAAAGGTCCGCGCGTTCTTCAAGGCGCCGTCCTTTTGCACGTCGAACGCCTCGATGAATCCTCCGCCTGAATCGGACACGTAGAGCGTCTTCTCATCCGGAGAAAACGCGAGCCCGTTGGGATGCGTGAAGTAGACGGACAGAAGCGTAAGCTTGCCGTCCGGCGCGATCTCATACACACCCGAAAACGGGAGTTCCGCCTCGCGCCCTTCGAGTCCGTACGGCGGGTCCGTGAAAAAGATCGTCCCGTCGGAACGCACGACCACGTCATTGGGACTGTTCAGTTTTAGATCCAGGTACTTGTCCGCGAGGACCGTGATCGCGCCGTCCGCTTCCGTGCGCGTCACACGGCGATTACCGCCCTCGCAAGCGATCAGACGCCCCTGCTTGTCAAGCGTGAGCCCATTGGACTTTCCGCTGGGTGTGCGGAATACCGACTTGTCCGCGCCATAGATCGTATCGGCGGGGATGTCGCTGAAGATGAGGCCCTTCCCCGGAATCCATACCGGCCCTTCCGTGAACGCGAACCCCGTTCCAACGGTCTCGACAGGCCCTTGTACAAGATCCTGGTCCGCGGACAGCAAGGCCATCAATAGCATCATCGACGTCATCTCGAAGCCTCCTCACGTGTTCCCATTTTCCGCTGGCAAGTGTCGCACGTGCCGGGATCGCGACGCAACCGCGCAACGGAGGCTTATGCGGCTTGATCGGATTTCTGCGCTGGCGTAGGCTAGAGCGGAGCAGGATTACGGATGGAGGGATTGACATGAAAGGCAACACGATTGCACGACGCGATTTTCTGAAGACCGCAGCCGCGGCGGCGGTTGCGACTGGGCTGGCCGGCAGCTTTTCCGCACGCGCGGCGGAAGCCGCGCCGAAGAAGGCGCTTCAACTTGGCATGCTGCCGAAAGGCCTGCCTGACGCCGAGAAGTTCAAACTTGCGAAGGCCTGCGGGTTCGAAGGCATTGAGGGCTATCCCATGGTGGACCTCGGTGAGGCAAAGAAACTCGGCGATGCGGCCAGGGCCGCGGGTACGCCGATCCATTCGGTGACCTACGGCGGGTGGAACGCGCCAATGTCCAGTGAAGACCCGGCTACCATCGAGAAGGGGCTGAAGGAGATCGAAACCGCCCTGCGCAGCGGCAAGGCAATGGGCGCCGACACGGTTCTGCTCGTGCCCGCGGTCGTCAACGATAAGACGAGCTACGACGCGGCCTATGAGCGCAGCCAGAAGAACATCCGCAAGATCCTCCCGTTGGCCGAAGAACTGAAGATGGTCATCGCGGTTGAAAATGTCTGGAACAGCTTCCTGCTCAGTCCTCTCGAATTCGCGCGGTACGTGGATGAGTTCAACAATCCATGGCTCAGGGCCTATTTCGACGTCGGCAACGTCGTCGTTTTCGGCTGGCCAGAGCAGTGGATTCGCATCCTCGGTAAACGCATCGTCAAGATCCACCTCAAGGATTTCAAGAAGGAATCACGCGAATGGGTCAACCTCCGCGACGGAAGCGTCAACTGGCCCGAGGTCCGCAAAGCCCTCGCCGAAGTGGGTTACGCCGGCTATCTCACGCCCGAACTCGCCGACGGCGATGAGGTCTACCTCCGCGACCTTTCCGCCCGCGTAGACAAGATCCTCGCTGGCGAATAGCGCGAGAGACTTCCCGTTGTCACAGCGGAGTTCAATCAGCGCCCGCGGCGTCGTTGCCCAAGTGGGTTGTGTGCGGCTTAACTCCCGGTGTATTGCCGCTAAAGAATGTTGCACGTTCGCCGATATAACCTGCGGAAGGCCGAGACACGGATGTCAAGGTTAGGCTGACACGGACGTCGATTCATTTAGGCCGTGGGAATGAAATACGGGAGTGTTTCATCCCAACGATCTTCCCTCCATGAGTGCGCCATGCCGTTAGGTTATGGCGCTCTTTTTCTGTCCATCCGGTTCTTGCGCATTTCGTTTCCATCCCGTCGTGCTCGTGATCGTAATCGTAATCGAGCAAATGAGATTCCAATCTTCTTGGTCGCGGCTATGCCGCGCTGTGATTGTGGCTGTTCGTTTTTTTGATTACGATAACGCGCACGAGCATGAAAGGATAGACCGGAGCGCCAAGGAAGTACGCAAGAACCGGAAGAGCCAGGAAAACTACTTCGAATCGGGGGGCTTGACAATCCACTGTATATAGTGTATATTTACAGTGCATGGTCAAGGAAAACGAACATAAACTCCTGTTGCCGCCCGTATCGCCAGCGGCGTCCAAGCCGCTGTACGAGCAGGTGATCGAGGGGATCAAGCGCGAGATCAGTTCCGGCCGGCTCCGTCCACATGCGCCGCTTCCATCCTTTCGCGCCCTCGCCGAGGATCTCCTCGTCAGCCTCATCACCGTGAAACGCGCGTACGAGGAACTCGAACGCGACGGCATCATTTATCGCAAGCAGGGACTGGGGACCTTCGTTTCCGAGAACGGCGTTTCGCGGAGTCGCGAGATGAAGCATGGACGCGCGGAGGAATTGCTGCGCCAGGCGCTCCGCGAAGGCGTCGAAGCAGGAATGGGCCGGAACGAGCTGCTGACAACTGTGAAACACCTCTTGGAGGAGATGGAGAAATAGCCATGGCGGACGAAGCAATCGTGATACGCGGTTTGGAGAAGTCATTCTCCAAGTTCAAACTGGGGCCGCTCGATCTGACAGTGCCCAAGGGCGCGATCTACGGCCTCATCGGCCCGAACGGCGCGGGGAAGACCACGACCATCGACCTGATCATGGGGATGGGCAAGAAGGACGCGGGCAGCATCGAGGTCTTCGGTCTGGATCACGTCGAAGAAGAGGTCTCCGTAAAGAAACGGATCGGCTACGTCAGCCCGGACCTCGTTTTCAATGCCTGGGGCAAAGTGAAGCGGCTCCTCGGCTTCATCCGCAGCTTCTATGAAGACTGGGACGATGACTACTGCCGAGACCTCATGGAACGGCTGAAGATCGGGGCCTCGGACAAGATCGCGACGTTGTCGTTCGGCGCGCGGACGAAGCTGGGACTGATCGTAGCTCTGTCGCACCGGCCCGCGCTGCTGCTGCTTGACGAACCCCTCGCCGGACTCGATGCCATATCCAAACAGGAGGTCTTCACGGAACTTCTCGAGGCCGTTCAGGACGAAAACCGCACCGTCCTCATCTCCTCGCACGATCTCCACGATCTCGAGCGCTTCTCAGACCATATCGGCATGATCCACAACGGAAAGCTCCTGATCGAAGGTCCAACGTCCGAACTGGTCGAACGATTCCGCATGGTGGATTGCACCCTCTCCAATGGCCAAGACGTCAGGCAACTCCGAGCCGTCTACCTGCAGAAGCGCGAAGGCAACCGTTGCCGTGTTCTGGCCGACATTACCGATGGCGGCCTCGAACAACTCCGCTCCAATGGTCTTACTGACATCGTTACATCGCCGGTGACCCTGGAAGAGCTATTCGTTGGCTTGGTGAGGGAGTGATAGAAGAAGCGCGGAACTTGAGTTGGGGAGAAGAGGAGTAACGAAATATGCGGCATCTTGTTGCAGATGTAATTCGGCGGCGGTGGTGGCTGTTCGTGGTAGCGGTGCTGTGTTCAATGCCGCCGTTTCCGGCGAAGAACAACGTCGCCGGCGCTGTGATAATACTGGTCGTGATCGGTTATGGCGCGCTGCTTCTGATGATCTTCGAATTCGCGGAGACCGGCGGCAGAAAGTACAGAATGTTGCCTGTAAGCCGCGCGGTGTTGGGCCGGTTGGTCTGGATCGAATGCTTGGTGTTGTTCCCTGTGCTCTGCGTGTGCGTGAACGTCTCCTTGTACTTTGTATTGCGACAGTTCTTTCGGATACCGCCGCTTGATCCGCTTCTCTTAGTTTGCGTGGGTGTGCTTTGCATGGGTGGAATAGCCGGTCTTCTTCTCTTGCAGATGAGATACCTTCGCGTGGGCGCGGCAACACCGGCGCGACGAATAATTCGCAGCATCACTTTCAACACTCTTGCCTATCTCGTCGGGGGGATAACGGTGTTTTTCATCAGCCGCATAATTGTGCCCCCGGCGGACGTGATGGGACTCGAAGGAAAAACCCTCATGAGCGCCGCGTTCAAGTCGCTCTATTGTTTCGTCGGCGCAAGGGAATCGATGTTCGACGCGCAGAATTCCCTGGCCCTAGCCGCCTCGTTGATCTGCATTGCCGCGTCATTTCTCCTATCCGCCCGATTGGCCGACACGACGATCGTCATGCGGCCCGTGAAGAACCTGACGATTTTATCCGCGCCGGAAGCGGCGTATGTGTTTCCATCGCGCGCCATGGGATTGGGCTACGTGTGGTTTCAAGCGATCTGGTGGATGTGTGCGGGTGCCGCGGTTGTGTTTCTTGGCTACATCCTGATGGTGGGCTTCGTCTTCATTAACGGAATGGGAGTTCGGGACACGCTATGGCAGACAGAGGCGCCTTGGGGCTACGTCTTCGCCTTTCTGACCATACCCGCGTATTTTTGTCTCGTGCTGCCGTGGGTTGGGTCCGTGAGAAGCCTGCGGACGTTGCCGATTTCCACTGGGCGTCTGATATTGTTCTTTCTTTCGTTTCCTGCAATCGCGTTGGCCATGATTGCGGTCCTCGTAGCGGCCGTCACTGGAACGCGGGGCGACATGGCGATGTTCATCGAGTTCATGAGACTGGCGGTGGTTCTCCTTGCAACTTGCCTTGCCGGCTGCGTTCTGTTTCTCCGCTTCAGTCCACTGGCTTTGATGGTGTACCTCCCGGCAGCCTATGCGGGCGTGATGGCGCTGGAAGCGTTCAATCTGCTCAATCTGCCCGTTACAGTCGGCCTTTCGGTGGGGATTGCAGCGGGGGCCGTCTTCGTATTGCGTCGCGTCGTAGCGAACAGCAGCGCCGTATACATACCCCGGGATCCCGTTGCGCTATTCCGAGGACGGTTCTTCGCACCGTGGTGAGACGTTGGCAATTGTGCAGTCTCGTGGGGTCTGCCGCGAACAGCAGGCGATGGAGTACCGTTGTAGTGTTAGCGGCTGCTGTGTAAGATCCCTGAACGCCGTATAACCGACGGAGGGCGAACTGTGTTGTCGCGAGATCGGGTTATCAGGGTGATTCAGCGGGAGAAGGCGGACCGGATTCCTGTGTACGGGTGGGTGAGCGCGAATCTTACGCCGCAGATCACGGAGGCGTTTGGGTCGGTGGCGGCGTTTGAGGACAGGTATGAGTTTGATTTCGCGCATTTGTTTGGGGGGCCGGGGACGTTTGTTTCGGAGGCGGTGGAGAAGCTGCGGGGTGAGAGTGGGGGAGAGATCGATCCGCCTCATGCACTGGATCTGCCTCTGACGGACCCGGATAGCCGGGATGCCTACAAAGATGTCGTTGATGGGATCCGGCATCACAAGGAGCAACGGGGGCGGTTTGTTTATATGCAGACGCCGGGGATCTTCGAGGCGTTGAACGGCATCTTCGGGATCGAGCGGCATCTGATGTATCTGCTGATGTATCCCGAGGAGTTGCACGAGGTGTACCGGCGCCAGGCGGAGTGGAACCGTGGTTTTGCGATGAATTGCCTGGACCTCGGGATAGATATGGTTCATGTCTCGGACGACTGGGGTGCCCAGCATGGGCTGATGTTCAGTCGCGATGTGTGGTGGTCGATGATCTATCCTTATCACCGCGTCACGGCGGAGGCGGTGAAGAAGCGCGGGGCGTTCTTGAGTCTGCACAGCGACGGGAACGTCAACGCGGTCATCGACGGCATCATGGAACTGGGCTACGACGTCGTGCATCCCTGGCAGGAGTCGGCGGGGATGAATCTTTGGGAGCAGAAGGCGAAGTATGGGGATCGGTTTGTTGTGATGGGTGGGCTCGATATTCAGACGACGCTTGGGTTCGGGAGGCTCGACGTTCTGGAGGCGGATATCGAGCGGGTGTTGAGGCTGTTCCGCGACGGGGGGCTCCTATATTGCACGACGCATTTTGTGCAGGATCATTGCACGATCGAGGAACTCACGTTTGCGTTCGACACCATCTATCGTCTGGTGCGGGAACTGGGTGATTGAGAAGGATGCTTCGATACGTTCCTGCGCCTTTTCTGTAGAATGAATGAAAGGGCTTGGGCCTCGTCTATTTTATCAGGTTCGAGAAAGCTCTGATGCGGGCAAGCCGCAAGGTGACAGTTTCGGGTAGGAGTTACGGCCATGAGAATGAATCGGGACAAGATCGCGGTGGGGGTTTTCCTGTGCGTATTGCTGCTGGCGGCGCCGATGGTTCCGGCTCAGGAACTGATGCACGCGCGGGTCAGCTTCGAGAACGGGAACTCTATGGTCAAGGGAAATGACGATGCGGACTGGAGTTACGCAACGATCAACACGATCGTCATGCCCGGCGACACCCTCTGGGTTGACAAGGAGGGTACGTTGGAGCTCGAGATGTCTGGCGGCACGTTCCTGCGGATGGCGGACGGCAGCAAGGCCGAAGTGGCCTCTCTGACGCCTTCCGGCGGGATACGGCTCTGGGCCGGGTCGGTCTATGTGCAGCGGATAAGCCGCAGTTCGGGAGACGTCGTCCTCGAGACGCCCGTGTGCAAGGTGTCGGTCGGCCAGGACAGCCAAGTCCGCATGGACGTCATCAGCAACGGCGCAACGACGGTGTCGGTGCGATGGGGCAGCGCCGTTGTTCGCACGGAAGGCGGCGCAGACGTCGCGGTGAGGCAGGGCCAGCGGTCCTATGTGGACCCGGGCTATCTGCCTTCCGAGCCGGCGGCGTTTGATCTTGGCGTCGAGGACGATTTTGACTCGTGGAATCGCGAGCGGTCGCGGCTGCTTGCCGTGGGATCGGACACCATTCCGCAGAGCGTTCCGATAACGTCGGCCACCATCGGCGTGAGCGACCTTGCACCTTACGGCAAATGGGTGTATGTGGATTCCTCCTACTACTGGCGTCCGACCGTGGTCGTGGACTTCGTGCCGTACCGCTCTGGGCACTGGAGCTTCATCCCGGGGTCCGGTTACGCGTGGGTCGGTGATTACCCGTTCTGTTACGTTACGTCGCACTACGGTCGTTGGCGTCACCATGACTCGTATGGATGGTTATGGACATATCGCGACACATGGGGTCCTGCATGGGTCGCCAGTGTGCGATATGGCCCGAACTTTGTGTGGGCGCCGCTCGATCCGTGGGATGTTCCGTACTCGTTTGGGGCGGAGTACTTTAGTGTTGGCGGTCTTCGTATTGGCTTTGGCGCAAGCAGCTACTGTGGCGTTGACGATCTTCTGTGGGGACCGTCCGGGGTCTATCCGTTCACACCGGTGATGATCCGGAATGTTCCGGTCACTGAGATCAACATTTGGAACATCAACATTGGTTCGCGGGGCCGGGTTCCGTTCCCGTATCGGGACACTACGCTGAGCGTTCGGGACTACTCTCCGCGTCGCGTCATTCGAGGCCCGGATGCGTTTGGCGGGGCTAGAGAGGCCGCGCGGACTCGCGTGGCGGCCCTGGAAGGCAGCGACACACCGACCCGGTGGCGTGCGGTGGCCGCGAGCGAGATGAAAGGTTCGAGGACGAATGTAGAAGAGGCGACACGGGCCGCACGGGCGCGGCCTGTGCGGGTCGAGCGCGACGTACTGTCGAATCAAGGGCGTTCCGTGCCGCGCAATATTCAGGGAGAGGTCCTGCCGACAACCTTGCCGAACACGGACCGGGTTCGGACGGTTCGCGACGGCGGGTCGAGGCCTGCGACCGGTCGCACGGCCAAGGCCCCGGATGAGACATCGCTGCCGCTGCCGATGCGCACCCGCACGACTGAGCCTGCCGGTGGAAGCGTGCGCGTCGAGGAGAGGCCGAGGGATACGGTCCGCGATACCGGACGCGGTTCAGATAGGATTGGCCTCTCGAAACCGTCTACGAGGACCCGGACGGCGACGCGCGATATCCAAGAGCCACTCCCAGTAGCGCCGCCGCAGTCGCGCGGCGTGAGAGAGGTCACCAAGCCGCCAACGACGACCTACGTGCCCCGCGTGCGGCGCCAAGAGCAGTCTTTCGAGAGTTCAGAGCCGCAGGTTCCGACGCCGGCTCCCGCCGAGCCATCCCGGTCACGCGTCGTTCGACTCGGGCCGAAGGCCGAGTCAGAGCAACCTGCCCCGGTTCAGCGTCCGGAACGAGTCAGGATGCCTGAAGCTCCGATCTCGCCTCAAGTGAACGAGCCCTATGCGCCGCGTATACCGCAAGTACAGGAACCAGGTCCTGTTATTCGTGAGCCGGAGGTTCGTCATATTGCGCCGCCACGCGCGCCTGAGGTTCGTCATTTCGCGCCGCAACCGGCGCCTGAGATTCGGCATGAGCCGATTGTGAGGATGCCCGAGCCGGCGCCGATGCCTATGCGCGTGCGCGAAGCGGCGCCGGAATCGCCACGGATCGCTGCACCCCCCGCCGTTTCGAGGCCCAGCGTTCGCTCGCATGCCGTGGAGTCGGGTTCGCCGGGCGATAGCGGCTCTCGCGAAGGCCACCGCGGCGGCGATAGGGTCATTCGTCGATAATCTGTCTTGAGTTCTTGGACTCTCAGACGAGTCAGGGAGATGGAAGATGTATACGAACCGCATTCGCATGGCAGGCATCAGTTCAGCCTTTCTTTTCTCGTCGGCGCTGCTCTTGACGGCGTGCCCGATTGCCTTCGAGTATCAGCGGGGATACGGCGACGGGTTTGCGCAAGACGACTGGTATTGGGCAGGGTTCGACGACAGTTATGACACGCTTACCGCCTCGCCCCTGTATTATCAGGGCGACACGATACCGTTCGTGGAGACGCCGGACTATGACCGCGGCTACTACGACGGCATTTGGTACGCTTATCATGACGGGTACTTCGTGTCCTATGACGACGCCTTCACGATCGGTTTCAGCGAGGGCTACGATGCAGCCTTCTACTCGGATTACCTGACGTTCCTCGCGAATGACCCGCATGTCGAGTATGACAACGGCGGGTGGGGCGACGGGTATAACGACGGGTTCTCGGAAGGCAGGATCTTCGGCGCGTACGACTACGAACAGGGATGGTCCCTCAATTGGCTTGACGCGCTGCTCGACTATCGTTCCGGCACCGACCTTTACTTCTCGGAGATCGACCTCGGTACAGGCGCGTACGGCCCCGTGGTCTTGTACGTATACGGCACGGACCCGACGGCAGCCAAGCAACTCGTCGCGATTAGGAGCCAGCACCCGCGCAAAGCTGTACGGCAGGTGATTGCCGCAAACGCGGTCAAGGCGGCAGACACGCTCTATCGTCCGCTGACGGACGACGCGCGCGCCAAACTCGACAAACGGCCTTCCACGACGGCCCGCAGCAGCCGCCCATTGACCCTGACCACCACCTGGCTCGAACGAGTCCAGGCGTATCAGCAGGCCCAGGCGAATCCGGCGAAGAGTGCCCGCCTCCGGACCCTCGAAAAGTAGCGACGGTCCGCACGGAGAGGGCAAGCTCTGTGCTCAGAGCTTGTGAAACAATCCCAAAATGGCGTCATTCCCGCGAAAGCGGG
>CAZPMT010000047.1:0-33879 GCA_964587655.1 uncultured Nitrospiraceae bacterium
GGTCTCCCTCCCGATTGCCGCTGGTGCAGATCAGCGGCGCGCGTGCGCCTGCTGGCGGCGAACGGAATTTCGGCGACGGCGTGGGAACGGTACGGAGGCACCGCGGTCGGGCGCCCCCCTGAGGTCGCTGCGCCGGGTTACAAGTATCGCATGGGAAATGTTGGGGCGGCCATCGGCGTGGAGCAATTGAAAAAATTTTCGGCATTCCAGGCTGCGCGGCGCCGGCTTGCGCATATGTACACGACGGTCCTCTCCGAGATCGACGAGATCTGGTTGCCGGAGGTAATTGACGGCATCGAACACGCGTGGTACTCGTTCGTGATTCGTTTCAAGCTGGACAAGCTTAACAAGACCCGTGACGAGATTGCGGCTGCGCTCCGTCGCGAGAACGTCGGGACAGGCGTCCATTTCCTTGGGCTGCACTTGCACCCGTACTATCGCGAGGTGCTCGGCCTGCGGCCGGAGGATCTGCCGGAAGCCACGGCGGCGTCGTACGAGGTGCTATCGCTTCCCCTCCATCCGCTAATGACCGACAAGAACGTGCACGAGGTCGTTGAAGCCCTTAAGAAGGTCCTCGATCACGCCCGGCGCAGAGGGTAGCGGCCATGTTCGCGGGAAAGAAGGTTGTGGTGGTGATGCCCGCGTACAATGCCGCCGGCACGTTGCGAATGACGTATGAAGAGGTCATGGATCAGGGCGTCGTGGACGAGGTGGTCATCGTCGATGATGCGAGCAAGGACGAGACGGTTGCGATTGCGAAGGACCTGCCGCATACGACCTTGCTCGTGCATCCCCGGAACCGCGGGTACGGGGCCAACCAGAAATCGTGCTACAAGCTTGCGCTGGACCTCGGGGCGGACATCATCATCATGGTGCATCCCGATTATCAGTACACGCCGCGACTGATCCCGGCCATGGCGTGCATGATCGGCAACGGCCTGTATCCGTGCGTGCTGGGTTCGCGTATCCTCGGCGGGTATGCCCGAAGGGGCGGGATGCCGATCTGGAGATACGTGGCGAATCGCGCGCTGACGCTGGTCGAAAACGTCCTGGCGGGCGCGAAGCTTTCCGAGTACCACAGCGGGTACCGGGCCTTCTCGCGCGAGCTGCTCGAAAGTCTTCCGCTCGAAGCGAATTCGGACGATTTCGTATTCGACAACCAGATGCTGATGCAGATCCTTTGGTTCAACCACAGGATCGGCGAGATCACCTGCCCGACGAAGTATTTCGCCAAGGCGTCCTCGATCAATCTTCGGCGGAGCATCAAGTACGGGTTTGGGTGCCTTGCCACGGCGGCCACGTACCGCTTGGCCCGGATGGGATGGGTCGACTCCAAGGTTTTTCCTGGAACGGAGAGGCCGACGGTCAGCCATCGCCCATGAGACCCGGAGACGAAAACCGGTTTCAGGACTTCTTTGAAGAGAGCAAGTACGTTGTTCTCAAGAACCACCTCTACAACTACCTGCTTCGCAAGCGCGCCGTCGAGCGCATTCTGGCGCGGGAACCGTTCGACCTGATCCTCGAGGTCGGCAGCGGCATTTCCCCCGTGATGACGCGCACGGACCGGATCGTTTACTCGGAGATCTCGTTCCTCGCGTGCCGGACCTTGAAGCGATTGCAGGGCATGGGTTGGTACGTGGTGGCGGATGCGACGCGGCCCCCGTTTCGTCCCGACGCCTTCAGCCATGCCGTTAGCGCCGAGGTGCTCGAACACGTCGAGGACGACCGGGCGGCCTTGCGCGAACTCGCGCGCGTGTTGAAGCGGCACGGGCGGCTGATCCTCACTTTTCCCCACCGCAAGGCGTACTTCGCGAACGACGACCGGTACGTGAAGCACCACCGGCGGTACGAACTGGAGGAGATAACCCGGTTGCTCGATGAGGTGCAATTGCGCGCTCTCTCGACGCAAAAAGTCCTCGGACCGCTCGAAAAGGCAACGATGATGCTGGCCGTGCTTTGCTTCGATGCGATTCTGAAACGCAAGGGCGCTGATTCCTCGCAACGCCGGGATCGTGCGGTGGCCCTGCAACAACCTTCCGCGGCATTGCGTTGGCTCTCACAGTTTTTCAAGTGGGCCAATCTGGCCTATGCCGTTCTGCTTTGGTTCGAGGCCCGTATCGTCCCGCAACGTTGGGCGGCGGTGCTCCTGACTATTGCCGAGAAGCGGTAGCGCATCTTTCGCCGTTACAGGCGGGCTCTGATTCAAGTGGAAAGGCGGCCCCGCCGGGGACCGCCTCTTGAATCCGAATGTGTTCGTGGCCTGACTACGCCAGCTATTCCTCCGCCTCCAGGCCGATACCGACCTCCAGTTCCTCTGAGAAGTCCTGTGCCTCAACTTCTTTCAACTGGACCTGGGTGTCCTGGTAGTGACGGCTGCCCGTGCCTGCCGGGATCAGGTGTCCGATGATGACGTTCTCCTTCAGACCGCGGAGATAATCGCGTTTGCCCGCAAGCGCCGCGTCCGTCAACACGCGCGTCGTCTGCTGGAACGAAGCCGCCGCGACGAAGCTCTCCGTGCTGAGCGCGGCCTTGGTCACGCCCTGCAGCATGGGTTCCGCTTCCGCCGGACGTCCGTTCCGGCGTTGCGTCTGCTCGTTCATCTCGCGGAAACGCATCTTGTCCACTTCCTCGTGCGCGAGGAAGGCCGTGTCGCCCGGGTCGTCCTTGATGCGGACCTTGCGCAGCATCTGTCGTACAATCGTCTCGATGTGCTTGTCGTTGATGCGAACGCCCTGCATGCGGTATACGAGCTGGACCTCGTCCAACAGGTACTTGCGGAGAGCGTCTTCGCCCTGCACTTCGAGGATGTCGTTCAGAATCACGGGGCCGTCGGTGAGACGCTGGCCCGCGTAGACGCGGTCGCCGGCCTGCACGTTGAGGTGCTTGCCCGGGGGAATCGTATAGATGCGTTCCTTGCCCACCGGCGGAACCACCTTCACTTTCCGCGTACCCTTCGACGCCGTGCCAATCTCGATGATGCCGTCGATATGGCTGATGACCGCCGGGTCCTTCGGCTGACGCGCTTCGAAGAGCTCCGCGACGCGGGGTAGACCGCCCGTGATGTCCTTCGTCTTGCTGAGCTGACGGGGCGCCTTCGCGAGAAGGTCGCCGGCCTTCACACGGTCGCCGTCCTTCACCACCACGTGCGTTTGGGCGGGCACGGTCGTGAACGCAAGCACTTCATCCTGTTTGCCGAGAATCGTGATCTGCGGGTGAATATCCTGCTTGTGCTCCGTGATCACGCGCTCTTCGAGTCCCGTGTCGGGGTTGATGTCTACGCGCATCGTGATGCCTTCGACCATGCCTTCAAGACGCACGGCGCCGGACGATTCCGCGACGATCGAGTCGTTGTAGGGATCGCGTTCGAGGATCACCTGCCCCTTGCGGACTTTTTGCTTATGTTCCGCGTGAAGAACCGAGCCCGGCGGCGTCAAAGTGCGTTGGACTTCTTTCTCGTCGGCGCTCATTATGACGATTTCGCCGCCGCGGTTCACGACGACGGTCTTGCCTTCGCGATTGACGGCGGTGCGTACGTTCCGATACTCGAGAATACCCGTGTCGATGGCCCGGATTTCGGTGGCCTCCACTTGACGGCTCGCGGCGCCGCCGATATGGAACGTGCGCATTGTCAACTGTGTGCCCGGTTCACCGATCGACTGCGCCGAGATTATCCCGATCGCTTCGCCAAGCTCAACCAACTGGCCCGTGCCGAGATTGCGGCCGTAACACTTCTGGCAGAGGCCGCGCTTCGTCTGGCACGTCATGACCGAGCGGATTCGCACGCCCGGCAGGCCGGCCGCTTTGATCTTCGCGGCCTTTTCTTCCGAGATCTCATCTCCTGCGCGGACGATCGGCTCTGCCTGGCCGGGCACCGTTATGTCGTCGAGCGTGTAACGCCCGATGAGGCGTTCCTCGAGGGAAGCCACTTCTGTATCGCCGTCCATCAGTGCTTCCGCCCACACGCCGTTAAGCGTGCCGCAGTCGTTTTCCTCAATTGTCACATCCTGACACACGTCCACGAGACGCCGCGTGAGGTACCCGGCGTCCGCCGTCTTCAAGGCGGTATCGGCGAGTCCCTTGCGTGCGCCGTGCGACGAGATGAAGTACTCGATAACGGTCAGGCCCTCGCGGAAGTTCGACGTAATCGGCGATTCAATGATGTCGCCGGAAGGCTTCGCCATGAGGCCGCGCATGGCCGCAAGCTGGCGGATCTGCTGTTTCGTTCCGCGTGCCTGCGACGAGAACATGAGGTAGATTCCGCTGAATCCCTGGTCGTTCTTGCTCATCTCTTCGAGCATCGCGGCTGCAACCTGTTCCGTGGTGCCGGTCCACTGGTCGATGATCATGTTGTAACGCTCACCTTCCGTGATGAGACCGTTCTGGTACATCTCGTCGATGCGCGTCACTTCCTTCTGTGCGGCCGCGATCAAAGCCTGCTTTGACGCCGGAATGACCATGTCGGCCACGGCAATCGAAATTCCGGCCAGCGTCGCGTACTTGAAGCCCACGCACTTAAGTTTGTCGAGGAGTTCCACTGTGCGGTTGTGCCCATGGCGCGCGTATGCCCGCGCGATAATGTCTCCGATCGAACTCTGGTTGTGTTCCTTATTGACATCATCGATCGTGACGTCGGGCGAAAGGGAGTCGCAGAAAATGCACCGGCCGACGGTGGAGTCGACAATCTTGCTCTCGTAACGGACCTTGATCGCCGCGTGGATGTCGACCTGTCCCTGCTCAAAGGCCATGATCACGGCGGGGATACCGTCGTACACCCGGCCAGGTTGAAGCAGCTCGCCGTTCTTACCGGTCCATTCGCGCTTCCACTCTCCTTTTGCGCCCACACGGATTTTCGACATCCACGAAATGCCTAACACGATGTCCTGGCTCGGCGTCACGATCGGCCGCCCGTCCGACGGCGAGAAGATATTCGTCGTCGAGAGCATAAGGAGGCGCGCCTCCAACTGGGCCGCGGGCATCAGGGGAATGTGGACGGCCATCTGGTCGCCGTCGAAGTCGGCGTTGAACGCGCGGCACACCAAGGGGTGAATCCGAATGGCCTTCCCTTCGATCAGCACGGGCTGAAATGCCTGAATGCCGAGGCGGTGGAGCGTCGGCGCGCGATTCAACAGTACGGGGTGGTCCGTGATGACGTCCTCGAGGATGTCCCACACTTCCGCGCGGCCTTGGGCAATCGCGCGTTTCGCCGCCTTGATCGTGGTTGCGATTCCTCGCTTCTTGATCTCGTGGATAATGAACGGTTCGAATAATTCGAGGGCCATCTTCTTCGGCAGCCCGCACTGATGCAGTTTGAGTTCCGGCCCCACGACGATGACGGATCGCCCGGAATAGTCCACGCGTTTTCCGAGCAGATTCTGGCGGAACCGCCCCTGTTTGCCCTTCAGCATGTCGCTCAGCGACTTCAGCGGACGGTTTCCGGCGCCGAGCACTGTGCGTCCGTGGCGTCCGTTGTCGAACAGGGCGTCGACGGCTTCCTGCAGCATGCGCTTCTCATTCCGAAGGATGACTTCCGGTGCGCGCAGCTCGATCAGGCGCTTCAGCCGGTTGTTCCGGTTGATCACGCGGCGATACAGATCGTTCAAGTCGCTTGTGGCGTACCGTCCGCCTTCGAGCGGCACCAACGGACGAAGGTCCGGCGGAATCACCGGGACCACGCCGAGGACCATCCAGGAGGGATTGTTCCCGGACTTGCGAACCGCCTCGACGACCTTCAGCCGCTTGATGGCCTTGGCGCGCGCCTGGAGGGAGGACGTTTTCGAGAATTGGACGTGGAGCTCCGCGCTCAAGGCGTCAATATCGATCTCCTCGAGGAGATTCTTGATGGCCTCCGCGCCCATCCTTGCCACGAATCGGTCGCCGTATTCGCTGCGGGCGTCCTGGTACTCGTCCTCGGTGAGCGTCTGCATCTTTTCGAGTTTCGTGTCGCCCGGATCGATTACGATGTAGTTCTCGAAGTAGATGATGCGTTCGAGGATGCGGATCGACAGGTCGAGCAAGTTGCCGATGCAGCTCGGCGTCGTCTTGAAGAACCAGATGTGCGTGACAGGGACCGCGAGCTTGATGCAGCCCATCCGTTCGCGACGCACCTTCGACTCCGTAATCTCGACGCCACAGCGGTCGCATGTGATTCCCCTGTGCTTCACCTTCTTGTACTTGCCGCAACCGCATTCCCAGTCCTTGACGGGACCGAATATGCGCTCGCAAAAAAGGCCGTCCTTCTCGGGTTTGAACGTTCGATAGTTGATCGTTTCCGGCTTCTTAACTTCCCCGCGGGACCATTTCAGGATCTCCTCGGGAGACGCCAGCCGCATTTGGAGCGAATCAAAACGTTCACCGGTGGTAGGAACATACTTCGCCACGACTTATTCCTCCATGGGTTTTTCTTCGTCTTCGGTCTCGGGACCGCCCTCGATCCGCACTAGCTTAATCACGTCCAGGCAAAGGCTCTGCATTTCGCGTACAAGCACGTTGAACGATTCCGGAGTGCCCGGCTCAACTTCCCTGTCGCCCTTCACAATCGCTTCGTAAGCCTTCGTCCGTCCGGCAATGTCATCCGACTTGATTGTCAGCAATTCCTGGAGTGTGTAGGCTGCGCCGTAGGCCTGGAGGGCCCAGACTTCCATTTCGCCGAAACGCTGTCCGCCGAACTGCGCCTTGCCGCCCAGCGGCTGCTGCGTCACCAGCGAATACGGGCCAATTGACCGCGCGTGAATCTTGTCGTCCACCAAGTGGTTCAGTTTCATCATGTAGAGCTGGCCGACCGTCACGTGCTGATGGAACGCCCGCCCGGTGCGGCCGTCACGCAGGCGGATCTTGCCGGTCTCCGGCAGGCCCGCTTTCTTCAGATAGCCGCGGATCACCTCCTCGGAGGCGCCGTTGAACACCGGCGACGCCACGTGCAGGCCGAGTACCTTCACGGCCCAGCCCAGGTGCGTTTCAAGGAGCTGGCCGACGTTCATGCGCGACGGCACGCCAAGCGGATTCAACACGATCTGCACCGCCGTGCCGTCCGGCAGGAAAGGCATGTCTTCACGCGGAAGCACCTTCGCGACAACGCCCTTGTTGCCGTGACGGCCCGCCATCTTGTCGCCCACGGACATGCGGCGCTTCGTCGCGACAAAGACCTTCACGAGCTTGATCACGCCCGGCGGCAGTTCGTCGCCCTTCCGGAGTGTGTCAAGCTGACTGTCGCGGAACGCGATGAGCTTGGCCTCTTCCATGGCGGCCATGTTCACAAGGCGCGTGAACCTCAACTGGGCCTGCGCATCCTCGACCCGCAGGCGCGCGAGCAAACTGTAATCCACTTTGTCGAGATGCATGACTTTCAGGCGCTTGCCCTTCTCCAAGACAAGCTCATCGGTCTTGTGATCGATGACGTCCTCGAGGATTTTCAAACCGATCATCTCGTCCCGGACAAGCGTGACGAACTTGCCGCGGATCTCGTCGATCTTGTCCTGATACTGCCGCTTGATCTTGTTGACCTCTGTGTTGAGCGCCGATTTCGGTCCGTGATCGGTGGACTTGTCGCGGCGACTGCACACCCTGACGTCCACCACAACGCCGTCCACGCCCGGGGATGCCGTTAACGAGGCGTCGCGCACGTCTTCGGCCTTCTCGCCGAAAATCGCCCGCAACAGCTTCTCCTCGGGGGCCAGCTCCGTCTCGCCTTTCGGCGTGACCTTCCCCACGAGAATGTCGCCCGGACCCACCTTCGCGCCAATCCACACGATCCCTGCCTCATCGAGGTTCTTCAGGGCGTCCTCGCTGACGTTCGGGATGTCGCGGGTGATTTCCTCGGGACCCAGCTTCGTGTCGCGGGCCTCGATCTCGAACACCTGTATGTGGATCGATGTGAAGACGTCTTCCTTCACAAGGTCTTCGCTCAGCAGGATGGCGTCCTCGAAGTTGTAGCCTTCCCAGGGAAGGAACGCGCACAAGATGTTGCGTCCCAATGCAAGCTCGCCCCCGTCGGTCGCCGGTCCGTCGGCGATGATGTCTCCCGCCTGCACCATCTCGCCCTTCAACACGATGGGCCGCTGATTGATGCACGTATTCTGATTCGAACGAACGAACTTTTTCAGAAAATACTCGTCCTCATCGGAACGGAACGGGTTCTCGCGCTTGCCGGCGTGCGCGGAATGGCGAACCCTGATGACCTCGCTGTCCGCGTAGTCCACAATTCCGGTCCGTTCCGCGCGAACCACCGTCCCGGCGTTCTTGGCCGTGACGTGTTCGAGGCCGGTGCCGACGAGGGGCGCCTCGGCCGCCAGAAGCGGCACCGCCTGCCGCTGCATATTCGATCCCATCAGGGCGCGGTTCGCGTCGTCGTGTTCGAGGAACGGAACGAGGGCCGCCGCGACGCTCACAAGCTGTTTCGGCGACACGTCCATGTAATCCACCTGGTCGGGCGCCACACTAGGGAAATCGCCGCGGTGCCGGCACAGCACGGCATCGCCCTCGAGCCGGCTGTGCTTGTCTATGGCCGCATTCGCCTGCGCGATGACGTAGTTGTCTTCATCGTACGCTGAAAGCCACTCGACACCCTTCGCGACCTTCCCGCCGTCGACCTTCTTGTACGGCGTTTCGAGAAAGCCATACTCATTGATGCGGGCGTAGGTCGAAAGCGACGCCATCAACCCGATGTTCGGGCCTTCCGGGGTCTCGATGGGGCAGATCCGGCCGTAGTGCGTGGAGTGCACGTCGCGCACTTCGAAGCCGGCGCGGTCGCGGTTCAACCCGCCGGGTCCCAGCGCGCTCAAACGGCGCTTGTGCGTCAGTTCGGCCAGGGGATTGATCTGATCCATGAAGTGAGACAACTGGCTACGTCCGAAGAAGTCCTTAATCACCGCGCTCACCGGTTTCGGATTCACCAGCGTCTGCGGCGTCAACTGTTCCTCATCCTGGAAATTCATGCGCTCGCGAACCGTCCGCTCCATCCGCACCAGGCCGATGCGCACCTGGTTGGAGAGCAGTTCGCCGACGGCCCGGACGCGACGGTTCCCGAGGTGGTCGATGTCGTCCAATACGCCCTCGCCTCCACGCAGCTTCACGAGGTACTGCAACGTCGCGACCACGTCTTCCTTCGTGAGCGTCTTGGTGTCCTGCGATATGTGCAGGCCCAGTTTGCGGTTGATCTTGTAACGCCCGACGGGCGCGAAATCGTACCGGCTCGGGTCGAAGAAGAGCTTCTGGAAGAACGTGCGCGTCGTTGCATCGGTCGCGGGATCGCCGGGACGAATCCGCGCGTAGATCTCGCGCAACGAGTCTTCGAACGTCTCGGTTCGATCCATCGCTAGCGTGTTTACGACAGACGGGTCTTTGGAGAAGTCACTGGCGTCGACCAACTTTACCGTGCGTGCATTCGAGTGCATCAGCTTGTTGACCGCCGGCTCGGTGAGTTCCGTCGCGGCGTCCGCGAGGATCTCGCCCGTCTCGGGGTCCACGAGGTCTTCCGCGACGACGCGCCCGACAAGCTCGGCCATCCCGTACGTCTTGCTGCCGATCTTCACCTTCGTCCGGCCGAGGGTCGCCTGTTCCACCCGGTAGAACAACCCGATGATGCCTTCGTTGGTGTCATACCCGAAGGCCCGCAGGAAGACCGTCGCGAGAAGGCGCGAACGGCGGTCGATCGTCAGCCACAACACGTCGTTGACGTCATACTCGAATTCAAGCCACGCGCCGCGATAAGGGATGATCCGCGCCGAAAGCAGCGCCTTCCCGTTCTGATGAATCTTCTTCTCGAACGAGACGCCGGGCGACTTGTGAAGCTGGCTCACGATGACGCGTTCCGCGCCGTTGATGATGAAGGTGCCCGTCGGCGTCATCAGCGGCAGCTCGCCCAGAAACACCTCTTGCTCCACCATCAACCGCTCGCGCAGATCGCCGGCCGTCCCGACTTCCTCATAACGAACGAGCCGCAACAGGGCCTTCAGCGACGCCGCGTATGTCAAACCTCGCTGCTGGCATTCCGAGATCGTGTACTTGGGCGGCGTGAACGCGTAATGGACAAACTCGAGACGCGTCATCTGGTCCGGCGAAACAACCGGAAATACATCCAGGAACACTTCCTGAAGACCAACCTGTTTCCGCTCATCCGGCGGGACTTCCCATTGAAGAAAGTCCGCATACGATTTCGTCTGGATCTCGATCAGATCCGGAAGTTCCATCTCGTCGGGAAGCCGACCCAGCAAAGGACGCTCAATGGGTTTCTTAGGAACTACAGCCATGGGAATTCCCCTTCTGATAATACGCTGCGAAAGAGACAGTTCGACCCGACAAGAAAAGAAGGCTATGAATCAAAGATGCGATGAGAGAGCCCTGACACTACGCGAGTTGTCCGCGTGATCACCATGCATACGCGCCGCCGACCGCACAAAAGACAGATCTCCCCTTTCGGGAAGCATGTGAGAAGTATAGCAGCCCGACATGCTAATGTCAACAGTTCTTTTTGCCGCCAAAACCGTACGCAAGATTCGACAGTACGACTAAGGGACTTGGCGTTCACTGAAACGCCATCTATGAAGAGGCGATGATTCGGTTGTAGACAAGGGGTTGCAACCCCTTGTCCCCGCGATGTCGGTATATCGGAAAATGCCCGGTCCCCAAGACCGCGGCACGGCGATCCGGCGTTCACATAGCCAGGCCGAAAATCCTGAGGGCGTTTTCGGTGGTGTATTCGGCGATACGCTCTTCTGGTTCGCCGAGCATTTCCGCCGCCGCGCGAAGGTTATGCAGGATGTTCGCAGGCACGTTGGGCCGGGCGGGCGCTTCGACGGGCGGGATGTCCGGGCTGTCCGTTTCTAGGAGGAAACGCTCCGGATAGATAGCCTGAACCAACTCTCGTTTCTTGCGGCTGTTTCGGTACGTCAAGACGCCGCCTAGCGAGAAGCTCAGTCCCAGCGGGGACATCTGCCGGGCCAGTTCCGCGCTTCCGGAGAAGTTGTGCACGATCCCGCCGCTTCGCGCGAGACCGATCTTCCGAATCGACTGCATGAGCAGCTCGAATGCGGCACGGCAATGGATGACCACGGGGAGATCGAGGTCTTTGGCGATGCCCAGTTGCGTCTCAAAGAAGCGGCGCTGCATTTCAAGGGGCGCGTTGCCGGTCTTTCGGTCCAGGCCGATCTCGCCGATAGCGCACGCCCCGCCGGACCGCGCCTCGGAGAGCCCCGCGAGCTGCGGCTCATGTTCGGGCCGGATGTACCAGGGATGCACGCCCCAGGCACATTCGACCTCCGGATAGCGCCGGGCCAGTGACGCGGACACACTCCATTGTTCCGGCACAATGGACGCCGTAATAAGCCGAACGACCCCGGCCCGCTTCGCGTCCGCGAGGACCGCATCGAGTATGCCGGCGAACTCTTCGCTCTCGAGATGGCAGTGAACGTCGATTAGGCGCATGTGTGTCATGGGCGGCTCCGTCCGCCCCCGTCAAAAGCGGGATGAGGAATCCTAACACAAAGCAGACGTGCGAGGCAGATCTCGTTTATTGTTCTGCCAGGCAATGCGCGGCAAGCAAACGAAATCGGACATCTCTGGGGGAACTTGCGGAATCGCTGCTATGCAGAAAAAGTTCTTGCAAAAACCAGGTATGTAAGCTAGACTGGAGGCGGAGAACCATAATAGGGGAGGTCGAATCATGAAATACAGAGCGAGCATGTTTCTTCTCATGGGATTGAGCTTCGCAGTCGTAGGGCAAGCCTCGGCAACTGTGTACGTGTCCGCATCCGGCGATAATACGACGGGCAATTCGTGGGCGACTGCATATAACAGCGTCCAGGCCGGCGTGGATGCGGCTACGGCGGGAGAGGACGTTTGGGTGGCGGCGGGCGTATATCCCGTCTCGTCTCCTGTTGAGCTACACAGCCAGGTGGCCGTATATGGAGGGTTCCCGCAGACGGGCAACCCGGTTTTTGGAGACCGCGATCCCACGGCTTTTGTCACGACCCTGGATGGGCAAGGCGCTGTTCCTCACGTGCTATCCTGCAATGGCGTCAGCAATATCCGAGTCGATGGATTCACGATCACCGGGGGCAACACGAGCGGCTCCGGCGCCGACCGCGTAGGAGGCGGCATCTACGGTTCAAGTATGAGCGGAAGCAACATAATCGCCAACTGCACAATTACCGGAAACAACTCCGTGGAGGACGGCGGGGGGCTGTTCTTGACGGCGGCAAATATTGAAATCACCCACTGCGTGATCTCAACGAACTCGTGCGACCATTTTGGCGGCGGTTGCGCCTTCCGGAACAACTCCGTAGTGGTCGTCACCGGTTGTACTATCAGCAATAATACCGCTCACAGTGAGGGGGGCGGGATCGAAACACAGAACACGATCCTCACGGTCACGGGATCGACGATTTCGGCCAACGTTGCAGACTTCTTCGGGGGCGGATTCAGATGTTATGAGAGCACTCCGACCCTGATCGATTGTGAGGTGAGCGGCAACAGCAGCCCCGGGCCTGGCGCCGGTGTAGCGACACAAGAGGGTGGCCCCACGACCATCACCCGGTGCACCATATCAGGAAACACAAGCAGCGGCGGCGACGGCGCTGGAGTCAAGAGCCACAGCAACACGGCTTTGACGATCACTGAGTCGACCATCTCTGGAAATACGGGAGGTAATATTGGCGGAGGAATAGGCGTTTACAGCACCCCTGTCACAATAAGCAGATGCGTAATCACGGACAATGCCGGGGTGTATGGCGGTGGGATTGAGTGCCATGAATCATCTTCCGCGCACATCGAGAACACAGTGTTTGCGGGGAACGTGGCTACTGTCAGCGGCGGCGGGATCCTGGTCTGGTACAACCCGAGTGAGATAGTGAATTGCACGATTGTAGGGAATACTGCTCCAAGAGGAGGCGGGATTCTTGCCCATACGCCGGTGAACCTGACCAACGTACTGCTGGCAGGCAATACCAACCAAGCCGTATATGAGGATGAGGTCGGCAGCGAGACAACTGTGAAGAACTGCCTCTTCTACAATAACCCGGACGGTCACTTCTTCGACCTTAACACGGAAACGGTCTATACCGAAGTCGGCGGTCCGGCAGGGCTGGATGCCAACGTACCTGAAGCACAGAATAACGTCGAGGGCGATCCCCGCTTTGTTGACGCGCCAGCCGGGGACTACCACGTTACTCTTGCGTCACCATGTATCGACCGTGGCGCCAGTGAGGGCGCTCCTGCAGACGATCTGGATGGCAACCCGCGGCCGTATGATGTCATCAGGATCGCGGGGACAGGTCTTGCCAATGCTTTTGACATCGGGTGTTATGAGTACATCATCCATCCCAATGACGATACGGATGGAGACGGCCAGACCGATTTAGTCGAACTATCTTGGGGATATGACCCCTTGGACCCAGAGGATTATCCGGGGCCGCTGCCAGTGGGTGGGCCTGTTATCGTGGGACTTCTTGCAGGTGTTCTCATGGCATTGGGAATTGCCGTCATTGCTCGGGAGAGTCTCATCAACTGGGCGAATAACAGGTGAGTCGCTGCTGTTGCTTGCAAGAGCTGCCGTGCGCATGTTATTCTTCTTGAGTAGATTACATGCTTGTCCCTTCATGCCTGAGCGAGACACGGGGCGGTCTAGTGGACGAGGTGGACGGAGTGGACGAGGTGGACGAGCAGGCCTTACGCGCGAGGCTGTCTAAGGTAATATGGAGAAGGTACTTACACTAGGAATTCCCAAGGGAAGCCTCGAAGAGTCCACCTTGGCCCTGTTTGCACGGGCCGGGTACTCGTTCCATGGCTCATCCCGCTCGTTCTGGCTGTCGTCGAACGACCCGGAGATCAAGCCGGTCCTCCTGCGTCCGCAGGAAATCCCGCTCTATGTAGCCTCGGGCAGCCTCGATTGCGGCTTGTCCGGACTCGACTGGATCACTGAGACTAACTGCAACGACGGCGTGCGCATCCTTGCGGACCTGTGTTACTCGAAACGCTCGTTCCGTCCCGTTCGATGGGTCCTCGCCGTCGACAAGGATTCCGAGTTCGAGACGGTGAGCGATCTGAGAAAGCCGAGGAGTTCGCGACTCCGCATTTCGACGGAGCTGCGAAGCGTCACCGAGAATTGGCTGGCCCAGCAGGGGATCATGGCCGAGGTCGATTTTTCGTGGGGCGCCACGGAGGCGAAGGTGCCCGTGTTCGCCGACGCGATCGTCGAGTGCACCGAGACGGGCGCGTCGCTTCGGGCCAACGGGTTGCGGATCCTCGAGACGGTGTTCGAATCGAAGACCCAGTTGTTTGCATGCAAGCAGATCTATAAAGAAGATGCCTGGAAACGCGAGAAGCTCGACGGAATCGCCTTGCTGCTGATGAGCTGTCTTCAGGCCGACACAAAGGTCCGTGTGCAACTCCAGGCGCCGCCGGAATCCGTCGATGCCGTGACGGAACTGCTCGAGGCAAACGGAAACTACTCGGTGTGGCAGGGCCGCGACAACAGCATGCTGATTGACGTCATTATGGACAAGGAAAAGGCACGCGACTTGATCCCCGCGCTCGTCCGCCGCGGCGCAACCCGAGTTTCGTCAAGCCCGCTGGGTATGTTATACTGATTTGCACTTGCCGGGATAGCTCAGTTGGTCTAGAGCGCTGGATTGTGGATCCAGAGGTCATGGGTTCAACCCCCATTCCCGGTACCATTTTCTTTCTTCCGCGCGATATCCCGGGCGAGCCGCCCGATCCCATATGAAGAGCATGAGGAGGTGTCCATGAGTCTGGCAAACATGAAAGGCCTGGTGAGCCCGCAAACCCCCAAGGGTTTTCAGGACTACCTGCCCGAACAGATGGCCGTCCGCGACGGCCTCGTCCAGAAGATAAAGGAAGTGTACCGGCGTTACGGCTTCGTCGAGATCGACACCCCCATCCTCGAATATCTCGTCACGCTCATCGGCACCGGCGGCGAGGAAACAAACAAGCAACTGTTCCGTCTCGAAAGCCCGGAGCGCGAAGCCGTCGCGTTGCGCTTCGACCTCACGGTCCCGTTCGCGCGCGTGCTGGCCCAGTACCGCGAAAAGATCAAGCTCCCGTTCCGCCGGTACCACATCGGCCCCGTATTTCGCGCGGACAAACCCGGCGTGGGACGGTTCCGCCAGTTTGTGCAGTTCGATATCGACGTAGCCGGCGCCGCGTCGGTGGCGGTCGACGCCGAAATGATCGCGGCCATGTGCGAGGTCATGCGCTCCGTCGGTCTCGTGAACAAAAACGTGGACGGCAAGCGGGTCCAGGAGTTCCAGGTCAAGATCAACGACCGCAAGCTCCTGGATGCCATGCTGTGCGGCTGTGGCATCGAAGACTTCGAGCGCCACAAACAGGTGTTGCGCGTCGTCGACAAGCTCCAGAAGGCCGGTATGGACAATGTCCGCAAGGAGCTCGGGGAAGGCCGCATCGATGAGTCCGGCGATCCCATCAAAGGCGTCGGTTTGGACGCGAAGACCATTGACAAAGTTGTGGAATTCATCTCGGTGACGGCGGATTCGCGTGGCGCCGTTACGGATGCCGTGGCAAAGGTCTTGCCGAAGACGGAGCTGACGGAAGCGGCCATCGCGGAGATGCGCGAACTCGCCGCTTACCTGGACAGCCTCGGCGTGAGCGAACTCGACGCCGTATTCGATCCGAGCCTGGCGCGCGGTCTCGATTACTATACCGGACCAGTCTACGAAGCCGTGCTGCCCGGCGCGCCGGAATGTGGCTCGGTCATGGGCGGGGGCCGCTATGACGGACTCGTGCAGCGATTCCTGGATACGCCGATCCCGGCGACCGGCGCCTCGATCGGCCTCGATCGTTTCGCGGAGGCGCTCGTCCGGTGCGGCAAGCTCGATGAAAACGCCGTGCTCACGAAAGTCATGGTGATCTCTACGCCGGGCGTTCCATATACGGAACTCCTGCGCGCAGCCGCCGAACTCCGTGCCGCGGGCGTGTCCACCGATGTGTATATCAGCGAAGAGAAATGCGGACTGCGCGACAAGCTCGCCCTCGCGAATGCGCGCGTGATCCCCGTCGCGGTGATTTTGGGCGAGAGCGAATTGGCTCAAGGCCAGGTGAACGTGAAAGACCTTCGGGCCGGCCTCGACCAGCGCAAGGACCTGCAAGACCGCGAAGAGTTCCGCAAAGCCGGGAAAGCAGGCCAAGTCACCGTCGAGCGCAAGAAGCTCGTCGAGACCGTTCAGCAGATCCTCGCGAAATACAACCTCTGATCGCGTCCCCTACAGCCTACGGCCTCTTCTTGGCCTCGCGTTCGAGGCTCCAGAGCTTGGCGTATTTCGTGAAGACGGCGAAGGCTCCGAGGCCGCACAGCACCGCGCCGTGATAGCCGTCGCGGAAACCCTGCCGCAGAATGTACATCTTGAAAAAGCGCAGCAAGGGCCGCAAGGTGAGATCCCAAATGTGTGCGCGCTTGCCGCGTTCGTATGCGTCCTGCGCGCCCCATGTAGTGAAGCGCTGGAAAGTTGAGAAGTATTCGTCGAACGTGCGGTAGGTATCGTGATACATCGGCTCGTCGATCCGGCCCGCCGATCCGTCCACGATGACCTTCGAGTGCACGCGCCGATCCAAATACCGTCCTTTGCGCGTGCGGAATAGCCGCAGATTGTAGTCGCGCTCCCAGCCGCAATGCTCCATCTTCTTGCCGAAGAAGTAGGAGAGGCGGCGGACGTCGTACCCGTCCATGCTGCCCGGGTCGCGAATGATGGCGCGTATACGTTCCGCAAGCTCCTCCGACACCCACTCGTCCGCGTCCAATACGAGTGTCCATTCGGTCTCGATCTGGGGAATCGCCCAGTTCCTCTGCGCGGCAGCGTTGACGTACTCGTGCACGACCACGTGGTTCGAGTACCGGCCCGCCACGTCGTCGGAGCCGTCCGTCGTCTTGGGATCCACCACGCAAAACAGGTCGTCCGCCCACTTGACGCTCTCGAGGCATCGCGGCAGACGATCCCCCGCATTCGGGATCAACGTGAGGACGGTTATCTTGCTCATCGCGCGGCACGCCTCATTTTGTGCACCTCCAATGCCTTTCCATACGCCTCGATCGTCCGCCGGCAAAACTCCTGCACCGAGAATTCCCTCAACACTCGTTCGCGGCCCGCGCGGCCCATCCGCAAACGCATTTCCCTGTCGACGGCAAGCCGGCGTATCGCATCCGCCAACGGCTCGACCGTGCCGACCGGCGCCGTGAACCCTTCGACGCCGTCGTCGACGATTTCCTTGCACGCCGCAAAATCGGACGTGACCACGGGCTTCTCGGCGGCCATTTGTTCCTTCAGGCTAAATGACGACGTTTCTTCGAGCGAGGGCTGTGCGCCGATGTCGAACGCCTGAACGCAGCGTTGCATATCCTCCCGCTGTCCCGCGAACGTGACCGCGTGTGCGATTCCCAGGTCTCTGGCAAGGGTTGCGAGTTCGTCCTTGCTGCCGCCATGGCCGAGCACCAGAAGGCGCAGATTGGGCAACTCCTTTATGAGAAGGCCCACGGCCCGGAACAGCAAGTCGTGCCCCTTGACGGGATTCAGCCGTGCAGCGATGCCGATGACGACGTCCTCATTCGAGTAGCCGAACTCGGCGCGCGCCGCATCTCTCAAGACTGGATCCGGTCGGTAGAACTCGGCATCCACTCCGTTGTGAACGGTCGCAAGGCGCTGCCTGTCGAACATCGGCTGCGCCGCGAACTGGTCCTGCATGTAGCGGCAGACAATGATCTGAAAGTCGGTCCAGTCCCGGTTCAGCACCCGGTTCGGCCAGGAATTGCCCACGAGATACGTGTTGTGCCGCGTGCGCACCAGGCAAGAGGGCCTCCCCAGCAAACGATTCGAGACGGCGGCCACCCAGTGGTCCTGCGAACTGTTAACGTGGATGATGTCAGGCTTCTGTTCGATCAGTACGCTTCGCATCAGCGCGAGGTCGTGCCGCCACGCGCGCGGACGCAAACCGCCGCGAAAAACGTACTCATCCAGCACCGGCACATCGGCCATGCGTCCTCGATCCGCCAGGACGCTCTTGGACTTGCACCCAATGAGGATCCGGCGCCCGGACTTCCGGAGCTGGTCGGCGAGACTGACAACGTATCGCGCCTCACCGCCGCCGCCGGTCCGGGCGTTGGTGATGAGAACGCTCAACGGGCTTGACATCAACTCTTCCTCCGGGTTGCCAAGATCCGCACGTAAGATACGAGACCGCACCGAATAACTCGTGCCGATTGGTTCCGTGGCCGCGGCGTCCTCGCCGCGTTTTCGCCAAGAACCGCTTGATGCGAAGTATACGCCCCGAAACGCGGCGAGGACGCCGCGGCCACGGAGCCGCACGAATGCTAAGAAGCGTTCGCTCTGCTCTTACATGCAAATCGTGACGGGTTGCCGTCCTCATTGTGCAAGACCTGGGCATGCCGGTCAACTCGACGGCGCGCTTTGTGGCGAAACGGATGCGTGTGGTATGGTTCGATACGCCGCGTTGATTGTTCGCGGCGAAGGGGCAGTCCACAAACCGGAGCGCGGAACCGAACGTGCCGACAGAGATCGTAGTGGCGTTGTGGGGCTTCGCAGTTGCCTGGCTGATTGCCAACCTCGCGGTCCTCGTACACAACCGATTGTTGTTTTGCCGCCGAGGGGATTTCACGTCAGGCGGCAGCCTTCTCGTGGTCGTCGCCCATCAGGACGACGAGATCATCGTTGCCGGCGGAGCGATGTTGAAGACCCTCGCAAAGGGCGGCGAGGTCCACGTCATATTCACCGTCGACGGCGTCACTCGGGATCCTTCCCTGACGCATGACGCCGTTCGCCGGCGGATTGAATCGCGCGAGCGAGAATCGCTAAATGCCCTGGCCGACCTCGGCATACCCGAACGGAACGCGCACTTCCTGCGCTATGAAAACGAGCAGGGCCTCCGGCAGCCGGCAAACGCCGTCGAGGCTATCGATAAGGTCTCTCGCCTTATACGTGAACTCGACCCGTATGCAATCGTGACCTGCACTTTCGAGGGAAGCCACTGCGACCATGACTTGACGAACTTCATTGTAGCGCGGGCGGTTGAAGAGGCGGGATTCCCGCGCGAGAAGGTTTTCGAGGCCCCGGAATACAATCGATTCTATCTGCGCGAATACCTCGAGCGTAAGATGAACCACTTCTTGCTTGTCCGATTTCGCATGCCCCCGCGTTTCCTGCCCGGCGCGGACCCTGGACGAGCCCTCGCAATGTCTCGTGAAGAGCTTTCGAGGAAGAGATCGCTGTTCCGGCACTTCAAGACGCAGGAGCCTGAGCGTCTCGCCACGCGTTTCGACTTTCCCGATCAATTCCGGGCGCTCTGTTCATACGACTACGCCAAAGGCCCCTTCAAACCATCCGCATCGCTCCGTTATCGTCTTGGCTCCTGGTTGAAGAAGAAGGACCGCGGCCCGTTTTCCGGTTCCATGACCGCGGACGACTACCAACGAATCTACACTTCCCTCGAGGAGGCGTGGAGAACGCGCCGGTCGCACTTGTCTTCGGAGTTCCGGCTTCAATGAGCCTATTCGTTGTCCTCGGCATCGCCGTGGGGTTGGCGATGGACACTTTGGCCGTGGCCATCGCCACGAGCGTCATGCTCGGCGGCGTCACGCGCCGCCAAGTGTTCCGGTTCTCATTCCACTTCGGACTGTTCCAGGCGCTGATGCCTACCCTCGGATGGATGGCCGGGACGACCGTCGTCGGATATATCCAAGGCTACGACCATTGGATAGCCTTCGGACTCCTTGCGTTCATCGGCGGAAAAGCCGTTTACGAAGCGCTCACCGAGAAGGAAGAGGAACGAGAAGCGGAAAAGAGCGACCCAACGCGCGGGCTGAGTCTCATCATCCTTTCGACCGCCACGAGTATCGACGCGCTTGCCGTGGGACTCAGTTTCGCCGTGCTGCACGTCCGGATATGGTATCCGGTGGCGGTGATTGGCGTCGTGACCGCGGCCATCACTTGTTTGGGAATGTTAGTGGGGAGCCGTCTTGGGGCGCGCTTTGGACAACGCGTTGAGGTCTTCGGCGGCCTCATCCTTATCGGCATCGGGCTGAAGATCCTGATTCAACACCTTACCGCGCTGTGAAGGCTCGCTCAACATCCGCTTCAGTTCGGACATGAACTCGTTCAGGTCCTTGAACTGCCGGTAAACCGACGCAAACCGGACGTACGCGACCTCGTCCAGCTTCTTTAGACGATCCATGATCGCCTCGCCGATCGCGCGTGTCGCGACCTCGTGATCGGATGTATTGAAAAGCTGCCGCTCGATATCGTCGATCATGACGTCGACCTGATCCAGACTGATCGGACGCTTCTCGATGGCTTTCAGGACGCCGCTCTTCATCTTCCACCGGTCAAACGGCTCCCGGCGTCCGTCCTTCTTGATCACCATCTGGGCGACTTCCTCGATGCGTTCATACGTAGTGAAACGTCTCCCGCAATTCAGACACTCCCGCCGCCGCCGGATGGCGTCCCCCTCCTTGGAAGTCCTCGAATCTACGACCTTGCCCTCGCTCTCAGCGCAGAATGGACATCGCATATCACGACTCTAGCTCCGTACGTCGACCACAACGATTTTCCATCATCCCCGATGCACATCAATATATTGTGTTGGAGAGACTCTAACAGATACTACATGCTGTGTCAAGAGAAAAACGATAGGGCCGTTTCACCGTACCGGGCTTGGCGTGCGCAGGCGAAATACGCCGTTTTCTCAGGAAGGCTGCTGCGGAAATCGTGTTCGATGACGACAATCGCCCCGACCGCGAGGACCCTCGCGTCGTACAAGGCGTCGAGAAGCTTCGCATACGCGTCCGGGTCGTCCCGCGCGTACCCATAGGGCGGGTCCGCAAACACGATATCGTACCGTGTGCTGTGGCTGGACAGAGTGGAGAGTCCCTTAGGCAGGTCGAGTCGGCAAACTACCGCATTCGCGGCCAACCGCGCGGCGTCGAGATTGCGGCGAATCATATCCAGGGATCGGGCGTCGTTGTCAACAAAGGCGGCGGATGCCGCGCCGCGAGACAACGCCTCGATACCGTTCGCGCCCGTCCCTGCGAACATGTCCAGGAAGTGAGCGCCCTCGACACGAGGGGTCAAGATGCTGAACAGCGCTTCCCGGACGCGATCAAGCGTCGGCCGCACACGCAATCCCTTGAGCGCGACCAATCGTGTTCCCTTCGCTGTCCCGGCAATCACACGCATACGCGCCCGTCTGAAGCGGATGTTTCGTCCGCCACATCTTGAAGGCTCAGGCTAGAAGAACACGGACCCAGGATGCAAGCCAAACCGATTCAAGAACGAGATTCCGAGCCTGATTCGCCTCGCGCAGTGTGTCATGGATTGTGTGCGTACTCCTGGACTAGCGCTTCTTTGCGAGCAAAGTAAAATGCGTGACGAACTCAGATTTGTCGAGCGCAAGCATTCTCATGGATTGAAGAATATTTGCCTTCGCGACATCGCTGGATTCCGTCGCCGCAAATTCCTCAAGGCAGCGGCGAGTATCATCAAGCCAGAAGAGCCTGCCGCTCGAAGAAGCCTCGCACCGAATAACATCCATGAATACTTCTCTTTCAAAATGGCGTTTCCACCAATCTGGTGAATGGTAGGCAAATGATTCGGAGTGAAAGTATTCCTTAGGCGTATTATCATCCAACTCTGTCCGATAACATGGACCGCCAATGCATATCTTTCCATTTGGTCTTAGGAATTTAGTGAACTTGCGGAGAAAGAAATCATCCGTTCCGAAATAGTGAAATGCGTCCATACAAAAGATCACATCGAAGTAGTCGTCCGCAAACGGAAGATTCCTTGCTTCAGCCCGCAGTGGCGCCACCCTATCTTCCAGATGGTGCTGCACGATGTACTTCCAGTTTTCGCTGGGATCAATCCACAAATCCGCGGCGGTCACTCTTGCGCCGAAATGCTTCGCCAGAAATACTGACGTACGTGCGCGTCCACAACCTAGGTCCAGCACGCGCGCTCCTTCGCAAATATCGAGTTGCTCAGCCATCTGTGAGGCAAGAAAGAGGCCACCTGGCCCCATTGCCCCATCAACACACTCCTCCCAAGTGTAGCCTTCGAGCAGAGGAAACTCATCCAGGGACATTCGAGGAAACAGTGGAAAGAGATCCTGGACGTCCACGTCAGGAAATCTATCAATAAGTTGGTTCGCGTCTTCGTCGAAATGCCGCATCTTAGAAATACCTCCTTAGTTTCGCATCTTGTGACATCATGTTCGTCAATCAGCGCGGCCCAGTTTCTCAGCGCCCCGAGGTAGTTGCCGATCATCAACTCGCCAGAAGGCTGCACCCCGCTGAACAGTGTCTTCCTAGTTCGGCTCTTCATTTTGACATGAAGTTCCGCACGATCTGCTTTCCGCACGCCGTGAGTATGCTTTCCGGGTGGAACTGGACGCCCCAGATGGGGTACTGCTTGTGCGCAACGCCCATGATCTCTCCCTGGTCGGTGGTCTCGGCGATGATTTCGAGACAGTCCGGGCACGTGTCGCGTTTGATGATCAGCGAGTGGTAGCGCGTCGCCTGGAACGGCGATTCGACGTCTTTGAACAGGACGTTGCCGTTGTGCTTTATCCAGCTCAGCTTGCCGTGCATGATCCGTCCGGCCCGCACGACGTCGCCGCCGAAGACGTCCCCGATGGACTGGTGCCCAAGGCAAACGCCGAGCGTCGGGATCTCCGGGCCGAGTTCGCGAATGACGTCGCGCGAAATGCCCGCTTCCTTCGGCGTACACGGCCCCGGCGAGACGATGATCCTGTCCGGTTTGAGTGCGCGGATGCCCGCCACGTCGATGGCGTCGTTCCGGAACACGCGAATGTCCTGATCGAGTTCGCCGAAATACTGCACGAGGTTGTACGTGAACGAGTCGTAGTTGTCGACGATGACAATCATGATTCGAGTCCTTTCTCTGCATAGTCAACGGCCCTGAAGAGCGCCTTGGCCTTATTCACGGTTTCGTCGTACTCGCGGTCCGGGTCGCTGTCGTATACGATCCCGGCCCCCGCCTGAAGATACGCGATGTTGTCCTTGATGACCATTGTCCGGATGACGATGCACGTGTCCATATCGCCGCTGAAGCTGATGTAGCCGCATCCGCCGGCGTATGGACCGCGCCGGGTCGGTTCGAGTTCGTCGATGATCTCCATCGCGCGGATCTTCGGCGCGCCGCTGACGGTGCCGGCGGGGAAAGTCGCGGCGATCGCGGCGTAGGCGTCCTCGTCCGGCTTCAGCTTGCCGGTCACTTCACTGACGATGTGCATCACGTGCGAGTAACGCTCGACCACCATCATCTTCGAGGCGACCGGCGCCACGGTGCCCGGAACGCAGACCCGGCCAACGTCGTTGCGGCCCAGATCCACGAGCATGATGTGTTCGGCCAGCTCTTTCTCGTCGGCCATCAGTTCCTTTTCGAGCGCGGCGTCCTCGGCGGAATTCGCGCCGCGCGGACGGGTGCCCGCGATCGGACGGACCATGCACGCGCCGTTCTTGACCTGTGTCATTACCTCGGGACTGGAGCCTACGAGTGTCACGTCCGGGTACTGCACGAGCGTCATGTACGGCGACGGGTTGATGCAGCGCAACGCGCGGTACAGGTTGATGGGGCTGGCGTTGACTTCGCGCTCGAACCGCTGCGACAGGACCACTTGAAAGATGTCGCCGGCCCGGATGTACTCTTTCGCCTTGAGGACGGCTTCGCAAAACTCCGCGCGAGAAAAGTTCGATTTCGGTTCCGCCTCGATCTCGCCCGCGTGCACCCGTTCCGTCGACACGACGAGGCGTTTCCGCAGCGTCCGTTCGAGATCGTTGATCTTCCGCAACGCTTCGTTGTACGCGGCGTCGATGCTTCCGCTGACGTGCGCGTTCGAGACGATCTTCATCTTGTTGCTCACGTGATCGAAGATGAGGATCGTATCGGTAATCATGAAGTAGAGGTCGGGAAGATCCAGCGGATCGGGGTTGTTGTCGGGAATCCGCTCGAAGAACCGGACCTGATCGTAAGCGATGTATCCCACCGCGCCGCCGTGAAACTCCGGTATCCCTTCGATGGTGACGGGCTTATACCCGGCCATCAGGTTGCGAAGTTCGCCGAGCGGGTCGTCCGACTCGAATTGGTCGATGCGGCCTTCCCGAGTCAACGTGATGTTTCTTCCTTTCGACCGGAAGACCGTTGAAGGGTTCGCGCCAAGGAACGAGTAGCGTCCTATCGTGTCGGCTTTCTCGACGCTCTCAAGCAGGAACGCGTATTGTTGTCCCTTGGCAATCCGCATATAGGCCGAGACCGGGGTCTCCAGATCGGCCAGGATCTCGCGGTACACCGGCACCAACGCGCCGGGGTGCGCGAGCTTTCTGAAATCATCCAAGCTAGGTTGTATCATGGTGCGTTATCCTTTCGGTGGCGGCGGTCGAGCAGGAGCCCGACCTAACCGGGGCTATCATTCGTTGGCGACGCCGTCGCCGGACAGCGTCACGTTGCCGTCGAAATCCACTAGACGGTAGAAGCAGCTTGTCTCATTGGTGTGACAGGTTGGCCCGATGGGCTCGCACTTCAGGACGAGTGCGTCGGCGTCACAATCGATTCGGATCTCCTTCACATCGAGGAAATTCCCCGACGACTCGCCCTTGAGCCACAGCTTCTTCCTCGAACGCGACCAGAAACACGCCCGGCGGTCGCGCAAAGTAATGGCCAGCGATTCCGCGTTCATATACCCGAGCATGAGGACCTGATTCGTATCCGCGTGTTGGATAATCGCGGCTATCAGGCCATGCCCATCAAACTTGATCAAGTCGTTCAGCTTCATGGGGAGCGGATCCTTATCTTGTGTGGGTCCGAAATAATTTCGGACCTACGAGCCCTGATTTTCGAGTGTTCGCGCGTGAACGGAATGGAAAAGCGTTCCGGGAACTAGCGGCGGGACATGCGACGCCATCGGCATATCTGGATATGCTTATTCGGCATCGCATCTTCTCCTTGGCGTGAGTTCTTGCCCGTTTGCGACAGGCTAAAGCCTGCACTACGAGCAATTCACCATTAGGATCGCACAGGGACCCCATGACTTGCAAGAAATTTTTTTGCCTCGCGGATGGTGTATTCCTGAAAGTGGAAGATAGACGCGGCAAGGGCCGCGGCCGCCCCGCCTTCAACGAGTCCTGCCCGCAGGTGTTCGAGACTGCCGGCGCCGCCGCTGGCGATCACTGGGATGCCGACCGCGTCAGCCACGGCGCGAGTCAATGGGATGTCGTATCCATTCTTGGTGCCGTCGCAATCCATCGAAGTCAGCAAAATCTCGCCCGCACCCCGCTGTTCGACTTCTTTCGCCCATGCCACGGCATCGAGTACCGTCGCACGGCCACCGTCCCGGCCTCCGTGGCTGTGCACGACGTAGCGCCCGTCCGGCGCAAGCTTCGCGTCGATGGCCACCACAATGCACTGGGCGCCGAACCGACTCGAGGCTTCGCCGATGAAATCCGGGTTCTGGATCGCGGGCGTATTGATCGAGACTTTGTCGGCCCCAGCCGCCAGCAAACGCCGGATGTCCTCGATCGTGCGGATCCCGCCGCCGACGCACAGCGGCATGAACACCTGCTCCGCCGTGCGACGCACCACGTCGAGCATGGTCTCGCGGTTGTCCGTCGACGCACGGATGTCCAGAAACACTAACTCGTCGGCTTCTTCTTCGTCATATCGCTTTGAGATCTCGACTGGGTCGCCCGCGTCGCGAAGACCGAGAAACTTCACGCCCTTGACCACGCGTCCATCCGCGACGTCGAGACACGGAATAATGCGTTTCGCCAGCATTGCGGCCTCATCCTTCCCGGAACTTCGACCCTGAGTCCGTTTCCTTCTTGCCAGCCTCATCGTCCTCATTCGTGAGCGCTTGAAAGCCGGTGTTCTCCGCGGCTGGGCCGCTTTCGGGCAGGATCGGCGAATCACCAACGGCCTCAGCCCGGGCCGGCGCCGCCGGGATGACCTCGACCGTCGAAGAGAAGCCGTAATCCGCGCGGCCCAAGCTCTTCTCCTCCGCGCCCGATCCAAAGGCTCCCAATGCAAGACTTGAGACAGCCCCCGAATCCCCCGCCTTGGCGGGCGGTTCGGAGACGGCCGCTGCCGGTTCTTCGAGCTTAGGAAGCGTTTCGCGCGCATGCGCCGCCGCAAGCTGCTTCGCATCGACAATGATGTCGCGGACGTTGAGGTTTACCTTCGTGACCTCCTCGACGCCGAGGATGTTCACCGCCGCGTCCATCAGGAATTCAGAAATGCGGTTGGCGGTCTCGTGAGCCGAGGCCCCGCCCGACCCTTTGTACATCAGCACGTCCGCGCTGACCACCGCCCGCCGGTTGTCCTCCGAGGGAACCACCTTGACCTTGATCTTCTTCACTTCGGGCATCTTGCTAACGACCCGGCTGAGATTGGCCTCCACGGAATCAAGCTCGATCGTCACGTCGCCACGAATACCCGGGAATGATATGGTGCTCCTGGGCCGTTTCGCCCTGCACACTGGCACGATGCCCACGAACGCGACCAGAAACAGAACGATCCCGATGACGGGACCGTAAAGCGTGTGGAACAGCGCCTTGCCATCTTGCAGCACCTGCACATAGACGTCCTCGTTGAACCACATGGAGATGAGAAGCGCGCTGCCAATCAGGACAAGCAGCCCCAACAGCTTCAAGATGACGCTCTGTACGATTCGCATGGGATATCACCTTCCGTCCAGCGCCCCGGAGCGGATCTCGGGGCGGTACAAACTGCGCGTCAAAAACCGGGCCAACGTACTTGAGACCCTGTACGAAAAGTCGCCAGGCCTCGTAAACCGAAAGCCTCGCAACCCGTGGGGCAGACTGTCAGTCTGCCCTCAATGTCGTTCCCGACTCATGGGGTTGTCCCTTCTGAGTAACGTTCACGTTCACCCTTCCAATCGGCAGGTACGACGCCTCGCGGACCGCTGCGATCGCGGCGTCCTGCACGCGCGAACCCACGTGCGCAAGGTCAACGCCCTCTCTCGCGACGATCGATATGTCCATTTGGAGCCACCCGTCATGGTCCACATGGGCCGCGACGCCCGGCGTCCTGCGCATGCCAAGCCTGTCCGCAAGCCCGGCGTTCATGCCCGCGACGCCTTCCTGGCGCAACGCCGCGTCGTGCGCCAGGCGCGCGCAAATCTCCGGGTCCACACAGTTTGTCAAACGACGACAAACTGTGACTCGCGAGTCTCGACGGGCGGGATCCACCATCATAATATCCCTGCACTGCAACTACGGTTTCACGTCCAACAGGCTACAGCCTGGAGTTTCCGGTCTCACCCTGCCCGCTCGATATATTGCGATGTGCGCGTATCGACTTTTATGATCACGCCCTGCTGCAAGAAGAGAGGCACCTGGACGACTGCCCCGGTTTCCAATGTAGCCGGTTTCGTTCCGCCCGTGGCGCGGTCTCCTTGGAAGCCCGGATCGCACTGCACGACCTCGAGCGTAACGAAAAACGGCACTTCCATCGAAATGGGCCGGCCCCTGTAGAAAGAGAGCGTGACGTCCATGTTTTCCTTGAGCCATTTGCTCTTGTCGCCGACGATGTCCTCACCGACGGCTATCTGCTCATACGTGTCCTTATGCATAAAATGATAGAGGTCGCCGTCGTGATACATATACTGCCAGGGCTGCATTTCGACGACGGCTTCCTCGAACTTCTCGCCGGCGCGGAACGTCTTCTCGATGACGCGCCCCGTAAGCACGTTCTTGAACTTCGTCCGAACAAACGCGCCGCCTTTGCCGGGTTTGACGTGCTGAAAATCGACGATCTGCATCAGATCGCCTTCCATTGCGACAATGATTCCAGTCTTAAAATCCGCCGTCGAGATCATACTTCCAAAACCCTTAGCTCCTTCGGCGCACTAGTAATACTCGTGCAGCCGCTTTTCGTCACCACAACCAGATCCTCGATACGAACGCCGCCCCGCTTGGGCAGGTAGATGCCCGGTTCCACGGTGACGGTCATTCCCTCCAGGAGAACAACCTGGCACTCCGGATTAAGCCTGGGGGATTCGTGAATCTCGATGCCGACGCCATGGCCCAGCCCGTGGCCGAAGTGTTTGCCGTAACCCGCGTCCGCAATGACGCCCCGAGCCACCGCGTCAACATCGCAGCACCGGACGCCGGGACGGATCGCCTTCAACGCGGCCTGTTGCGCCGTCAAAACGACCTCGTAGATCTCCGTAAACCACGCGCCGGGGATCGTACCGTATGCGTAAGTGCGAGTCAAATCCGAACAGTAGCCTGCCTTGCGGCATCCGAGGTCCAACAGCACGACGTCGCCGCCTTTGAGCCGCGTTTCTCCCGGGCGGCCATGCGGCATCGAACTCCGCGGCCCGAACAACGCTATCATGTCGAATGACGCGCCGTCGGCGCCCCGCCGCTTGAATTCATACTCGAAACGTCCCGCGAGTTCCGCTTCGGAAAGATCTTTCTCGAGGATCCCGAGGAGATCATCCAGGACGCCCTCGGCCAGTCGTGACGCTTCCCGGATTCTCTTGACCTCATCGGCGGTTTTCGCCATCCGCAATGTCGCCACGATATCCGAAACCGGTTCCATCCTGCCCCGGAACGCGCTTTCGAGCATCTTGAGTTGGGCCACGGTGAGGTAAGCAGGCTCATAGGCCACGACCGACACCCCCAATGAGGTGAGCCGTTCGCCAACGCCCTTCAGAAAACCGTCCGATACCTCTTCGACCGCAAACCCGGACACTTGTGCGCGTGCCTGCTCTGTGTACCGGAAATCACACAGAAACAGGGCCTCTTCCCGCGTGACAATGACCGCCGACGTGCTGCCAATGAACCCGGTAAGGTACTGGTTCTCCGGGGACGCGAGACTGAGAAACGCGTCCGCTTTGGCTTCCTTGATGCGCCTTCGCAAAACCCTCAAGCGGGTCTCGCTTCGACTCTGTCTTGGATTCATGCTCGACCTCGCCCGCCATGAAGATTGGTCTTGGATTTCTCTTATGCGCGGTCTCTACGGTCTCGCCAGTCTTGCGGCGGCATGAAGCGCGAGGCGGTAGCTTTCGCTGCCGAATCCGCTGATCTGACCCACGGCCACCGGGGCGATAAATGAATGATGCCGAAATGGCTCGCGCGCGTACACGTTCGAGAGATGGACCTCGATCGTGGGGATGGCCACGGCGGAGATCGCGTCGCGCAGGGCGATGCTCGTGTGCGTGTACGCCGCCGGGTTGATAATGATGGCGTCCGCCCACGAAGCGGCTTCCTGAATCGCGCTGACCAGTTCGCCCTCGACATTCGACTGGAACGTCTTTATCTCGATCCCGAGCAGGCGCGCCTCATCCGCCAGCATGGCATTGATGCTCTCGATCGTGACGTGCCCGTAGACTTCGGGTTCGCGTGTGCCCAACAAGTTCAGGTTCGGCCCGTGGACTACAAAGACGTTCATGGTTGTCCCTCCCGGAAAGCCCCTGCGTTCATCGGCGCTTTCCTTTCATGTTGAAGGTTTGGCCTTCTCCAACTGCTCAGCGTAACGGCGGGCCTCTCTGCCTTGGGCAATGTATGCTTCGCCGGAGGTCTTGTCGCCCGCATTGTTCATGGCCTCGCCGTATTTTATCAGCGCCTCACCATACCTTTGCCACAAATCAGACGATATTGGGTACAATTCCGTTGCCTTCTTATACTCTTCGAGACCCTTCTCGAAGTATGCCCTGCGACCGGGGCCCTTCTCGACATTGCCTCGCAGCCACAATGCCTTGCCGTACCACTCGCGGAAAATGGCCTGCTCGGGACTCCGTTTCACCCCCGCCTCGGCCCAGCGGAGAAACTCGACCGCATAGCGCTGCCTCTGCTCCGGATCCGCGGACGTCGACGCCAGCATGTCATACCACTGCACGAAGTATGCGGCCCATTGGGGACTATAGGGGAAGATGCTGTCTATCACCGCCATGTGCTTCAGGAAAGCATCAACGAACTCTGCCGCCTTTTGTCTTGCAAGCTGTGGGTTGTTGATCGCGAGGAACGCGTCGGCCGGAACGGTCTCGTCAGGGCGAAGCTGACGGTGCCTGGGCGGATTGTCCCCGGTCGGGACGTAGAGTATCCCAAAGGACTCCACGACCTTCCGGTTGGAGATCAGCTTGCTGACGGTTTCGATATCTTTGACGGCGACCTTGCCGGGCTCGTTGGCCGGTCCAAGCGCCCGGAAGAAGAAGAGCCCCGCGTCATACACGGCGTTGACCTTCTTGTCATCGCCGACGTTGACGAAGCTGTGCCCGCCGATGATGAAATCGCAGAGGTACACGGGAACGGCCATGCCGGTAATGACGGACGCGGCTATCAGGATCGGGATGGACAAGACCTGCGAGGCCTTGCTCTTCTTCGCCATCCCCACGCCTTCCATCGGGCCGGAACGCGCGAAGAACACGCCCGCGAGCAGGAACCCAAAAAACGCCAAGGCCGGATTGAAGAAGTTGAAGTCGACGAACGAGTGGAAGAGAAACGCCAGGACGCCGAGGTAGATGCCACCCAGCATCCACCGCTCCGTGGCATCGGATTCGCGAAGCAACCGGCGTGCGCCCCAGAAGACGAAATACGCCCAAAAGGCGCAGAAGAGCAACCCGCCGAAGATCCCCGTCTCGCAAAAGGCCTGGAGGTAGTCATTGTGCGCGGCACGGACGGGCCCGGCCGTCAAGGGCTGATACTTCGGGTATACCGTGCCGAAATTGCCGAGTCCAACCCCCGTCCACGGATTGTCCGCGGCCATCGCAAGCCCCGTCTGCCAGTAGGTCAGTCGCAGCATGAAAGAAGCAGGGTTCATGAGATCCGCGGCAGTAAGGTTGATCCCCTCCGTGCGAATCGCCTGCTCCGGAGGCGTGCCAGGCTGCGCCGGGCCGGGTTGAGGCTGTTGCGCCTGCTGCGCCGGTGGACTCGGCGGAGGCGCGCCTTGTTCCGCAAAGGCCGCGAACAGCGTTGCGAACACCATCAGCGCCGCTATCGAGGCAGCAACGGATTGAGCGAGCTTTCCTCGCCGGGAACGCTGCAGCAGCAGGATCGCCGCGACGAAGAGAATTGCCGCCGCCAACGCCACAAAGGAGCCGCGCGAATAGGTGAGCCACAGTGCGCGCAGCATCACCAGGAGCGTTACTGGAAAAGCGACAGCGCGAAATCGCCGTCCAAAGCCGATGAGGCCGTGCTTTCGAGTGACGTATGCAACTGCTCCGCCGGCAATGAGGGGCAACAGCGCCACGAACGACACCCACATAACCACGTAGACGCCCGTATCGGCGTGATAGATCCCGTCAGGCCAACGCACAAGGGGCAGAAACACGCTGCGGTCAAACCCGCGCGGCAGCGGAAACTTGAATGAAGCGATGAATGTGAAAACGAAAAACGAAACGCACAACGTTATGACCCACGTCACTCCGCCGGCGATCAACGCGGCCGGGGAAGTGTCTCGCGAAGAAGCCCCGCCTTTGAGCAGCGTTCGTATGCTTGTGACCGTTCCCGCCGCGGCATACGGAATGCCCATGATCAGAAAGGCGCCGAGAGCGTTGGGAAAGAGCAAAGAGCCGAACGCGCGGTTGACCTCAAGCCGATGAATGAGCTCAGGGTCCAATTCCGTGGAGCCGAAGTACGCCTTCCGAAGCCCGGGGTCGTGCATGACGCTATCGCGGACGAACGGCAGAATGTACTTCATATGCATGAGGCTCCATGCGGCCTCGACGAAGAAGACCGCCATGAAAGCTGTCAGAACAATCCCGATCCCCGTGCGGGTGCGGACGCCGTTCAGGATAATGAAGAACAGCCCCAGGTGCCCGGCCCATATGACGATTGTGCGGTACGTCGCGTCGAACTGCACCGCACTTGCCGCCGTAACTATGGCCACGACCCAGAACGCCAGTAGCAGCAGCATAGGCGTTGCGAAACGGATCGGCTCGCCGCGGAGAAGCATCCGCACCCCCCATACCGCCAGAAGCGCCATGACGCCGACGACGAAATAAAGGTTGTTAGTGGGATACGTTGGACCGTCCGAAAAAGGCCTGAGCAGGATCACCGGGATCAGCCCCAAGGCGACGGGTTCACGGAGGATCTCACGCCACCAGGGAACGGGCGCGGTTAACGCGGATCCCACCGCGGGGACGACCTCGGACACGCGTCTCGTCTTCTTACTCATACCTTCATTTCTCCGGCGCTCGCATAGTGCGTGAAAGAGGTCTCCGCCTCCGGTCTTGGAACTTACCGCGTTTTTCCATTGCGTATCCCCGCGTTCATGAGCAGCACAATAAGCAAGAAAACCCCTACGGTCTGCCCGAGAATGATCAACGTACCCGCCCGTCCGACTTGGGACAAGAGCGCCGCCCCAAGCCCCGTCACGGCCGCCACAAGATATATAAACTCGACCGCCTGCCGCGGCGACATTCCGAGGTCCACTAGACGGTGCGAGAAATGCCGCTTGTCCCCCTTCATAATCGACTCGCCCCGCCGCCACCGGATGTACACGACGCTCGCCGTGTCGAACAGCGGCACGCTGAGCGCCAACAGCGGGGCGGCCACCGCAATGCGGGAAGGCGTCTCCGCCACGTGGAACGTGCCCATGATCGCGACCGTCGCCAAAATGTACCCGCAGAACATTGCGCCCGCATCGCCCATGAAAATCCGGGCCGGGCTCAGATTGTGGTAGAGGAAGCCCGCCACCGCGCCCGCGAAAACCACGAGGATGATCCGTACGAGGAGCTGGTCATGCGGCTGGACGGCCAGAAAGAACGACAGCGCCGCAATCACCGACACCCCTCCGCAAAGACCGTCCATGTTGTCGAGGAAGTTGAGCGAGTTCGTGAGCATGACGACCCACACAATTGTTACGAACCCGGAAACCCACGCGTTGGAAAGAACAAACAGCTCGACGCGCATCCCCGAAAGGACGAGCGCGCCGGCCGCCGCAATCTGGCCGACGAGTTTGATCTCGGGAGAAAGCGCCTTGAGATCGTCCACCACGCCCAGCAGGAAGATCAGAAAAGCCCCGGCAAACACGCCGATAAGCTTGGTCTTCGCATCGGGACCCAGCCCGGCAAGAAACCGTTGCGCGAACCAGTCCTCCCCGAACCCCTTCATGAAAAATGGCGACAGGAAGCACGCAAGCGATATGACGTAGAACGTGGCCACGATTGCGACGCCACCCATCAACGGAATCGGTTCCTGATGCACTTTCCGCTCGCCGGGATGGTCGAGGATATCCCACCGCAGCGCGAGACGCCGCACGAGAGCCGTCAACAACGCGGAGACGACCGCGGTCCCGCCAAGCAGACAGGCAAAGATCAGGTACGACTTGTCCGACATTCCATCACTTCCCGGTAAAGCTCAAATTCCGTTCGTGCGACGCGCTCGGCGTGAAAGCTGTCTTCGACGCGCCTACGCGCGAATTCGCCCATGCGCCGCGCCCGTTCTGGCTCGTCCAGCAACGCGTTCACGGCCCCGGCCAACGCCTCCGGGTCCCGCGCCGGAACATTCAGGCCCGTTTGCCCGTCCATGTTCACGAATTCGACGCCCGTTCCCAAACGAGTCGCCACAACCGGCTTCCCGCACCCGTGCGCCTCGCGCATCGACAACCCAAACGCCCCGCCTCCCCCCCCGGAAGGAAAAAAGGGCTTTGGCGACCGTTGGCCAAAGGTGGTTGTCGCTCCGGTCGCGGCCCTTATCTTGATCCTCTCCAGTGCCGAGTTGGCGGGCACGTTTCAGGTTGACGCGGCCTGGATAAGTCCTATGGTAGGGTTGGCCCAGGCGCTTTCCCCTCTTCGCCTGGTCAACGGGTATGGTCTGTTCGCGGTCATGACGACGACTCGGCCGGAGATCATCATCGAAGGGAGCAACGA
>CAZPMT010000047.1:33889-34917 GCA_964587655.1 uncultured Nitrospiraceae bacterium
CGACGCCCGTTCCCAAACGAGTCGCCACAAACGGCTTCCCGCACGCGTGCGCCTCGAGCATCGACAACCCAAACGCCTCGCTTCGCTCCACGGAAGGAAAAACGAACACGTCGCAGCCATGGAGATGGGCCACAAGATCCTCGTGACTCAGCACGCCAGGAAACGCAATCGAAACGCCCAACTCGCGCGCCATCGACATGACGCGCGCGCGCTCCGGACCATCGCCCGCGATCACCAGCGGCGCGCGGATGCGTCCTGCCGCGGCGACGAGGTACTCGAGACCCTTGTAGTACCGGTGCATGCCCGAGAACAGCACGTAACGACCGCCGTACAACGTCCGCAACTGCTCGACGCGCGCCTGGTCGGGATGCTGAAACTCCTCCGGCAAAATGCCCAGCGGCACGACACGCATCAACCGGTCCCGCGCCGCCTCCGGACAGCGTCGCAAGACCGCCTGAAGCGTAGCCGACGTCTGCACGTACCGCTCCGAAGTGGCAATGATGATATCAGCTTTCAACAGGAATTTCACGAGGACCGGCCCATACACCTTCATCGCCGACGCCTGCCGCACGACATCGCTGTGATACCGCACCACCAATTTGCCCCGAGGATGCGCCAGCAAATAGCCCACCTCCGCCGTCGGATTCGGGACATGGACCACGACAACATCCGCCCGCAGCTTCCTAAGATACCACGGGAACATGGGCGAAACCGGCGCGCTTTGAAACCTGCCCCACTCCCCCACTTCCGTCACCCGCGTGCCGTCCCGCTCCACAACCCGCGTCCGCGGCCCGCGACTGCACACCAACGCCTCCACCTCCGCCCACTGCCGCTGAAACCGGCACATGAGCGCAATATGCCGTTCCATCCCCCCATGGACAGGAGGAAAAAAATCCTTATATACATGCACGATCTTCATTGCACTTCCACCAGGTACGGATGCCCAGGACCGAGGACGGCTTACATGCCAGCATACTCAGAGCCTGTGAACTTTTCAGTTTCTTGCGTTGAAACGTTCATAAAATGAC
>CAZPMT010000048.1:0-34738 GCA_964587655.1 uncultured Nitrospiraceae bacterium
GTGCACCAGGGGCGCGCCGCGTGCGAGATGAATCCTTACGTGCGGATTTTGGTCGCTCCGTATGTCTTCATAGACGACCTGGTTCACGCTCCCACATCCAGCTCTGGCAGGCATTCAGTCAGCGCTCGCACAAAGGCCTCGTAGACATCCTGCGAGAATAGGACGAACCGGACCAGTTCGACGCCTTCGTGCGACTTCAGGAAATCGCCCGTCGTTTTGACGGCGATGCGGGCCGCGTCCGGGATCGGATAGCCGTAGACGCCGCAGCTTATGGCGGGGAACGCAATCGTCTTTGCGCCCTTCGCGACGGCCACTTCGAGGCTGCGCCGGTGGCAACTCGCCAGGAGTTCCGCCTCGCCGTGCTTCCCGTCCCGGTACACGGGACCTACGGTGTGTATCACATACTTCGCGGGAAGATTGCCGCCGGCCGTCGCTTTTGCGTCGCCGGTTTCGCAGCCACCGAGCGTCTTGCACTCGGCGAGGATCGCGGGTCCACCGGCACGGTGGATGGCTCCATCGACGCCGCCGCCGCCCAACAGGGTCTTGTTCGCAGCGTTGACGATGGCATCCACTTTCTCTTTCGTGATATCGCCTTTGGCGATCTCGATCACACCATGACCGATGCGTTGTTCCATCGGAGTTCTCCTCCGCGTCTTGCGCAGCCCTGTAAACGCGACGAGGACGTCGCGGCCACGCAACGTGGAAGCGGCGTCCTCGCCGCTTCTTTCGGACCCTGCGGACGCGACGGGGACGTCGCGTCTACGCAACGTGGAAGCGGCGTCTCGCCGCTTCTTGCATGGCCCTGTGGACGCGACGGGGACGCCGCGGATACAACCTTGGCGCTACTGCGCGACGTTGAAAACGACGTTCTGATCGAACTGGCCGCTCGGCGCGCGGATGGATTGGGAGACTTCATATGTTCCGGGCGGGGTGTTCGCCGGGAAGTTGATCTCCTGGGTGCTTTCCCATGTTCCGTCCGTCCGCATGAAATCCCGAGAGGACACCTGCTTGATGATCCGTCCGTTCTGTCTCAGGGTCCGCGTCTCGGTGATATTGATGCCGCTGGGCGGGGCGCCGAGCACGGCGTACTGCACGGAGGTCGTGACCGTGCCGCCCGGTCTGATAACACCCGGGCTGCAGGCGCCGTTTTCGCCGACGATCCTCACGCCTTGAGCCGGCGCGTAGTTGTATTGCGCGGCGGTCTGTTGGGCGTTGCGAACCTGGCGGGCCTTGATGTCGTGCACGATGATTCCCGCCAGGGCCCCGACCGCGGCCCCAATCAAGGCGCCCTCCAGGGCGTGTCCGGACTGGTGGCCGATGATGGCCCCCGCGCCGGCCCCGAGCGCGCCGCCAAGCCCGGCCGATTCGCCCATGGTCTGGCAGCCCATCACGACGAGCGCCGCGGACAGAAGCAATGCGACGCCTGCCATAAGGTTCTTCTTTGTCATCGCTTTCTCCTTTCCAAAGTTTTTACGTGTCCCCTCAGGGAAGGTAACCCCGGAGACTCCGCATGAAACGCACGCACTTATTGAGTATACCCTTGCTCTCGAACCAAGTCCAATATCAGCCATGCGGCTTTCCGGACATTTCAAACTGCATGAGGTAATGGAATGCAGAATTCAGAATACAGAATTGCCGAATGCCTTATTCAGGTTCAAGTATGCTTTGGACTTCGGCGGTTTGTGCGCGGCGGACGGGGGCGGCGAGTTTGACGACAAGCAGCTCGATCGCGAGGGTGGTGTCGACGCCCGTCGAGCGGGTCATGAATTGGGTGTCGGTGCAGAGCATGAGTGCGTCGCGGAGTTTCTTGAAACCCAGCTTCTCGGCGAGGGGCGCGACTTTCTTCGCGACGAAGGAGCTTACAGGCGGGGGGCCGGATTCCGTAATGGCCACGGAATAGGCGCTTTTCAGCAGCCAGTTGATGGTCCCGATGATCTCGTCCTCATGCCGGCCCAGATCCAGGAGCTTTCGCAACGAGACAAGGGCCGCGCCGGGTTCGGATCGCGCGATAGCGTCGGTGAGCGCCCAGATTTCTTCCTCGGCAACGTCGGCGCAGGCGGCGACAATGTCCTGCTCGCGGATGTTCTTCGCGTCGCCGAGGAAGTTGATGACGTTAGTCAGCGCGTTGTTAACGTCGCTCAAGTGCGTGCCGGCGCGGCGGACGATCTCCTGCACGGCGCCGGATTCGATGACTCTCCCGCGCGCCCGGACTTCCTCTCGTATCCAATCCGAGGCCTCGCGGTCGTTGAGTTCCGGACACTCGACGATCAGCGCGGTTTTTTCGCAGGCCCTGAAGAACTTCGTGCGTTTGTCGACGTGCGACGCGACCATGATGAGCACGGTCATATCGCAAGGCGATTCGAGATAGGCGAGCATGGCGTCCGCGCCGGATTCGTTGCTGAAACGTTCCGCGTTGCGCACGAGCACCACGCGGCGCTCGGCCAGGAAGGGAACGGTTTGGGCTTCGAGGACGATTTCGGCCGCCTTCGTCTCATCCGCGTAGAACGCGGAGTAGGCCAGGTCCTTCACGCTGGGATCCACGCACCGGGCGACCAGCCTTTCGACGGCCTGCTCCGCAAGGAATGGCTCAAAGGTCGCATCGCGGGCCTTGAGGTTCTTGCCCGGACAGAAGAGGAGAACAGGCGGCGGCGGGATGGTCTCGACGGAGCGAAGGAGTTCTTGAACGTTCACGGCCGTTACCAGGGCTCGATGGTTCGGTAAAAGATCTCGGAGGCGATCTGCTCGAGTGCTTCCGACGCGCCGCGATTCTCTTCCACGCTGGCGAAGGACCGAACGCTCGGCAGGAACGTCTCTGCATTGCCGCGGAGCCGGTCCGAGGAGGGTCCGGCGCCCCGCGTGTAGAAGAGGGTTTCGTTGGTCAGGCGCGGCTCCTCCCAGAGGGTCTTTCCGGCAAGCTGATCCTTGACGCGCACTTGAACCGTGACCTTGCTAAGGAACTGAGTGACCTCGTCGTTCTCATCATAGGTCATCCCTTCCAGGTTGTAGTCCCGAATCACGCCTTCGACGAGCAGATCGGCCCCTTCGGCGGAGGCTTGCGAAGCGGGGACGACCTGGAGACGGCCATCCGCGATAAACTTGCGGATCACCGCGTTAGTGAGGGCGGCCTGGAGATCGTATTCATGGCTTTCGTTGCGGAACGCGGGGACGGCGATGGTCCGGAACTTGGGGTCGAGGGAACTGCGCGTCGTATAGCCGCACCCTATTAAGGCCACGGCCAGAAAAACGCAAGCTGCGCAAATTCGTCCCTTTGACTTCATGACGGTTTCTGGGTTGATCGAAGGGCCTTGTCGGCGGCGGTCAATTCCGGCGCGGGATTGCCGGCCAGCCACTTCTGGGCCTTCTCCGCGCTGCCGGTGTCGCCGAACGTCTCGGCCACCAACTTATAGTAGATGCGGGCCGCGTCAAAGTCGCGGCGCTTCGCGTAGAACTGCGCCGTCTTTACGCGTTGGGCGGCAATGGAGTCGCGCATCTCTTTGCGCTTCTCGTCGAGGGCGGCGCCCCGTTCGTCTTGCGGGAAACGACGCTCGAAATCGTCGATTGCGCTCACGGCGAGTTGGCTTGGAGATTGATCGTATTCGGGCGGCCTCGCGGCCTCGTAGTAGCACATGGCCAGGGCGTAGGTGGCATCGTCCACCCAATCGCTCGATGCGTAGTCTTCGATTACGCGACGGTACTCGAAAGCCGCCTCCGTGTATTCCTTGCGCGTTTGGCGGCACAGGCCGACTTTGTACTGGGCCTCGGCCGCGGCCTTCGTGAACGGCTGGTTGTTGATCACCATCGAGTAGACTTCAATGGCGCTCTTGAAGGGCTTCTTCCGGAAGACCCGGAATCTCTTCTTCATCTTCGCCTTGCCCTGTTCATAGAGCTTGTCGCCAATCTCGTACTGTTTCTTTATGACTTCGTCGTAAAGGGACGTGTTGGGAAACCCGGTTACGACTTGCTGAAACTCCTTGGCGGCATCGAGCAACTTCCCCTGCGCCATGCAGATCTCGCCGCGGAGGAACTGGTTTTGGTCGGATAGGGGGCTGTCGCCGTAGAAGTTCTTGAACTTGACGGTTTCCTGCATCGCGTCCTTGTAGTTCCCACTGAGCATCTTACTCCGCGCGAATTCGATTTGGAGTTCCGCGGTCTCCTTAGGAAGCCTCTTGATATTTACAAAACGTCCCGTCTGCGGCGTCCACGTCCATTGGGCGTAGGCGAGCATCGGCACAAAACACAGTGCCGCGGCGATGATGGCCACGCGACCTATCCGTTTCTGCATTGTCATGCCTCCACAGGTTGTAATGAGGCTGGGCCTCGGGCATTCAGAAACACCTGCCTCACCGGCCTGCCCTTTGCGCTGCGCACAATACTAACAAGACCCACGAGCAGATCGCAAGACCACGGCATTCTTGCCGGGCCAGGCCGGCTATGGCTGTACGGTGATCTTGACTTGTGCCGTGAGCGGGGCGGCGGGCCCGCCCTCGGTCGTCTTCATAACGGGATTTCCGCCGGTATTGAAAGCCGCGACATTGACGGCGTGTTCGCCCGGGGCCGTTTGCGGGGCAACAGTCAGCGTAGCGGACCAGATTCCGTCGCCAGCCGCGGCATCGCCTTGCGTGCCGTTATCATAGAGCTCGGTCGATCCCGGTGTTCCATCCACGGTAGCCGCAACCGTGTCGACCACATGGTCCGGGTCGCTTACCTTTACGGTCAATAGGACGTTCCCGCCCGGCTTGACGGCCGCGGGGTCGGCCTTTGCGTCCAAGAGCTCTAAAGTCGGTTTCGGAGGAGGAGGCGGGGCGACCGGTTCAGGTTCGGTGGTGGTAGTGGCTACGCTCGTGATCGTCACCTTGTACGGCCCCTCAGACGGAGCGGAGGCCGAGCCTATACCGAGATCTTTGAGGTGCTGAAGCAGGGCCACGATATCTTCGATCGGACCATTGATGGTAACTGAGACGGACATTTCGCCGAAGGCGTGCGCGGTGAGGAAAAGTGCGGCGAACGCGACGGTGAGTGCCAACCTGCACGGGCTGTTCTTCATACGTCCTCCTTTCCGCAAAAGGGACTCGTCCACGCATTCAGGATATACTGTTGTCCCGCGGAATGCAACGGTCTAGAACGGCAGCGCACGAACCCTGTGGAAGCGGCGTCCTCGCCGCTTCTTGAACGGCCCCGTGAACGCGACGAGGACGTCGCGGCCACACAACGTGGAAGCGGCGTCCTCGCCGCTTCTTGCGCGGCCCTGTGAGCGCGACGGGGACGTCGCGGCCACAACTCTGGAGCCACCCTCGGCGCACGAGCACACGCCCTCAAGCGGTCCATTCGGGCCATATTAACGTTGCTTATGATTATCATAAAAATAATCAATTGGACTAATAGCATGGACCGGGTTATTCTCGAACCGCAAAAGGCGAAGAAATGGTTTGGCCTATAGCCCACGCGCGCCGCGTGGGAATCCGAGAAAGGAGAAAACAATGTCCGTGAAAGCTGTTGTGGGTGCAAACTGGGGGGACGAAGGGAAAGGCAAGTTTACCGATCTGCTTGCGGGCGAGGCGGACTTCGTCGTTCGCTTTCAGGGCGGGCGCAACGCGGGCCATACGATCATCAACTCGTACGGGAAATTTGCGCTGCACTTGCTGCCTTCAGGCGTGTTCTATCCCGACGTGGTTAACGTGCTCGGCCCGGGCGTGGCGGTTGATGTTCCGGCCTTCCTCGAAGAACTGAAGACGCTCGTCGCGCGCGGCGTCCCCGCGCCCAAACTGCGCGTGTCCGAACGCGCGCAGGTGGTCATGCCCTATCACGTTCTGTTCGACGCGTGTGAAGAAGAACGATTGGGCAGTGCCCAATTCGGTTCGACGCGGTGCGGCATCGCGCCGTTCTATGCGGACAAATGCCTGAAGCTCGGCATCCAGGTCGCCGACTTGTATTGCGAGCGGCGTCTCCGCGAGCGGATCGAGAGATCTCTCGAATCGAAAAACGTGCTCCTCGAGCATCTGTACGGTAAGCCGCCCATCGCCGCGGACGAAATCGCGTCGGCCCTGATCGCCGCAGGGAAGGAACTGCGCCCGTTTGTGTGCGACACGACAGCGTTGCTGCACCGGGCAGCCGCCGAGGGCCGCCGCATTCTCCTCGAGGGCCAACTGGGAGCGTTGCGCGATCCGGATCACGGCATCTACCCGCACTCGACCTCTTCCTCGCCGCTGGCGGGATTCGCCGCCGTGGGCGCGGGGCTGCCGCCGTACGCGATCCAAACCATCACGGCGGTGACGAAGGCCTACTCGAGCTGTGTCGGCGCTGGACCGTTCGTCACCGAGCTGCACGGCGAAGAGGCCGTCACTCTGAGAAACCGCGGCGGCGACGCGGGCGAATACGGCGCGACGACAGGCCGCCCGAGACGCATGGGGTGGTTCGACGCAGTGGCCACTCGCTACGGGTGCAGGATACAAGGCGCCACGGAAGTTGCGTTGGGGCTCCTCGACGTGTTGGGCTATCGCGACGAGATCCCAATCTGCACCTCGTACGAGATCGGGGGAGAACGAACGGACCAATTCCCGACTTCCGCGGCACTGGAAGGCGCAACGCCGATATACGAAATCGCGCGCGGCTGGAAATGCGACATATCGGGCGTCCGCTCGTGGGACGCGCTGCCTCGCGAAGCGCAACGCTACGTCGAGCGGATCGAGGAATTGCTCGAGGTCCCCATCCGATGGGTTTCGGTGGGACCGCAACGCGACAGCGTAATCCGGCGCTGACGCTACGTCGTACTTCTACTTTATTGCGACTTCTTTACCTGCCGCGGCGGATCTGTAGACGCCGTCAAGCATCTTTTGGACGGCGAGGCCGGCTTCGCCCGGGGCTTCGAGCGGAGTGTTCTTAACGCATCCGTCGATCCAGTTCCGCAGTTTGATGTAGAACAGCTTGTCGAACGAGGTCTGATCTCCCACGTAGTAGGGCGAACTGTTGATCATCGTGTCGTGATGGTCGGCGCAGATCATGGGCGGGTCCCATTGGCCTCCGCCTTTCGTGCCCATGAAAGTGAAGTTCCAGATGTCCTTTTCGATGTGGGCGACGAAGCTGGCCTCGATCTGGAGAATGGCGCCGGTGTCGAACCGGATCTGTCCGATGGCGAGATCTTCGACGGTGTAGGTTTTGTGGTCCCAGTTCGGCCACGGGCACACTACCTTCGATGCCTTGTTGCCCATATAGGTCCAGGTGTTGCCGGACGCGGCGACGGGTCTGGGCGAGCCCATGAAGTAGTGGGCCATTTCGATGACGTGCACGCCGATATCGATCATGGGTCCGCCGCCCTGGAGCTTTTTCTGACCGAACACGCCCCAGTTCGGAATGCCGCGCCGGCGCAGCGCCTGGCACTTCACGAACATGATGTCGCCGAACTCGCCGTTGTCGCGGGCGCGTTTGAGGAACTGCGAGTTCGGGTGGTAGCGGTACTGGAATCCGATCACGAGTTTCTTCTTTGCCTTCTTTGCGGCGGCGATCATCCTCTCGCACTCGCCGGGGTTCATCGCCATCGGCTTCTCCGAGAGGACGTGGCAGCCGGCGTTCGCGGCATCGATCGCGGGAGCGGCGTGGACGCCGTTCGGCGTGCAGACGCTCACGCCGTCGGGCTGGATCTCCTTCAGCATCTTCTTCCAGTCCTTGTAGAGCTTCGTCACGCCCCACTTCTCCTGGAAAGTCTTCAGCCGATCGGGGAGGATGTCCACGCCTGCGACGACTTCGACGTCGGGCATCTGTGCCAATGCGGCCATGTGGGTTTGGCAGATCCCGCCGCATCCGATGAAGGCGACGCGGAACTTCTTGCCCTTGTATTCCTTCTCAACAGTCATTGCCAACGAATCGGTGCCGACGCTCTTCTCCGCCATACTCTCTAATCCTTCCTGTTTGTACACGCCCATCGGGCGGGTTTCGAGTCAACCGCGGCCCGGACCTCCTATCCGTTCCTAACGAAGGAAAGCGATCCTTGCCGGGCACATAATTTACGACTTCCGGGCTACGCGATGCCAGTTTTGCTTGTCGCCCTGCAAACGGGCCGTTGCCGGCCAGCCCTTTGGAGGTTACAATATGCCCGTGAAACGGAAAGGCGCTTAACAGAATGACAACACCCGATGAATCAATCGCGTGCGTGGAAGGCGAAGTCGAGCGGATTGTCTACGAGAGCGATGACACGGGTTTTTTCGTTGGCCGCCTGCGCGAAGAGGGGAAACAGGACCTTACGACTTTCGTGGGCAATCTCATGGCCGTCTCGCCCGGAGAAACTATCCGGCTATGGGGACGATGGGTCGACGACAAGAAGTGGGGACGCCAGATCCGCATCGAGCGCTATGAGACCGTTGTGCCGACGACGGCGTTCGGCATCGAGAAGTACCTCGGCTCGGGACTGATCAACGGGATCGGACCCGCGTTCGCGAAACGGCTCGTCGAAGCCTTCGGCGTCGATACGCTCCGCGTGATCGACGAGCAGCCCGAGCGGCTTCTCAAGGTGCCCGGAATCGGACGCAAGCGCGCCGCGCAGATCCGGGAAGCGTGGAGCGCGCAACGGGCCGTTCAATCGATAATGCTCTTTCTCCAGAGCCACGGCATCAGCGGCGCACTCGCCACGAAGATCTACAAGCGATACGGCGATGCCGCCGCGGCGGTGCTGCGCGAGAACCCGTACCGTCTGGCCAATGAGATCACCGGGATCGGGTTCAGGAGCGCGGACAAGATCGCCGGCAATCTCGGTATCCCAAAGAACGCGCCCGAGCGCATCGAGGCGGGCTTGATGTATGCCCTTGACCAGGCGGTCGGCGAAGGGCACGTTTTCATGCGCGACGAGGAACTCGCGTCCACGGCCGTTGATCTCCTCGGCGTCGAGAAGGAAGCCGTGGGTTCGGGCATCGTCAGGCTGGTCAGGGCGAAGTCCATCATCCGTGAAACCGACGCGCTATACATTCCGTTGATGTACCACGCCGAGACGGGATGTGACCGGCTCCTCAAGCGATTGATCCGAACGCCTAAAGGTCCGCTCTCGATTCACGCCGACAAGGCCATTGCGTGGGTCGAGCGCACGCACGCGATCACGCTCGGCGAAGAACAGCGTCAGGCGATCCGAATCGCCGCGGACGCCAAGGTGATGGTGATCACCGGCGGGCCGGGCACCGGGAAGACGACGCTTGTCAAGGGGCTCCTCGCCATCTTCGAGAAGAAGGGGCTTCACGTGCTGCTCGCGGCGCCAACGGGCCGCGCCGCGAAACGAATGGAGACCGCCTCCGATCACGAAGCCAAAACCATCCACCGGTTGCTCGAGTTCAGCCCGAGCGAGGGGAGCTTCACGCGCGACGAGAACAACCCGTTGAGGACCGATCTGCTGATCATCGACGAGACCTCGATGGTGGACCTTCCGCTGATGCACGCGTTGCTCAAGGCCGTTCCGCCGCACGCCCGGCTGTTCCTGGTCGGCGACGTGGACCAACTCCCTTCCGTCGGGCCAGGCAGCGTTCTGATGGATCTGATTGCGAGCAACGTTGCGCCGGTCATCTGGTTGAAGACGGTCTTCCGGCAGGCGGCGCGGAGCGGCATCGTCGCCAATGCGCACCGGATCAATCACGGCGTTCAACCGGAGTTCAATACGACGGACTTCTTTTTCGTCGAACGAAAAGAACCGGAGAAGGCCCTCGAGGCGGTTGTAGATCTGGTCACGACGCGGATCCCTAAGAAGTTCGGCATGGATCCCATCCGCGACATCCAGGTGCTCGCCCCTATGCATCGCGGAAACACCGGCGTCGACCGCGTCAACGAGGCGGTGCAACAGGCCCTCAATCCCCACGGGGAACTCCTCCCGCGAAAAACGTTTCGGAAGGGCGACAAGGTGATGCAGTTGCGGAACAACTACGAGCTTGACGTTTACAATGGCGACGTGGGCATCGTGAACGTCGTCGACGCCGACGCGCGCGAAGTCGAGATCAAGTTCGACGACAGATCGGTTCTGTACTCATTTGACGACCTCGACGAACTGACCCTTGCCTACGCGATCACCGTGCACAAGTCCCAGGGCAGCGAATATCCCGCCGTGGTCGTGCTTCTGCTGCCGCAGCACTACATGCTTCTCCAGCGGAACGTCTTGTACACGGCGATCACGCGCGGGAAGAGACTCGTCATCATCGTCGGCGATCAGAAGGCCGTGGGCATGGCGATCGCCAACACGAGCGTCGCCGCGCGCAACACGCGCCTCTCGGATCGCCTTCGCAATTTGGGAATGAACAAATGACTCGGCCGCCGGAACAGATTGAGAATGATCGTCTTATTCTTTGGCGGAGTTCTCTCTTGAGAAACGCCATGGAGAAAGCTGGCGCCTGTCTTGCCGGCTTCGCGGATCTCTCGCGTCTTGACATGCCGGTAACCCGCGAATATCCGATCGGAATCTGTTTCGCTCAGCGCCACCACGATCCGGCGGTGGACGCGCTCCCGCACGACGAAGCATGGCTCCAAATGGGCTCCGCCCTCGCGGCCCAGGCGAAGGAGATCTATCGAACCGCGGAGGACCGCATTGCTTCATGGGGCTATCGGTGTCGGCGAATCACTTCGAGTCTGCCGGTGGAGGCAATGCCCGGACTGCGCGAGGAGCTTCCGCAAAAAACCGTCGCGACAGTCGCGGGGCTGGGTTGGATCGGGAAATCCACGCTCCTCGTCTCGCCGGAGCATGGACCACGCCTCAGGCTCGGGACCCTCCTGACAAACATGCCCCTGCCGGCCGCCACACCGAGCACGCAGAGTCGTTGCGGCGACTGCATGGCATGTGTGAAGGCCTGTCCGGCCGGAGCTATTGCGGGAAAGAACTGGTCGCCTGGAATACCTCGGAGCGAACTGCTGAACGCCGCCGCGTGTTATGACCACCTCGCACGTACGAAGAATGCATCGGGCCGCGTGCAGACCTGTGGACTCTGTCTCAAGGCATGCCCCATCGGAATGGTTAAGGCTGGCCGTTCGGAGTGAGGGCCTTGCTCTGGTATACTATTCGCATGGAAACCGACGCGAAAGAACCGCGGGTGGACCGCACGGCCTTGTCCGTGGCCGGTCTCCACGACGCTGACGACCATTACTGGTGGAGCCGATCTCTGGAGGAACGGCTCGAGGCGATCGAGATTCAGAGGCGGATTGTTTATGGCTACGGCTCAACTCCCCCAAGACTTCAGAGAGTTCTTGAAGTCGCTCGAAGATGAGGGTGTGCAATACCTTCTCATCGGCGGCTACGCCGTAGGGTGCTACGGCCATTCCCCAGCGACTGCGGACATGGGTGTTTGGATTTCGGTCTCAACAGACAATGCGGCGAGATCCGCGCGAGCTCTGCAAAGGTTCGGGATGGCCGTGCCGGATCTCAACGTCGAACTCTTCCTGGAAAAGGACAAGATCATCAGGATGGGTCTTCCGCCCATACGCATTGAGATGCACACTGGGCTTTCCGGCGTGGAGTTCGACGCCTGCTATGCGCGGCGTCAACGCGTGAACTTGGACGGGATCGAGGTGAATCTGATCCACCTCGATGACCTCAAGACCAACAAGCGCGCCAGCGGACGCCACAGGGATCTGGATGATCTCGAACATCTGCCCTGAGAATTCCAGAATTCCGGCGTCTCAGGGAGCGGCATTCACGACCAGTTCGTCCGGATTGTGGTTTGCGCCGAGATAGGCGTCGTATCCGTCGAGTCCTTTGAGATACTTGCCAAAGAAGGCCGTGGTGTATCCGTTCGTCATTTTGTAGGCCATTTCCTTGGGAAGGTAGGTGATGGGCTCGCCGTTGATGAGGCGTTTCCCCTGGCCGACGCCATCTCCGAAGTCCGGTTTGAGTTGGTACATCTCGGTGAATGAGTAGTGACCGGCGTTCTTGAACTCGACGGAGTAATGAGGGCCTTTGGACTCGTCGTAGTAGCGCCGGAGATATGCGACCTTGTCGGCGCCGAGCGTGTCGTCTTCCGCGGCTATCAGGAGCATTACGGGGCATTCGTAGTTCGTTCGCTCCGTCGCCGCGCCGGCCATTGGCGCAACCGCGCGGACTCGCGGTTCCTGATTCGTGATCCACGTGCAGGTGAAGCCGCCGAAGGAATGTCCGGCCGCGCCGATGTGTTCGAGGTCGACACGTCCGAAGAACCGGCTGTCGCCGCCCTTGTTCATCCGGTCCATCGAGTCGATGAGGAAAGAAAGATCCTTCGGACGATCCGCGGACGACCGTTTGCGGCCTTCGTCCGAGTTTTCGAACACCACCATCTTGCCGTCGATAAACGTTACGGCGCAGTTGCCGGTGTGATCGGGCGACATGACGACGTAGCCGTGGCTGGCCATGTGCTCGCACCAGAAGGCGCCTTGCATGCGCAGACCGCCGTTGCCGTGAGAGAACAGCAGCAGCGGATACACGCCGTCGCGAATACGCGCGTCCCGGACCGCCATGTTTTGGAACCGCGCATCCGCCGCGACGATATCGACCCCGAACGCCACTTGGAGAAGCACGGAGAACTCGGGAGACTTGTTCTTGTTGAAAAAATCGAGCAGCCGGTTTTTCGGGAGGCCGCGCGTGTTGTCAGTTGCGGGATACCAGATCTCGGTCATCAACGACCGCGGACCGTTTGTCAGCGGATCGGTGCGGCTGTGGTCAACGAAGAGCATCGTGGTTACGCCCACCGCATACGGCCCGGGCTTCTCCGGATCGGGCACTGGTGTCACGTCCGCGCCCGTCGCCGACGCGCAGATACAGAACAGGCAAAGAGCGGTACACAACGTGAATTTCAAGGTCTGCCGAAACATGGCGCGTCTCCTATGGCTGCTGCAAAGGGGATACTTCCACTGTGCCGGGATCATGCCCGTTCGGCAGGGGCCATGTCCAATCGCGACGCGCCTTGCACGCCCGCGACGGGAAGCCTAGAATTACCGCGCAAGGTCGCGGCGCTGCATTACGCACTGGGAGGGATATGATATGAGCATGATGTGGATGGGCGGCTTGATGGCGGGAGGCAGGGACCGGTCGAGCGAAGTCGTACAGGTGCGAGAACAGGCGCAGAACCAGCAGCTACGGATAAAGGAGCTTGAGCACCATGTGGCCCGGCTCTCATTGCTGAACCAGGCGCTTTGGGAGTTGATACGGGAGCGACTGGGTGTTTCGGACGCCGACCTGCAAGCGAAGGCCAATGACGTCGATATGCGGGACGGCGCGCAGGACGGCGTCGTTACGCATGGCCCGCTACAGTGCCCGCAATGCGGACGGATCTCGAACTCGCGCCACGGGAAATGCCTGTATTGCGGTCTCGAATTCGAGAAACAGGTAATGGAATGAGAGAAATCCATTGTTGGGCAAGAGGTTGCAGCCGGACAAGGCATTGACAACGCCGATACGTTGTGCTAGCGTTATTGAGAGTTAGAGCGTAATGTGAGGAAACGTTTGTGCGTCGTTGGCGGGGTGTTCCGCGCTAGAGGGGCGACATACATGAAAGCCAGCTCTTTTCACGGGTTCACGCTCATCGAGTTGCTGGTTGTTATCAGCATCATCAGCATCCTGGCGGCCATTCTTCTGCCCGCGCTGGCGCGGGCGAGGGAAGCCGCCAATCGCGCCTCGTGCTCGAACAACCTAAAACAACTCGGCCTCTCGTTCATTATGTACGCCGGGGAGCACAACGGAGACCTCCCGGCCGGGGCGAGCAACCGGCCTTGGGGAGAAACGGGCTCTACCGGGGGCAATCCTGGGGGAGGATATCCGTTCAACCTGGTCCGCAACAACTTCACGTTCGAAGCAAGGGAGATTTATCCGGATTATCTGCAGGATCTGCGAGTCTTGGTCTGCCCTTCCGGCCTCGTGGGCCGCAGCGGCACCAGGGATCGCTGGTTCATGGATGAGACGTTTTCCCAGGATCGTATAGACCCCGCTATTCTCAATAATGCCGATAACGGTTACGCCATGGGGCGGCTGATGGGCATGCGCGCCGATTGCGAATGCGTGACGAGTCAAATGTACGTCTACTTCCCGTACGCCATCGTCACGGAAGAGCAGGGCGTCTTCCTTTGGGACGAGCTAAGCCGGCGGATGTATATCGGCGACGTGGGTTTCATGGCCGAGGACCAGGTTGTCAATGACAATTGGCTGGTTGACGCCTACGGCCGCGCTCCGGGGGGTGGCAACACCTTCTACAGAATGGCGATCAGCATCGGCCGCATGTTCATACGGGACATCAACAATCCAGCGGACGGCGCCATGGCCGACTCCGAAATCCCCGTGATATTCGATTCCGTGTCGGACAACGGGATGCTGAAGATGAGCCACCTGCCCCGCGGAGGAAACGTCCTCTACCTTGACGGGCATGTGTCGTTCAAGAATTACAGTCAGACCACAAATACGGGCGGAAACGCGTGGCAATTCTCCTTCGAGCGGCTTCCCTATACCACCGATTTCCTGGAATACCTTCGCGCCAACGTGTACGACAACTCGCCGCTGCTGAACGTTCCGCCCTGGTGCGGCAATCGGTTGCCGGGAACGCCGTTCGAGCCGAGGTATCTGTACTATCCCCACGACCCGATGTATAACGACCTCGTTTTCTGACAACCCCACAGTTTGTCAAAGCGGGACAAACTGTTTTGATCTTGGATCTTGGTTGATGCGATAGATCCAAAATAGAGGATTCTCATGGATTGTCTCGTGTGCAATACCCGAAGCGCCGTCGACTCGTGCGTTGTTTGTCATTTGTTGCTTTGTGAGATCTGCGGTGCGAAATGCGAGACGTGCGGCAAGGTGGCATGTGCGGAGCATACCTACACAACCCACAGCGGAAAGGTGCTGTGTACGCCGTGCCAAGAGAAGCGCCGCGCGGCTCGCCATGGCCGGCACTCGGGTAAGGATCACGATGATCGGGGCGCGGATGCCGAAGCGGAAGCCGCCCCGGAAGAAGTGATCGAGCGGCCCATACTGGTGGCGAGCGTGCGAAAGCCGCCGCCACCCTGGGAGTTGAGTCTGTATACGGCCTGCGCGGGGGTTGCCCTGGCGCTGATCGTACTGTTCTTTCCGGGCTTGCGCCGGTTTGCGTTGCCGTGGGGAGGCTCTTTCCCGACGCCCTACCTGCTTATTCTCATACCGATTGTCTCCATCTTCTGGGGCGTGCTGGGAATGGCGTTGAAAGAACACCGAGAGGACCGGTACCGTTGTCTCATCGGCATGGGCGTGGCCTTGTTGTCGTGCGTGCTGATGATAGTGGCCGTTCATACGGATCCCGCCCGATTGGCCGAAGAGGAGGCGGCGCGCATCGAGAGCGCGCGAGACAACATGACGCCGCAACAACTCGAACAATGGCGCAAGGAAAGATTGCAGAAGTATAAACGCTGATGCGCGATCATGATCTGTTTCGCGTCCGGATCGCGCTTCTCCAGGCGTTCCTGCGCGAAAATCGTTACGACGGCGTGCTGCTGTCGCGCTCGGACAATTTCGCGATGGCCACGGGCGGCAAGCGGAATTTCGTTTCGATTGCCTCGGACATGGGGGCGTGTTCCCTTTTCGTGACCCGGGACGGCAAGGCGCACTTCGTCGGCAACAACATCGAGCGGACCCGCGTCATGGCGGAGGAACTCGGTCCGCTGGCGTGCGAGGTCCGCGACTTTCCGTGGTTCGAGGGCAGCGCCGCCGCGCTGGTGCGCAGGGAGTTTGCGGGAACGCTGGTTTCCGACGACGGTTCGTTAGGCGAAAACGTCAACGCAAGGCTGGCCTATCCTCGCGCCCTGCTGACACTGGACGAGATCGAGAAGTACCGGCGTCTGGGCCGTTGTGCCGCCGAGGCCATGACGGCCACGCTGGCGACGATCCGCGTCGGCGATACTGAAGCTGAAATCGCCGCGCGGCTCATTGCGGAGGGCGCCCGTCGGCAGTGTTACGTCCCCGTCGTCCTGATCGCCGCCGACGATCGCATCGCCCGGTTCCGGCACCCGCTTCCCACCCAATCGCCGCTTCTCGCGTCCGGCGCAAACGAGGTGCGTGTTTCCAATTACGTCATGGTTGTGGGCGGCTTCCTAAAGGAAGGGCTTGTCGTCTCGATTACCCGTTTCAAGCGGGTCGGCGAACTGCCCGCGGGCGTCTCGGACGCACACGCCCGCATATGCGCGGTCGAAGCCGTGATGCAGGAGGAAAGCCGGCCGGGCAGGACGCTCGGAGACGTGTTCGCAAAGTGCCAGCACGCGTACTCCAGCTTCGGGTTTGCGGCAAACGAGTGGCGCAACCACCACCAGGGCGGTACTACAGGCTATGCGGGCCGAACGTGCAAGGCCGTCCCAGGAGAACCGTTTCCGATCCTCGACCCGAGATGGGAGCGTTGGGTCCGCGACATTACCGGCATCGAGGCCCCGCTCGGTCACGCATTCGCATGGAATCCATCGGCCCCCGGCGTGAAATCGGAAGACACGTTCGTGTTGCTTCCAGACGGCTCTCAAGAGATCGTGTCGGTTACGCCCGAACTGCCTCGCGTGGACCTGGAGCGAGTGCTCGGCCGGAAAACGCACGTGGTCAAATCCGGCATGGCTGAGATCCCCTGCTGATTCCTAACCAGGGTCTTGCGCGATTTCCTTCGCGCTACTATAATCGATACAGTTAGCATGGTTGGGTGGCGCGCAGTGCAGACCAGGGCCAAACAGGAAAGTATCATCGAAGCCGTTCGCCAGGGCTTAGAAGGCGACGGCGCCGTCGAGTTCGTGTGCCGAAGCGGCTACGCGATGAACACGGCCGCCATTGCCCGGCATCTGCGCGCGATGGGCGGAAGGGGCCACATCGTCGAACTTATCCGCAAGAGGAAAACGAACTCCGAGATCCTTAGCCTTTGCCTTGGCGACGCGCCCGTGGAAGAGGCGCCTCCCGTGCCGCCGAAGCAGGAGGATCTATTTCCCCAGCCGCATATTTCCGACTCGGCCGTGCAGCACGAGGACCAACCGCTCTACGAAACCACGAAGATGTCCCTGCGGCTTCCTTCGGACTTGTCCGAGGCCATACGACTGGCGGCCAAGGCGGAAGGCAAGAGCCAGAACCAACTCATCGTCGAGGTACTTACCTCAGCGCTGTCAAGAATGCCCGCCCCCTCGCCCGACGTGAAGTGAGACTCGTAAGGAAACGTGGAAGCGGCGTCCTCGCCGCTTCGAGACTGCGAGAACGGGCAGACCACGCGGACTTTCTCCAAGCGGCGAGGACGCCGCTTCCACAAATTTACACTCTCGTGCGATTCCCGGCTTTCCCAAGATCATTTTGATTTCGGCCTCGTCATTTTAGTAACGTCCGAAATGCGCGGCCGGTTCTGATTACGATTCCGCGTTCACGAAAGGTTCACTTGATGCTGCCTCAGGCAACCGAAGACAAGGCGGCGCCGCGTGTCGCTCTGGCCGGTGCGCGCGGCATCGGGAAACATCACGCGAAGTGGTGGAATATCGAGGGCGCGCATGTGTGCGCCTTTGCGGGCGCCACGGCCGATTCGCTTGCCGCCACGCGTCAGGCGCTGTGCGCTTTGTTCCCATTCGAGGGACGCGGTTACGCCGGTATCGAGGCGATGATCGAGGCCGAGCATCCGGATATCGTGGACGTCTGTTCGCCGCCGCCGTGTCACTACGAACACGTCCGCTTGGCGCTCGAGTCAGGCTGCCACGTATTGTGCGAGAAACCGTTCGTCTATGACGCTGGACTACCGAGCGGCACTCTTCGCGAGCAGGCGCGCGAGTTGATCGCGCTGGCCCGATCAAAGGGACTGCGGATGAGCGTGTGCACTCAGTACGCAGCCGGCGCTATCATGTTCGCGCGGATCTGGGAGGCGCGCCGGCCAGGCGAGGCCGTCGTTCACTATCATGGCCATCTCGAATCGCCCGCGAAGAACCGTCCGGCGGATCCCAGGCGCGTCTGGGTCGATCTGTCCCCGCACCCGTTGAGTGTGCTGCTGGGGCTCGCGCCGGAAGCCGAGATCATTCCTGGGTCCTTGCGCGCGACGTTTCGAGGGTATGAAGCCCTGGCGGAATTCGATGTTCGCTCGCCGTCAGGGTTGGCGCTGCACGCGCTCATTGTCACGCGGAACGCCTTGCAGCCGCCGCTCAACGTGCGGCATTTCAAATACAACGGATATCCATTCGTGGTCGAGGGCCAGAATGACGCGGACGGCATTTACCAAGCGCGGATCGAGACACCCGACGGCAACCACCTCGAACCGGACATGATGCGCGCGCTGATTCGTGATTTCCTGCAAGGGACCCCGACGGCGGACCTGGACGTATCGTTCAAGAACCTCGACTTCATGCTGCACATCATGGATGCGGCGGGAAGCGGGTGAAACCCTGTCAAGGAGCAGGCATGTCACGAATAGATGTCTCAGAACTGCACGTGATGCCGGGCCGCGCCTATCCTTTGGGTTCGGCCGTGCGCGCGTCCGGCGCACGGTTTGCCGTTGTGAGCCGTCACGCCACGCGCGTCTGGCTGGCCCTTTTCGAGAACATTTCCGATCGTACCCCCGCAATCGAGATCGAGTGTGACCCGCTGAAACACCGGACGGGTGACATCTGGAGCATCTTTGTGGAGGGCCTCTCGGCGGGCTGCCTATACATGTACCGTATGGATGGCCCGTTTGCGCCGCATCTGGGACATCGATACGACCCGCATGCCTTCTTGCTCGACCCCTGCGCACGGGTCATCGTCGGAAGCGTCGAGGACGGAACGACAAAGTGCTTGACCGTGGACGACAAACCCGATTGGGTCGACGATGTTCGTCCCCGCATCCAGCTCGACGACCTCGTAATATACGAGACGCACGTCCGCGGGCTGACCCGTCATGAATCCTCGCGCGTCAAACATCGCGGGAGCTATCTCGGCGTGATCGAGAAGATCCCTTATTTCAAGAAGCTCGGGGTGACCGCGATCGAACTGCTTCCCATCCAGGAGTTCGGCGAGACCCGCGTGGGGCGTCTCCACGCGGTGACGGGCGACGAGATCCGCAGTTACTGGGGCTACGACAGCGTCGGTTTCTTCGCACCGTGCGGACGATACGGCTCGTGCGGAGGAATGGGCGAACAACTCGATGAATTCCGGCACATGGTGGCCGCCCTGCACGAGGCCGGCATCGAGATCATCCTGGACGTGGTCTTCAATCACACGTCGGAGCGCGATGAACGCGGACCGACCCTCAGTTTCCGCGGCATCGACAACGTGATTTACTACATGCTCGACGAGAACGGGGCCTATCGGAACTTCTCGGGGTGCGGGAACACGCTGAACTGCAACCATCCGCTTGTCCGCGATTTCATCCTCGATTGCCTGCGCTACTGGGCGACCGTGATGCACGTCGACGGGTTCCGCTTCGACCTCGCGTCGATTCTGGGCCGCGATACGAAAGGCCGGATCGTTGAAAACGCCGTGCTGATCGAACGCATCGCCGAAGACCCGGCGTTGCGCGACACGAAACTCATCGCAGAGGCCTGGGACGCGGGCGGCGCGTATCAAGTCGGTTCGTTCGGCGACGTACGCTGGGCGGAGTGGAATGGGCGCTATCGCGACGACGTTCGCCGCTACTGGCGCGGGGATCCGGGAGTGAAGGGGTCGTTCGCAACGCGGTTCGCCGGCAGCGCGGACCTCTATCAGTGGGCCGGAAGAACGCCCGGACACAGCATCAACTTCATCACGGCGCACGACGGCTTCACGTTGCGGGACCTCGTTTCTTACAACGTCAAGCACAACGAGGCGAACGGCGAAGACAGCCGCGACGGGTCGGACGATAATTCGAGTTGGAACTGCGGCGTTGAGGGCGAGACCGATGATCCGGCCATCAATGCCCTGCGCCTGCGCATGCAAAAGAGCTTCCTCGCCACGCTGTTCCTCTCGCTCGGCATCCCGATGCTGCTCGGCGGCGACGAATTCGGACGGACGCAGAAAGGCAACAACAACGCTTATTGCCAGGACAACGAGATCTCGTGGCACGACTGGACGCTTCTCGATCGGAACAAGGATTTGTTCGACTTCTGCAGAAATGTCATCCGTTTTCGCCGCGAGAATCCCGCGTTGCGCCGACAGTCGTTCTTTGACGGGCAACCGGCGGTCCCGGGCGGATCCCCGGACCTGGCGTGGTTCAACGCCAATGGCGCGCCGATGGACTGGGATGATCCGAGTCCGCTTCTTGCCGGCCGCATTGACGGCAGTGCAAACGGGGGAATTACTCTTTATATGATTTTCAACCCGTCGCTGGAGCCCGCGGCATTTGAGATGCCGCCGGGAGCCTGGAAGGTGCGGATCAATACGGGAAGCACGTCGCACGGGGGTATCCAAGAGGCCGGGGACGCAGACGCCCTCGATCGCCCAGCCGGGTTGGTTGTCGAAGGGAAATCGGTCGTGGTCCTTTCCTGCGAGGAACGTCAGCGATAGGCCGCCGGCCGGAATCGCGGTACTACACGCCGAGTTCTTTCACCACGTGAAGAATCACCCCAACGAGAAACGCCGCCACGCCGAATGACAATACAAAGGCATAGATTGCTAGACCCGCCTGCGCCGTGCGTTTCAGCGTCTCACTCCAACCGTTCGGCAACGGCAAGGCTGCTAATATGGACAGCGGCGCCAGATTGAAAAGCGCGCAGAACAGAAAGAACGACGCATTGGCGCGGAGCCAGTCCCACTTTCCTAGGTTCGCAAGAGGGCCGAGTCCCGCGAACCGGTTGTGCGCTTCCAAGACGCCCCAAAGCAGAAGCCGGGCCCCCACGTGCAAAGCAATGACCCCGCCGACGATTGCCAACGAACGTCTTGCGAGTCTCGCCATGTCCACCCGAGGTATCCCGCCCGTATCCGAGTGCACGTACATCTCGATGTAGAGGCCCAGGTAGATTATCACGATGACGGGTCCGGTCACCCCGAGCATCACGAACGCCGCGCGGACCCACCGCGCCTCAACCCCGAGGTATTGCGCAAGGCCGCCGCAGACGCCGAGCCATTTCCGGTCATCCGGCGCCAGAACGAGCGCGCCGTAAGCCCCCAGCTTATCGATGCATTCCTTCGCCTGCCGCGCGGGCGCACCCAATTCGCTCAACACGGCCACGACGTCCTCGTCATGCGGCTGGTGGCCGCGCGAGGGGTTCTCTTCCAACTTGCGATAGATGCGCGCGGTGAGCCGCGCCATGGCCTGTTCCCGAGCCGTATCGGAAACGTCGCCGAGCGCGTTGCCGGCCTCGCGCAAGTAGCGCGTTATAATCCATTCCTGTCTTTGCGTGAGTTTCACGGCGCCATGATGTCCCTGCCCAGTATAGCGAATGCAAGCCCGCCGTTGAAGATACTTCTCTCGGAATTGCGCGCGGGCCGCCGCCGTGGCATACTCAGGGCACAGTTTGTCTCCGTTCGACAAACTGTGAGGTGAGGGGAACCGAGTTCTATGTCCGTACGAGCGCCTTCAAACGGTTTTTCCGGGAAGGGTCTTCCCCCGGTTGAACGGCCCCGTGCGCCTTCTTCCTCCGACCCACGACCTCCCATTGGATGGATGATAGGCGGTTCAGTGGCCCTCGCCGCGGGGTTGGAGCTGTTTGGTCGCTATTTGTATGCGGCACACGGCGTGGGTTACGGCGTGACGGGAATGCTCACCCTGCTGTCCGCCGCGGTGTGGGGGGCCTCAGCGGTACATGTGATCCGGCGCGCACATGGCGCGCCCCACGCCACGCGGGCGCTCTTTGTCGGGGCTTGCCTGATCGTGCTCTCGCAAGCCACCAGCATGAGCAAGTATTTCCAGCTTCCCGCCGTGGTGTTTCTCGTGCTCGAGGCACAACCCGTGCTCTCGGTCATCGAAGAAGGATCCTTCATTATAGGCTTGGCTCTTGTTTTTCTGGCGTTCTACCTCTCGGTCCTGGAAGCGGATGCGGCGAACTCCAGACTTCAACGCGAACACGAGACCCTGGCCTGCGAGGTCGCCGAGCGTGGCCGGGCGGAGGAAGCTCTAAGACAGGCCTGCGACAAGACGGAGCAGCGCGTCGAGGAGCGCACCGCGAGCCTCCGGGATGCCAACAAGAGACTCCGTGAGGAAATTGAGGAACGCCGGAGATTCGAGCAGGCCCTGCAAGAAAGCGAAGCGCGGTATCGGCTTCTAGCGGAAGCTTCCCAAGACGTCATCTTCATCGTCAATCGCGATGACTCGGTCGTGTACGTGAACAGTTTTGCCGGCAAGCAACTCGGCCGCCGCCCCGAGGACATCATCGGGTGCAAACGTTCCGACTTGTTCCCTGCGGATGTTGACCAAAGGCAACGACAACGTCTGGAGACGGTATTTGCAACTGGCGAGACTATTCGGGTCGAGAATAGCGTCCGTTACCAGGATCATGAAGGATGGCAGGACACGCATCTTATACCGCTCACGGATGAGCATGGCGCCGTCGTTGCCGTGATGGGCGTCTCGCGCGACATCACCGGGCGAAAACGCGCCGAAGAGGCCTTGCGCCAGAGCGAGGAACGATATCGGGGTCTCATCGAGGGGTTGAGCGAGGCGGTGTATAGAATGACGCTTCCGGACGGGCGGTACGAGTACATGGGATCGGCCGCGCGGGACGTGTTCGGACACACTGCGGAACAGTTCGTGAGCAACCCGCGGTACATTTACGACATCATTCACCCGGATTCGGCGGCCTACCTGGAAGACATGTGGAACCGTCTCATTCGAGGAGAGATGCCGTCCACGTATGAATACAGAATCATCGATCCGGAAGGCAACCAGAGGTGGATCCTACAATCCAACACGCTGATACGCAACGAGGCCGGCGTACCGGTCGCCATAGAAGGAATTTGCAGAAACGTCACCGCGGAGAAGCAGGCCCATCGGCTTATCGAGGAACAGCGGGCGAGGTTCCTCGATTCGGCGAAGATGTCCGTGCTCGGCGAGATGGCTTCAAACGTGGCCCATGAGATCAACAACCCGCTGGCAATCGTGTCCGGATCCGCCGAGCAGTTGCGGAACCTCCTCCAGAGAGACCCCATACCGTCCGAGCACGTGCCGAGACTGACCGACAGCATTGTCCGAAACGTCTCCCGGATACAGACGATCGTCAAGGGGCTCAGAGCCTTCACGCGCAAAGGGGAAGACGATCCATTCCAGGAGACGCCGCTGAAGGTCATCGTAGATGATACGATGGTTCTCTGTCAGGACCGCTTCCTGTCGTATCGCGTGGCCCTGACCGTCGAGGAAATCCCTGAAGAGATGACCGTCGAGTGCAGGCCCACGCAGGTCATGGAAGTCCTGTGCAACCTCTTGAGCAATGCGCTGCATGCCGCGGAAGCCGGCAACGAGAAATGGGTGGCCATCGCCGCGCGTGACGAGGGTTCGGGCGTCGCGCTGTCCGTCACCGATAGCGGCTGCGGCGTCCCGCCCGAAGTTGCGAAGACAATGTTCGACCGCTTTGTTACATCGAAGGAATTCGGAAAAGGGATCGGGCTTGGCTTGAGCATTTCAAAGCGCATCGTGCTGACACACAACGGGTCGCTGACATTGGATACAGCCTGCCCGAACACCCGGTTCGTCGTCCGCCTGCCGAAGCGGCAGCCCACGCTTGCGGACGGGATCAAGTCTTCCACGGAAGGCGACGATCTCGAGCGTCCCGCCGGGCTATGACACGCTTTTCCAGATCGAGGATCTAGGGATGGAAGCATATCTCTTATTGGCGGCCGGACTGATGATGACCATGCTGATTGCATCCCCAGCAGCAGCGGCCGAGGACTATGCCGCCCCGGATCAGCGCGAGGCATGGTTCGCCCATCCTGCCGTCGGAGACCCGTCGTTCGATTCGCTTGTCCGCTTCGACGGGAACCCCGTCTACACGGGCGCGCCGCGGTACGAATGGCCCGTCAACGGCTCGCTTTTTCAAGATCGCAAGAGCGGTTTCCTATACGTGTACATCTCGCTGTACCCGAAGGGATACTGGCCGGCGGGACCGACGAGACTCATGCGTTCCCGAGATTGCGGCCGGACCTGGGAAGATCGTGGACTCGTCCTCGAGGGCGCTAAGGATATGTTCGACGGCGACGGGAAAACGCCCGGAGCCACGTGCGACGCCACGGTTGTCGAGGACGCCGACGGATATCACATGGCCTACGGATGGGCGAAGCCGGACAACAGCGACGGCGGAATCGCCTACGCATTCGCGAATTCGCCGGAAGGACCCTTCACCCGGGATACCGCGCCTATTCATGCGGAATCCGCGCAACCCCTCTTGCCGCCTGGGTACAAACGCGTCTACGCAAGTTCGCTCATCCGCCGCAAGAGTGACTGGATGATCCTCGCTTCGATGAGCACGCCGCGAAACGCCGGGGGCACATGGGCCTTCATCGGCATGACGGCGCCCGAAGCGCGTGGTCCATATACCCCTCCCGTCTTCCTGCGCTCGCCGCAGCAGGGCCTCTGGCAGCCGCAGCCCGTGGAGTTTTTTCCCGCGTTTGTCCATGATGCTTTCGTGTATGCGCCGCTCACCTCCGTCGCGGCCAATCGCGGCTATCAGGTGATCTACCGCGCACCCCTCGAAGAGGCGCATCGTCCCGAGGCGTGGTCCGTGTGGCAGTCTGGATCGGCCTTTCACGCCGAGGGTCACTCCTGGGAAACGTTCGGCATCTGGGGGCAGGCCTTCGCGGGTCTCGTCGACGCGAACGGCCTGTTCCGGATCATGTATCCCTCGCGAAACACCGACGGCGTAGGGACCATAAACCTCGCGTCGCGCCCCTGGCACAAGCCTTACCAACAGGGCTTCTGGCTCTCGGCGCCGAACGCACCCGCGTTAGGACTGATCTTGCGACGGTATGTGGAATTCAATATCGAGACCGAGTTTGCCGCCGACGGCGCGTGCAGCATTGTCTGGAACTTCAGAGGCCCACTCGGGCCCGACCGATCCATGGCCGATGCGATCGTCTCACCCTTGACGTTGCGGGACATGACGGCGCTGTCGATCAACAACGGGACATGGTCGCTCGAGTCAACGGATTCGCACGGGAACGTGTCGATACTCTCCACCGGCCCGTGCGGAAATTCCTCCGGACCCTTCAAGATCGGGATTAAGCAGGAAGCAAGTGACGTGCGAATCCGGGCCAACGGCGCTGCGGAAATCCAAGTGGGCGTTGCGGCCGCCGGTGGCGGCATAGGCATCGTGGCGGACAAGGGGACGCACGTGCACGTGAGCCGCTTCGCGGTTGACGGGCGCGCGGAACCGGGGTCCTGGTTTCTGCTGCCGCTTGAAGGCCTCATCGGAGCGGGCAACACTGCGCGCGACTGGACGCCGGCCCAAGACGGGTTCCGCTACGGCACGGGATACGCCGCCTCGTTCGATGCCGCACGAGCCAAGTGGAACTTCCGGGGAAGCGAAGCAAGACTCTGGTCCCCACGCGGCCCAGACTTCGGAGAAGCGGAGATCTCCCTCGACGGCGAAAGCAAAGGCCGCGTTTCACTCCATGCCGGCACGCTCTGTCAGTCCGAAGTGGTCTGGGCTTCAGAAAAGCTAACACCGGGCTACCACGCGCTGACGATCGTCCGCCTCTCCAGCGGCCTTCCCGTTGACAGCGTCGAGTTTGTGCCCTGATCACAGCGCGGGATGCATGTTTCGTTCCTTTTCGTTGCACAAACGTGCCGAAGCCTCGTAAACTGTCAGACGGTCTTTCAAGAATAGGGAGAGTAATGCAATGGCTAACACACGGGCGGAACAGCGGCTTGCGCTGCACGGCAGTCAAAAGGCAGTGACGCGCATCGAAGGAAAAGGCAGGCCGAAGATTGGCATCGAGGAGTTCATGTCGATCTCGGAACGGTTCGGCTTCTCACGCAGGACGCTGAAGAAGATTCGTGAGATCGCAAACGCCGAGGACTGGGGAAGCGGGCCGTTCCTCGGCAATTACTACTCTGGCTTGAAAGAGTCGAAGGTGCAAGCCTTCGAGCGCACGGCGCGCGAATGCTTTGGGGCGAAGTACGCGATCGGGATCAGTTCGGGGACGGCCGCGCTTCATAGCGCCTTCGTGGCCGCCGGCGTGGGGCCGGGGAAGGAAGTGATCTGTCCGGCCATCGGTTTTTACGCCACCGCGGCGGCAGTGGTGGCGGCGAAGGGCGTGCCGGTGTTCTGCGACGTGGACGCATCGATGTCCATCGATCCCAATAAGATCGAATCGCTCATCACCGAGCGCACCGTTGCCGTCGCGCCCACGCACGTGATGGGAACCGTCTGCGACATGCGCGCGATCATGAAGATCGCTCGCAAGCACGACCTCCGCGTCGTGGAAGATTGCGCGCAATCCTGCGGAGGAACGTTCAAGGGCAGGCGGGTCGGGACCTTCGGCGATCTCGGCTGCTTCAGCATTTCCTGCTACAAGATCGTCGGGGGCGGCGAGGGCGGATTGATCGTTACGAATGACAAACGCCTCTGGGAAAGGGCGAACCAAATCGCCGAGTGCGGCGGCCTGTGGCGTCCGGACCGGTTCGCGCCGCCGCGCTACGGCAACGAGATCTTCTGTGGCGCAAACTACCGCATGTCCGAACTCGAGGCGGCGGTGGACGTCGTTCAACTCAGGCGCATGCCGGCGACGGTCAAGCGTTCAAACGCCGTTAAGATGCGCGTCCTGAAACAGCTCAGGACGTTCAAGGAGATCACGCCGCAGAAACTCAATGACGCCGCCGGCGACGTGGGATACTTGCTTCGCTTTTTCCCAGCGACCATTGAACTCGGAGAAAAGATCGTCGCGGCGTTGCGCGCTGAAGGAATCCAGTGCGGCATGCGCGGCAGGAGCACGACGCCGGATTGGCACATCTACTCGTACATGTTCCCAATCACCCTCCAATCGGGACCGCACGGACCGGAATGCGTCTACACGTGCAAGCATTACACGGACAAGGGCGGGAAGATCTCATACGCGCGTGGCGACTGCCCCGTGGCGGACGACCTATTCGATCGCGTCATCAACGTGGGTTTCAACCAGTGGCTCACGCCGCGTGATTGCCGGAACATCGCCAACGGCATTAGCAAAGTCCTCTCCGCGTATTGCGCCGAAGATCCCAAAGCAGCGAAGTGGATTTGAGACCTCCCATGTTCCTCAAAGTCGTCCGTTCCGTCGTTCTTGTGTGCGCGTGTGCGCTGATTGCCTTCGGCGCGTGGCATTTCGCTTACTATGAAATGTTCAGCACTTTCCACGCCTACGACGACGAAGGCTACTCGATGATCAGCATCAAGATGTTCAATGAGGGCAACGCCCTGTACGACCAGGTCTTCTCGACTTTTGGCCCGGCGTTCTACCTTTACCATTGGATCGTGTTTGGTCTTGCTCATGTCACCGTTTCGCACGACGCGATTCGCCTGCTGACGATTGCCCACTGGCTGGCAACTGCCCTTCTCTTTTCCTTGTTCATGTGGCGGGCCACGAAGTCGGGTATTCTGGCGTCGCTCGTGTTCTGCCAGGCGGTGTGGCATCTCATACCGTTGACGTTCGAGCCAGGCCACGCCCAGGCATTATGCGTCACGCTGGTCGCAATGATCCTGGTGGCGGCTACGTACGTCAGGCCGGGTCGCGCGAACATGCTCGCCGTTGCCATCGCGGCGTTTCTCGGAGGGTTGTTACTTCTCTGCAAAGTGAATATCGGCGTCTTCTCCTTCGCGCCGCTGCTGTTTACGGCCCTGCTGTTCGGGAACCAGACCCGTTTCAACACGATAGTGGTTGCAGCTTTCGGCCTGGCCATCACCTTCATGCCGCTTGTGCTGATGCGGGAGCACGTCGGATCGTCAAACGAGACGCTCTACTACTGTCTTGTCGTGATACTGTCCGTGTTTTCAGTCGTTGTGGTCAGTCTGCGCGAACGGCGGGATCGCTTTGTCCGTTCCAGCGGCCTTGTCATGGCGCTGGCCGGGGTGGCGCTCGCGATCGTGCTGACGCTGGCATTCGTCCTTGCCCGCGGCACGTCCTTCTCCGGACTGCTTGACGGCATCGTGTTGCGTCCCATGAAGATGCCCACACGCCAGTTCCAGGAAGCCGGCATATCCCTATACGGCGTCCTAGTGGGCGTTGTCTCGGCGGCATTGGCGTCGGCCTATGCCGTGTTACACCCGAAGCCGCGTCCGCTTCCCGCTGCGCTCTCTCAATGCATCCTGTTCTTGAAACTCACCTTGGCGCCGGCCGTGTTCTTCTTCAGCCTCCGTGGGCAGGAAACCATTTTGCTCACGTGGTTCACGCCGTTTCTATGGCTTCTCGCTACCCCGTCCGTGGAGCAGGTCCGTTCAAGAACCGGGCCGGAACCTAATCCTCAGATCTTCCCGCGAAGCCTCCTGTGTGTCACCGCGGCGCTGCACTCCATGGTCGCCTTTCCTGTGCCGGGTTCGCAGCTCTCCTGGTCCACGCTCCTTTTTCTCCCCGCATTCGCCATACTGTTTTGGGATGGCGTTCGCGCGTGCCGTCTCAAGTACGCGTGGCGGATCGATTATCTCAAGTCCACGGCCGCGGGCAGGCTGGCGCCCGCCGCGCTTCTCCTCCTCGTCGTTGCGGGATATGGCGTTCAAGCGGATATACCCGGTCACAAGCGTGAATATGCGCAGAGTCTGCCGCTTGGCCTGCCGGGGGCTCGGAGAATTCATCTGGTCCCCGAAAAAGTTGCCTCCCTGAACTGGGCGGCGAATAACCTGAGGGCACACGCCGATTGCGTGCTCTCCTTGCCGGGCATGTACAGTTTCAATTTCTGGAGCCGCACGGAACCTCCCACGGGGTTCAACATTTCGGACTGGGTACTCCTTCTGGATGGCAGAGAACAGCAGTGCACTATAGACGCCATTTCGAGAAAAGACCGGGTGTGTCTCGTTGCGAGCCTCGATGGCATCGGGTTCTGGATTGAGCAAAGCCGGTCGGGCGACGTCAACGACATGAACGATCTGCCGTTGATGAAGTACCTCTTCGAGAACTTCCGGATTGCATGTGAACGTAAGCCTTACGCGATATTCGTACGGAAGAGCCTGGACCGTTCTCGCTTCTTCGAGAGCCTGCTGGCGGACGAAAAGATACTTGACGGTATTGGCGATTTCCTCCCTCTGCCCGACGGCATCTTTAGCGAGAACCCGCACTTCACTCTCGGAGCCTGGTTCAAGACGACCGAGGGCGGCGTCATCTTGGGACTGGATAATGAGATGTCAGGCATCGTGACTGCGTCGTTGCCCATGGTCTACGTAGGAATGGATGGAAAGTTGCGCGGACAAGTCCCTGCGAGGCTCGGCGAAGTCATCACAAGCGACGCTCCTGTGAATGACGGTATGTGGCGCCACGTGGTGCTGACGGCCAATCAGCAAGAACGAAGACTCTACATCGACGGAGCGCCGGCAAACGCACTGAAAGGCCCGTTTGACCTCACGTCGCTCAAATCCGCAAAATTGGGCGTAGGCTTTACCCAAGGCTGGCCGTCAGCGAAGAACGGATGGTTTCCCTTCTCGGGAACCTTGAGCAATGTGCAGTTGTTTGATCGCGTGTTGGTGCCGGAGGAGGTATCCAGTCTCTATTTGCTACAAAGCGGTCGGACAGAGCATTCCGCCGATGACCATTGAGCGAGGACCCTGATAGGAAACGCATGACGAACGCATCTCCGATATCCGACAGTCAACGCGCGCGCGGCTGGAAGCGCTATTCGGCCTGGATACTCTTGGCCCTGATTGCGGGCCTGGCGCTCTTCATCCGGTTGAACGGGATCTCCAGGGAGTCGGTGTGGTGGGATGAATTCTCCAGCGTGGTTCATCTGGATCCGCCGGAAGAGTTCCGCGCAATGCCGGGATTCGAGCGGTGGGAGGCGAAAGTGGGCCACAGGTACTCCCCCAATTTCATGACGTTCTGGAGCCATCTTCCGGAGACTACGCCTCCCCAACGATTTCCCATTTACTACTTCCTGCAATACTCCTGGAACCGATACGTCTGCGCCTCTCCGGACAGTTTGCGGATCGTGTCCCTCTCTTTAGCGATGCTGACGCTCTTGCTGGTTTACCTGATAGGGCGTGATCTCTTTGGCGCCACGGCGGGGCTGATTGCCTTGTTGTGCTTCGCCTTGTCACCAATTCACAGGTATTTCGCGCAAGAGATCCGCGAGTATGCCGCCGTGGCGCCATTGGGCTTGTTGTCCGCCTACACGTTCATCCACGTGGTCCGCACCGGGAAGAGGAAATGGTGGATACTCCACGTTGTGGCGAACCTGCTCTTCCTATCGACGCATCTGTTTGCCATATGCGCGCTTCCTGTCGAAGCGGCCTTCTTGGTGCTGACCCGTCGGCCAAGTGTGCGCGGCGTCGTCTTGTGGGCGCTAATCCACTTCTTGCTTGTAATTCCCTGGGCTCTATTCGTTATGAGCATCGAGTTTATCCCCGTTCAAGAGACGGCGTCCTACATGGGGGTGCCGCCCCTGCGCGACTTCATTGGTGACGTATTCGCCGACGACTGCATCGGGCTCACATGGCAGCGTCGGCCTGAGATAGATTCATGGAAGAAATGGCTTTCGGCGGAACGCGCCGCCGGGATTCTGCGGGCATGCCGCACTGTCGGATGGTCAGCGGTCGGTGTGTTGCTTTTCGGCGTTGCGTGGCTGTTCGTTCGGACATCGCTGGGCAGTCGGCGTGGATGCCGGGAGGATTCCGAGACACGATGGTGGCTGCTGTTTCTTCTCATGTGGCTGATCATTCCGCCGGTGATGCTCTATGTAACTTCAATCGTGTTGCGGCCGTGCATTTCTCCCAGATACACGATCTACGCATCGCTGGCGCTCTATCCGATCGTCGGCGTCATAATTGCCAGGGTTCGCGGGATCTGGGCGAGAGCCTTGTTCACGGGATGTCTTCTTCTGTTCTATGGTTATCAGCAATCGCTGACGTTCGAGGGACCCGCGCGAACCGATTACAAAGGCGCCGCCCGGCATATTCGCGCGTCGCTGAAACCCGCTGACTGCATTCTGGTTAGGGCGGCGCTGTGGGAACGCGTGTTCGCTTATACGTTGGGGCCCGTCGAGAACATCATGTCGTCCGCGGAAACCGACTCTGACCTTGCTGAGATGACGGATTTCCTGTTGCGCGCGGGATTTAAGCCGCAGCCCGTCGCCGGTGAACCCAGGGTAGTGTGGGTGGTTCTCCTTGGCGGGTATGTCGGTGATGCGTGTTCGAGCAAGTTCGACTCCCTGCTCAGGGACAGACATCTTGAATTCGCGTGCGCGGAGTTTCGAGGCGCGCAGCATGTGGCCGTCTATGAGGTCCGTCTGGACCCCAATCAAGTGCTGGCGAGACCTCCGAAGCTTCCTGTCGCCGCTCCCGAGGATGCCGCCGCCTTGAGCGATCTGATCCAAAGAGGGGATTTCCAAAGTGCGCTCGTGCGATGGCGCAACACCGTTGACGGCGTGCTGCTGACTGCCAACGCCCATTTTGAGGCTGGACAAAGGCTGCTCGCGGAGGGCCGCGTTGACGAGGCGATCTCTGAGTTTCTCAGCGCACTCGAAACCTATCCTCACTTTGCGGCGGCGCACGAGAGGCTTGGCTTTGTCTATCTGATACGGAAGGACACGGAAAACGCCATTGCGGAGCTTGAGAAAGCTGCCATTTCGGATCCGGCCCTCGTACAAGCCCGCATGGAGCTCGCCCAAGCCTATGCCGCGAGCAACAATCTCCAGGCGGCAATCTTGCACTGGCGTAAAGTGGTGGATCTCGATCCGGCCAATGCCGACGCGTACTACAATCTTGTCTTGTCCTTCTGCATCTCCAGGCAGTATGACAGCGCGTGGGAAACGGTCAACAAGTGGCGCCAGAATGGCGGGATCGTGGACCAGAAACTCCTCGATCGGCTTAAGCAGGATTCGGGAAGGAGCCAATAAGCCCCCCAACCTGAATACGGCAGTCAGGAGTCAGAATGTTGGCCGCGCGCAGGTTACGTCCGGCGTGAGGCGGTTCGCTGCTTCACCCAAATGCTAAGCCGCCGTTTTGCCGTAACTCGCTCTCCTTCTGACTTCTGACTCCTGTCTTCTGACTCCTACTGCCGTTTCTTGGTTCACAGATTACGTTTGAGCGAAGGCTTCCCTGCGTGTCTCCTTCCCAAGATCGTGGATACGGCGAAAGCTGCGAAGAGGAGCAAGTCGCCGGGCGCGTGCCCAGAACCGGCTTTCATTGATAGGATGCCGGCATCACCTGAGACTGCTGCGTCAGAGGGCTTGTCTGTGCCAAGTTGAACAATGCCCGAGTGCCTGACCGCGAAGCCAAGGTAGGTCGTTCCGTTCATCTCGACTTGCAGGTAGCTGTCCGGCACAAGCCAGCCTTCAACGTTCTCTGCGGGATACCATCCGGCATCTCTCCCTTCGGCATGGTAGTAGTAAACGTGCAACTGATCCACTCCTGTATGCATCGGAGCCGGCAACCAGACGCGCTGAGGCGAAGAATAGGCTTCCTCGGGAGCAATGCGGTATACGGTTCCAACGCCGCCTTCCAGGGCAGGCAACACGAGCGGATCTGTCTCCGCTACCACGACCTTGCTCGATTCACCGCCCAAGTCCTGCGCGCGGTTGTCGAAATCCTCGTAGTTCGGTTGCGGGACCTCGGTATCTGCGCTCCCCAGGCCGGCGGCTACCTCTTCCTCTGTCTTGACCCGGAACTGATACGCGATAGGCCCGACAGAAACACCGGAAACAGTGTTCGCCCCGACGGTCATCAGAACCGCATCGCCAGGCTGCCACGGAATCGTCGTCCGATACACCACCCAGCCGTCGCCCAAGACACCGTTTGCCGCCGGCAACCACTCTACCGCATCACTCTGACGGTCAGACGACGCCACCGTGCCCCAGACGCTGCCCGGGTCGATTTCTTCCGTGGTGCGCAAGCGGACGAATAGGCTTGAATCAAGCCTGGGCAGTTCAATGGGTTCTCCGGAGAATCCGCTGGGCAACACCTTCTCGAAAACGGTGTCATCGAGCGCACGGGCCTTGTCTGCGGCTCTGCCCCGCCATCCTATATCAAGATTCCCGAAACTGCTTTCTTTGTCGCAATTGTTGAGGACAGTCACCCAGTAGTAATACTCATGGTACGTAATCTCCTGCAATCCAAGACACCCGGTCGGGGGACCCACTGTGGGCGATTGGGCCTCGTGGTCATTGTAGGTAGTTTCGGTGACAGTGGCCAGGAGTTGCGCGTCTTCATGGCTTTCTGTCTCGCTACGATACACGTTGTAGCCGGTTGCGCCGGAAACGGCGCCCCACGCTACTTCCACACCACCTGACGATGTCCCGTCGGTAGCCTGGATCTCAGGCGAAAGCAACTGAGCGCACACCATCAGCGTAACTGTGGCCGTGTTACTCGGCTCATGCCCATCATGGGCCTGGTATGTGAAAGTATCCGTCCCGTACCAGCTCGCATTCGGCGTGTAAGTGAACGAACCATCCGGATCGAGCGTCACCGTCCCGTCTGTCGGGTTCCCCACTATCACCGGATGCAACGTGTCCGCGTCCGCGTCCGTGTCGTTGGCTAGCACGCCTGGTCCCGCGACCTCCAGCGTGTCACCCTCGTCGACACTGTATGGGCCGTCATCGTCAGCATGGGGTGCGGTGTTGCCGATCGTCACCGCTGCGCTCGCCGTCCAGTTGCTCCACGTCGTGCCGTCATGGACACGGGCCTCGGCTTTCCACTGTTCGCCCTTCGTCGTGGCCGAAGCCGGCAACGTCGCCGTCGTCTGCCCGGGCTGCAACTCGTCGTTCTTGTACCAGCGATATTCCGCCCCTGCCTGCGCATCGCCATCCGCGTCGAAGTGCGTGCAGCTCACCGCGAGATTGTCGCCCGTCTTGGGCGAGGCCGGGCTAACCTCAACGTTCCGCGCCTCGGGCGCCGTGTTGCCGATGGTGACCGGCGGACTCGCGGCCCACGGGCTCCAGTCCGTACCGTCAAACACGCGAACCTCGGCCTTCCACTGTTCGCCCTTTGCTGTGGCTGAGGCGGGCGCCGTCGCGGCTGTCTGCCCGGGCTGCAACTCGTCGTTCTTATACCAGCGGTACTCCGTCGCCGCCTGCGCATCGCCGTCCGCGTCAAAGTACGTCCGGGCCGCCGCGAGGTTGTCGTCCGTCTTGGGCGAGGCCGGGGTGACTTGCACGTTCGGCGCCTCGGGCGCCGTGTTGCCGATGGTGACCGGCGGACTCGCGGCCCACGGGCTCCAGTCCGTACCGTCAAACACGCGAACCTCGGCCTTCCACTGTTCGCCCTTTGCTGTGGCTGAGGCGGGCGCCGTCGCGGCTGTCTGCCCGGGCTGCAACTCGTCGTTCTTATACCAGCGGTACTCCGTCGCCGCCTGCGCATCGCCGTCCGCGTCAAAGTACGTCCGGGCCGCCGCGAGGTTGTCGTCCGTCTTGGGCGAGGCCGGGCTGACTTGCGGGTTCTGCGCCTCGGGCGCCGTGTTGCCTATGGTGACCGGAGGACTCGCGGCCCACGGGCTCCAGTCCGTACCGTCAAACACGCGCACCTCGGCCTTCCACTGTTCTCCCTTCGTCGTGGCCGAGGCGGGCGCAGTTGCGGCTGTCTGCCCGGGCTGCAACTCATCGTTCTTGTACCAGCGGTATTCCGCTCCCGCCTGGGCGTCGCCATCCGCGTCAAAGTATGTGCAGGCCGCCGCGAGGTCGTCGCCAGTCTTTGGCGAGGCCGGGCTGGCTTGCGGGTTCTGCGCCTCGGGCGCTGTGTTGCCGATGGTGACCGGCTGACTCGCGGCCCAAGGGCTCCAGTCCGTCCCGTCGAACACGCGCATCTCGGCCTT
>CAZPMT010000049.1:0-34738 GCA_964587655.1 uncultured Nitrospiraceae bacterium
GTCATTTTATGAACGTTTCAACGCAAGAAACTGAAAAGTTCACAGGCTCTGAGAGATTCCCAGTCTTCAGCCATTGCCACAGAAAACTCATAGCGAGATAACGCAAGATAATGCCATCTTCACCTGTGAGCATGGATAGTGTATACTTTTTGTGCGAGATAGCTCGCGAATAGTGGAGGTCGGACCTTGAAGACATTGGAGTATCAAGTTCACGTCGATGAAGCGCGGAGGGCCTCCCTTCAGTTCCCGCCGGATATCACCCCTGGGGAACACCGCATCGTGATTTTGGTCGAGGAAGAGGAAAACAAGGCGCCGCTCGATCCACTTCAACATTTGCCGACCGTTCGCGCGGCGGAATGGCTCGCCGGAGTTTCTCTGAGACGCGAAGGTATGTATGGCGCCGAAGCCCACTAGCACGAAAAGGTTCGATTGCGTGGAGATGATGCATCAGGGAGCGGCCGTGCTGAGAAAGGAGCTTGAGGGCAAGTCCCTTCCCGAGCAGATGCTTTATTGGCGAGAAGCCACACAGGCTTTGGTGAAGCGGCAAGAGCAGATGCGCAGCCAGCGGCCTCGCACCCAAAGGTAATAAGGAGGTTTCGGCATGACCTTGGGCACGGTTCTCGTACCCGACGAGCAGCTTGCCGCGTTCTGCAAACGCTGGCGGGTGGTTCGCCTCGAGCTATTCGGTTCCGCCCGCCGTTCCGACTTCCGCCCTGACAGCGACCTCGATCTGCTCGTGACATTTGACGAGGGTGTCCCCTGGACCTTGTTGGACATGATCGAGATGCAGGACGAACTCGAAGCGATGACTGGCCACAAGGTGGACCTGATCAGCCGGAAGGCGGTCGAACAGGACGCAAACTGGATTCGGCGAAATGAAATCCTCGGTTCAGCGGAACCCGTCTATGCTGCGTGACCTGTCCTCGATCCTCGATATACTCGAAGCCGCATCCCGCGCACGGATGTTTGCTTGAGGTATGACAAAGAAACGGTGACTGTGCTGGTTTGCGGAATGGCGTTCGTAGCGGCGTGTCGGTTGTCACGCGCACGCTTCAGAAACTATGCGGGCAAGGGCACAGCAGTGCACATTGGCCGCATGCAGAGGTTGCATTCCCTTATCGACTAGGCGGGATTCTGTATACGACCTCATCAAGCCAGCCGCCATCCCCCTTGGGTGATTTTCCCTCCTTGAATATCACGCCGCCCAGGGACTCAGGGATGCGCCGGCTTGGTCCGTTGCGGCGATCTACGGGATAGATGAGGCACTCATATCGCAGGTTCGAATCGGCCCACTGCTTCAGAGCCGTGATGGCCTCCTTGCCGTATCCATTGCCGTGCGCGGATGCCTTTACCCAAACCCCCAACTCCGGGTGATCGGGCTTTCCTCTCCCGTGGAGGCCGCAGCAGCCCAGAAACTCGCCCGTGCGGCTGTCGCAAATCACGAGATGCAGATCTTCGCCAGTGTGAAAGAGTTCCAAGGCGGATCGGATGAACTCTTGAGTTTCTTCGATCCGGTCAGGTGTCTTGGGATACATGTAGCGGGTAATCGATTTCGTGAATTCGCGAAAGATGTCCACGGCATCGTCCATGGTTATTGGCCTGAGGCGTATGCGGCCAGTGTCCAACACGAATTTCGTCAGGTCCAGGGGTGTCGAATGAAGACTCTGAAGTGGGTACACCTTCTTCTCCTTTGAGAGACTCTCTGGATATCTTGAATCGTTTCCCCGCAGGTGTCAATGGGACACGGGTATCGCGTCTTCCGCTTACATTGTCAACCGGGTATGCATACCGGTCGTTGTGTCATTCTTGACGGGGGTGTTGACGGCAACTCGGATTGCGCCTACAATTGGGGAAAGCCTACCCGTGGCTGTCACGAGTAGGCGCCGATGGGAATGTCCGCATGGACAAGGTGTTGCAGCCGCTTGTCTACGGAGCCAGTTATTCAGAGGAGAAACGGCGATGAAATGGAAGTCCCTGCTATCAGTCATCTGCGTCGTGTTCGTCATGGGTCTCGCGTTCAACGTGGCGGCCGACTTCGACAAACCCGTTATCAAGGAATGGACCGCCGTCGAGAAGAACGACAAGGGGAAAGAGGAGAAGGTGCCGTACATGAGCATCGACGGGATCACTGTGCACGAGACGGATCCCGCGAAGCAGCCTCAGCCCACCATTGTCACCTCCGGCGTCGAAAGCACTCAGGAAAAAGCGGGACAAGCCCCCTCGGACGCAATCGTGCTGTTCGACGGCAAGGATCTGTCGAATTGGACTTCGATGTTGGAAGGCCAACCCACCAAGTGGATTGTCACGGACGGCGCAATGAGTCCGACGCCAAAATCCGGCATGATCAAAACGAAACAGGAATTCGGTTCGTGTCAACTCCACGTCGAATGGGCCACGCCTAAAGAAGTCAAGGGCGAAGGACAAGGGCGCGGCAACAGCGGCGTGTTTCTCATGGGACAGTATGAAGTCCAGGTGCTCGACTCTTACGGCAACACGACCTATCCCGACGGGCAGGCGGGCGCGCTTTACGGACGCCAGAAGCCGCTCGTTAACGCCTCGCGCAAACCCGGCGAGTGGCAATCCTACGACATGGTTTTTCATCGCCCCATCTTTGAAAACGGCCAAGTCGTCAAGCGAGCCACCTTCACCGCCTTCCACAACGGCGTCCTGGTCCAAGACCACACCGAACTCTCCGGCGGCACCGGGTGGCGCGGTTCCCACTCCATCACCCCGTACGCCCCCCACGGCGATAAAGGCCCAATCATGCTCCAGGACCACGGCAACCCCGTCCTCTTCAGAAACGTCTGGATCCGAGAATTGAAGGAATAGGTCCAACTGCCGGATGGCGGATAAGGTGGCTCTGAATCCGGCGCGGAACCGTGTGGGTGGCGCGTTTTGCGCGGGGATTGCTCAATGGCGAAACTGAAACTGGACCTTCACGACATTTTCAACAAAGGCGACCAACTCGAAGCGGAGTTGAAGCGCATCATTCAAGAGGCCGCGAGTAAACGCATCGAGCTTATCGAGATCATTCCCGGCAAAGGAAGCGGCCAACTCAAGAAACGCGTCCTTCGCTTTCTGAGTCAACCTGAGATCAAAGCCCTATACCATCGCGTCGAGAAAGACAGCAAGAACTTCGGGCGAGTCTTCGTCCATTTCCGGCACTGATGCTCTGTCGATGATAACGGGCAGAGCTTCCTTGAGTTTGATTCTCACAGCGTGCCCGGCAAGGCATCCTGAGTGTTAGCCGCACGCGAAGCGCCAATCAAAACAATCGATAGGACAAGTACTGCAAGAAAGCACGGTTCTATATGCTTGAAAAGGCTACGCGAGGTCCTGTTAACGTTACTTCGCATGAGCAATGACGTCGCCGATCTTGACCGGTGCGCCGCCCTGACGTTTGCTTTCGTCGGCGGCTTCCATAAACGCAAACATGTTGATCGTCTCTTCCGCGGAGACCGGCGCGACGCCGGTCTGGAAGAACTTGACGACCTCGCCGACAAGGACCGCGTAGTCGCCACTGTTCTCCTGTTCCGCGATGGCCTTACTGCCGAACACGACGACCTTGTGCGGCGTGCCGCTCGTGCGGATGCCGTACAGCACGCCGGCGCGCCCGTCTTTCCACGTGCCCGTGACCACGTCCGTGTCCGGCGTTGCCGTGCGGACGACGGTCTCGCAGCCGGAGCCCATTACGGTGAACAGGGCTTCGACGGGGTGGACGCCATACCAGTAGAGGTCCGGGTGGTGCGGTTCGAGATGGCAGGGCCCGATCGAAATGCAACTGCGCACCTCGCCGATGTCCTGCTTCAGAACGTCGGTGAGTGACTTGTAGAATCGGTAGGAGGAGGCGCTGAAACACGGGACCTTGGCCTCATTCGCGAGGCGGAAGATCTCGATGACGTCGTGGAGCGAACCCGCCATCGGCTTGTCGATGAAGACGGGCTTGCGCGCGGCGATCACGGGCCTTGCTTGTTCGAGATGCGGCCGCCCGTCCACGCTCTCGAGCATCACGGCATCGACGTTCTTGCACATCTCCTCAATGGAATCATAGATCTTGACCCCGTACTTCTCCTGCAACTCTTTTGTGTATCCGTCCACCCGCGAGTGGCTCGACTCGATGTCGCTGCTTCCCCCTTTGAATGCGGCCGTTACCTTGCCTCCCACCACATGCTGGGGATCATTCGCGTCGTTCAGGAGTTTCGCGAAGGCGCCGACGTGCGACGTGTCCAGTCCTATCATCCCAATTCGAAGATCGCCGGCCGCCGCGCCGATTGCCAGAACGAACAAGAGAGCCGTTGTGATCGCGAGAGTCGTCTTAGGCATCTGATGCACTCCTCTTATGGCTGTCTAGCCGCCTGATTGTCGCAGACTTGCGCATGCGAAGGAAAGAGCGGACTGAAAGCCGACGGCAGACCCTCAATCACTGAGGTCCTTCCGTGGAATCTTCTCTTCCGAACACTCAACCTCCGGGAGGCTTGGTCAGTGGGATAGTCTGGCGGCCGTGACGGCGGTAGAGTTTGAAATCCGCGTCCAAAGTCATGATCGAGCTGTCCGGATGCAGCTCACTCATGCGCACCAAACAGGCGTCCGCAAGCGACATTGGGACGTCCGAATACTTCGTCATTAGCCTGATTAGGGCTTCAGCGTGATCCTCGATGCGGAATGCAGGCAGTGCGATCCCCCGGCGGATCAGTTCCAGGATCGCTTTGCTTCCGCCCGGAGTCTGACGAAGCAGGAAACACGATTCCGCGATAACGGCTTCACACGTCAGCATTGGCGGGCTGATGTGAGCCAACTGCATCTTCGCCCACTCATGGAAGCGATCCCTTCTGTTTATGCTTGCCACCAACGGGCCTGTGTCCAGCAGTATCTGCTTCCTCACTTCCCGAATTCCTTCATGTGTCTCTTATTGGTCGAGAGGTCGGCCGGCCCCTCCAGGCAACCGATGAGATCGCTGGCGAGATCAAGACAGGATCCTGAAAGCCCCTGACGCTTCGCCACGAAGTACGCCTCCAGCGCCGTCCGCATGAGATCAGACTTACTGGTCCCTTGTGCCCTCGCTGTTGCCGCCAGTCTTCGATCCATACCCGCCGCCAACTTTAGCGATACCGTCTTCACGAGCGCGACTCCCTACGTATTACCATCCTGCCGCTATTGTAATACAAGCGAACAGGCCTGTCAAATGCCGCAAGAACTCGTCTTGGGTCGCGCCGGGAGCCGAGAGGAGTCAAGTATCGCACCGCCGTCCGTGCGGCTGAAGAACCGTTCTTGTCATGGAGAACCATGCTTGCCCCAGACATCGAACCATATCTGGATTATCCTGGAACCTGAGTCCGCATCCTGTGCAGGCAGGGTTTGAATCCCCTAAGGCGGAACAGTCGTTGGGCGTCTTCATTGAAATGCCAAACGCTCAGTTCCAAGTCGCAAAGGTCCAATGATTTTGCCAGAGCGAATGCCTCATCGATCAATGCAGTACCCACACCGCGTTTTCGCGAATCCAGATCGACGGCTATCTGTTCCAATTCAAGGAATCTCCTGGGCAAGCCGTAAGCGTGTCCTGCACGATCTTGCACGCGCAACATGGCATACCCAAGCGGCCTTTCACCGTCAACGGCCAGGAGAAACGTGACAGAAGGATCACCCAGTGCATTTCGAATGGATTCAGTGACGGCGGCCTCGTCAAATGGGCGAAAACAACGAGGCTCCTTTTCCACGTGGAGGTTCTGTACAACGCGATTCAGACCCACGATATCATCGAGATGTACTACACTGGCTCTTAGGATTTGCATCAACTACTTCTCCAGCCCCCTCACGAGTGCCAGCAGAAAATCGCGGCTGCCGACGGCAACGTAGTGCACGGCGCCACCAACGCGATTGAAGCGTCTGCCGTGTCAATGATGGCTGGTCCCGTTGCTCACGACATGGCCGCAACGTGCGGTCTTGTCTGCCCGCAACGGGCGTATACCCGCACCTTCACCCGCGTCCAATCGGCAGCCTCCGCACACGAATGGAATGCTCACCAACGGAAACGATCGCCACTGACAGGATTGCTTCGGTGTAGTTCCCGAGGACCTCCGCCAGACGTGTATTCACACACTCCGAACGCTCATCTTTGAGTCGGAAGATAATCACGGCGGGCAGGTCGCAGTTGCTCACGGCCAACAACCGTGCAAAGTCCAAGTCCATGGTGAGCACGATGCGAGCCTCCTCCCGCGCTTTCGCAAGGACTTGGGCATCCGGCAAGCGATACAGGACTTCGTCCAATAGGTGCACGGCATCATGGCCCATGGATCTCAGCCAAGCAACGGTTCGAGTAGACACTCCCATGTCTGCAAGAAATCTCACCCGGTCATTCCTATTTTACGAGGACTTCATCTCGGGCGAGCAGGGCCGCGTATTCGAGAGCTTGGGTGATGTCTTCGGGCTCCAGAGCCGGGTATTCCTCGATAATCTCCGCCGCGGTCTTGCCGTGTGCGATCAGATTAACCAACAGCGAAGCGGGAATCCTCATGCCGCGTATGCACGCTTGGCCCTGCATGATCTCGGGGTCAAACGTAATGCGGCCCAAATCGTCAAACAAGATACGCATCTGTTAGACCTTTCTCAACTGGATTCTACCTCTTACGTGTGCCCGGATTCCAGTCCCCGCAACAACGCCGGTAGGAAATCGCGGTTATCCGCGGTCACATAACGCATCGTGCCGCCCATGCGGTTGAAGGATTTGTTGTAGCGGAGACGGCAGTCAAAACTGGCCGTGTGGAAGTCGTTCTTCCTGCAGTCGCACTACGACTTCGGACGCGTCAGTTGGGACGGGCGCTCGCGTGCAGAAGCGTCAAGCCTATAATCTCGTCCCCCTCATAGCGAACAATGATGTCGTCATCCGTTAATTCGCTATCTGTCGCGACAGCGGGTTTCTTGAAATTGATATAGAGCACGTCTGCTTCGCTGTCGTAACTTGACCAGACATACTTGTGCGGCGAGTTGAGCGTCAGTTTCGCCCATTGGGCGATGTCCAGTGGCGTTATTGAGTCCATCATGGCCATAAATGTGGCCTCCTGTCAAGACTGCGCATTCGATTTGTGAGGAATGCGGTAATCACGAACCCGTCATGCAGATCCTTATCCTCTCTATATACTACCACAGCGACCTGTCGGGGACCAGGAGCTTTGCGGCCAGGCACTCCCCGGCGTGGCCCGCCACGACGCGGTCCGGGAAGGCAATCACATCAAGTACTTCATACAGCATCCCGGCAAGTTCACAGTGCTCTTCAACAATGTGCGCCCAGCGTTCGTTTGTTAGGCGGATCGGAATGCCTTGACACGAGTTGACCGTATACATAATCAGCCTATTCTACCCTCGCTCCAATCCCCTTACCAACGCAAGCAGGAAATCGCGGTTGTCGGCGGTGACGTAGCGCATCGTTCCGCCCATGCGGTTGAAGGATTTGTTGTAGCGGAGGTAGTAGTCGGGGTTGTCTATGGGCGGCTCGCCTTTTGTCCAGTCCCAGTGGGACTCCTGGAGGTCGACGATTACCATGAAGTGGTTGTCGATGTGTTCGCCGCGCTGGATCGCGAGGTTCTGCGACATCGAGAGGGATTTTTCGAAGATCATAGGCGACATGATGGCGCTGCCGATCGAGAGGTAGACGCCGCCGTCGAGGTTGGAGACGCTTTGCGCGAAGGCCAGGAAGTCGCGTTCGGCGGCACGTCCGATGGCGGCGCATTTGTTTATCGGATGGACGTAGATGATGTCGTGTCCGATCATCGGGTGGCCGGTGAAGGGGACTTTGAGGCGGTAGGCAGCGGCCTGGAGTCCGTATTTCTTGAACGGATGCGGCACTGACAGGCGTCCGGGCTTCACGTCGAAAGCGAGGACGGCATCAAGAAAATCCGCGGCAGCCGCGACATCCGCCGGATGGTTCCGCTCCATGCCAGACGAGATTTTTTCTTTCAGCGCCTTGATCGAGGGTATATCGAGTCCTTCATTCTCGACTAGTGCGCCGACGGATTCGCCGTAGCCGAGACCTTGGTACGCGCCGACGATGATCGCGAGGTTGATGTAGAAGCCCGTCTCCTGCCAGACGCCGAACTCGCCGCGCGAGACGTTTCCGCGCACGTCTTCGCTCGAATGTCCCTGGAACGCGAACTCCCAGTCGTGGATGATTCCCGCGCCGTTTGTGGCAAGGTGCGTGATCCATCCGTCTTCGATCAGTTTGATCATGATCGGCGCAAGCCCGTTCTTGATCGAGTGCGCGCCGAAGGTGAGCATTCGCGACTTGCCTGCGTCGCGCGCTTGCCGCAGACGGTTCACGGTTTCGTCGATGACGGCTTGCGCCGCCTCGGAGAACTCCGCGGGTTCGTCAGTCACAGGGACGTGGTCGCGCTCGATGTAGACCTTGTCCTTGCGTTCGCTGAGTGGTTTGATGTTCAGTTGATGACGGTCCATCTGTTCGTGTGGCATCCCAAGTCTTAACCTTTGCTGTTCTGCTTCCTTCTCGCGGGCACCAACGATATTGCACGGGGCGTCTGCCGGGATCTCACTTCTGACGCAAGTGGGAACTGCTGCTGCACGCCTCTCGTCTATTTTACGGCAAGTACGGGAACGGGAATGGAACGGACGTTCCCTCCGGCATTCTGTATCGCTTCCTCCATGCGTTTCACGACTCCGGCGGTGAAAAACTTCTCTCCGCACTGACGGCACACCCCCGTCGGGACCATCTCCAGAATGTAGAGCTGGCCGTGAATGCGATAGTCGATGCGCTCAAGGCTTTCAACGACTTCGCCCCCGCAGTACACGCAGTCTCCGTATGGCTCCATCAGATGTTCCTTTCTCCCGGCGTGCGCCACTTTGGCATGCCGGGAATGTACACCGTAATAATAACCAACCACGCGTGCCTGTTGCGACCGCAGACTACGCGAACGTCCCGGTCACCGGCCTTTCCCTACACCAGGACGAGGCCCCGCGATGGTCTCTGGGATAATCCTCCAGAAGGTTTCCGTTAAGGAGAACCGTCTCGACGTCCATCATCGACAGCCCGTCGTTTCTGCGCTCGGTTTCAGCGTGCCCAGTGACGATATACTCCTGTCGGAGGACCCTATCCGCTATCCATTCTCGCGTAAGAGCAGTGTCTTCCACCTACCCAACTCCTTGGCCTCAGCAGTGCAACGGGAGCCTCCACCACGCACTGAAACTCATAGGATGAACTCCACAGACACGATCTGTTTTCGGCTCGCTTCCAACGCAATACTCCCGCGGTTTGGTTTGATCTCTCTCCCTCGCTCCTCGTTCAGGTTGGTGATCCAAGCTTGTTTGATGGGCTTGAAGAGCTTTAGCGCGCCCCTGACTGTTTTGTCCGTAGGGTTGAAGATGCGGACGATGTAACTTTTGGGGCGATCTTCGGCGCGCTTGAAGGCCGTGATTTGGAGGTTGTCGCCTTTGAGTTCGAGGAAGCTCATGGTCTTGGGGAGCTTGCCCTTGTGAGGGCCGACTTGGGCTGCTTCGAGCGGGAGGTTGAGATCCTCGGCTTGCTGAAACACGCCGTTGGTCCAGTCGCCCGCGTGGGGATATAGGGAGTAGGTCCATTCCATGTGGCCGGGACATTGGGCGAGTTCCATTTCGGGGTAGACCTCGTAGCGGCCGAAGATAGGGCAGTTGCGATATGTGAACGCGCGGAACAACGTGATCGCCAGCGGGCGGTCCTTCGTGTCCATCGCCTCGTACTCGCGCATGCCGCAGTTGTTAAGCACCGCGAATCCCATCTTCTTGCCGGCCATGTCCACGAACCGGTGCATCGGGTACTGCGGGTTCGGGCGGCCATAGTATGCGCTGCCTTTCTTGACGTGGATGTCGCGCGCTATGACGTCGAATCCCGCTTCCGAGTGCGTCGCATCGGTTCCGAGGTGCGTCGGGAATACAACGCGCACGCGATGGTTCTTGCACGGATTGTCGAGATCGGTCTTGACGTCGAGGCGTTTCGCGCCGGCGCGCAACGTGAACCGGCTCGTGACGACCATCTCCTTGCAGTCCTTCGCGCGGCTCGTGTGGTTCATCTCCGCCGTGCGCCATTCGCCGGTCATCTCCTGTGTGAGGCCGGTCGGAATCATCATGCGGTACTCGACGCGCATCCGGGCAAGCAATGGTCCCGCTTCCTCCAATGAAATCGACACCGGAGAGCCGTGCGATGTGATGACTTCGTTGTCGTCTGGGACCATATGCACCCAGGTGTGGCCGGTTTCGCCGGAGTCCTCGATGTAGTGGATGTTCCTGAACGCGTGGCCGGTTTCCTTTTGGAGCAGGTTGATTGTTCCGTCGGTGTTGAACTCGACTCGGAGATGCTCGTTATCGAGGACACTAGTCTCCGGCGCCAGTGTGCCTGACATGTATTCGAAGGCCGCTTCGCGGTTCAGATGATACGTCTTATATCCGTACGCGGGAACATCGTCCATTTCGACGTGGCAGAGATGGCGGACGGAACGCAGCTCGATCGAGATGTCCTGGAGATTGCGCACTAGCGTCCCCGGTTCGAACTGCTCCTTGAGCTGGACGCGCTGTTTCTTCTTGCCGCCGGGAGTGGAAACGCTGAACGCCTCATAACCCATTCCGTCCGGCAGGTCGACGTAGCACGACACCACGCCGCTACGCGGGAACGGACACGGGTTGAACACCGTCAGGACCGCGTCTTTCGGGCTCAGATCCGAATTGTCGATATTGATCTGCACCGCCTGCATGCCGCGCCGCGCGAGATTGTCACCGATCATCTGTACCTGGTCGGCACGGTAAAGGCTGTCTTTCTGCATCTGGTCCACGCCAGCGCCGGTGATCGTGTCGTGAGGATGGTTCTGGAGGAGATAGCGCCACGCGTGGTCGAGCGCGGTCTTCTCGTACCGCGCGCCTGCCATCATGCCGATTGCGCACCATGGTTCGGCCAGACGTTGGAGGCTCACCTCCGCGCGGTGATTGGCCTGTTTCAGCGGAATGCGCGCGCTGATCACGTCGCCGCAGAGATACGTCCACTTGCCCGTATTGCCCGGATCGCGGCTCTCTCCGGTGAGGACGGTTGGGTTCTTGACCTCCTTCCGCATGGCTTTCATATACTCTTCGAGGTTCGAGAGCTTGATCGTGTGCTCCGGCATCATCTCCTGGCACATCTTGACGATCTCGCTCTCGCGCGGGTCGGGGTTGCTGCTGTCGAAGCCCTGCATGCAGCAGATGTGGCGCGTCGTGAAGTGTTCCGATTCGTCTCGGACGAGCTTCCGCAGTTGATCGGGGATAGGTCCTGCGTTCCACTGCTTCTTTTGATCGTCGAGGATGAAATAGTGCGCGCGCGGATGGCGGTCCGAGCATAGCCGGAACGGCGCAGCGCCGCGGTCCCAATCGTACCGCGCGAACACGTCATCCGACCCGTAGCGCAAGACCCGGTACACGTAGATGTAGTAACTGAAGCGGCTCATGCAGCCGAACCGCATCCCGAGCAGACGCGATCCGTCGGGACCCTCGAGAATGAACTCGCTCTTGGGCGTGTTGATGCCGCGATAGAAGATGATCGTGTCTATGCCGAAGCCGTTGTAAATCTGCGGCATCTGCGAGGTCTGTCCGTAGCTGAAAGGCGTGTATCCGATCTTCGAGACCTTGCCCAGCGACTGCGCCACGCGATGCCCCACGACCAGGTTCCGCACAAGCGACTCGCCGTTGACGATGTACTCCTCGGGCAGCGAGCACCACGGCCCTACAATCAACCGGCCCGACTTGACGTGTTTCTCTACGCGCGGCCGTTCCTCGGGACGCAGCTCGAGATAATCCTCGACGCACAACGTCTGCGAGTCCATAGTGAACGAATGAAAATCCGGGTCCTTGTCTAACAGATCCAGCAACTCGTCCATGAAATCCAGCAACAACAGGCGCGCCTTTTCAAAGGGATAATCCCATTCGCGATCCCAGTGTGAGTTGCTGACGACATGGATGACTTTGCGCTGCTCTGGCATTTCCCTATTCCTCCATTCGATATCCCGCTGGAAGTCCACTGAGGCGGATTAGACGCATCAGGGACGAATAGATGCGCGACGTATGGATTCCCGCGAAGGCGTACGCTTGGGCGCCAGTTCCCTGTCAAGTTCCAGTTCGTATGTAAGGATCGTCTTGAGGTCCATTCGCTTGGACGCGTCAAGAATCTCTATGCCGACAATCTCGTCTTCCGACGTTGTATCAAGATTGACGCCTTCGGAAACTTCAACAACCCCGTCGGGCTTCTTGCTGCCCAACTTGATGTAGACAGCATCAACCTCGCTATCGTAATGCACCCTCATTTCTTGCGTCCTTTCTTTAGGGGATAGACGGTTACAACCGTTGTGGCATCACGTTGAACAGAAACCACAATCTTCAAAGAGTACCGAAGTCCAGGAACCTCTCGCACGATTTCGTGTTTGCCATCGGCCAGATTCATGGTTGACAGAACGTCGGTTATAGCCCGTTCAGAAATTCCGTAGAGTCTCGCTCGCCTCTTTGCATGTCGCGAATACCTGAGATCCACAGGCGCCTCCGTTGTCTTATTGTAGCTTCTTTTCAGAGACAGTTCGAATGCGGCGGCACGCGCTGAATAGCGGTGAGGCCGGACAGGTGAACCGGGGACACGTGATGTCTTAGAATATGACTCGTCAAACTGGAGGTGAGCATGCGAAACATTGGCGTGATAGGTACAGGCTATGTTGGCCTCGTTACGGCGGCGTGTCTTGCGGAACTTGGAAACCATGTGACGTGCGCGGATAACGACAGACGGAAGATAGCGAGTCTCAGGAAAGGCGCAGTTCCTTTCTTTGAGCCCGGACTCGATGAGCTTGTGTTGAAGAATAGGCGCGCACGCAGGCTGCGATTCACTTCGAGTATCCGGGAGGCGGTCGGGAAAGCCGATATCATTTTCATCTGCGTTGGAACTCCTTCGCGGGCCGACGGAAGCGCGGATCTGTCCGCAATCGAGAAGGTGGCTTCGGAGATCGCCGGGGCGATGACCGAGTACAAAGTCATTGTCGAGAAGAGCACGGTGCCCGCGGAAACCGGCGCGAAGGTGCGGCGCACAATCACGATGAGCGGCGGACACAAGGCGAGTTTCGATGTGGTGTCGAACCCGGAATTTCTCCGCGAGGGACAGGCGCTGGCGGATGCGATGCATCCCGACCGTATCGTGATCGGCGTCGAGAGCAAGCGTGCGGAGGAGATCATGCTGGAACTGTATAGGCCGCTGAAGGCGCCGGTGATCGTGTGCAGCATTGAGACGGCGGAGATCATCAAGCACGCAAGCAATTCCTTTCTTGCGACGAAGATCTCGTTTATCAACGCAGTCGCGCAGTTGTGCGAGCGCGTCGGCGCGGACGTGGTGAAGGTTGCGGAGGCGATGGGTCTGGATAAGCGTATCGGCAAGGCGTTTCTGAATGCAGGGCCGGGATACGGCGGTTCCTGTTTTCCGAAAGACGTCGACGCGTTCATCCACTTGGCCCATCAGAAGGGCTACGACTTCCAGCTCTTGCATGCGGTGAGGAAGATCAATGAGGAACAGAAGAAGCTCCTGCTCAGGAAGATCGAGGACGTGCTTTGGATTATCAAAGATAAGACCATTGGCGTGCTGGGCCTGAGTTTCAAGCCTGATACTGACGACATTCGGAATTCGGTCGCGATCGACATCATTCGGATGCTCCAGCATGCAGGAGCGAAGATAAGGGCCTACGACCCGAAGGCGATGCCCAAGGCTAGGGGTGAACTGAAATCGGTTGTCTTCTGTAAGGACGCTTACGACGCAGCCAAGGGCAGCCACTGCCTTTTGGTCGTGACGGAATGGAGCGAGTTTGCGATGCTGGACTGGAAACGGGTCAAGGGCCTGCTGCGGCAGCCGGTGATTGTGGACAGCCGGAACATGTTCGATCCCGAAGCGATGCGGGAACTCGGGTTCATCTATCAGTGCATCGGGCGTGGCTCGTGAACGAATTATGTAAGGATCGTTTTGGGGTTCATTCGCTTGGACGCGTCAAGAAATGCTGGTTTCAGTCGTCCAGTCCCAACGCATGTCTTGCGGCAGATTCTTCCATCGTTAGTTGCTCTTGCTCCATGGGCAGCGCCTTGCCACAGAAACCCTTGAGGTCAAGGAGATTCCTTATCCGCCTCACTACAATCGTGTCTTCTACGGACTCGACCACTAACAGATCGTGCGGTTTGATGCCGAGCGTCCTCCTGAGCTCGACGGGGATTGTAACTCGGCCCCTGGATGATACTCTCAACAGCTTCATCTGGCTCTCCTCGATGATGGTCCTTACATACATCGAAGTATGCAGACAGGCAGGTCTCGTCCCTTATCTCGTGAGATGTCTCCTGGCGTCCGCGAGGAGTCTCTCCACCTCCCGTTCAGTTTCGGACGGCATTGGCGTCGGGGTGTGTTCGCGTAGGAGGCGATCCTTCTCGGCGCGACAGCGGCTCATCATATCCTTGTGCTCGAGTTTCAGCCAGCCTTCCCAGTAGTTGCGGTCGAGGAGTTCCGGGAACCAGAGCTCCGTGCGGAAATGGTTGAAGGTGTGTTCTTCGGCGAGGTAGTTGCCATTGCCGCCGACTTTGCGGATGACGTCGAGGCCGAGTGTTTCGTCGGAGAATTCGATGCCGCGGAGGATGCGCTCGATGTAGCCGATGACCTCGTGCTGCATTAACAGCATCGTCAGCGAAGTTCCGAGGTCGACGCCGCAAATACCGAGATGACCGAAGATATCGGCGCCCGCGAGCGCGCCGCAGAGCAGCGTCATGCCTGCTTCCATGCCGGCCTGGGCGTCAACGATCTTGCTGTCGGTGAGGCCGACGTTAATGTAGACCGGCAATTCGTAGAACTTGCCCATCTGGGTCATTGCCACGGCCATCAGGGCTTGCTCCGGCCCCGAGAAGATCAGTTGCGTCGTTTTCATGTCGAAGGCGTGCGGGATGCCGCCGTAGCAGACGGGCGTGCCGGATTTGATGAGTTGCACGACGCACACGCCCGCGAGGATCTCCGCGTTTTCCTGTACGAGTGTGCCGGCGAGCGTGCCTGGCCCGGTTGCGCCGACCTGCGCCATTGGTCCGATGGGCACTGGCAGATTGAACCGCGCTGTCTCGAAAAGAAGATCTATGCCGTTGCGAGGAAACCGCAATGGGCTGATGGGCTCGAGGAACGGGTAAGCGAGCGGACGCCGCATAGCCTCTTCATCGCTTCCCGCCACAATCGAAAACAGGTCGAGCACGAACTTGGCCGAGGCGCGGTCGTGGAACCAGAACGTGATCGGCTTGGTGGTGTTCTTGAGCAATTCCGCCGCGCCGAACACGCAACGGCATTCCGCCGGAATGTCCTGCGCGTCCGCCATCGCGCCTACGACGTTGATGTTGGGGAGCGCATCTCCGAGACGGGCGGCGGTACGCACGTCGTCGAGGGTGGTGTATCGGCGATCCGTGAAGTCGTCGTTGACCCACAGCGCCTCGCCGGCGACGGAATTGTAATTCCGTTTTCCGAGGCCGAACTCGGCCTTCCTCGCGCGGTCACGACCGTAGATCGTGAATCGCTTGCCGCATTCCTTCAGACATCTCGCCACGAGGTCTGGGGGGATCTTCACGCGTTGCCGCTGCCGATCAACGTTCGCTCCCGCGTCGGCGAAGCGGCCCAACATCTCCTCATGCGGCACGTGCACGCCGACGTCGTTTAAGATATCGAGGGTGGCCTCGTGCAATCGCTTTACCTGAGCCTCCGCAAGCACTCTCATGTCTCGTCCTCGACCTCCAACGGTTTCGACGTCAATCCTAACCAATCAACTTGGCCGATTACGAATGGGCGGCACAGTCCCGGTTATCATCAAAAGAGTCGTTAGTGTAGAATCAGCGAGCGCGTCGTGGGCGGCTATCGGAGCATGTACGCCATGGAACAGAATCAACACGCGGATGCAAAGCAGCGCCGAATCATTCATCCGTTTCTCTTCGCGATCTTTCCCGTGCTGTCGGTGTTTTCGACGCATGTTGACCACGTCTCGATAAACGAAGTGTACTTGCCTCTGACGGTGATGCTGTTTGCGTGCGGGGCATCGTGGCTGTTCCTGCGATTTATCATTCCTCAGAGGCACAAGCGCGGTCTCGCGATGTCTCTCTTTCTTTTTGTCTTCTGGGCGTACGGCCCAGTGATCGATCAGGCGCGCGTCGTGATCGGGCATCGCGTTGTCGTCGGGAATCTCGTGCTGGGTGTGGGCGTGCTCAGCGTTGCTTTGGCCGTTGTGGCGGGGCTGTACGTGCTGCGCAGGTCGACTTATACGTTTGAGAAGGCTACCTCCTTCTTGAACAAGGCTTCGGCGTGCGCGGTGCTCGCTGCGTTGGGGACGCTGTGTTTCAAAGCGTCTCACGTTGGCTTGCCGGCGTCTCACGGGGAGTCCAGCCTGCCGGGCGGCCCGCAATCGCAGACCGCGGCGCAAGAGCCCGACGTCTACTACATCATTCTTGACGCCTATGCGCGGGAAGACATCCTGCGCGATCTCTTTCATTATGACAACGGGCCGTTTCTATCGTTTCTGAAGGACCGGGGCTTCTATGTGGCGAACAAGAGCTACTCGAATTATCCGTGGACGCTTTTCTCTCTGTCTTCTTCGCTGAATATGGACTACTTGAGCGCGGGGGCTTCGGAGGCGGAGTCGCAGCGGGAGTTCGATCTAAGAGTCCAGAACCAGTTTCGCTCGAATAGGGTCGTCGCACTGCTCAAGGAGCGCGGCTACGAATGCGTTAGCTTCACGAGCGGTTACTCGGCCACTGACGGCATGGATGTGGATGTCACGCTTAAGCCGGGGCTCCTGCTGGGGGAGTTCGAGAACGTGCTCATCAACATGACGCCGCTACGCACGCTGCTGGGGAGAACGGAGTACCTCTCACAATATACGATGCATCGGAAGCGCGTCATCTATGCGCTGGATTGGCTTCCGAAAGTGAGGCGCGGACGCAAGCCGCTGTTCGTCTTCGCGCACGTGACAATACCGCACCCGCCGTTCGTCCTTGACGCCGCCGGTAAGGCCATCGAATCCGACAGGCCCTTCATCCTTCCCGACGGTCCTCAGTTCTTCGAGTCGGGCGGGACTGCGGCGGAGTACGTCTCCGGCTATACGGGACAAGTGACGTACGTCAACAAGCGGATGATGCAGATCATCGATCAGATCATTGCAGGCGCCCCGAATGCCGTCATCCTGGTGCAGGGAGATCACGGGTCGAGGTTGAAGCTGACGCCGAATCTCGAGACGACGGACCTGCGGGAAGCGTTCGGCATCCTGAACGCGTACAGGCTCCCCGGGCGTGATGCGCAATCGCTGCTCCACGAGAGCATATCGCCCGTCAACAGTTTTCGCGTGGTTTTCAATGCTTATTTCGCGGCAGGGCGCCCGCTGTTGGAAGACCGCAGTTACAGTGGCGAAGGCGGCGACGGCTTTCACCTCGTCGAGGTGACAGAGAGATTGAAGTGATGGCGATTTCGAGCGTAGCGGCCGGACCTCGTGACGATGAGCGCGAAGAACTGCGCCATCGGGATCTGATCGTCGGGCTGATGCTGTGCCTTGCCTTCTGCGTTGTGGCCGTCGCGGTGCGCGGCGTGCGCTGGGACGAGACGTGGGAATACGCGCAGACCATGACCGGGAAGGCGCCGTATCCGGAAGGCCATCCTATGTTCCGCTACACGTTCGGCGCGTATTCGCTTCCGAACTATCTCAGCGCGGGGATGCTGTGGATCGGCCTGGGACCGATGTGGATATGCGGGTTTAGAAACGTGCTTTTCCTTTTCGCGACGATAGCCCCGGTGTTCTTGATCACGAGCGTTTTGGCGCGAAACGTGGTTTGGGGATGCGTGGCGGCGTTGCTCGCGCTTGAGGGTATCTATCTTGAATTCGACGGGAGTTATCCGTTGATGACGTGGCCCGAGCTTTATTCGAATGGCCACATCGGCGGCGGCTGGGCGCTGTTCAGTCTAGGTCTGCTGATGTCGGGTTTCCCAGCGGCAGCCTTCTTCCTCACTGGGCTGATGCCTTGCATCCACATCGGGCAAGTGTTGCCTTTGTTCTTCATCGCAACAGGATACGGCATCTTTGAGAAGGGGAGGGGAAACGCGGCGGTTCTCAAACGAATCCTGTTGTGGGGTGTTGCCGGGTTCGTTGTATCGGCGGCATTCCTCGTCTTGCAGAAGTGCGTCTTCTCGCTTCCAGCGCCCGCGTCCGGCCCCTACTTTTCGAACGAGGATGCGGATGCCCTTTGGAGAAGCTACACCGCATATCACGATATTCATCGGCGGCCTCCGGCGGGAAACGGGCAAGTCGCCCTGCTCGGCGCCATCCTGCTTTGCGCCGTCGCCGCGTGGTTTGACGCGCGCGGGACCTCCGGCAAGGATCGTTCGCTGGTCTCGCAGCCATTTCGGATACTTCTTATGTACTCGGCGGCGGTATGGGCAATTGTATGGGGCATGATGTTGATCCAGGCAATTCTCGGCACAAAAATGCCGTTTCTCCTGATAGGCTGGATGCCCTATCGATTGGTAAATCATATCGGCCCGCTGTTGCTATGCACGGTTGTCGGGATCCTGGGTGTTCGCAAGAAGGACGATGCCGCATGGACTTGGCCTTCGATCTTTCTGATTGGGGCACTGGTTTATTATCTGGCATTGCCGCTCCTGCCACACGTGGTTGGTTCCGCGATCTGGTCGCGTTATCTGGCCAGAGGAGACGGGATCTTCTTCGGGCTGTATGGCGCGGCCATCGGAGGCGTAACGATCATGATGTGGGAACAGGGATTGGGGAGAAAGCTGTGGCCGGCGGCGATAGGGCTTGGCGTTGTGGCGCTGGCCGCTTATCATCATTTTGGCGCGGCGTGTCTTGCAGGTGGCTTTGTACTTGCTCTGCTTGGGCGCGCGTGTGAGCCGCGGCTGGGCCGGTTTGTACAGTTTGCGGCGAGACCGGCGGTTGCCATGGCGCTGTGCGTCGCGGTCGCGCTTCTCATGTTCGGACAACAATGGCATACGCGGCGGTGCCTTCCCACGAGCGAATTTGATCGTCACATCTCGCAGTATCTGCAAGAGCAAGGGCAGCCTGTCGCGATGCTGGCGGGGCCGCCGAACGAGTTCATGCTGCAGGCGAGGACAGGGCATCCCGTTTTCGCGGAAGCGGCCACGGCGTCCTACCTTACTTACATGCCGGAACTGGGTCCTGTCTTTCAGAAGATGCTCTTAGATATGTATGGGCTGCGATTCGATCGCAAAGGCGGCGGTGAAGAACCGTCGTGGCGGGAGCTTTGGCATGCGCGTCCGCGAGAGGAATGGCAGCGGCTCGCGAATGAGTATTCCTTCCACTACGTGATCGGCTGCGACTCGATGCCGCTCGACCTGCCGTTGGCGTTTCGCGACGGCCCGAACGCTCTCTATCGCGTGCCGGAGTGAGGGTGCGATAGGGGATCCGTTTGTCGCAGGGCGTCCCATGCCGATATAATCCCGCAATGCATCGGAATTCAGTGAGGAGAACGTAATGGACTTGGCCAAAAGGATCCGCTTGAACCGCATCTTTTCTGGGCACGCCAGCGGACGGTTGTGTTCCGTTGCCGTGGATCATTTCATAGGGTATCAGAAAGGGCTTCCTGCGGGGTTGACCAACGTGCCCGAAACGATCGCCAAACTCATGAAGGCGCGTCCGGACGCCGTTACCATGTTGAAAGGGATGGCCAAGGGCGTGTGGGAACCGTACGCCGGGACGGTCCCTTTGATCATCCAGTCGATCTACTTTACGCCTGACGACGCGATCATCGATTGCATTGCGACCGCGAACGAGGTGCTGCGTCTCGGGGCGGATGCCATCGCGGTGGCAATCGGGTGCCGCGGGCCGAACGAAGGGAAGTATCTCAAGCTGTTGACGAAGGCGGTCGAGGACGCCGACGAGATCGGCTTGCCCGTCATGGCGCACATATACCCGCGCGACTTTACCGACGGCGCGCGCATCGTCCATGATCATGAAAACATCATGTGGGCGGTCCGGTGCGGCATCGAGTGCGGCGCCGACGTCATTAAGGTCCCGTTCACGGGAGACGTGGCTTCCTACCGCGAGATCGTCGCGACGAGTCCCGTTCCCGTCGTGGCTGCCGGCGGGCCGCGCACGAACACGCTGAAGGAAGCCCTCGATATGCTCTCGAAAGTGATTGAATCGGGCGCGCGCGGCGCGACTATCGGACGCAACATCTGGGGCATGCCGGATCCCGCAAAGGCCCTAGTGGCATGCAAGGCGGTCATACACGAAGGTGTCTCTTCCGGCGAGGCGATGAAGCGCGCCGGCCTTTAGTCTTGGAGAGGCGATGACGGCAAAAACGATTGATCTCTTCGGATTTGGCATTGTCGCCGTTGACGACCTGATCGAGATCCCCTATTTCCCGCCGCCCGGCGGAAAGATCGAGGTCGTCTCGCGTCGGCGCCAGGGTGGCGGGCTTTGCGCGACCGCGCTCGTGGCCGCGGCGCGGCTTGGGCTGAAATGCATGTACGGCGGATTCCTGGGCCGCAACGAGTTGTCAGAGTTCGCGCGCGAGACGTTTCGCAAAGAGGGCGTCGGCTTCGTCGAGGAGGTTGCGTATCCGGAGGCGGAGCCTTTCCACTCATCCATACTTGTCGATCGAAAGACGGGCGAGCGCACGATTTTCTATTCGCGCGAGAAGGTTGTCGAGCCGAATCCTCGGAACATCCGCGCGGACCTCATTGCGGAAAGCCGTGCGCTCTTTGTGGACCACCTTGGGCCGCAAGGGACCATCCAGGCATGCAAGGTGGCGCGCAGACTTGGTATTCCGATCATCGCCGACATCGAGAACGTCAATGAATCCGGCGTTCGCGAGGTGATCAACCTGGCCGACCACCTCGTAATCTCGATTCGGCTTGCGCTCGAACTCACGGGTTGCGACGACACTGAGTCCACCGTGATCTCGCTTGCGCAGAATCGCGTCTGCACGGTCTTGACCGACGGCGCACGCGGGTGTTGGTTCGTCGAGGGGCGCGAGATGCGCGTGCATCACCAGCCGGCTTTCGAGGTGGACGTGACCGATACGACCGGCTGCGGAGACGTGTTCCACGGCGCATACGCCGCGGCGCTGCTTTCCGGCATGGCGATAACGGCGGTGATTGCGTTCGCATCGGCCGCCGCCGCCATCAAGGCGACACGCCCCGGAGGACAACTCGGCATTCCGGATCGCGCAACGGTTGAACGTTTCCTCGCGGAGCGCCGGAATAGGCAACGAAAGCGGATCTGCGTTCGTGAGACTAGATTCGGCAATTGAAGCCAGTTGGGTTTGTCCAAGCAGTGGACAAAGTGGACGTTGTGGACAAAGTGGACGCAACCAGGTGATCCTTTTCGGCGTCCACATCGTCCACAAAGTCCACGCCGTCCACCATTTCGGGAAGCACCTTCAATCTTGACTGCCGAATCTAGGGTGAGACTACCTTGCCGGCGGTGCAGTGGCGGCGAGCTTGGCGGGCGGCACGGGCCGCTTCTGGCGCTCGATGTAATCCGCCCATAGGGGACAGTTCATGTCGATCCAGGTCTTGACGCGAACCATTTCATCCGTGGTGAGGCGGACGTCATGGTGACCTGCATCGAGTATTTCCCACAGCTTGCTCTTGACACTGCCAAACGTGAGCGGAGCAATCTTCTCGCAGCCGCCGGAATTCCATCCGCAATCGAGATAGTGCACGAGACCTTTCGTGATAAGGGTGCGGTAACTCGCGGGCACGTTGTCGGCATCGAGGGTGCTCGTGAGATCGATTCCGTCCTTTTGTTCAGCGTTGTGGCATTGAATGCACTTGGCATCCAACACCGGCTGGACAACTTCGTCGAACGAGAATGGGCGCGCGCCCCATGACGGCGGCGTCAGTTCGCGAGCGGTGCGTGCGGCGGGTCTTGAAGCGTTGCTCGGCGCCATCTGCCGGCTTTCGTGGCATCCGATGCAACTGCGTTTTTCGCCGGGCTGGAGTTGGACCACGCTGCGCATTCGCTGGATCTCGTTGAAATCCTTATCGAGCGCTTGAAAGTAGAGCACTTTACCAGAGGGCGCGAAGAAGCGTGCTGAGCCGTCCTCTTCGACCGGCACGATCCCGAGCGGCGCTTTTGCGACATAGGCGGGCCAGCCAAAGGGTCCGGCCACTTTGTCGTCGGGCGCGGCGTACCACTGCATGAATGCCTCATGGTCTTTCGGATACTCACCGTTCGCTTGCATCTCCAGAGTGTGAGGGACTTCCTCGACGACGCGAATGTATTTCACGTCGCCACGCTTGACGGCGGGCTCGAGCCCGCGATAGACGTCCGCCAGGATAAACTCGCCTCGTTCCTCGTTCGGTTTGATCGCGCCCGCGACTGCCGGGGGGGCCATCCGCGCCTGAAAAACCGTCGGACACATGGAGGAAATCGAGGGGTCCGTGTAGATGAGTTCGCGGTTGCCGAAACGGTCGATGACGTAGAGTCCGAACAGATCGCGCGGCGCGTGCGAACAGAGGAAGTAGTCGCGGGCGATGGGGAACGCCTCGCGGAAACACTCTTCCATCGGGGGTGCGCCCGGCCAGGGGACTTCAGGCGTGATGCAATTGATCGCCGCCGGGTTGAAGCGGCCCTTGTCGACGTCGATCAGCGCAATCGGGCCGTTGAGATCGCCGAAATGGGAGATGAGCGTGCAGCAGATCTCTCGCGTTCCTGGGACTTCGCGTCCGTTCACGTAGCCGTTGGGTTGGATGATGTCGTTGCCGAAGATCATTTCCGGGAACGTGCCATCGGGGCGAATGGACCAGAGCGTGTGGCCGAAGTCCGCGCCCTTGTCGAGGTACTCCCAGCGCGTCCAGAGAATACGGCCGTCGTTCATGACGCTCGGCGCCCACTCCGTGAGATTCGCGAGGGATACGGGCCTTATGTTCTGTCCGTCGGGTTCCATCCGAAAGAGTATCGACGACTGGGGCCGCCAGCAGAAAACGCGGGAAGTGCAGCGGGTCGATATGAACGCGAGGCCGCCGTCGGGCAAAGGGCAGGGCCAGAAGTCGTGGAAAGGGCCGTCCGTAAGCTGTCTGAGGCCGCTCCCGTCCGTGTTCATGCCCATGAGGTGATAGTAGCCGTCGGCCGTGGGACGATATCCGAAGTACACCGTCGAGAGATCGAAGCTCGCGACCGGATTGCGCGCGATGCCGCCCTGCGAATCGAACAGCTCTTTCAACGCGATGGCCGACGGGTCGAATCGATCATTGTCGAAGGGGATCTCGGCGACGAAAATGCCGCCGCCCGGACGGAACGGCGCATCGAAGTAGTCGCTGTAATTGTGCGATGGTTTGAAAGGATTGCGCTTCACGAAAAGGATCTTGGACATCGCCGCAAGGTCGGGATCGCGCAGGAGCAGATTGCGTTTGGCGATGCGCGCATCGAAGAAGGCTTTCCGTTCGGCGACCGGACGAGGCCTCGTCGAAGTGAGCAGTTTCTCCTGCCGCGCGCGCCATTCGGCGAGGTCTTCCTTGTCGTGCGCCACGTCGATGCCCTTGTTCTCGAGTCTTGCGACCATCTCTTCCATGAGCGTGAGGGTACGCTCCAAGGGATCGTAGCGGAACAGGTGGAGTTCGTAAGGCTTGCTGTCGCCTTCGGCGATGGCCAGGTTGAACTCGGGGCCAATCGGACCGCGGCTCGCGGGAATTGAGATGGTCGTCTGGCGCCCAGGTTCAAGAGGGACTCCCTTGTCGAAGCCAGGGGCGTTCGTCGTCAGGGTAATCGGCTTGCCTTGCCGGGTAGCGGTTATTCTCACACGGAAGCCATGTTTCAGGTCTGGCGGCTCTTCGGCGATTGCGAGCGTGGCGAAAACGAAATTCACGGGGCGGCCGAGATTGCCCGTGTGTTTTGCGCCCATGCCGAGGCCGACGCGTAGGCCCTGTTCCTGGCAATCCGGCAGGAGATCGAGAGGCAGTCGCATCTCGAAGCGTGTGAGGTCCTCATTGAAGGCGCCATCGAGCGGCGTGCTCCTGTCAACCTTACGGTTGAGATAGGTGTTGAAGGCGAGGCCGTCCTCGTTGCAGACGATAACGCCGCAGGCCTTCATATCCGGCGTCGAAACGACGGCGAGATGGCTGCTGAGCAACCGGTCCGTCTGTACGGCGAGGAAAAGGTCCGTATCGCGCCAGCCGGCCCAGACTTCATAGCTCACGCACGGCGCGAGATCTGAGTCGTACGGAAAGGCGACGCGCGCGACGCCTCGGGACGCCTCGCGCCAGCACGCGTCATCCAGGACACCGTCGAATTTCGGAGGCCGCGTGACGGGAGGCAAGGGAAGAGAGTCATCGCCGGCGTGACGCGGATACTCCTTGACGCGCCCGTTGTACGGCACGAGGTCGGGACTGAGGTCCGCCCGGCCGTAGGTCTTCAGCCATGCGTGCTCTTCGCCCAGGAAGGCGTAACGGAGTTGCCCGTCCTGCGAGGCGAGATCGGCCGGCGGCCTCGCGGAGGTGGGGGACGGCGGTGGATTCGGGATAGCATCCGGTCCCGACGAATGGTCGAGCTTGCCCACGACTTTGTGCACGGTTTTCCATTGCTGTCCATCGAGTGAAAGCCGCACCTCAAAACTTGCAGGGACACGATCCGAGAAGCCGCCCGATCTGTCGCGCGAGAATACGACCTTCCGTACCTCGATTGCGTTCGGCAATTCGATCTGGGCCCATTCCTCGCCACTGGTGGCCGCGATCCAACTGCGCCCGTTTCCGTACTGGCCGTCGTTGAGGTGCTCGATCTTGTGAATCGAGTAGCCGGGTAGGCACGAAGACGCCGATGCTCCGCCTCCCTCAGCGGCGAGCGCGAGGTTTCGGTTTTCGTTTGCGCCGTAGACCTCGAATTCGTCAAGGCACGGTTCGCTGCCAGAACTGCTCGCGGCGATCACAAGGCGCACGCACCTGGCGTTCTCAGGGGGGAACGAAATCGTTTGCGGGCTGTCCGCGGCGGCTGATGAAGTGAGAGCAAAAGAGATCTGGAGGAGGACAACGAGCAGCAGGCTTCTTGTGACTTGCGTAGCCGTTGGAACGTTCATGACGGTCGAGCCTCCTATCCGCATTTCCATCCGGGACTGTCCGCGGGTTCAAGCATACCACAAGGCCAGGTCCTACGAAGAAATACCACGTGGACGTAGTGGACTGAAGTGGACGCTGTGGACGCTGCGGACGGGGAAGGCTTCCGTCCGTGCGCGCGTGGAGGTTGCGCGTCCACTGCGTCCACCACGGTCCACTACGTCCACAAGGCTTCCGTGCTGCGCGCCCGGAGGGTGCGCCGGAGAGAAAAAACGCGCGGGCCGCTGAGCATCACGCCCAGCGGCCCGCAAAACGCAATCATCCGTTGTCGAGGGAAACCTACTTCCTCTTGCGAATGACGAAACGGCCACCTACGGCGAACGCGCCGACGAGCAAGCCGAGACCTAGCAGACCTGCAACCGGCAAGTCGTCCGCGGCAACCACGATGACGGGGATCGGAGCCGTCCATACCTCGCCCTTGCTATCATCGGTCACTCGGCAATAATACGTGCCACTATTCGCACCCGTAAGATTGTCCAAGGTCAACACCGCACCAGTTGCGCCGTCAACCCTGTCCGCGTCCTCTTGCCCGTCCTTGTACCACTGATACGTCACGCAGTCACTTTCCGGGGGCACGCAGGTCGCGCCGGAGACGGATACCGTCAACGTAAGGCCGGTGCCCTCTATATACCAGGGGCCCGTGTCGCTGGAACTTGCATCGGCGCTGAAGGGTTCTCCCTCGCCTTCGCCTTCGCCTTCACCTTCACCTTCGCCTTCACCACCCTCGCAGCCGTAAGGCCCGCAGAGCAACGGCTCAAAGATATCCGGAACGCCGTCGAGGTTAGCATCGGGATAGTCGCCGGCGACCTCGATGATGCCCCTATAGAGACCACCGCCGACGTCGTTCCATTGGCCATCCCCTTCGATTTCAGCGTAGAACTCACCATCACCGTTGGGTTCGTCGCTCTCCCAGTTCTCATAGCGGTCGTCTACCCGGCTGCCAGCGACTTTGCCTTGCCAGAAATAGACGCCGCCGGCACCGAAGTCGCCGTTTACTACCCAGCGCCATTCATCCAGAACCGCCTTGTCAGTGGCGCCAATCCACAGATGGTCGCCGACACCCATAGCCAAGGATGCGCAGAACGCATTTTCCGACGCCGAGTTGATTTGTACAAGATCGGAAGGCGTTGGGACTCCCCCCATCGTGAGCGCCTGCGCGTAAGCTTCCGCGTCCTCCCACGACGTGGCGGTCGGCGTGACGAGATAAACTTTGCTGTTGGCGGAGTCATACAAATAGCTGACATTGGGGACGAGACACGAACTGTTCCCGGCGCACGCGCCCGGCCCGACGCCGCAGGTTGTCGTGGCATTGTCCAGCGCTGCCAGCACGTAGTCTGCCCGGACCATGTTCTGCCCGTAGAATTCCTTGGCGTTGTTCACGCCGTCGGAGTCCGCATCACCGCAGGCGGCCATTAACGTTTGCAGGCGGGTAGAGACGCCTCCAATCGCATAGTTGGCGTCGTTGGGTGCGCCACCAGCCCACCCCGAACCGTAATCGGCCATGCCTTCGATGAACGCCGCGACAACGCCCCACGACCCCTCGGCCACGTCTATTTCCCGAGGGGGATTAACCACCTTAAGGGTGTAGGACCCATCACCCAGCGTGACATAAGCGCCCTGGACGAGCTTCAACGCAGGCGCCAGACTCATCGCAAATGCCCCGGCATCGGTCGCGAACTGAGCGAAATTCTTCTTGTACGCTTCATGCACCTGCTCGTGCAAGGGATGTCCCGTGTCGTTGCAGATAGCCGTAATGACCGCGAATTCCGTCGCATCAAGCAGTCCGTTGTCGTTGAGGTCGGCGGTCGCCGGGGCCAGATCCCCAAACACCGCATCGCCGCCAAACATGAACTGCGAACATTTCAGCATCCACGTGTCAAAGGCCACCGTGGAAGCAGTGGTGCTCCCGCCCGGCGCAGTTGCCCACGTAAAGCTGGCTGGTGCATCCGCCCATACGGCCGCGGAGCCCAAGCATGCAATTAATGCCATCGCCAAACAGATCTTCTTCATGATTCACTCCTCCCTCGCACGCTGCATGCGTGCACTTTTTGGGTTAACACTGCCTCTGTTGCATTATGCCTGAGTAGACGTTTGACAAGAACTCTAGCCCAGCTCTCAACCCCATGATATCCCTGATTACGGGTTTTGTCAAGCCATTTTTGTTCAAACTTCTCCAGGGGCATTGCGGTGTATTCGCAAGTGGCGTACTTCCAGGATCTTGCCCCGCTAAAGAACCGTCCGCGGCAAGCGGATATGCTGATATTGCCAAAACCCGCGATCAACATGGATTCGGCACTTGAAGCCACGGACAAACACAGCGCAGCATAGCCGCAGCCAAACGGACAAGTCCACATAGTCTTAACCACAAAGAACTCAGAGAACACAAAGAAAATCTTCGCAAGAAAACAAGATTCCGGCGGATAGTAGTACGGATATAGAATTGATCGATGCTGAGAGCTGCGATGAACGTGAAATCTCTGTCAGTGCCCATCAATAGTTTAACTTACGTTTATATGCTTAATAGACAATAGGATGGAAGACTCCAGGGGGGTCTATGGTTCGTCTTCGAGCGCTCTTTGCTTTACGTAAAGATAGGTTGGCTGCCCTGGATAAGAAATTTCTTGACGAATGCCTGCATAAAGAGGTAAAGTAATGTCGAGAAGTGGACAATTCGATTACGGGCGGGGAAGAGTTGTGGCTGGCGTCTGAGCGAAGCCGGGAGGGGACGTTCGGCGCTCATGGAGAGGAGGTGTGCCTAGAGGTCTCTTCCGTTGCGGGATCTTGTACTGCCAAGAGGCTGCGCAAGAAATAACCTGAATATGCCTAATGTGAATTGAACTCGTTTGAACTCATTCCCAAGTACAACTTAGGAGCGAGAACACAAAAAGAAAGGAGAGGTATCATGAGAAGGAAAGGATTTACACTGATCGAGTTGCTGGTTGTAATCGCGATCATCGGGATTCTGGCGGCCATTCTGTTGCCGGCGCTGGCTCGAGCGCGGGAATCCGCGCGTCGCGCGAGTTGCGCGAACAACCTGAAGCAGTATGCGCTCGTTTACAAGATGTACGCCAACGAATCCAAAGGCCAGAAGTGGCCCTCCAACAAGCTTTTTGGTTGCAGGGGCACGACGGGATGGAACGGGTCCGACTGGACTGCGGCCCATGTCGAGTTCTACCCGGAGTACTTGACCGATCCGGCCATTGCGCTTTGCCCTTCAGCCATAACCGGCAACGACCCGGGGGAGGTCTTCATCTATGTCGAGGAGAATGCATTGACTGAATGGTGGGACGGAGATGGATTCCAACCCACGGACCTCAGTGACACGACGAAATTCTATCCGTGCGAGGTCGACAGTTCGACTACAAGCTATCTGTATTTGGGTTGGGTAACGAACATCCCCATTCTGACTAGCTATACCGGTCCGATTAACCCTCCTGATATAGGGGGGGTGGCTACTTTGCCTAATGGTGCGGACATACTGGTGGTAATGAGTGACCTGTCCGCTGCTCTTGAGGATGCAACCAAAATCGACAGTGACTTGAACGTTGCCGCTCCCAGTGGGCCTGTGACAATGTACAGGCTGCGCGAGGGTGTTGAGAGGTTCATGATCACAGATATCAACAATCCTGCAGCCAGCGCCCAGGCGCAGAGCGGGATTCCGGTCATGGCGGACTGGGTGAGCGCTGGCATGGGTCAGGAATTCAATCATGCTCCGGGCGGGAGCAATATACTGTGGATGGACGGCCACGTGTCGTTCCTAAGGTATCCGGGTGAATGGCCGGAATCCCCATTGATGGCGATTCTGCAGGATTGATGGCGATTCTGCAGGGAACTTGATTTCGGCTTGTTGGACGAGTTAGCAGAGTGGCTTGCCTTTCGCTAAAGAGAAAGGCAAGCCACTTTACGGAGAGTTGAGTCGTATGTGTCCCATTGCCGATTTCAGTGAGACAACTTGCCCGGTTGAGGGAAACGTGTTACGATAATTGCAGTGGTTACTTTGGCAGGTAAACGAAGAAGTAAAGGAAAGGAGAGGTTATCATGAGCAGGAAAGGATTTACACTTATCGAGCTGTTGGTAGTAATTGCCATCATCGGGATTCTAGCGGCCATTCTGTTGCCGGCGCTGGCTCGAGCGCGGGAATCAGCGCGCCGCGCGAGCTGCGCGAACAACCTGAAACAGTTCGGGCTGGTACTTAAGATGTACGCTAACGAGAGTAAGGGCGCGTTGTATCCACCTGTCGCTCAGTTCGACTTTCCAGGCGTGGATTGCAGTGTCGCGGGGCCTAATGCCGATTTCCCCGATAGCGGCAATGGCAAGACTGCCTACGCGGCCTATCCCTCCATGATTTGCCCGGAATACCTGACTGATCCCAACATCTATATTTGTCCGTCCGATGTAGATCCCCCGGCGTTCAAGAATCCAACCACGGGTGAGAGCATGCTTACTGTACCCTGCGCGAACTGGGCTGTGAACGGCGTGGCGCTGGGGATTCCCGCAGCCGACGAGAGCTACTTCTACCTGGGTTGGCTGGTTGACCAGGTTGATGAAGACGATCCCACCATGCCCTATGGGGACGCAGTGGTTCCCATCGCAGCGGTTGCGCTGCTGGGGGGTATAGACGGCACCTTCGAGTACTGCAACAATGACGTGGATGTGAGTTCCTTTGGTCCAGTCGGCAGCGGCGGAGGCCCCACCCTCTACCGGCTCCGGGAAGGTATCGAGCGGTTCCTGATTACGGATATCAACAACCCAGCGGCCTCATCCAAGGCCCAGAGCGAAATCGAGATCATGGCCGACCTGACGGCCACCAAAATCGAGTATTTCGCCCATGTGCCGGGCGGGAGCAATATCCTGTTCCTCGATGGGCACGTCCAGTTCGATAAGTACCCGGGCAAAGGATTCGTCTCCAAGCCATTCGCGGCGATCGTAGGCATTAGCTGACCGATTCCGGGACTTGCGCATAGCGCAATGTTCGTAGGACGAGTGCAGCGTGGCTTCATAGAACGGATTGTCGGGCTAGCGCGTTGAAAGCGTGCCGAGTGCCATTCCTAGACAGCCCGTTTCTGTGAGGCGCACAAGGTGAAGGTTACATGCGTGGGGCGCGGTTTCGCAGAAGCCGCGCCCCACATGCTTTCTCGGGTCTCATGACGCAGCATTTAGGGTCGGCCATTCCCACATGAATCTCCCGGTGACCAAAGGTCCGCGTGTGCGAGATCACGTAAAGGTGTAGGTCCCTGCGTCCGGAGTGGGTCCCGAGGGGAGGTCAGGAGGCACGGAGTTCCCGCATCTTTCGGGCGGCGGGAGCGTCCTCAACTTGGGCAATTCATCCGGTACCCGGGAGACCGGCAGATTTCGGTCAACATTGCTATGCTGGCCGGCTCGGCATAGTCCGAGGAAGCCGCGCGAGGAGTAGGTGGCTGAGGGGGAGTTAAGTAGTACGTCTTCCACTGACGATTTCAGTTATGATTTCAGTAAGACAGCTTGACGGATGGGGGAAGACGTGTTATTGTGATTGCAGTGGTCACTTTGGCAGGTAAACGAAGAAAAATGGAAAGGAGCGGTTCTCATGAGCAGGAAGGGATTCACACTTATCGAGCTGTTGGTTGTAATTGCCATCATCGGGATTCTGGCGGCCATTCTTTTGCCGGCGCTGGCTCGAGCGCGGGAGTCAGCGCGGCGGTCGAGCTGCCAGAACAACCTGAAACAGTTCGGGCTCGTCTTCAAGATGTACGCTAACGAAAGTAAGGGCGCCTTGTATCCACCTATCTTTCAGTTTGACGTACCGGGCGTGGATTGCGCTGTCGCTGGGGCCAACGCCGATTTCCCCCCTTACGGTGACGCTGCCGGTGCTTATGCCGCCTACCCCCCGATGATCTACCCGGAATACCTGACCGATCCCAACATTTATGTTTGTCCGTCCGATACAGATCCCCCGGTCTTCGCGAACCCCACGACAGGGGAGAACATGCTTACGATTCCATGCAGACAGTACAGCGTGAACGGCGTGACAATGGGCATGCCCGCAGCCGATGAGAGCGTCTTTTATCTGGGCTGGATTATGGATATGGTTGATGATACCGATCCCACGTTTGTAGTTGATGGGGCAACGGTTCCGATACAGGGGGTTGCGCTAATAGGCTCTTTCGACGGCACTTTTGAAAAGTGCAACACAGACATGAACGTGAGCGCCTTTGGTCCCGTCGGTAACGGCGGAGGGAGCACCTTGTATCGGCTCCGGGAAGGTATCGAGCGGTTCATGATTACGGACATCAATAACCCTGCGGCCTCAGCCCAAGCCCAAAGCGAAATCGAGATCATGGCCGATCTGACGTCCACCTCGGTCGAGAATTACAACCACGCGCCGGGCGGGAGCAATATCCTGTTCCTCGACGGTCATGTCGAGTTCGCGAAATACCCCGGCAAAGGGTTTGTGTCCCATCCATTCGCGGCGCTCGTAGGCATTTCCGACTGATTCCTGGACTTGCGCATAGCGCAATGTTCCGAGGACGAGTGCGGTGTGGCTTCATAGAACGGATTGTTGGGCCAGCGCGTTGAAAGCGTGCCGGCTGCGTGAAGAGTGATTCCCAGACAGCCCATTTCTGTGAGGCGCACAAGGTGAAGGTTACATGCGTGGGGCGCGGTTTCCGCGGAAGCCGCGCCCCACATGTTTTCTCGAGGCAAATATTCCCCGGCAAAGCCGGGGGATATTTACATTCGGCAGTTGTAACCGAGAGGAATCGTCCGGACGATGGACGAGGTGGACTTTATGGACGAAATGGACCGGAACGAGACTTACCAGGCGGGTGAAGGGCAATCTCGACAAGTGAAGCCCTGCGCGTCTGCTGCGACGAATGGGACGGATCTGACGGATCGGACGGATATGGACCTGCGCGTGTGCGAGATTACGCAAAGGTGTAGGTCGCTGCGTCCAGAGCGGGTTCCGGCGGCGCGGGCTCCTGATGGACGGGCGAGGGCGTGTCCTCCACCTGGACGGCGGTGTCCTGGGGCAATACGGATTCCGGGGACAGGCCTTGGGGCGCGTCCTGAGGCGTTTCGCCTGCGGGCGTATCGGATGCCGCCTCCGGTTCCTCCGGGTTCTGCTGCTCCTCGGTGGGCGCGGAGAGTTCCGAGGGAGCCGGCCAGTTGTCGTTGAGAACGGAAACGAGATCGAACGCGGCGCTGTCGCCGATGGCGGCCACGAGCACGCTGCCTATCGCGCGAGACGCGGCCACTGTGCCGGCGGCCAGGCCGTCGGCAATCTCCTTTGCGGCGGTTCCCTGCTTGCTTGTGATGATTACCATTGCGGGCTGCCCCCTGCATTCAAACAGGAGCTGGACAACCGGCTCGCCGTGAAAAACGTCTTCTCGGGCTCCGAGCAAGCGGTAGGGGGTGGCCTCTCCGTCAAATGGGTCGGATGGGTCGAGGGCAACGGGCAAGGCGCGCTCTTCCATGAAGGTGCGAACGCCTTTCACGCCGTCGGCGACTTGCGATCTTGCCGCCAATCCCGGGACGTCGCCGGCTTTGAGCGCGAGGAAGACGGGCTTCGACGGCGTGCGGCTTGGGGCGAAAATATAGACTGCAAGAAGGAGCATGGCCGCGGCTGGGACAGCCAGGGCCGCCCAGCGCAGGGCGCGCCAACGCCTAACCTTTAGCGTGGAATTCTCATGTTCCCTGATGCGTGCGGCGGCAAGCCGCCATGCATCAGCGGGGCACGCGACGGGCGCGGCCAGCACCTCGCCGAGTTCAGTTTCCATGCGCAGGTCATTCGCGGCCCGTTCCCGGTTTTCGGGCGTCATGTTTCGATCATATTGGGCCGCCTCGGAAGGAGATATTTCTCCGTCGAGGTACGCCCACCAGAGTTCGTCTCGTCTTTTCATGTTACTGCAGCACTCCCTCTAGGTCCTTGTCCTTCCCCGATGTCTTCTTTCAATTGCAGGATCCGAGGCGTCGAGCGGACGATCCCGGTCCTGAGCGCGTAATCCGTCAAGTGTTCTCGCAGGATAGCCCTGCCGCGGGCGAGGTGCGTCATCACCGTGGCGACGGGGATGCCGAGAATCTCGGCAATCTCCTTGTACGAGAACCGTTCGGCGTCCTTGAGCAGAATACATGATCGTTGGGCGGTGGAGAGGTGCCGAAAGGCGTTGTACACCTCGTCGCCGCACTGCTCGAGGAAGGTCTTCGGGTCTTTGATAACATCGATGTATGCCGCCACGTCTTGTTCCGCTGCCGCCTGCTCGCAAATTCCGTCGTTGAGCGGCTCGAATGCGCGTTTCGTCTCGCGGTTGGCCACAAAGCACTTGTTTACGAGTATCCTGAACATCCATGCGCGGAAGTTGGTTTCAGGGGTGTACTTGTGACGGTTTTCATATGCCGCGAGGACAGCCGAGGCAAACACGTCCTCCGCCACGGAGGAATCCCACACGCTTCGCAGTACGAAACGGTAGAACTGGTCGCGATACTTCTCGATGTTCGCAAGGATCTCTTCCATCGTCAGTAAGTATATTCCCCGTGGGGCGTGTTTCATGTCAAGAAATTACGGAAATCCAAGGAAGACAAGAATGGACATGGAAAGCTCTCATCGAGCTTTCCATGTCCTGGGCGTTCTCTGTCGTCTCCGCTTTTTCCTGCATCTTCGAGACGACTATGATGTCACACGACTTAGGTATCGCGAACTGTTACTTCTTCTCTTCGGCCTTCTTCTCGGCTGGGGCTGGCTTCTTCTCTTCGGCCTTCTTCTCTTCGGCCTTCTTCTCGGCGACGGCCACAACATCAATGTCGGCGCCCTTCACCGTGCCCTTTACTTCCACATCCTTACCGCATAGCTTCTCGACATCGGCTACCTTTGCGCCCGTAACCTTGAGGACCTTGTCCTTCAGATCGGCAACGGCTTTGCCGTCCGCGCCCTTGGCCTCAGCAACTTTGATCGACACCACCTTGTCCTTGACTTCGACTTTGCCCGTGGCCGTAACAAGCAGGTCGGCGGCGTAAGCCGGAGCAACCAGCGCCACTGCAAACATCAAGATCATCCCGAACGTCAATGCCTTCTTCATCAATCTTTCTCCTTTTCGTTTTTTCGCGGTGAGCGCCATACATAGGCTCACTCTGATTGTGGTTGAGCGGCCGCACACCGATCCGCTCATCTCTTGTATTCACGACGGCGTCAATTTCATGTCAGCCGCCCGGCTGGCTGCGGTGAGTTTCGCTCGCAAAAGGGGAACGCGGGCAACAGGGCGCCAGACAGTTTGCGCAGGAAGAACAGAGCCGGTGTACCGCGCCGCAAAGGTGCGATCGTGCACCGGACCCGCGGGATTGAGACGGAAGTTGCGCAACCCCGAAAGCAATGAAGCCGCCAAAGCGCTGATGCATAGTTAGTCATAATATTACAAGCATTGATCTATGTAGATATCGACAGATTCATTTAGCTATTGCATTTCTATGGAATGAATGCTATAATTTCCATTGGAGGTTCGACTTCGCGAGAAAACGTGTCGACTTCCTGCGGAAATGGGCAAGTCAGACGACTTCTGAGAGGTTGTGAAGAAATGCCGTCACAATACGCCCATTCACTCAGCGGCCCTGGAATGACGCCATTTTGGGATTGTTTCACAAGCTCTGAGTGAATAAATCGGCATA
>CAZPMT010000050.1:0-30440 GCA_964587655.1 uncultured Nitrospiraceae bacterium
GACGCGACGTCCCCGTCGCGTTTCTGAGGCCAGGGCGAAGCGGCGGGGATGCCGCGGCTATGAGATCTCGGAGGCGAGTCCGGTGAGTTTGCGGAGTGTGGCGATCTCGTGGTGGGTCAGGTAACGCCATTCTCCCGGGCGGAGGCCCTTGACGTTGATGCCTGCGATCGATACGCGCTGTAGTTCGCGAACGGCATGGCCGGCCGCGGCGCACATGCGTTTCACTTCTCGTTTTCTTCCTTCATGGATCGTGAGCCGCAAAAGGGTGACGCCCTGGCGCTTGTTGACTATCGTGGCCTTCGCCGGCGCGGTGGGACCGTCCTCCAACGGGACGCCCTTCTCGATCTCGGCGAGGGTTCCGCGCGAAACTTCACCCCACACGGTGGCGAGATACACTTTGTCCACTTCGTACTTGGGATGCATGAGGCGGAACGCGAGATCGCCGTCGTTGGTGAGGAGCAGCGCGCCTTCCACGTCGAAGTCGAGCCGCCCGACGGGAAACACGCGAGCGTCCACGCCTTGAATGCAGTCAAGCACGGTCTTGCGGCCCTGGGGATCCCGGGCGCTTGTAACGGCCCCCTTAGGCTTGTTCAGGATGATATAGACGGGCGCTTCCTGTCGTATGGGTTTACCCTCGCAGGTGACAACGTCCTTGTCGGGATCGATCGTGTCTCCGAGCTTGGCAGCAACCCCGTTCACTTCGACGCACCCGGACTCGATGAGCCGTTCCGCATTCCGGCGCGAGGCGATACCGCAGGCCGCGAGATATCGTTGGAGGCGCATTGGACCCTTCACCGCGGGGCTCTCATCCGCGTCGGTGGTGTCGAGATCCGGCTGGATGGCGGATAGTTGAGGGGAAGGCTCGCCGTGTCGCAGCATCTAGCTCATTTCCCGCAGTTCCTCGATGGACGGAAGCTCCTTGAGGTTCTTCAGTCCGAAATGCACGAGGAACTCGTCGGTGGTTCGATACAGCTTGGGACGGCCCGGGAGTTCGGCGATGCCGACGACTTTGATGAGCCGTTTCTCTTGCAGCGACTCGAATGCGTGCGATACGCTGACGCCGCGGATGGCCTCGACTTCCGCGCGTGTCACCGGCTGCTTGTAGGCGATGATGGCGAGGGTTTCGAGGATGACTTTCGATAGTTGCCGGCTCTTCTTTATCTGGAACAGCCGCCGGATATACGGTGCATACTCGGGTTTCGTGGCGAGTTGGTATCCGCCGGCGATTTCCTTGAGCGTGTATGGCAGGTCTTGGGTTTCGATGTCCTGGCGGAGTTCCTGCATCAGGTTCGCAACGATATCCGGATCGATGTCGCCCAGCGCTTCCGCGATGCGCCCGATGCTGAGGGGGCGATCGCTTGCGAACAGCAGGGCGCCGATCGCCTGGCGCGTCTCCTCGCGACCGAGCATCTCGACGGGTTCGAGATCCCCGGTCTGTTCTTCAAGTTGATCTTCTCGTTCCTCGTCCGCCATCGGTCACCTGTCGTCTAGAGATTCTTGCCAAGCAACTTGAGCAAGGGTTTGATTTCCTCCATCAACTGACGGAAGCGTTCCGGTTTCAACGATTGGGCCCCGTCGGAAAACGCCTCCGCGGGCCTCGGATGAACCTCGATCATTAGACCGTCCGCGCCAGCCACGACGGCGGCCTTCGCCATCGGGATCACCAAGTCCCAGTGACCCGTCCCGTGGCTCGGATCCACGATGACGGGAAGGTGCGACAGCTTCTTGAAGACCGGGACCGCGCTGATATCGAGCGTGTTGCGCGTTTCGGTCTCGAACGTTCGGATGCCGCGCTCGCACAATATAACGTCCTTGTTTCCCTCAGAGAGGATGTACTCCGCGGACATCAGCGTCTCGTTGATGGTCGACATCATGCCGCGCTTCAGGATCACCGGCTTGTTGGTCCTGCCCACCGCCTTGAGCAGCCCAAAATTCTGCATGTTCCGCGCGCCGATCTGGATGATGTCCGCGCGCTCCTCGACGAGCGGCACCTGCTCCGGCGTCATCACTTCCGTGGCGAACGGCATGCCGGCCGCGCGAGACGCCTCCTGCAGGAAATCCAGGCCCTCTTCCTCGAGCCCTTGGAAGCTGTAGGGGGACGTCCTCGGTTTGTACGCGCCGCCCCGCAGGATCGCCGCCCCGCATTTCTTGACTAGCTTCGCCGTCTCGATAATCTGCTCGCGGGATTCGACCGCGCACGGACCGCCTATGACACAGAAACGCTTCCCACCGATCTCCGCAGGCCCGATGCGGATGATCGTATCCTCGCCTTTCGCCTCGCGCCCCGCGAGTTTGAACGGCTGCAAGATCGGTACGACTTTCTCGACGTGGGGCAGCGACTCGAGGGACTGAAGCCGGAACTTCCCGCGCTCGTCGCCGACGGCGGCGATAACGGTGCGCTGTTCGCCCTCGATCAGGTGGGCTTTATAGCCCAACTCCTCGATCTTGCCGACAACAAAATCTATGTCCTCACGCTTCCGGGAAGCCATGACAATAATCATCGCACTGAATCCTTCACGTTGCTAACGGCACGGCTGTCAAGTTCCCCCTTGCTGGAAGTATATCCAGCAGGGAACGCGAAATGCAAAGGGCCGCGGAGGTCCGCGCCCTACGCACGCCGCGAATCTGACGCAGGCCCGCGGTGCGAAGTGACGTGTCGGCGGGTGCCGCTACTTGATCGCTATCGTGAAAAAAGGGGAAGATAACCACTCGATGTCTGGCGAGAAATCGTGCAATGTCTGCGGGAGGTAAGGGCATGGATCGCGCAACGGTGTTGGTGGTCGGCAGCGCGAACGTCGATTTGGTGACGACGGCGCCGCGATGTCCCAAACCGGGCGAGTCTTTGCTTGGCAGTTCGTTCAAGACCATCGCCGGCGGAAAAGGCGCAAACCAGGCGGTCGCCGCGGCGCGGCTCGGAGCGCGCACTTTCTTTGCGGGATGCGTCGGGAAGGACGCCTTCGGTGAGATGCAGCGCCGGACGTTGTCGGAGGCCGGCGTGGATGTGACGCATCTCAAGACGCACGCATCCGAGCCCACGGGCACGGCCATCATTCTTGTTGCCGATACCGGTCAGAATTCGATCGTCGTAGTTCCCGCCGCCAATAACGGCGTTACCCCGGACGATGTCCGTTCGCTGCGGCCGTTGTTCGAGAAGCTCGATTGTGTCTTGCTGCAGCTCGAGATCCCGCTTGAAACCGTCGAGGCCACACTCGACCTCGCGCGAGAGACGAACGTCCTGTCGATACTCGATGCTGGTCCCGCGCAACGCGTCCCGGACCAGATTGTTCGGAAGGCGGGCCTCGTTTCGCCGAATGAGACCGAGGCGGAAGCGATGACCGGCATCGGCGTGCGGTCCGTCGAAGACGCGCACCGCGCGGCAGAGCGCCTCCGCGAAATGGGCGCACGCGAAGTGGTCATCAAGCTCGGCGCGAACGGATGCCTGTACCTCGGCGAGGGATGCCTCCATGTGCCCGCGTTCAAGGTCACGCCGGTGGACACGACGGCCGCGGGAGACGCATTCACGGCCGCACTCGGCTGCATGTGGAACAGGCTGCCGCTCGAGGAGGCCCTTCGGTACGCGAATGCAGCGGGCGCGCTTGCAACCATCGTAGCGGGCGCGCAGCCGTCCATGCCTACGGCGGCCGCAGTGGAGACGTTTCTACGCGAGCACCCTACACCTTGAGTTTGGTGGCGCAGGCTGTCTAGCCTGTGGGGCTGGCGCATCCCGCACAGGCTAGACAGCCTGCGCCACGCGCTGGAAGGGAAGACGGATGCAGAAGCTGATATTGGTTAGACACGGAGAATCGGAACATCATATGAGGGACTTGACGGGAGGGTGGACAGACACCCCATTGACTGAGCGCGGCAAGCAACAGGCGGAACGAATAGGGCATGCCTTGGCAGTGTCCGAGCAAGATCGGTGTTCCAGGCTGTTTAGCAGTGACCTTCTGCGTGCCCGGCAAACTGCGGAGATCATCTCAAAATTCGTAGGGACTCGTCCTGTGTTCCGGGCGGAACTGAGAGAGCTGAACAACGGAGTGGCTAAAGACAAGAGCCTTGCAGACGCGCGGAGCCTTGAGTTGCCCATGACCAAACCTACGGTTGAGTGGGAGCCATACCCCGGCGCCGAAAGCTGGAAAGCTATGTCACTCAGGATTACACGGTTCATGAGCGATATCGCTGCTCGCAGTTCTGGCGAAACGGTCCTCATCGTCTCACATGGTAACGCCATGGTGGCCGTCATTCATTGGTGGCTAGCTCTTGGCGAAGAGTACTGGTCGAAGATTTCCTTCGAGCTAGAGTGCGGAAGCATCACAAGGTTGACGGAAAACCGCTGGGGGGAAAAGGTCATATCGAAGCTTAACGACACATCTCATCTGATTGCGAACGAATGAGGGTACGATCAGGAGCAGTTCGCCGCATCCGAAAGGATTAGAGCAGGAGACGAAGACCTTGAACAAGATGATCTGTTCCGCGTCGGTAATGTGTGCCAATCTTCTCCACCTTGAGAATGACTTCAAGGCGCTCGATGCGGCCGGCTGCGATGAGCTGCACTTCGATATCATGGACGGCCTGTTCGTGCCGAACTTTACGCTCGGCTTCGATTTTGTCAAGGCGGCGCGGCGCGCGTGCGCGTTACCGTGCAGCGCGCACCTGATGATCACGCACCCCGAGGACTACATCGAGCGATTCGTTGAGGCCGGTTGTTCGACGATCATCGTGCATGAGGAAACGTGCGTCCATGCGCAGCGGACGCTGACCCAGATCCGCGACGCGGGCGCCTCGCCGGGCATTGCGATCAATCCAGCCACTCCCTTGACGAAGCTGGACTACCTGCTCGACAACGCGGATCGCGTGCTTGTAATGGCGGTCGATCCGGGTTATGCCGGACAGAAGATCCTCCGCGGCGCATTTGAGCGCGTGCGGATCCTCCGGGAGGTCATCAGTTATCGCGAGTTGCGCGTCAAGATCGAAGTGGACGGCAACACTACGGTACGCAACGTAGCGCTGCTGGCCGACGCCGGCGCGGAGATCTTCGTATTGGGCACTGCAAGCATCTTCAAAGGGGGAGACCCGGGCGAGGCCCTTCAGGTTTTCCGAGACGAGGTGGCCCGCGAACGTCAACGAGCATAGCGGGCGTTCTTTTCGGGCCACGTTTTCAGATCCCTGGCGTCGCGCGGACGAACCGCTGGATATGAAAGGGAAATAAGCGATGGACAACCAGGTAGTGATCATCACGGGCGCGGCGCGGGGCATCGGTTTCGGCATCGGACGGTGCTTCGCGAAGAAGGGGGCTTCGCTTGTTGTTGCCGATCTCGATTTGGACGGCGCGCGGAAGGCCGCCGACGCGCTGAAAGGCGAAGGAGCCGCCGCCGCCGTCGGACTTCGCTGCGATGTCGCCGTGCGCGGCGAGGTCCAATCGATGATCGATAAGGCCATGGAGACATTCGGCCGGATCGATGTGCTTGTCAACAACGCGGGGATCTGTCCCTTCATCGAAGTTATGGACCTGACCCCGGAGACGTGGCAGCGGACGCTTGACGTGAATCTGACGGGAGCGTTTCATTGCACGCAGTTAGCCGCGCGGAAGATGATCGAGCGCGGGAAGGGTGGGCGCGTTATCTTCATCACGTCGCTCGCCGAAAACGTGACTGGGCCGGCACAGGTCGACTACGGCGCATCAAAGGCGGGACTACGCATGACGATGGTCGGCTTCGCGACGGCGCTCGGCAAACATGACATCACCTGCAACGCCGTCGCGCCGGGGATGATCCTCACGCCGATGACCGCGTTTCACTGGGAAAGGCCCGAGAACGCGGCGTTCATCAAACAGCGTGTGCCCGCCGGGCGCATCGGAACGCCGGAGGACGTCGGAAACGCCTGCGTGTTTCTGGCGTCGCGCGAAGCGGAATACATCAACGGGATCACACTGCGTGTGGACGGCGGCCACCAAGCCGTATGCTGCTAAGGAGGAGAAGCCATGCTGTCGATCGATCTCTCAAATAAGGTGGCGGTCATTACGGGCGCGGCCGGCCAACTGGGCCGCGTGATGGTTCGCACGATGGCCGGCGCCGGCGCAGGCATCGCCATCTGTTACCACAAGAACAAGGCCAAGGCGAGGGAACTGCTTGCGGAAATCGAGGCAAAGGGCGCGCGCGGCGTCATCGTCCCCGCCGATGTCACGAGCCAACGCTCGGTCATCAAGATGCGCGATTACGTCAACAAGACGCTGGGGCCCGCGGACATCATCGTGAACAACGCGGTCGCGCACTACGAGTGGACGCACGTTCTCGATCAGGCGGAGGCGGACTATGAGAGCCAGTTCCGGTCGTGCGTGTTGCACAACGTGTTTATGGCCAAGGCATTCGTCCCCGCGATGATCAAGAAGAAGTGGGGCCGGGTCATCGGGATCAACACCGAGTGCGCCATGCAGTGCTGGGAGAACCAATCCGCTTACAGTTCGGGCAAGCGCGGGATGGACGGCGTGCTGCGCGTTCTCGCGCGCGAGGTGGGTATGCACGGCATCACCGTGAACCAGGTCGCGCCCGGATGGATGCTCAGTGAGAACCGGCCCGACGGCGGGACGGATTACGAGGAACAGTACCGCAAGAACGTCCCGCTGCAACGCCGCGGCACGGACCAGGAGGTCGCGAACGTCGTGACATTCCTCGCGTCGGACCTCGCGAGCTACATCCACGGCGCCTACATCCCCGTGTGCGGCGGCAACGTCATGCCGGGCATCTGAAGTTCAGGTTCTCCTCTTGCTTGACGTTCACGCCGATCGTGAACGGGCCGTTTTGTTTCCCTGAATCCATTCCCTATACTGGAACCGCGTCAGGAGCACGGCGAGAGAGAGACAAGGGGTGCCAACCCCTTGTCCGACATCTCGTCACAGGGCAACGGCGAGACGGACGGAGCTTCTTCATGTATCGTGTCGGCATTTTGGGAGCGGGACATTTCGCGGCGGCGCATCTCAAGGCGCTGGGTCGTCTCAAAGACCGGGGCCGCGCCGTTTGCTTCGCCCGTCAGGCGTGCGGCAGGGCCTTTCCGGAAGCCGAGGAGGCGGGCGCCGCGGAAGTATCTGTTGATGCGCTCATCGAGTCGAGAGATATCGACGTCGTCGCTGTGTGCGTTCCCAATCACCTGCACCGCCGGTGTGCCGAGGCGGCGCTGCTCGCGGGCAAACACGTATTTTGCGAAAAACCCCTGGCCCTGAACGTTGAAGACGCCGATGCCGTGTTGCGTGCCGCGTACGAAAGCGGGCGCACGCTCATCGTGGGCCACCTGACGCGGCACGTGCCCGCCTATGCGACGGTCGCGGAGATCCTGCAAAGCGGGCGTCTCGGGACGCCGCGCGCGGGATACGTCAGTCGCATGCACCGCGGCGGCGGACGTTCCTGGCGCATGGATCCGGAGGTTGGCGGAGGCGTCATCTTCGACCTGCTCATCCACGATTTCGATCTGCTCAACTGGTACTTCGGCGCCCCGGAGCGCGTTGTCGCGCGCGGACACCGCCACGAACAAGGCGGCTACGACTACGCTGCCGCCTTATTCACGCACCCAAATGGCGTGACGACGGTGGCCGAAGGCGGGTTCGTGTTCCGTCCGCCTGCGGGGCTGCGCTCGACGCTGCGCGTCGTATGCGAACGAGGGCACATCGAAGTCAATACGAACGACCTTGCCGCCCCGATACGCGTCTTTGAAGAAGGCCAGCCCGAGCAGATCATCTCCGTGCCGCTGCAAAACCTTCACATCGACGGCTTGGCGGCGGAGTATCAAGAGTTCTTCGACGCCATCGAGGGCAACGTGCGCGGCCGTCTCGATCCGCGAGATGCACGCATGGCCGTAGCCTGCGCCGCCGCCGTCGTCAAAGCGGCCGACACCGGCGCCGAGGTGATCATCGGCGGATAGCCGGCGCGAAGTCTGAATCGATGTGCACAGAATGAGATGCGGATTACCGGATTCGAGGCCCTGCACGTTTCCGATTTGTGTTGACAAAGAGTTCCGCACGGACTTGCAATTTGAGGGCATTATGGTGAAACTGTGCGATGTGTCGCCCACAAGGACACATGCTCAAGAAATGACCAATGGGCCGTTGTCTTGGAAATGGCGCCGCGCTCAAGGAGGAGTAAGACGATGCAGAAAATTGAATGGGATGACAGTCTGTCCGTCGGTATAGAGCTGATTGATGAGCAGCACAAGGTGTGGATAGAACGACTGAACAGCCTATCCGGGGCCGTCGAATCACACCAGGAAGTGCAGCACGTGTCAAGGACGCTGGACTTCATGGTCGACTATGTGGAATTCCACTTCGCTACGGAAGAGAAGCATATGGCGGCACAGAACTACCCCGCCTTTGCGGAGCACAAGGCTAAGCATGCGGAGTTCCGCAAGGCTCTGACGGAATTGGTGCGGGAGTTTGAAGAAGACGGCGCCACCCACAGGCTCGGTGAGTCAGTCAACAACTTCCAAATCACCTGGCTGAAGAATCATATCCGGCAGATAGACAAGCAGTTTGGCGCATTTCTCAAAGAAAAAGGGGTTGCGCTTCGCCAGGAACACTGAGCACTGTAGGCTGAAGGTGATCTGTCATCCTACAGCCTAGTTCTGTTCTTTGGCCGGTCGAGGATGCTGTGATGGTGGCCGTAGAAGGCGTAGATGAGCATTCCGATCAGGAGCCATATCAGGAGGCGGAGCCAGTTGCCTGAGGGGAGTGAGAACATGAGCAGGAGGCAGAAGGCCGCGCCGACTAGGGGCAGGATTGGGACGAATGGACAGCGGAAGGGGCGGTTGGCGTCAGGTTTGATGCGGCGCATGATGAGAACGGCGAGGCAGACGATCACGAAGGCCAGCAGGGTGCCGATGTTTACGAGTTCGAGCAGCATGCGGAGGGGGATGAATGCGGAGAGAAGGCCGACAGCGATGCCGGTGACGATGGTTGATTTCCAGGGGGTGCGGAATCGGGGATGTACGGCGCCGAAGAAGCTTTTCGGCAGGAGGCCGTCGCGCGCCATCGCGAGCAGTATGCGGGGTTGGCTCAGCATTAGGACCATCTGCACGGAGGTGAGTCCCGCCAAAGCGCCGATCGATACGATGAACTGCGCCCACGTGAGGCCGAGCCGCTGGAAAGCGGCGGACACGGGCGCGTCGACGTCTATTTCGTTGTAGGGGACCATCCCGGTCAGGACCGCGGCCATGGCCATGTAGAGCACGGTGCAAATCAGAAGCGACGCCAGGATGCCGATGGGAACGTCGCGGCGGGGGTTGCACGCTTCCTCGGCGTGGGTCGAGACGGAATCGAATCCGATGTAGGCGAAGAACATGATGCCGGCGCCGGCGAGCATGCCGATCGGCTGTCCCCCCGGACCTCTGCCCCAGACGAGTGTCTCGCCGAAGAAACTCAGCCCTTTCCAGCCGTAAGGAGCGAAGGGTTTCCAGTTGGCCGGGTCGATGTAGAACGCGCCGATCACAATGACCATGACGACGACGCAGAGCTTTATTACAACCATCACGGCATTGAATCGCGCGCTTTCTTTGATGCCGACAACCAGGATCGCCGTGATGACTATCGAGATGATCAGCGCGGGCATATCGACTATGGCGCCGGTGACGACGAAGTGGCTCGTGTTGGGATCCATATCGAATGGGGCGCGAGACAGCACCTCCGGCAGGGACAGGCCGAACATTCCGATGAAGCTTTGGAAGTAATGCGACCATCCGTGCGAGACCGATGACGCGGCCATCGTGTATTCGAGAATGAGGTCCCAGCCGATGATCCATGCGAAGAACTCGCCGAGCGTGGCGTACGCGTAGGTGTACGCCGATCCCGCAACCGGCGCCATCGAAGCAAACTCGGCGTAGCACAGCGCGGCGAAGACGCACGCCGCACCCGACACCACCAACGATATCATCAGCGCGGGTCCGGTCTTGTCGTGCGCGACCGTGCCCACGACCACGAAGATCCCGGCCCCGATGATCGTGCCGATGCCGAGCGCGGTCAGCGAGAGGGGTCCGAGCACTCGCCGCAGGCGATGCTCGCCGGCCATCTCTTCGAGCAGCAACTCGAGCGTCTTTTTCGCAAACAGTCTCTTCACGTCACGCCTTGTTTTCCAGGAATGTTCGGGATATTGATGCGCCGGAGAAACCCGGGGACTAGAAGGGAATATCAGGCTGCTCCGCGGGAGGCGGCTGAAGTTCGACGGTGCCGGCATCGACGCGCTTGTCGGGGTTTTGCGCCTGGGGATGGAAGACAACCGTGTACGTAATCCAACCCAGCAGCACGACGGCGGTGACGACGGACCACGTCATTAGATCGTTGAGCCATGCGGGCGGACGCGGCGGATGGCCTTTACGGGCCAGGAATCTCACAATCGACGGACGGACGCACGCACGGAAGCTGTCGACGTACCGGTCCACCTCGAGACCGAGGAACTCGCAATACGATTTCAAGAAACCGACGGCGTAACAGGTCGCGGGCAACGCTTGCACGTCCGCGCGCTCCAACGCCTCGATATAATTCGCGGGCACGTGGGTTCTTCGGAACGCCTCGTAGATCGTGATGCCGAGTTCTTCGCGCCTCGCCCTCAACTCGCCGCCAGGAAAAGAAGCTTGTTTCATAGGCTCCTGTCCGCGGGTACAAAGTCCACGAGTATCTCGCGGGCCTTGCTGCCCAAATGTGGTCCTACAATTCCCCTGACTTCCATCATGTCAATCAGACGCGCGGCCCTAGTATACCCCACACGGAGGCGTCGTTGCACCATCGAGATCGACGCCTGGCCCGTTTCGAGCACCACCCGGACCGCATCTTCAAACAACTCGTCCGACTCGTTGACCAGGTCCTCGAGCTGCTCCGCCGTCTTGCCGAAGCTCTCGATTTCGTCGCGGTACTGCGGCGGCGCCTGCGTCTTGAGATACCCAATCAGCGACTCCATTTCGCGATCGCTCACGAAGGCGCCCTGAATCCGCGTCGGCGTGGCGCGGCCCGCGGGAAGGTAGAGCATGTCGCCCCGCCCGATAAGCCGCTCGGCGCCCATCTCGTCCAGGATGCAGCGCGAATCGACGCGCGACGAAACCTGGAATGAAACCCGGACCGGGAAGTTCGCCTTTATGACGCCGGTCAGCACGTTAACGGACGGACGTTGCGTCGCGATGACAAGGTGGATGCCCACCGCGCGCGCAAGCTGCGCGAGCCGCATGATGGCCTCTTCGACTTCGGCGCGCGCGAGCATCATCAGGTCGGCCAACTCGTCTATGACGCACACGATATAGGGGAGCTTCCGCACGACGTTGACCATGTCGCCGCTGGCGGCGCCGTCCGCGTCGGGCATCTCGATCTCGCCGTTCTCGACGCTCTCGTTGTAGACTTCGATGTTCCGCACGCGGAGTTGGGCGAAGAGCCGGTAACGCTCCTCCATTTCCACGATAAGCCAATGCAGAGCCGAGGCCGCCTTCTTCGGATCGGTAACGACGGGGGTAATCAGATGCGGGATATCGTTGAAGATCGATAGCTCGACCATCTTGGGGTCGATCAGCATGAGCTGGAGTTGCTCGGGCGTGTTCATGAAGAGAAGGCTCGCGAGCAGAGACTTCACGCAGACCGTCTTGCCGGTGCCGGTCGCGCCGGCGATCAAGAGATGCGGCATCGTTGTCAGGTCCGCCGCAATGGCGTCGCCCGTGATGTCCTTGCCGAGCGCGAGCACGAGGCACCCCTTGTGCCGGCGGACCACGCGCGACTCGAGCAGTTCGCGCAATATGACGGGTTCACGATCCGCGTTGGGGAGCTCAATGCCGACGCGCCCCTTTCCGGGGATGGGGGCCTCGACGCGGACGCCGTGGGCCTTGAGCGCAAGGGCCAAGTCGTCCGCGAGGGACAGGAAGCGGCTCACCTTGATCCCTGGAGCGGGCTCCAATTCGAAGCGGGTGATCGTGGGGCCTCGCGTGACGTCGGTGACGCGCGCCTCGATCCCGAATGTCTCAAGCGCCTTCTCGAGATGGACACTTGTCTTGCGAAGTTGATCCGCCAAGCCTTCCGAGACGCGAGACGGCGGCGGATTGTCAAGCATATCCAACGAAGGCTTCGTGTAGCGCCGCGGATATACGTAGTCCGGCGGCAACTCATCGATCTCGGTCGCCCTGCGGCGCGGCGTGGGCGGCTTCGGCTGTGCCGGGCGCGCGGGACGCGGTCTGATCCCCAGTCCATCAATGACTATTGTGCCGGAACCCGGCGTCAGCTCTTCCAAGACCGGCGATGCTGGGTGTCCCTCTTCCGTTGGCATCGGTTCCAGAACTGCCGGCGCATACTGTGGCAAAGGTTCGTTGACCGGATCGGGCTGCGCGTGATCCACCATGGCGTCGAACGGGATCTCGTCTTGAACGGGTTCTTCCACCGGAGGCTGGGTCACGATGCGAATCCGGCTGAGTTCGAGCGCCATTACGGCGGGCGCCGCCAAGGCGGCTTCAGCATCGCCTGTATCGGCGGAGATCGCATCGGCCGGCTTGGTCCTGCCGCTGAGCGTGAGTCCGCTGCCGCGAAGCGCGCCGGCCGCCAGACTCATCTGACGAGTGCGCGTGGCCAGTTGTTCGCTGCGCCGGAGACGGAAAGCCCGCAACGCCTCATACAGCGTCACGGCCGCCCGCAGCAGGTGAAACACGACGGCATAAAGACCGCGAAGGACCTGCACGAACAGGAACTCGGTCGCGAGCAACACGCCAACAAAGCCAAGCGTTATCGTGATCACGCAGGAACCAATACGCAAGAACGCCGGCAGAAGCAGCGACGCGATATACGAGCCGATAACCCCGCCCGGAAGTCCCGCTCCCGGCGTCGCGAAGATCTGCAGCAGGCCGGCCATGGATGACGCCAACAGCACGAGGCCCGTCAGGCGTAACGGAAGACGATCGAGAGGCTGGTGTCGAAATAGCATCAGCGCCCACAAGCACGTGAGCACGTAAAGGACATGGGCGGCGTTGCCGAACAGGATGTACAGCACTCCGGCCACATAGGCCCCCGGGCGTCCGCACAGGTTGAAAGCGCTGCCGAAATCATCGAGCGCGAGGATGCCCTGGTAGTCGCGAGAGACTAATGCAAAGAAAAGGAAAAAGGTCAATGCAAGCAGGCATACCCCAAGGATCTCGTACCCTCTGTCTCTGGGAAGCTTGGCCACGTACCCCATTCCTGCGTTTCCCATCCGAAGCGGACAACCCGCCAAACATTGTTATGGTAACAGATTTGTGGCGAAAATGCAACAAAATATTGTGTGCGGTCGATTTCGGTATACCACGCGTGGGGCCACGTGCCTCGAATCGGTACTGAATACTGCACACTGACCCATGCTAAAACTGTACAAGCTGCGGTCAATAGCCTCCAAGATGTCGCCCCTAGCCAGCACATACCATATGTCGTATAGTAGTGATGGCCAGCATCTATACATTGTGGCGAACGGGGACTTGACTGCCATTTCCCGCTCTGTTAGATTGTAGGCACTCAGAAGAACGCCAGGGTAACAAGCGGAAACGGATTTGCCACTCAATACACTGGGCAGAAGGGAGAACCGCGTGTCAAGAAAGTCCTTCTCGCTTCCAATCTCACCCGACTGGCAAGGACTGGCCGATACGATCATGCGTCGACGGCGTCCCCGCCGGGTCCATTTCATCGAGTTGTTCCTGGATCCCGAAGTAAGCGATGCCATCTGCGATCGCCATGGGCTGCTCGATGATCTTGATCCGTCCGATCCTTTCTATACGGAGAAGCGGGAGATCATTGTTCAATCGTTTCTCGGCTACGACTACGTTCGGGCGAGCATGTCGGGCATGGACATGCCCTTGAACCACGTGACGATCGACGACACGGCCGAGTTGAGTCGTAAAGGTGGCCGCAGCTACATCGACGAGCACAAGGGGCCGATCACGACGTGGGAGGAATTCGAGGCGTACCCGTGGCCGGATCCGAAGGCGGCCTCGACGCGATCCCTCGAGTGGTATGCTGAAAATCTGCCCGATGGAATGTGCGTGATGGGAAGCGGCGGCTTCGCGCACTTCGCGGAATACGTAACGTGGCTCATGGGCTACGAGACGCTCTGCATCTCGCTTTGCGAACAGCGCGATCTCGTGGCGGCAATCAGCCGCCGTCTGATCGACATGTACGTCGTGTTCCTCGAGCGCCTGCTCCGGTTCGATTGCGTGAAGATCATATGGGGCAGCGACGACATGGGCTACCGGGGCGGTCCGATGATCAGCCCGGACGACCTGCGCGAGTTCGTGCTGCCGGGCCACAAGATAATGGCGGAGATGTCGCACGCGGCGGGCCGGCCGTATCTGCTCCACGCCTGCGGCAATCTCGATCTGATCATGGAGGACCTGATCGAGGACGTTCGGATCGATGCGAAGCACTCCTTCGAGGACACGATCGAAGAAGTGACCGAGGCGAAGGGGAAATACGGACACCGCATCGCGCTCCTGGGCGGCATTGACGTCGATTTCCTGTGCCGATCGAGCGAGAAAGATGTCCGGCGGCGGGTCCGGGCCACGCTCGAAAAATGCACGGTTGGCTCGGGATACTGCCTCGGCACGGGCAACAGCGTGGCCAACTATATCCCGCTCGACAACTACCTGGCCATGTTGGACGAGGGACGCAGGTTCTCTTTTTGATGAAGTGTCTCTAGCCTTCCGGTTTTTCTGCGCTCGCGTACTGCGATCCCACATTACGCATCTCGGGTATCGCAAGGATTTCACGATATGCGGCCAAGGCGGCATGCGCACGCATGTGCGCCGCGGAAACCCGAACCCAAGGCCGCATTTCGATTCGCGCCGAAGACATGGTAAACTACCGTTTCCAATAGGCACTGATTAGGAAAAGGGAGCATCGCGGATATGGACCGTCGGACGTTTCTTAGAGTCAGTTCGCTTGGCGCGGCCATGGCCGCTGCCGGCGCAGGTTTGGCCGGGGCGCAAACCCCGCCTGCGGCGACGGAGAGCGGGGCGAAGGCCCAAGGCGCCGCAGAGGCCTACCGGACGCTGGGCCGCACCGGGATGAAGATCTCCGTGATCGGTGTCGGCGCATTGAAGACGCCCGACCCGGCCATTTTCCAGGCCGCCTTCGACCGTGGCGTGAACTACGTCGACACGGCGCGGGTCTATCTTGACGGGCGCAGCGAGAGGCTCGTAGGCGAGGCCCTCAAGGGCTACCGCGACAAGGTGTATGTGGCGACGAAGGCCGTGCCCGGCGCCAAAGAGCAATTGCAGGCATCACTCGATGAGAGCTTTGAGAACCTGAAGATCGATTACGTTGACCTGTTGCAACTGCACCATGTCGAATCGAAGGAAGCGGTTTACAACAAGGACTATCGCGATGTGTTCGCCGAGGCCAAGAAGCAGGGCCGCACGCGCTTTATCGGCGTGAGCACGCATAAGAACGAGGCGGACGTGATCGAGGCGGTTGTGGACGATCCGGAGAAGCTGTACGACACGGTTCTTGTAACGTACAACTTCAAGAGCAGTCCGGAGGTCAAGGCCGCCATCGCGCGGGCCGCTCAGGCCGGCATCGGAATCATCGCGATGAAGACCCAGGCCGGTGGATACAACAGTAAGGAGTTCGGCGGCGTCACGCCGCACCAAGCCGCCCTGAAGTGGGTGCTGCAGGATAAGAACGTCGCCGCCGCCATACCCGGAATGACTAGCCTGAACGAAGTGATCGAGGACACGGCGGTAATGGGCATGATGCAGTTGACGCAGGCCGACCTCGATGCGCTGGGTCGCTACGAGGCCGCCATCGCGCCGTACTACTGTCACCGGTGCGACTCGTGCCGCCGGACCTGTCCCATGGGCGTCGATATTTCAGAAATCAACCGCAGCCTTATGTACGCGGAAGGCGGCTACAACGATCTCTCCCTTGCCCGCATGAACTACGGCGAGATCCCAACGGCCGCGTCCGCGGCGGCATGCGGTGAGTGCGCGGGGTGCGTTGCGGCGTGCCCGCACGGGTTGAACATCGGTGAACGCATGCAGCGCGCCCGGGATCTCTTCGCGTAAGAAGGCCATCATTCGGTACGCGCGCAAGCCTGAGGAAAGGTCCGAACATGATTAGAAGTTGCTCGTTCCTGCTCGCTGTAATCTTGTCCGCTGTCTGTACCGCGGCTTACGGCGCGGAAGACCCGCTCTTGAAAAAGCTGGCGGCGGTCCAACCGACCGGGGGATGGAAGTGTGCCGGTGACATCGCCACCTACGACCGCTCAAACCTGTTCGAGTTGGTCGACGGAGAGGCCGAGTTGTACTTCCCATATGGCTTCAAGCGAGCCATCGCGGTCAACTACGCTTCGACCGCCCAGCCGCAGGACGGCATCGCCGCGGAAATCTATGAATTGGGATCCACACTCGATGCGTTCGGCGCGTATTCTAATTACCGCGACGCGAGATCCAGGCTTGTCCCGCTTGGCGTGGAAGGCTTCGCCGGCCCCACCCAGGCCATGTTCTATCAGGCGCAGTTTTTCGTGAAAGTCCGCGCTCGCGGAACGTCGAGGGAGAACCGGACCGCCGTCTTGCCGTTCGCCCAGGCAATATCCGGAGTGCTTCCAAAGAATTCACGCCCGCCCGAGGAGTTGGACATGCTCGATTTCCCATATGTGATCCCGAAAACGCAGCAGTACTTCCCGCAAAGCGTGCTGGGGTATGACTGTTTCACGAACGGTCTCGTGGCGGAATCCTTAGCGTACGGGAAATTCCCCGTGAAGATCTTCATCATAATCGAGATCACCTCGAAGACAGCGCGGGAGGCATTGGAGTGCTATGAGGAGTTTCTCAAGACCTCCAAGGCGGCCTATTTCTGGAAAGAATTGTCCTTTGGGAAAATCCTGGTGGCAAACGACCCGCTTCATAAGCAGGTCATTGTCAAGCAATTCCGCAACATGCTCCTCGGCGTCGCGAAATCGCCCGATCCGAAGAAAGCCTTCCCATTGCTCGAACGCCTTCAATCGCAAGTCGCGGAGAAATCAGGGAAGAAGCTTCCCGGGAACGTGACCTCCGTTCCGCCGCCGGCGGCTCATTGAAACCAGGCGGCGTGGGCTCACGCGGACATGGGCCGCGTCATTGGCCGAGAACTTCGCGAAGTTTCCGGATGAGTTCCGTTAGAGAGTATGGCTTCTGGACAAAGGCCGCCGGGGCCCTCTCCGCGAAGCGGGTCGTGGCGTCTTGTTCGGTGTAGCCGCTGGACAGTATGACGGGCACGTCGGGCCGGATCTCTTGGATCCTTTCGAAGGCTTCCCTCCCGCCCATGACCGGCATCGTCAGGTCCAGAATCACTGCCGTCACCTCGTCGGCATGGGCCTGAAACATCTCGACCGCCTCCCGTCCGTCGGCCGCCAAGAGCACCGCGAAACCACGATCCTCGAATATGTCCAGCGCCACCGACCGGGCCGCCTCCTCGTCGTCGGCGATGAGGATCGTGCCCTTTCCCCTCCATGAGTCGAAATCGTCTTCTTTCCGGCTCGGCTGTTCGACGTCGCCGCTTTCTTCCGGCGCCACCGGGAACAGCACTTTGAAGATCGTGCCGTTTCCGGGTTCGCTGTAGACCCGGATCGCTCCTTTGTGTCCCCGAACGATGCCAAGCACGGCCGCCAGACCCAGGCCCCGGCCCGCGAACTTTGTGCTGAAAAACGGGTCAAAAATCCGAGCCAGGGTCTCTTTGTCCATGCCGCAACCGGTATCCGAAACTTCAAGACACACGTAGCGCCCTTCGGGAAGATCGTCATTCAGGTAAGACTTGGCAAGGTACATTCGATCCGCAGTGACCTTGGACACGCTGAGCGAGATCACGCCAGGACTGTCGCCGATCGCGTCCGAAGCATTGGTGATCAGGTTCATGACAACCTGATGGATCTGGCTGGGATCTCCGACGATTGCCGGCAGATCGCGTTCACAATGGTACTTGAGCGTGGCGTTCTTGGAAATGGACGCCGAGAGCAGACGCCCCACCTCCTCGGCCAGCTTGAACAGGTTGACGGGGCGGACCACGAACGCGCCCCGGCCCGAGTACGCGAGCATCTGATTCGTAAGCTCCGCGGCGCGTTGGGCGCTCATCTCGATCTTCTCGACGTATCCGCGCGCCTGCGATTCCGGGGGAAGTTTCGTCAGCGCCAACCCCGCATAACCCATCATCCCAACGAGGAGATTGTTGAAATCATGGGCAATACCTCCGGCGAGGACGCCGAGCCCCTCCAGTTTCTGTGTGTGCTGGATCTGGGCCTCGAGGCGCAGGCGTTCCTCCTCGGCGCGGCGACGTTCGGTGATATCGCGGGCGATGCCCTGGATGCCTACCGGAGAGCCGTCCTTGAATATCGTCCGCGTGCCCACCTCGAGGGGGATACGGCGGCCATCCTTTGAGATGATTTCCAACTCATACTGGGTGCTGGGTTCTCCCAGCAGTTTCCGCTGCACCATATCGAGCGCCAGCGCCCGGTATTCAGGCGCGGTGATCTCGATGGCGTTCAACCGCAGCACCTCTTCCCGGGTATAACCGGTTACGCGCTCGCCCGCCTTATTCAACGAGGTGAACCGGCCCGTGAAGTCGTGCGTGTAGACGATATCGTTCGCGTTCTCAAACAACTCGCGGTACTGTTCCTCGCTCTCGCGCACAGCCTGTTCCGCCCGCTTACGCTCGGAGACGTTTCGGATGATCCCCAGCGCCTCGTCCTCTCCGCACACCACGAGTCGCACCTCATAGTCGCGGAGTCCCTCCTGGGCCGGAAACTGAAACTCCCACGTCTCGATGGACCCTGTGTCCAGCACCTGCCCAACGTGCGCCATGAACCCGTCCGCGATGTGCCGCGGAACACTGTCCCAAATGTTCCTGCCGATGACGTCCTCCGGCGCCACCGGCGAGACATAGCCGGAATGACCCACCTTGAAGTCCAGAACGATGCCGTCACGCCGTAGGCGCACCATGGAGTCGGGGATGGCGTCCAGGAGCGCGCGGTTGCGAACCTCCGAGTCGAGAAGCGCCTTCTCTGCCTCCTTGGAACGCGTTACGTCGCGCGCGATTCCACGGAAGCCGATGGGGTTTCCTTGGGCGTCGCGCATCAGAGAGACCGACACGCCGAGCACGGCCGTGCTCCCGTCCTTCCGGAACGCCTCCCAATCGTACAGATCCACGGACTTGCCTGTTGAGTAGACCTCGTTAAAGATCTTGAAAACGCGATCCTGCGCGGTGGCGTCCCGGTAATAGGCCCGGTAGTTGAGACCGATCATTTCAGATTCAGTGTACCCTAGAATGCCGAGCATGGCCTTATTCGTGAACGTGAAATCCCCGCGCAGGTTCACCTCGTAGTACCCCTCCTGGATGCTGTCGAGAATGGTGCGGTACTTCTCTTCGCTTTCGCGCAATGCTTGTTCTGCGTGCTTGCGGACGGTCATGTCGTGGACCACCGTCAGGATTTCCGCAACGCTCCCTTTCTGGAAGACGGGGATCTTGCGAGTTTCCGTGACCAACTCGCGACCTTGAAGGACCGTTGTCTCCACAGACGTCAAAGCCTCACCGGTCTCAAAGACATGCCGGTACTCATCGTTCACTTTCTCGGGTAAGAAAGGAAAAACATCGAGTACCTTTCGGCCCACGGCGTTCGCATCCAACCCCAGATCGCCCGCAAGGTCCCGAAACGCTTTGTTGAACAGGAGGATCCGCAGGTCGGTGTCCACAAGGTGCATCGGGTCCGCCATGCTATCCAGGATCCGGCGATTCTGTTCGTCTCGCTCGCGCAGCGATTCCTTGACCTGTTTCTGTTCCGTGATGTCGCGCACGACAACCTGGATGGCTTCTTGTCCTGTCTGTACGTCGTTCACAAGGTACGAGTCCTCCACGACCCACTTCTCTTGCCCCGCAAGCGTCTGAAAACTCCACTCGCGGGCGTGGATGCGCCTGTGTTTACGGATTTCCTTCCGCATGAGACCCTCGGGGCCGACGTATACGATGAGTTCAGCGATGTTCTTGCCCACAACGTCCGCCGGATCATGGAAGCGATCTTCGAGCCCGAAGATCCTGAGCGCACCGGCGTCCATGAAAAGCACCGCGCCGTCAAACGCGAACCGATACAGGCCGATACCGGCGAACGCCATGGCCTCGCGACGCACGAGGTCCAACTCATGCTCGTTCGGACTGCCTTCCTGGATGGCTGCCATCCTCGGCTACCCTCCTTCTGCCCCCTACGGCTGGCTGTAAAGATACCAGAAGAGCGCCGCGCATGCCAACGTTTCATGGCAGAAGATCTTCGACGGCTTGTGATACAATATCCGGCAATGCATCCCGCAAATGCAATCGGTTCAGAAGGCATTCCAGCCCGTATATCACAGTTTGTCAATCCACGACAAACTGTGGTCCGTAACACAGGCGACTGAAACGGCGAAGGGACACCCAGATGGCAAAAGGTTCGAAGTACGGCCCCGAGCGCGCTATCCTGCGCGACCTGCGTTCAGGGCTCCGCATCACACGACTGACGCACTGCGCCTCCATCAGCTCGAACCTCTACTTCGAGATGTGCTCGTTCACTAGGGATGACGCCTTCGTCGTGTTCATCTCGCAACGCGGGGCATCGCGCGACGCCCCCTGGGACCTGTTCCGTGCGAGCACCGACGGCATCGAACTCGTTCAACTGACGGACTGCGACGATCTCTCGGGCATTGTTGCGTCGCCGAAAACCGGCTCGGCCTTTTACCTATCCCGTGGAGAACTGCGCAGGCTGGATATCCTCTCGTTTGAAGACAAGCCCGTCGCCGGCCTCGGCGGGCTCTCCCCGGCCTATCCGTTCTCGCTCGCCTCGATTGACGCGGATGAGAAATCGTATTTCGCCGCGGCCCGTATTACGGACCGACATACGGGCGCGGTGAAGAAAGACGGCGCCGGCGTTCTCTTCAAAGTCGACTTGACCTCCGGGAAGCTCGATATCCTGTTCGAGGGCGGCCTTCAAAACCACATCCACGTGGATCCGGCGGGCCGCACGGTCTACTTCGGAGACAATCGGGAAGACGGCGCAACGGAATACCTCATCGATGCGGACGGACGCAACCTCCGCCAGTACCCGTTCCAGCGCTTCGCACACAAGACGTGGTTTGGCGAAACGGGCCGCATGCAGGGCTGCCTGCTTCCGCCCGGACACGGCATTGTCACCTTTGCGGAAGGCGACTCGGCGCCCACGTTCATCACGGAAGGCCGGTATTACTGGCACTCGTCGGCCAGCGCGGACGCGCAATGGATCATTTCCGACACGAACTGGCCGCGCGAGGGGCTTTACCTCATTCACGCTCACACGCGGACCGTCACATTCGTGTGCGACCCGAAGTCCTCGTGTTCCCATCCGCAATGGACCCATCCCCACCCGGCCCTCTCGCCCGGCATGCGCTACGTCCTTTTCAATTCCGACATGACCGGAATCGGCCAGGTGTATCTGGCTGAGCTGACGGATGAGTTCCTCGCGCGGGCCGCACAAGGCTACCAGTGTCAGCCGGTGCTTGCATAGTGGACCGAGTATGGTAAACTGGCAATGTAACGAGTCGATAGAGGAACATGCGCGTATGCGTTACCGTGTTAGCATTGAGCAGGATGAGGACGGCATATTCGTGGCGGAGTGCCCAGTATTGCCCGGTTGCGTCAGCCAAGGCGCCACACGGGCGGAGGCGCTGGCTAATATAAAGGATGCGATGGAAGGCTATCTCGAGAGCCTCCGAAAACACAACGATCCTATTCCTCCGCCCATTCATGAGGAGACCGTGGAGGTGCCAGGCTCGTGACCCGCATGCCTGCGGTCTCCGGGCGCGAAGCGGCGCGTGTGTTTCAGAAAATCGGCTATGCCGTCGATCATCAGACGGGCAGTCACATCATCCTTCGGCAAGACGACGAACCACACCGACGCCTGACTATTCCCGACCACCGAGAGCTTGGCAAAGGAATCCTCCGCGCAATCATTCGCCAAGCCGGCCTAACGGTTGCTGAATTCCGGGCATTGCTGTGATCCTGCCGCCGCGACCGTATCGAAGACCTTTGGCTAAGTCCGATGCTGGCAACATCGACAATCTATTTTCGACGAGCCGTCACCGAGGGCCTATTCATCCGGGGTGAAGTCGCCGCGGGGAAGTTTCGACGGCGGGGTCTTGTCGAGAAAACCGATGAGCGAACTGTGCGCGGCTGGGAATGGTTTCTTTGTGAGCCACATGCGCGTTTGCGGGGTTAGGTCGACGATGCGGAGATCTTCGAAGCCCGCCTTGCGGGTCCATTCCTGGACCTGCGAGAACGAATAGGTGTCGCCCTCGCCCGTGCACACCAGCATATGCAAGGCAAACATGAGGCTGAACGCGGGGCCTGTGCGGTCATTGTCTGTCAGGAAATCCTTGATGATGAACGTGCCGCCCGGCTCGATGGCTTCGAAACACTTGCGAATGATCGTCAAATTGTTTTCGGGACTGAAACTGTGGATGAGATTCGAGAGCAGGATAAGGTCATACCCGCTCCCGTAAGGATCGACGAGCATGTCTCCGGGGATGAAGGATATCCGCCCGTCCATCTTGGCTTCGCTCACCTGCTCGCGCGCGATGGGAATGACGCTCGGGAGGTCGAAGACCGTGGCCTTCATGCGGGGATGCTCCTCCAGAAACGTAATAGCGTAGGTGGCCGGCCCGCCCCCGAGATCGAGGAGATGACGGTGGGGAGAAAGATCCAGTGCGGCGAGGATTTCCCTTGCGCTGAAACGGGAGATGTCCTTCATGCCGAGTATGAACGAGCGCAACTCGTCGGGCGAGCGCTCGCCTCGTTCCGGCTCAGCGGTCTTTCCCGAGCGCAGAGACTCCTCGATACGATGCCAGCCCGATGCCGTATGGCGGATGTGCCGGACGATGTTGCCTTGGTATCCTGGACGGCCCGGAACGAGGCATGCGGACGCGGTGGGCGTGTTTTGATAGCGGTCGCCGGATTTGCCGGCGAGGCCAAGCGCGATAAGTCCCTCGAGGAGCATCCGAGTGGCGCGCCGGTCCCAACGAACCTTTGCGGCCACCTCATCCGCCGTGACGGGCTTTTCGAGGTGCGAGAAGACGTCCGCGGCGTTAGCCGCGAAGAGGACCTCTGAGTTCATGAAGCCCCGGGCCAGCATATTGACATGCGCTATCTGATCTCGCAGTTCCATCATTGCCGCGTCCTCCGTTTCCAAGCCGCACGAGAGTCATTATACCGCCCCGTCAATCCTTTTCGCGCGTGACGTCAGCCGCCCGTACTATGGACCACAGTTTGTCGTGGCTTGACAAACTGTGAGGTACGGGCGGGGGAACGTGCAGGGCCTCGTCGATAATCCTGAACACGCGGACGGTTGTGCGCCGACAGTTTTGAAGGGGTTTGCGCTGATCTGAAGCGACGGGGCCGAAGTCGTCGTTAAGCAACATGTCCAGGTAACCAAGGATCGCCGTCAGGGGCGAGCGGATGCGCTGGGAGACCGTTGTCAGCAGGCCCGTCTTCATCTCATTCACTTGTTGGAGTTCGCGGTTCAGCCGCGCCAGGTTCGCATTCGCGAGATGGGTGGCCTCCTGAAGGTTCTTCCGCTCGGTGATGTCGTGCGCGATGACCACAAAGAAACGCCGCGCAAGGCTTCCGCGCGGTTCTTGGATGAAACTCCGGATGTGCAGGTCGACGGTCCGTTCGACGCCCTCGGCGTTGACAAACACCTGTTCTCCGTGATACTCGTCCCGCAGTTTGGCCTCCGCGAGGCGTTCCGAAACGGAATCGTCGTCGAACAGGAAGCTTCGGAAGGCACGGCCGAGGATCTCCTCGTGTCTCATGCCGAGAAACTCGCAGGCCCTGTCGTTTACCTCCGTTATCGCCTCGCCTTCGTCGTACACGAGGATGGGCTCGGCCGTGCTGTCAAGGATTGTCCTCAACGTGGCTTCGGAAGAGGCGAGGGCTTGCGCGCGCGTTGCGGCGGCATCCTCGATCTGCCGCCAGAGCCTGCCGAGGCTCGCAGCCAACCAACCGCAGAGCACAACGCTGACGATCTTCAAGAAGACCACCGCCGCAGGCGCCGAAATCCCGGCCCGAAGGTACTCGATGGCGATGACCATTCCGTAGGCCAGGAAACAAATGACGGTCGCGACAAGGATTCGTGTGAACTCCCGTGAGAACACGGAATAGGCGATGAGAGGAAAGTAGTACAGGAAGAAGAACTCGCTTTCGTCGGCGCCCGTAAACGCGACGATAAGGGATGCTTCGGTGAGGTGGATAAGGAAGTTCCACGGCGTCAGGAACATATTCGGCTGGCGCGTCCAGAGCACGAAATGCACAAAGGCGTTGTGCAGCAGCACGATGCCCGTGATGACAGCCAAGTCCCGATAGTTCCCCCGATCGGTCCCGATAAGGAAGACGGGAACGAGCACAATGTACGCGGCGTAGCGAAAGATCATGCCAAGCCGTTCGAGACGGCTCCCGATCATGAGCCGGATATCGTCGCCGTCTGCCCTGTGCAGATGCCTCACGTCCACCGTGCCTGACATCTAGTCCCCTCTGTTCCGTTGTGTCCACAACGACGCCGCGAGGCGGCTTACCTAATCGTCACCCAGGCCGCGGGAACGCATTCGGCTCCGAGCTTCTGCCCCGCCGCGGAGGTCTTGAAGGCGTCAAAGTCCGAACCCGCCGCCGGGAGTTGGTAGATCTCGCCCGGCTTCGCTCGTCTGAGGCGTTCGACTGCGTAAATGCTCTCGACCGTCGATACCGATACTTTCTGTTCCCTGTTCAGTTTCGCGATTTCCTCGTAAAGATCCTTGCGATCCTTGTTCTCAGCCGCGACCAATTGTTGTGCTTCGTTACGCTCGTTAGGGTCTCTTAGTTCGGACGAAGGCCGCATATCGAGGTAGCCCCGGTTGCTCTCGCCCGCGAAACCTTTCCCCTTGAGTTCCTGCACCGCGCTGTTCCTCTTGCGCAATTCCTCCGCGATACGGGTGACTTCAGGAGACGTTGATTTCAGTTCCGCTGCGTACACGGGCGAGATGGGCGAAAGCGCCTCCTGAATTCGGAGAATCCAGGACGTCTTTTCCGGCTTGGACGGCTTCTCCGCTTTCGGGGGCGTATCCGTCTTGCCCTCGATGAAGTCCAAGGTGCTCGCGGCCTGCTGTTCGATGTGCTGGCGGATGTCGATCGTGATATGCGCTTCGAATTTCTTCGGGACAATCGAGCACCCGATAACCACGGCAAATCCGATCGCGAACACTGCAATCCATTGTCTTCTCATTGCTAACACCTCCTCGTCACAGTTTGTCGTCGCTTGACAAACTGTAGTATAGACGATGTTCCTTCGTTCCTATTCTCTTGCAGCCGCCTGGGGCTGCGCCGGGACGGAGTCGCCCAATTGCCGAATCAGCTTCAGCGTAGTCATGACGGAGGCGGCATCAATGAGCACGTCCGTCGTCACGCTTCTTGCTCCAATCAAGAGTGTAACGGTAAGGGTGTATCGATCTCCTCCGTACACCAGGGCCAGGCTCGCGGAATCAAACTGCGTTTGCCCATCCTTTCCCTGGCCTTCCTTCACAATCCGCTCCAACAGAGCCTTGCCTTTGATCTCCTGCAAGTATGGCAGGGCCAGAAGCTGTTCCAGAAATGCCGTGCTGATGGTGACGGGCGCCGTGGATTGTAGGTTGAACTGAAACTCCTTTATTCCTTCCTGCTCCATCGCGAACGTCAGTGCGCCGTCCGCGGGTCCGGTCAGCTTGAGCGAAGGGACGGCCAGATCCCGGCTCATGCTCTCAAGATTGACGGCCTTGAGCTGTGCGTTCAGACGCACCGGCCTGCCGGGGCGCAGCACGCCGGCCTCGGCGTCGCCGGTAAACGTCCCGTCGAAGGCTTTTCCCGCGAGGCCCGTCGCTTTGATCGCGTCGCCCTCGGCCTGAAGTTGACTTGCCACCTCGCTCAGCGCAATACTGCCGATGGTCAGCTTCGCGACTTTCAGATCGCCTGAGCCGCCGAGCCCTTTGCCGTCCGCCCAAGCGAACGGCCCTTTCACCGACACGCCGTCCAGCGCGGCGAGCCCTTGGGCGAGCGCCATGGATTCGCATGTTGCGTCGAGATCGAATGTTGCGGAAGGCTGCCCCTCCTCGTGTTTGAAGACGCCGGAGACGGCGGCAGTTCCCTTGGCCGCATCAAGCCACCTCGTGCCCACCAGAACTTGCAGATCGTTCTTTAATGCGAAAGCCGTTTCGACACGGAACGGAGATCGGCTGCAACTGATGTTGCTCAGTGCGAGGGAGGTACCCTCACCCTGTTTCAGATCAAGATTGCCGCTTTTCGTGCGACCGTTGATGTTGTCATACACCATGACGCCCTTGGCCGAGAGCGGCGCGCCCGCGGGCAACACTAATGCGCCAAAGCCGAAACCGTCCACGGAGAGGTCGATATCCGCAGTCGCAAAGCCGCGCTCGTTCTTGATCGGTGCGTGGAGCTTCGCGTGTCCACTCAAACCGTGACCCAGCACGGCAAGATCGCATTCCGCCGTTACGTCGGACTTAACGGAGATCGAGTCAATGTCGACCGTCGTGTCCTTGAATGCGACCGATGCCAGGTCGCCCAATCGGACTTCGAGCGCCGGAATGGCCAGTTTCCAGTAGACGCTATTGTCCGCCGTGATGTTGCCCGTGACCATCAAGGGCTCGCCCTCCGGCGCGACCACCGGCCCAAGCCGGAACGGCGACCCCGTGAGGTCCATTGCGAGCTTGATGTCCTTCAGGTCCTTGCTCATATCAAAGTCAAGCGTGCCGCTCAGTGCCGTACTCAGAGCATCGAGGTCGCGCATCCGGGTCAGCGTCCGGAGGAAGCGCGCGGGGTCCAGCTTGTCCAGCGCGACCTTGACATTTCTGCGCGGCGCGGGACCGATCTCGGTGGCCAGCGAGACCGAGCCATCGCCGACCTTGGCTCCGAGGCTCGTCTGACATCGGAACGCACCCATCAAAGCAAGTACGGTATTCCCTTTGACGTCCATCGAAAACTCGACCGGCCCGGCTGTGCCGTCGGGATCTGAGAAGACGGGATTCGCCGTACCTTTCATCTCGTACGACGAGAACTTGACGTTCAGATCAACCGCTGCGTTGAGGCTCTGTAGCCCCGGCATTGCGTCCAGCGTAACGCGGGCGTCTTTCGGCAATACCGCTCGCAGATCCTCACGGGACCAATTCGGCATGGAGGCGTGAAGCCCGAAGTCTTTCATGATCCCCGAAAGACTTGCCAGAAGCCTCTGGTTGCGGTTCAGGACCGCCTCGAGATCCAGTTGCAGGTCGGTATTCGTTCCCCCAGCGCCGGTGATGGTGAGATTGCCCTCATAGAACTCGTGCCCTTTCGGCCCGAGCGCCAAGTCCTCCGCGGCCACGTTGACTTTGGTGTCCGCGGTCGACGCCTTGAACTCCTTCGGTGTAGCCGTGACTTTGAGCCTGGTCCCCGACATATCCAGCTTCTTGAAACGGAATGGAACCCGAAGCACGTCGGTAGATACCGAGGAAAGGTCCATACTGCCTGCAAGAAATCTCTCAAGATTAACGTCGATATCCGTTTGGCCGCCTTGTTTGAGTCGCGCGTAACCCACTACCTCCAGAACGCCGAGCAGATTGATCATCAACGGCTCTATCGCCGTTTCCTTGCCGGATTTCTTCGCTTGCACGGAGATCGCGCCGTCGCTGAAGCGCAGCCCCGCTTCACGCGATGCCGTCCACCACGAACCGGACACCTTGTTGCCCTCGATCGAGGCCTCGTACTCGCGGGCTCCGTCGATTTTCGCGCCGAGCCGGAGTCCGGCAATCTGCATCCCGATGGCCGGCGCGGCCAAATCAAACTGCGTGTTCGCGACGTTCACCGCCTCGGGAATAAACCGCATATTGTCGCGTTTCTCTCTCTTTTTCTTCTCCGGTGTCTCAGCCGCGGCGGGTTTGGCCTCCGTCGCCGGCGGTGGCGGCGCCGGTTTGCTTCGGTCGATATTGACTGCGAGGTTGTCAATGTTCACCGAGGAGATATACCGCTTCTTTTCGCCCGGCGGCAGGAGGGTGTAACCGATCGTGGCGCCGGAAACGTCGAGCATCGGCTTGCTCGAAGCGGCGGCCGTCTTGTCGAACGCCTTCAACTCGTCAAACCTGACATCGCCTCGCAACGACAGCCCTGTGATTTCCACGTTGGCTTTCAGGGCATCCCCAACCACTTTCACTAGCAGCGTCCGTTGCGGCCAACCCGTCATCAACAGCGCGCCGGCCAATGCCGCTACGGCCACCAACGCGAGAAGCACGCGAAAGAGCCACTTTGTCCAACGGCGCGCCGGTTTCCCCCCGCTCATTTTGATTCCACTCCTGGCCCATCGGCCACTTCAACGCGCAGTTGCCCTATGGTGGGAATGAGTTTCGCCTGATCGAACAAGTCGCCTTCGGCAAGCTTTATGTGAGTCGCGTCCGCCAACGGTTGGTTGAACGTCGGGTCCACGTTGATCCACTTGCCGACCCACACCTTCGCCCACTGATGAAAATAGAAGGCCGGCTTGTCGTCCGGGACGTAGATGAGGCCGGCCACTTCGCGCGCCGGCAGGCCCGCTGCCCGCGCCAAGCCGACAAAGAGGATGCTATGCTCCGTACAATCGCCTTCCGGATGTTCTAGGACCTCGAGCGCATTGGACAACCTGGCCGAATACGTGGTCCGCACGTTTGCGTAGACCCAATGACAGAGCTTCGTCGAGATCGCGAGCGTGTCCTTCTCGCCGGCGACGATTTCCTTCGCCTTTTCCGATAATCGAGGATCGTCGCTCTGCACGAAGGTCGTCTGCTTCAACCACTCCCGCGCCGATGGCTCGGTCACCGGAAGCTGCGCCGCTTGGAAGCCGTCGGTGACGTTCCGCTTGCCAAGAAACTCGACGTAACCCTCCTTGAGGGTCATCTGCTGACGCTCGTCGTTGAAGAGGTGTTCGGCCGAAAGCGGACCGTAGAGTCTCAGTTTCAGCGAGGCACGGCCTCGCGGGTCCTCGATGGGTTGGTTTACCGAAGCCGCATTCGACACGATGACGTCATTCCTGTACGTGACATCCTGCGCCATTTCCTTTGGTTCGAGACGCATCGTGATGATGTTGGCGATGTGGTCTTCGAGCGTGGTTCCGTCCTGCGCGACGTAAGTCACGCTGTCCACCCCGAGGTCCTTCATTTCCGATCTCACCTTGAACACCTTCGTCGGAACGCCTTCCAGGATCCGTTCCTCGACCGCCTCGATACGGCTCAGGCCGGCTATCTCCCGCTCGTACATGGGTTCGAACATCGAGAAGGTCAACTCGTCGCCGACCTTCGCGCCCCGCTTCACAAGCTCCACCTGTTTCAATGCGTCTTTAAGCGATTCCTTCGGTTTGGGAAAGACCTGTTTGTTGGACGTGTCGCCTATCGTCGTAGTCAGTTCCATCTTGTCGTCATTGACGCTGGCCTCGAACTTCTTTTGCCCGCCCCCATCGCCGACTGTCTGGTCGATTCGCACGAGATTCCCTGCCTTCGCATACACCCTCTTTACGAAGATGGTCATCTCCTGCTCTACGCCGGACATGGTGATCTTGAAACGTGCGTCCTCGATCATCGAGACGTTTTCATCGGCATCCACGCTCAGCGACGACAGCGCGTACCCGACCTTCTGGCCGTTCAGATATGCGCCATACCAGTTATCGCCAGTAAGCGACCTGACATCGAGCTCCTGCGCAACGAGAAGCCGTGGGAAAAGCGACAAGAATACCATGAGGACTACTCTCTTCATTCGTGGGAACTCCGTTGAACCGCTGCCGGGTATTGTAACGCATTTGGCCCAAGCGCGGAAATCCCTGCCTTTACCAGGTATTAGATCCGTCCGATCTGTCCGATCCGTCCGATACGTCAGGCCCAACGGCCCCGTTCAGAGCCGGAGCAGGCGTTGAAGCCTCGGGTCCTTGCGCATGCTCATGCGCGTGAGAGAGAAGTCGTAGCGGACCGGGTCGTCAGGACGTATCTCTCGGAAACCGTCCGTGATCTCGAGCGCGGTGCGTAAGTTCCCTTGCCGGCGCGCCGTCAATCCCAGCCCAAGACCGAGCCGGTGCATGTGCGTGTCCAATGGAACAACCAGCTTCGAAGAAGGCAGCGGCGCCCAAACGCCCGGATCCACGTCGTCTTTCCTGACCATCCAGCGAAGGAAAAGGTTCAGGCGTTTGCACGCGCTCCCAAGCGAAGGCGAGGGAAGAAGGTAGTTCCGCGCCCGTCCCGATTCCTTGCCGACGGCCTCTACAAATGCCTCGAGCGCGGGAATCACCGTAGCATCAGACGGTTTGAACCCGGCCACAAAACATGCCCGGAGCGAATCATATCGGTCGAGCACGCGGCGGACGCCGACCAACATGTCCACGCGATCGTTCCCGGCAACCAGGCGATGCCGAAAAACGTCAAATGCAGACCCCCTGGGCCCTACC
>CAZPMT010000050.1:30450-34648 GCA_964587655.1 uncultured Nitrospiraceae bacterium
CGCCTGCCGAACCCACCGCGCCGGCCGCGGCATCTTGTCCAAAACAGAAGCCACGCTCTTCAAGATCTGTCCGACCGATCCGAACGCAAGGCTCGAAGCAATCAGGCCAACCAACTCCCGGTCCGCCGGATCTTCATACATCCAGACAAACTGCAGCGGATCCGGAACGATGAATTCTCTCCGATTGTACTCCAGGTAGATCTTCTCAAGTTCCTTCGGCAGCGGAATCATTGTCACACGGTTCATGCCGCCAATCCTCTCTTCCCTTCGTGTTTCCGTTGCCAGGAGACTCCGCGCGCATTATATCAGCGCGCGTCCCCTCGCAAGGAACGGCGCAAAGCATGCTTGCCGCCGTTGTTTCTGGTATATTGGCTGGAATGGGAAATATCTATCAGATACGCGAGATTTCAACGCTCTCCTTCAACGAGCGCGTCCTCCAGGAGGCCGAAGACAAGCGCAATCCTCTGATGGAACGCTTGAAGTTTCTCGGGATCTTCTCCTCGAACATGGACGAGTTCTTCAAGGTCCGCGTCGCCAGCATCCGCCGCCGGATCGAACTCGGCAAGAGGAGCATGTGGACCGTGCTCGAGGTCGTCACGCAGAAATCGCGTGAATTGGACGAACGGTTTCAGGCCGCATATGCCGGCATCACCACCGCTCTCGCCAAAGAAGGGGTGCGGATACTCACGGAACGAAACATCGACGCGCAACCGCCGGAGCTCAAAGAGTGGCTCGGCGATTACTTCCACGAGAGCGTTATGCCCACGCTCGTTCCACTCATCCTCCACAAGTCGCAGCCCTTTCCGCAGCTCACGGACGGAGCCCTCTACTTCGCCATCAACATGATCGGCAAGAAGACGCGGTATGCCGTCCTCGAGATCCCGTCCGAACTGCCACGGTTCGTCCAACTGCCGACCGGCGACATCATGTATCTGGACGACGTGATACGCTTCTTCTTGAACGACATCTTCTATATCTTCGAGTATGAGCGTGTCGACGCCTTCGAGTTCAAGATCTCGCGCGATGCCGATCTCGACATCGACAACGATTTCTCGGAGGGTTACGTCCGAAAGATGGAGCGCGGCCTCCAGAAACGAAAAGGCGGGAGACCCGTGCGCCTGGTCTACGACGCGGCCATGCCGCCCGCCCTGATCGAACTCCTGCTCCGCGAGCTCAAGATCAGCGCCGACGACCCCGTGATCGCCGGCGGACGATACCACAACATGAAAGATCTCATGCGCTTTCCGAACCACCGTGCCGATCTTTCCTTTGAGAAACTCGATTACGCGCAGCACCCGGTCCTAGATCGCGGCCGCACGCCCATGTTGGAGACTATCGGCGAGCGCGACCTCCTGATCACCTGTCCCTTCCAGTCCTTCGACCACTTGGTCCGCCTCGTGCGCGAAGCCGCCATCGATCCAAGGGTGGACGAGATCAGGATGACGCTGTACCGCGTTGCCAACCGCTCGCAAGTGGTCAACGCGCTCGTCAACGCGGCGCGCAACGGAAAGAGGATTTTTGCGTCGGTCGAGCTTCAGGCGCGGTTTGACGAAACGAACAACCTTGTGATGTCGGAAAGACTCAAGGAGTCAAACGCGACCGTTGTGTTCGGCGTGCCCCCCATGAAGGTCCACGGCAAGCTGCTGCTCATCGGAAGAGGAGGCTGTATGTATGCCGGCCTCTCGACCGGAAACTTCAACGAGACCACCGGAAAGCAGTACATCGACAGCACCCTTCTCACTGCGGACAAGCGTCTTACCCGCGAGGTGGAAATGGTCTTCGACTTCCTCGAAGACGCCTCGCGGATACGCGTTCTGCCCGCGCCTAAGTTCAAGCATCTGCTCGTGTCGCCATTCAACACCCGCAAGGCAATCTGCAAACTGCTGGCGCGCGAACAGGAAAAAGGCGATGAGGGATACGTCTTTCTCAAGGCAAACCATCTCACCGATGAGAAGATCATCGGAAAGATCCAAGAAGCGGCCGACGCCGGGGTGCGCATGGACCTCGTCGTCCGGACCACCTACGCCATGCTCCCGCATCCCAACATCCGCGCCATTTCCATCCTCGACCGCTATCTTGAACACCAACGGATCTACATCTTCGGCAGAGGCGATGACCGCCGCATGTACATGAGCAGCGCCGACCTCATGGTCCGCAACGTCGATTCGCGAGTGGAAGTCGCGTTCCCCATCTATGACAAAGAGCTTCAGGAACAAGTCGTCCAAATGATGGAACTCCAGATCCGCGACAACCACAAAGCGCGCATCCTCGACGAAACGCAATCCAACAAGTACGTCGACGGCGCCGGATCCCCTTGCCGCGCCCAGTACGACACGCACGCGTATCTCACGGCCCTGTACGACGGCGGCCAATGAGATGCCGTAGCGCTTGCGTTCCGCAGCCATGTCCTTGGTATTATCCCTGAACGCCGGGAGCAGTTGAGAGGTAAAGGACAAACCATGCGATACCATCTGATGACGATAACCTGCCTGTTCACAATCACGGCGCTGGCCGGATGCACGACAACCCGCGAGAAGGAACCCGCTATGAAGGTCGAGACCATCCCAACGGGCTTCGTCAACAAGACCGTGAACGTGAATGGAAAGGAACGCCGTTACGTCGTCTACGTTCCCCACGACTATGTCCCGGAAAAGAAATGGCCCCTCATCCTCTCCCTGCACGGGGCCGGCGAGCGCGGCGATGACGGCCTGCTCCAGACGGAGGTCGGTATCGGACGCGCCATCCGGCTCCACTCGGACCGCTTTCCCTGCTTGGTGGTGATGCCGCAATGTCCGGAGCGCGTCTGGTGGGATAAGGCCATCGAGGATTTCGAGACCGCGCTCGCGCAAACCGAGAAGGAGTACGCAATCGATCCCTCGCGCGTCTACCTGACCGGGCTTTCCTTGGGCGGGTTCGGGACCTGGACGTACGGCGCCGCCCATCCGGAACGGTTCGCGGCGCTCGCGCCCATATGCGGCGGCGGCAAGCCCGCGGACGCGGACGCCCTCGCGCGGATTCCCATCTGGGCCTTCCACGGCGCCGACGACACAGCAGTACCGCCGTCCAAGTCGCGGGAAATGGTGGAAGCCGTCAAGAAAGCAGGCGGCGACATCAAGTACACCGAGTTCCCCAAGACGGGCCACAATTCATGGGACGCCGCCTATGACGACCCAGCCACTATGAAGTGGCTTCTCAAGCAGCGCAAGGCGAAGTAGCGCCCGACACGCCTCTTCTCGCAACGTATCCTTGCATTGCGATTGTGGGCTCCGTGACCCCGTACTAAGGATCGGCATTAGGAGTGGACGGCCTTGCCCCGCTTCGCATCGACGAGGCCGTAGTTCTTCGCGTAGCCGTAGAGACGTTCGCGCAGAAGCTTGCGGCCTCGGTAGAGTCGCGACATGACCGTGCCCAAAGGGCATCCCACCGCATCAGCGATTTCCTTGTATGACTTGTCTTGAAGGTCGGCCATGATGACCGTCACGCGGAAATCCTCGGGGAGCGCCTCGATTGCCTTCTTGACCTCGTCGTCAACCAGTTCCAACAGGTCGGCCGAACTGCCTTCAGCCGGTTCGAAGGCGGCGACCTCCGGGTCCGGGGCGGTTTCGGCCGCGGCCTCGGAGCCGGTCAGTTCGACGAAATCGGGACGCCGGGCCCGTCTGCGGTATTCGTTGATGAAAGTGTTGCGGAGTATGGTAAGCAGCCACGCCTTGATATAGGTCCCGTCCTTGAAACGGTCGTGGAATCGAAGGGCCTTGACCACCGTGCTCTGCGTGAGGTCCTGGGCGTCGGTCGCGTTTCGGGTCAGCCGAAGCGCGACGGCGTAGAGCATGCTCATATGATCGAGCACGAGCTTCTCGTATGCAGGCGAACGCAACGGCGGCAAGGCGGGCGTACCCGCGCGCCTTGATTGCTTTACGGCCTGCTGCTGTTTGACTCCGCTACCCATCCCGATGGCCACCGCTTTGTTGCCCTAGGGGTGCGCTTCATTCCCCCCCCCAACACCAATCCCTGACCTCAGCGCGCGCTTCTCAGCCATCGTGCGCCCCGCGCACGATTCCTGCGTATTTTGAGTTTACCAGGAAACGCCCCTTGGCGTCAATTTTCGCGTCTGAATCAAAGCTAATCCACCGGCTTTGCCGGTGACTGGAGTTTCTACATTATCATGCTGCGGCCGAGGCCGCCAATCCTTTCAGAGAGT
>CAZPMT010000051.1:0-34553 GCA_964587655.1 uncultured Nitrospiraceae bacterium
TCAACACAGACAAGGGGTTACGAAAATTCAGAAGGGCCTATATTGAAGACTCAGGATTGAGATTCGATTTTTTCGGCGGCCAGAACCACCCTGTCTTCAATAAGTTTCAAGATGTCGTCGTCAAATCCGACACTCAATACGATCTCTCTTGGTATGTAAGATCTGAGAATATCACTTCACACGCCGGACCCCGCCTTGCCGTCTGTGACGCCGATAAGGGCTGGAGCCATTTCGTTGCAGCCGGCGAGCAAGTCCTCGGCACTACCCCGTGGCGCCGCACACGACTCACGTTCCATACCCCCCCGGATACGACAAAGATCCGAGTCTATTTCTTGCGAAAAGGAGAAAACGACCCCAAGAAGCCGCAAAAGCAAGATGACCTCATCTCCGGTAGCGCCTGGTTCGACCTCATCGAACTCGTAGAAAAGAAGGGCTGAAAGCAATACAGCTCGCTGAGACTCCTGGGATCGCGGGCGTGAGTGACATCACGAAAACAGAGGATCCAGTACGTCTATTCGGACTCTGATTTGTGCGGCGCTAAGAACAACGCGCTTCCCGCCGTGCTCACGGGATATATCAAGATACTCTATTTGCGCAGTTTGTCCGCATCTCATCCTAACCATAAGGCAAGAGGCCCATTTGCCCATCGAGCGCCGAGCGTTGGGGCGTCTACTCCTTGTCTACCGCCGCCAAGAGTTCGACATCCGCGAACCACACGGTGCATGGTGATGTCGGCTGTTCCTTGTCTCGCCTGCAGAAGAGCAGCGCAAGCAGGCCTTTACAGTCATCAGGAGCAGTGAACGAGGTCTTTACCCACGTCCAGTCCTGTGAGCTGACCGCCTCAGTGGCCGTGAGTGTCCAGCCTCCTTGCTTCCCTATCTCCAACGTCGCTTTCCCAGTGGCGTTCTCTGTCTTCATGTACCCTCTGAACACATAGCGCTGGCCGGGTTTCACCGCGTCCTCGATAAGTTGCATAAAGGTAACCGACTGTCCGGGTTGACAGTCCACTTTCAGGGAGTGTGCCGTTCCCAGGCCGAAGTCCCTCGATATCTTGTGCTTCTGCCACCACTGCCACTGCGCCAGCTCTTTTTCAGGTCCCTCAGAGAAGTCACCATTCTTCAAGAGGTTCTGCCGGGATGGCGCGCCAATCATGTACAGCTCGCATTGGTCAAACCAGACGGTCCCCATGGCGTCCGAACCTTCGCCGGCGGCCTCGTGCTGCAACGCTACGGTGACCTCGGGTACCGTGGCCTGGACCTCAAACTCAACTTGCAGCGGCGTCCATGTCTTTTGTGTTCCCGCAATGGCTTCGCTTTGGGCCGACACAACCTTTCCGCTCTGAGCTGTGTCGCGCACCGCGAGCCGGACTTGGCCGGACATGTCCCTGGGCAGTACCAAACACCGCAGCAGATACTCCCTGTGTCCAAGATTCTTTACCTGTTGAGTTGCCTCAAAGCTCACGTTGGCCGGCGCGGTGGCCCGAAGAGAAGACTGCCCCTCTGCGGCACAATCTTGAACCTGCTCGAGTTTGGCCGGCTCCTTCGCCTCAAGCGTCCAGGAAGCGAGCTTGCCTTCCGGGGCGCTCTCGAAACCGCCGTTCTCCATGCGACTGTCCCCGACACACCTCTTATCCGCAGGCAAGACGGGAACGGGCGGAAAAGAGATCATCGTTCCCGGAGCCGGTTTCGCTGTTAGCGAAGGAGGCAAACCCTGCTGGACAGCCTTCACGGCCTCCTCATTCTCCGCCAGTGAAGGCGCAGGCTTCGAACAGGCGCAAACGATCAGGGGAAGACACATGCTCAGAACGCAGGGCCGCAGTATCCTGTAGGTTTCGATAGGTTTCATCCTTTGATCCTCTTGCGTCTTCTTCGGTCCGGTCCTGATTCTCTGGTGGACAAGAGTAGATCGCGGTGGGCAGAGCTTCAGAAATCTCACCGCACATATGTTAGCACGTAACACTCTCTTGACTAAACGATGAGAAAGGCGGACGGGAAGACAACCGCGCCCATTGGCGTCTTCGGTTGGCATCTCCGACTTCCGCCACCTCCTCGATCATCCCGAACAGGTGAGGACGTATCGGCAAAAGGCCATCGATCGCGTCAAAGAGGAATACCTCTGGGGCGTGGTGACGGACAAGTATTAAGGATCCCGGCAATTTCCGATATACCGACATCGCAGAGACAAGGGGTTGCAACCCCTTGTCTACAACAGATCGTTGCCCGTTCGAAAGGGTGTTTCAGTAAACGCCAAGGCCCTTAGCGGCCCCCAAGAAGGCTGCCGCTAAGGGGAACAGGTGATCGCTGAGCCTAGCCCGACGGATGAGGGCCAGGCGCTTCTTGAGCGTGGTCGAATTCAGCCGGTATCGGCGAGGATCTCGCGGTAGACTGACACGATTTTTTGCGCGTGCGCCTCGATGGAAAACAACTCGGCAACCCTCTTGCGCCCCTCCTCGCCATAGCTCTCGCGCAGGCGCCTATCGCCGAGCAAGAGCGAGATGGCTTCCGCAAGGCTCTTCCAATCAGAGGGAGGCACGAGCAGTCCGGTCACACCGTCAAGCACGACATCCCTTGGCCCGCCTTGGTTGGTCGTCACCACGGGTTTTCCCATTGCCATGGCTTCCAACATGACGATCCCCAGGCCTTCAGGCACCACGGACGGACACACGAAAACATCCATTGTCGATAGCAGCGCCGCCGTATCGTCTCTGAAACCGGTAAACTCCACGCGCTCCTTGATGCCCAGCTCATCGACGAGTGCGTGCAGGTCTCTTTCCAGGATCTCGTACCGCTTGTTGCCCTTCCATATGTCGCCGATGATCAGGAACCTGGCATTCCACCTCTCGGAGACGAGTTTGGCGGCCTTGATGAATATATCCTGGCCCTTCCCGAAGCTGATTCTGCCGATCATTCCGACCACAAAGCCGTCCTCAGAATCCGCGTCTTTGATCGCGACGTTGTTGCCGGGCGGGGCCTGCGCCACAAAAGCAGGAATGTCTATCCCGTCATGGACGACGACCGCTTTGGCCATGCTCCGCGGGAGGAGTTGTTCCCGCACCGCGTTCGAGACACAGAATATCCGGCAACTGGTGGCGGAGATAATCGACAGATACAGCCACGTAAGGATTCCCTTTTCCGGCAGCAACTCGCGCACGTGCGTTATGCACGGACGCCCGCAAAGGAAGGCAGCAATGCCGCCGGGGAGGATCAGACTCGTATTGCACTGCACCAATTCAACTCCTTCTCTCGTGATCAGGCGAACCAAGCCCACGATCGAGATGAAGAACTGCGCAATGAAGGCGAATATCCGGATCGGATGAACATGCTGGCGTCGTATAACGCCCAGAGGCATTATGACGACCCGAATGCTCAGGTCGCGCATGCAGTCGGCCAGAGGGCCCTCAGAAGGCAGTATGACGATAGGTTCATACTCGGGCGGCAGTTGCTTCAGGAGCTCCAGAAGACACCGGGCGGCCCCGTACAGGTCCGACGATGATTGGACATAAAGGATTCTGTGTCGTTTGCGGCCGCCACTCATTCACGACTCCGGGCCCCACAGGACCGTTGAAATACCATCTTGCACTTATTCCGATCCTCATTGGATGTCCTCTTACTACCGACCTTCATGCCAGGCATGCAACATCACGGGCGCGCCGTGAGGAAGCTCGATACCCTTCAAGAAGAAGCGGTAAGTTGGGACAAGCGATTTGAGGAATCCAATCATCTCAGCAGGGTTGTTATTCCTGTGGTATGTAGTAATTGCGATCTTTGGCCTGTACTCCCGTATGGCATCCGGCGCGCCCTTCAGTAGTTGCATCTCATAGCCCTCCAGGTCGGCTTTGATGTATGAAACCTTGACGTCCAGTTTCCTGCACATGTTGTCGATAGTCTCAATCTCAACTGGCGTGCCGGTTCTGTTCGTAGTGATGCGGGAGGAAATCCCAGCCTCCTCGAGATACGCCTTTCCGGTCGACTCTCCTAACGCACAGTTCAGTATGGCTACCGTCGGGGAACCCCGAAAAGTGAGATCAAGCCCTCCAAGATAGGCTGGAAGTGGCTCGAAAGCATAAATGCGCTTGGCAACTCCTTGGTTCAGGAATGCGAAAATACCCTCTGCACATCCACAATCGAAGACTATGTCTTCGGAAGTGACCTTCGTCTGTGCGATTTGATAGGAGTGCCAATGCCAGGGGTACAACTGTTCTACGATGGTCTGATGAAGCATGCGGACATCGAGACATTCCGGCACGTAGAGCCAGCCCTGGCAGCCTTTGAACTGGAATCTGGTAAAACAGCCGCGCGTTTCAACAGCCGCAATCTTCCTTCTGGCAAGCATGCTCCATGGCGGGCAGAAACAGTTCATGGCCCAGCTACCGAGGGAACCTCTGAGGCTCCGCTTCAGGATGGTATGCTTGATCAGTTCGAGTCTTCGATGCATGAGACGCGAGACACTCTACCACCGCTCAAGAGATGCGGCCTGCAACCCTGAAATCCACTCCTGTCTCCACTAAAGAGGCTCTTGGGCAATCATCCCCTCGGATCAGCACTTGGTAGTGATTCGCTTCGAGGCGCGGTTGCTCGAAGAACAACGTAATACTGAATTCCCTGCGATGGTCCAGCGAGATGCGCTTGCAGCCCTTGTCCGAGCCGACTGATTCGCCTACGCTGTAGCCCTTCAGATGCAAGTCCTCGCCAAAGGCGTGCTCGATGCATACGTCGGGCGTCAGTTCGGTAACTCGTCGTTCAAGATCGCCTGGGGCCGGAGGCCCACCCGGCGCAGCGGTACTTGCCAATAATACGGCCAGCAGGGAAATGCCCATGCGTGCAAGGAGGGGCCTCCTCGCCAACACCCGTGCAGTTCGAGCAAACGGCAATGCAAGAAAGTCAATCATGTTCCACTTCATCTGAAGCCTAAGAACAGAGGTCTCTGCTATGTTACGCCATGTCCGCGTGGTGCGCAACTCGCAGTTTCTGGTAAGGCCCCCTTCGCGGGAATGACGCCGTTCTGGGATCTTTCCACAAGCTCTGGTGCGGCGGGTCAAGCATGGCTGAGCTTGTAACCTGAAAGGAGGCTAACTTGCGAGTTGCTCGTCCAGCAAGTAGCCGACACGAAATTCAGTGTGCAGGGAGGGGCGGAGATGGTATCATCGGGTTTGGAACGGAGAAGAGTCTTCGAGGATTACGGAGGACGGAGATGAGAAGCATACTGGTTACAGGCGGTGCGGGTTTCGTCGGCTCGTGTCTTGCCTTGGGATTGCGGCGGCACTTCGGCGGTATGAACACCGATACCGCCGGCGGTGCGCGCGTCATTGTCTTGGACAATCTCAAGCGTCGCGGCTCCGAGTTGAACCTTCCACGCTTGCGCGAGGCCGGCGTCGAGTTTCTTCATGGGGACATCCGCAATCCGGAGGACCTCGAGGCGGCGGGAGCGGTTGACCTCATCGTCGAATGCAGCGCCGAACCCTCGGTCCTCTCCGGATACGGCGGGTCGCCCGCGTATGTCGTGAATACGAACCTGACCGGGTCTCTCAACTGCTTCGAACTGGCGAGGAAGCACGGCGCGGGCATAATCTTCCTCTCGACCAGCCGCGTCTATCCCTTTGCCGCCATCAACGGTCTTTCCTACGCTGAGGAGGCCACACGTTTCACGCTGGGTCCGGCGCAGACGTTGCGTGGCGTCTCGGCGCGGGGCATTGGCGAGGATTTTCCGCTCGAAGGCCCGCGGTCGCTCTATGGCGCGACCAAGCTGTGTTCGGAGTTGATGCTTCGTGAATACCAGGACATGTACGGCGTGAAGGGCGTCGTGAACCGCTGCGGCGTCATCACGGGCCCGTGGCAGATGGGCAAAGTCGATCAGGGCGTCGTTGTCTTGTGGGTGGCCCGGCACGTCTACGGGGGACGCCTCGACTATATCGGTTTCGACGGGCATGGCAAACAGGTCCGCGATATGCTTCACGTCGACGATCTCTTGCGGCTGGTCCTCTACGAGATCGATCATTTGGATGATTTGACCGGAAAGCTGTTCAACGTCGGCGGCGGCCCGGAAGTCAGCGCCTCGCTGCTCGAACTCACCGGACTGTGTCGCGAAGTGACGGGAAACGCCATCGATATCGGAAGCGTACCGGAGGATCGTCCCGCGGACATCCGCCTGTACATCACCGACAACGCGCGCGTGACGCAGGCCACGGGATGGCGTCCCCAACGCAACGTCAGGGCCATCATCGAGGATATCCATGCCTGGATCCGGGACTACCGCGAGGCCTTGCGGCCAATTCTCACGTAAGTGTGGCGAATTTCTGTGGTTATCAGTTGACGGTTTTCCCCGGGCATGGTATCATTAATGCACGGGGTGTTTGGGCGACGCTGAGGAGAGAAGGATCGATGAAACCCTTTGGAAGAGCGGGATTTTCACTTATCGAATTGCTGACGGTAATTGCAATTATAGCGATTCTGTCTGCGCTGAGCATGACCATCGGTCCCCGGATAATTGAAAGAAGTAAGTGGGTGCATTTCAAGACCACCTGCAATCAACTCAAGAACTCGTTCGCGCTTTACGCCACGAAAGACCCGGTCAAGAACAAGGCGACGTTTCCGCCGACGTATGGGTTCCATACTCCACGCAAGACGGCAGACGTTACACCAGAGGACGACGCCAAGGCCTTCTTCTACAAACCTTACCTTGCCTACATCGACTTCTTCGGCGACGAACAGGTGTACGATAAATTTCAGAACGCGTCGTATGACACGGACGGTGACAATAAAATCAGTTTGTTGGAGTTCTGTCCGATGGGCCATAAGCAACCGGGCGGCGGCTATGTTTTCGACACAGCGGACGACCAACCCTTGTACGACGAGGCGAATCTTCCGGCTGAAGTCTCGAGGATGGTGAGCGCGCATCGCCCGTATGTCTATATTCCTGTCGACAGTTCGCAGGCTCAGAAGGTGAGAGACTACTGGGGAAAACGGGTGGCCGGTGTTGCTGGCCGCGAGTTGGAGGCCGGTAATGCGCTCCATTGGCTGCCGGCGGAGGTCTTCGCGAACACTAAGCCGGGCGAAGTCAACAATCCGATCGCGTCGCTCGGTCCGGGACGTTTCCCGCCGCAGAAATATGACGACTTCGTGCTCATCACACCGGGCCCTTCGAATAATACGGGCGGGATTCTTACCGCGCCGGATAGCTTCATGAATGATATCGCCGACTATTCTCTAAGCGAGCAGTATCACGTTCTCGCGCTCCGCGCGTTCTTCCTCGCAACCCGGGATATGAGCGACAGCGAGGAGGAGCCGGGGATGGATATGCTGGGTAACGGGAAGTTCGATTTTGACGCCCGCAATCGGGCGCGAGGCGTCGACGGAAAAGCGGCCTCATACAAGATCCCCGACCTCTACAAGCTTCCCAATGGATCGGCTGGCGAGGGGCCGGGCATCTATCAGTGCAACTATCCGGACGGGGCATGACCAACACTCCCCTATCGAGCGAACCAGTGCACGACCGGTCTCGGGTTTCGCGTTTCCAGGGTCTAGTGCAGTGATTCACAATTGAGACTGCCTATCTTTGGCTTCGGCTGTCATTGCGAGGAGGGCTTCCAGCCCGACGAAGCAATCCCCCGGCTTGTTTCCACGGGTCAGGGGATTGCTTCGTCGGGCTGGAAGCCCTCCTCGCAATGACAGCGGTGGTCTTCTTTGTGCGTCAGATAAGTTGCCAACAGGATGACTCACTACTCTAGCGTCTGCCCGCGAGAACTGAATTCCGCTTTGAGTGATCTCTCGCCATCCCCAGCGCGTCCTTCTCGATTGAACGATGTCGGGCTCATCCGGTTTTGGCGTACTTTGTTTCCTCCCCCGTAGTCCTGAAAAAGACAACCTTGCCGTTGAGTGTCACTTGCATTGCTCGCCATTGCCCATATACGTGTCCCAGACCCGCCCGTCATAGCCGAAGATATTCGTGCAATCCGCCGTCATCAGGGTCCCGTCAGATGAGTTGTAGTACACCCCAAAACGGAAGCCAGCGATGGAGGTAGCTGCGACATCGAACGTGAAGGTGGTCTCCGAAGTCCCTAGAAATGCCCAAATGCCCGCAAAACACCGCCCACCAAAGCCCCCGGCTATGTCGCAGTTGCTGATCGACACGGAGGATTGCCCGCTTTTCGCCGGATAGCATACTACCCCCGACACACCCACGATCTCCGGGACTTCCACTCTGACGTTGCACATGGAGAATTGCTGGGGATGGTAAGCCCACACGGCCTGGGTCGGAACGTAGTCGGGAACGCGTACCGTCATGTTGCGCAGACTCGGGGCCTCGCCCTTCATGATCAGGCTGCCACTATCGAGTTCCAGGATCGTCAGGTCCCTTCCCGCCCCAGTAACGGTAAGTCCGTCTACCAAGAGGCACACGCGGACTACGAACGGCTCCCAAACGTCGCTCGGAATGCGGTAGGTTCCCTCTGCAATCCGGATCGTGTTCTTGCCTACCGTCGTCTTGACGGCATTGACCAACTCGTCCACCGTTGAGACGTCAACGACCGTGCCCGGCGTGTCCGCGCACGGATCCTCGATCCATGCCTTCACTTCGCCGTTGTCAAAGGTGGTTCCCGTGTCGATCTGCCAGCGCGGGTCGACCGGGATCAGGACAGCCCGTCCGAACGACTTGAGCCGCCCTGTGACCTCCTGGTCTCCGCTCGACAGGTCCTTGAGCGTGACGTCCTTGGAAACCTCCTCATTTTCAAGGATTACGCGGGCGTCAAACGGGGCATCGGTCTTCAAGAAGCGGAGGTGGAGCATGCCACTGAGGCCGGCGGTGTCTACGATTTTCGTATCCAGGCTCAGGAACTGCTCCAGCGTGTATTCCACGGTAACGGCATTGGCTTCGCTATCGCCCTGGCCCGGCCTCAGCGTCACTTTGTCATTGGCCGAAAAACGAACGTCCTGCGGCGAGCCCAGATGGGGCGTATCCCACAGTTCGCCAATCCGCAACTCATCCTTCTCAAAGTCCTTCCAGAACTTGACGTCCGCGGCGAAATCCACGAACGGCACGTCCGGCCATACGCTCAGGAAAGTATCCTGAAACGTGTACCGATTCGTGTTCTCGAGCCAGGCCCCGCTCGGCAACAGGCTGTGCGTGCGCAGTTGCTGGGTGAGTATCGTGCTCAGAATCGTGCCCGGACGCTTGGCCTCAACCCACTTCCAGAACCCTACGGTCTGGTACTCGATCGAACCGTCGGGCTTTTCCTCATTGAGCGGCCGGTAGTAGCGCTGCCAGAATGGCGCGCTGTAGTAGCCTTGGACGTCGTCATAGACCTCGTCGCAAGCCCATTCGGCGGTTCCCTCCACGAACCACGCGTTCAGTTCGTGATAGGCGTAGATGGAAGTCTGGTTGTTGTTCAGATGCTGGATGAGGTGGAAAAACTCATGAGAGATGACTTTCTTCACCTTGTCCATTTCCGTCAGCGATGCACGGATGTACATGGTGTGGTGGTCGTGATAGAACACGTACCCGTCCCACGTGGGTTTCAACATTTTTCCAACCACGATCGTCAGATTCCCCGTGGGGCCGGGGAAGCCTCGAGTATCAACGAGAACCTGGTACGTCTTGGCGATGCTTTCCCACACAGCGGCGCTATAGGCCGTCTGATTGGATGGAACTTCGTTGTACACCACGAGCACCGGCGGCATCGAGCCCGCCTTCGGGGCGGGACTGGTTTCAACTGCCAACGGCTCGGCCATGGCCGCAAGTTGAATCGTTCCGCTCTCGAACAGGTCGAATTGCACGGCCGTTTGTTTCGCCACATTCTGAGCGGGCAAGACGAAGTAGCAGGTGACCGGCGGCCGTTCCACGGGGCCTTTCGAGTCCTTGATGACCGGCATCCCGACTTCACGCACCAAAACCCCCAGATGTTCCGCAGCGAAACCCGCCGGCAGCGTCTTTGCGTCATAGCTCATGGTCACGTTGAACGCTGTGCTGTTCTTCAGCGAAGTTTCGAAGCGATAGGCCGCGCCCAAAGGTATGAACCGTGCCGGGTCCAGGAACGCCGCCGCGCCGGTTTGCATGGAAGGCAATTCAGTCAGACGGAACGGAACGCCGCCCTGCAGCACGCCCGCCGGGACTTTAACACGGCAGGAGCCCAGTTCCACGTCGCCGCCTTCCGCGCCTATCTCACGCGTAGTCACCGGCATCGGTCCCACGGTGACGACGACGCTGTCATACGCCGTGTGAACGCCGTCGGTGGCGGCCACTTTGGCCGTGAACGTTCCGTCGCGTTCATAGGTATGCAGCGCATTAGACAGTCCGTTCTCGACGACACCATCGCCGTAATCCCAAGAATACGTGAGCGGATCGCAATCGGAATCGGATGCCGTCGCCGCGAGGAGCACTTCATGCGGTGAAGGTCCCATCGGTGGGTCCGCGGTCAGAGACACTTGAGGCGGATCGTTCACGCCGTTGGCATTGGGTTCGCAGCCAAGTGGTCCGGCATAACTCCAGATATCGTTGAAGAGACGGCCGCCAACAGGAGTTGCTCCGCCTATTACCCAAACCTTGTCGCCGAAAACGAGCGCCCCGTGCTGGTTACGAATGCTCCAAATAGGAGCGCCGACCCACTCGGACCACGCCGCTCCATCTTCGGAGTACCACACGTCGTTGAAAGGATCGTTTACTCCTCCTCCCAAGAGCACCATTTTGTCATGGTACACAACGAGCGAAGTGTGTAAACGAAGCGGGAACGGCAGGTCGTCCGACACCTCTTCCCACTGCGTGCCGTCAACCGAATTCCACAGTACATTCCTGTTCCAGTATTCCCTATCGGTTAACACCCAGATCTTTCCGGCATACACGACGGCACCGACAAGATAATCCTCCCCCCACGGGGCATTCAGTGTGGCGGGAATCCAAGAGGCGCCATTCGTGGAATACCACACATCAGGCAACCTGTCGCCGCCAATCAGCCACATCTTTCCGTCATGAACGACGACAGAGTGATAGCTTCGCGCCTGCCACGGCGCCGCACTCGTGACCTCGGTCCAGTCGAACCCATTGTCCGAAGACCAGACGTCGGCATAGGGCAGATTGTCGCCGCGGCGAAAGCCCCCCATGAGCCAGATCTTGCCGTCGAACACACACGCCGCGTAATGGCTTCTTGCCGGCCACGGTATCGATTCAACTGCCCGACTCCAGTTCGCCCCATCCGCTGAATGCCACACGTCCGCGAGGTCCTGATAGCCATCTTGGCCCCCGATCACCCACATCTCGCCGTTATGAACGACGCATACATGTCCCGCGCGCGCTGACCACGGCGCAGCACCTGTAACTTGAACCCAACCCGTTTCACCTTCGCCTTCTCCCTCGCCTTCGCCCTCACCCTCACCTTCGCCTTCACCCTCTCCTTCCCCCTCGCCCTCACCTTCCCCTTCGCCTTCGCCCTCACCCTCGCCTTCACCTTCACCGCCTGCCTCTGGCGTGGCTGTGGCCTGGGCTGCCGTGGAGTAGTTCGGGATCTCGTCAAACGCAAACGCGGAGTAATAGCAGGTCTCACCGTTCGTCAAACCCGTATCCGTCACGGTTTCAGCCGCACCCTCGTAAACGTTTGTGCCGTCCGTGGGTGTCGCCGGATAGTGTTCGGTCGAGCGCTGGATCCTGACGCCCTCAAAGTCGCCATCGTCCGGGTTTGCCCAAGCGAGTACAACTTGCGAATCGCCCGGCATCGCCGTGAAGGCGGTAACAAGGCCCGGGGGCGTCGTGTCAGGCGGGCAGCCTGTGGTTAGAATAGCAACGGCCAGTAGGGAAAGAGTGAGAGATATTGCGGAGAGCTTCATGTGTGGATTCCTCCCCCTGTCAAGGGATTTCCATAAGCACCGAAGAACTGTACGTCCATTGTTGCACAGAACCCCGCGTTTGGCAACGGAAATCTGCGGTATCTCCGAATGCGTTCAGGTGTGCGACGTCGTCACCGAATCCCGGGTGGTCCCAGTCGAGAAGGCGCTTGTTAGGGGATCTAGTGTCTGCCCGCGGGAACTGAATTCCGCTTCAAGTGATCTCTCGCCATCCCCAGCGCGTCCTTCTCAAGTGAATGATGTGGTGCGGGCCGCCGACCGCGTTTCAGGAACAAACGGGCGGTCCTCTTGGGTTTAGTAGAATAGGCACGGGTTGTGTGACGATCCGGCGGGACCGGCGTCGCATCCGTGAGAATGATGTACACTACAGTTTGTCAAAGCACGACAAACTGTGGAGCAACGCGGAAGTCGATGATACTATGCGTTATAAGCTGAAGGAGTTGAGATCCATGAACGGAGCCGAACTCTTCGTGAAATGCCTTGAAGCCGAGGGCGTCAAGTATGTCTTCGGGCTACCGGGCGAGGAGAACGCGCATCTGCTCCTGGCGCTCGAGAGATCCTCGATACGGTTCATGCTCGCTCGCCATGAGCAAGCCGCTGCTTTCATGGCTGAGGCGTACGGGAAACTTACCGGCGAGGCGGGCGTGTGCCTGAGCACGCTCGGACCTGGCGCCACCAATACGATGACTGGCGTGGCAAGCGCAAACAGCGACCGGGTTCCGATGGTGGTCATAACCGGCCAGGCGGACATTCAGCACCAACATAAGGAAAGCCACCAGCGCATCGACGTCGTATCGATGTTCCGTCCCGTCACGAAATCCGCCGTGCCCGTCCTGCATCCCGACAACATCCCCGAGACCGTGCGCCAGGCCTTCAAACTAGCGACCCGCGAGAAGCCCGGCGCGTGTCACATCGAACTCTCGAACGACATCGCCGCATTAACGGTGACGACGCATCCCATGGCGAAGACCTACATCCGGCGGTCGGTGGCCGACGACAAAATCGTCGATATCGCCATGGACGTGATACGTTCCGCCCGACGTCCCATTATTCTCGCGGGGAACGGGGCCATCCGTACGCGGGCCAGCAAACAATTGCGCGTTTTCTGCGAGAAGACCGGCATCGGCGTCATCAGCACGTTCATGGGCAAGGGTTGTGTCTCGAGGCACGCACCCGAGTGCATTTTCACGATCGGTCTGCAAACACAGAGTCTCGCCAACAGCGCCATCTGGGCCGCCGACGTGGTCATTACCGTGGGTTACGACTTGATCGAATTCCCGCCCAGGCTATGGAACAAGTTCGATATGAAGAAGATTGTCAATATCGACTTTCTGCCGACCGTTGTGGACCGCGACTATGAACTCGCAGCCGAGGTCATCGGCGACCTCGCCCACACGTTGTGGATGCTCAATGAGCGCGTGACGGCCGCTCCCGTCCGCTTCGATCTGCCCGAACAGCGCCAGACGCGCGCACGCCTGCTGGAACTGTTCGCCGAGCACAAGGATGATCGCACCGAAGGGCTGGTTCGCCCGCAGAAGGCGCTGTGGGACGTGCGCGAGGCCATGGGTCCGTCGGATATCCTGCTCAGCGACGTCGGCACGCACAAGATGTGGATCGCGCAGTACTACCATTGCGACAAACCGAATACCTGTCTGATCCCTAACGGTTTCTGCTCGATGGGCAGTGCGCTGCCCGGCGCGATCGCCACGAAGCTCTTGTATCCCGAACGCCGCGTGCTGGCGATCTGCGGCGACGGCGGATTTCTCATGAACGTTCAGGAACTCGAGACCGCGGTGCGATTCGGAACGAACATCGTGGTGATGGTGTGGGTCGACAACGCCTTCAACCTGATCGAATGGAAACAGCAGATGAATTATGGGCGCCACACGGACTGTTCCTTCGGCAATCCGGATTTTGTCAAGCTCGCGGAGAGTTTCGGGTGCGAGGGCATTCAAATCCGGAACGCCGTCGATTTGGCGCCCGCGTTGGACCGCGCGTTTCGCGCAACCAAGCCAGTGGTGCTTGCGGTCCCCATTGACTACCGCGAGAACGAACTCCTGGATGAACGGCTGCATATTGTGACCTAGCACGAATGACCGGAGGGTGCATCGATGTTGAAAGATCGCTATCCATACTACCTGGCGAATAAACCAGTTGCTCCAAACGCCGGCCTCGAGGTGATCGATAAGTACACCGGCGAGGTCGCCACGCGCGTGGCCCTGGCCGACGCGGCTGCTATCGACCGGGCGATTGGCAAAGCCGTGGACGCGGCTGAACCCCTGCGGCGGATGGCCGCGTTTCAGCGGCAAGCCGTGCTCGAACATTGCATAGCACGCTTTCGCGAGCGGGCCGAGGAACTCGCCCTGTTTCTCTGCATTGAAGCGGGCAAACCGATCAAGGACAGCCGCGGCGAGGTCGGCCGCCTGATCGACACGTTCAAGATAGCGGCCGAACTGGCTGTAAACATCAACGGCGAAGTGTTGCCGCTGGATCGCAGCCCGCGCGCAAAGGGATACACGGGCATGTTGAAACGCGTGCCCATCGGTCCCTGTTCGTTCATATCGCCGTTCAACTTCCCGCTCAATCTCGCCGCGCACAAGATCGCGCCTGCGCTCGCGGTTGGGTGTCCCTTCGTCCTCAAACCGTCGAGCCTCACGCCGCTCGGCGCGCTCATTATCGGCGAGGTTCTCGCGGAAACAGATCTGCCCGAAGGCGCCTTTTCCATTCTCCCGTGCAACATCGCGGATGCGAACGCGCTGACCGCCGACGATCGCCTCAAGTTTCTGAGTTTCACGGGGTCGCCCAAAGTCGGCTGGGATCTCAAGGCCCGCGCGGGGAGGAAAAAGGTCGTCCTCGAGTTGGGCGGCAACGCGGCGGTTGTCGTCGACGAGGATGCCGATCTCGACGACGCGGTGGCGCGCATCATCATCGGCGCGTTCTACCAGTCAGGCCAGAGTTGCATCAGCGTGCAGCGGATCATCATTCATGAACGTATCTACGAGGCGTTCAAAGAAAAACTAGTTGCGGCGGCAAAGGTACTCAAAGCCGGCGATCCCAAGAAAGAGGACACATTTATTGGCCCGGTCATATCCGACAAGGAGGCGGGCCGCATGGAAGACTGGATCCGATCCGCGGTCAAGGCCGGCGCGAAGATCCTCTGCGGGGGCGGCCGCAACGGCAGGATGGTCGAAGCCACGCTGCTCGAAAACGTCCCGCGAAGCGAGCCCATGTACCGCGAGGAGTTCTTCGGCCCCGCCGCGTTGCTCTCAAAGTTCAGCAGCTTCGACGACGCACTTGCCGAAGTGAACGACAGTAAGTTCGGCCTGCAAGCCGGCGTCTTCACACGCGACATCTACAAGATTCACAAGGCGTGGGATACCCTCGAAGTCGGCGGCGTCGTCATCAACGATTCCCCATCATGGCGCGTCGATCACATGCCGTACGGCGGCGTCAAAGACAGCGGCCTCGGACGCGAAGGCATCCGCTACGCAATCGAAGACATGACCGAAATCCGACTCCTCGTCCTCCGGACGCCTCTGACATAGGTGGGTTCCAGTTACCGCACCACCCTTGATGACAGACGAGGCAAGTCCTGCGGCGGGAGTGGTCGACTTTTCCTCTGCAATAATGCATTCTAAATGCATATCTGCACAGAGCGAGGAGTCTAGACGCGAAGAGGGCATTCCCCAATTCTTTGCACCCGGTAATGAAGGAGACCAGTACACATGAAAAAGCGAATCCTTGGAAGGACCGGACTGGAAGTAGGCGAGCTTTCTCTGGGCGCGGCATTCATCACCGGCGGCGAAGACGGCTTTGACGGCGCCCTTCCGGTTGTCAGGCGCGCACTCGAACTCGGCATGAACCTTGCCGACACGTCCGCGGACTACGGCGACAGCGAGAAGGCCCTGGGCCACGCGCTACGCGAGATCGGGAAGCCCTGCATAGTCTCCACAAAGCTGGGCCCGCGCTCCGGGGATCCCTTCGACCCGAAAGACAAGGCCTGTCTGCGCCGTATTTTCGATGAGAGCCGCCAGCTTCTTCACCGGGATGTTATCGATATCCTTATGATTCACGAACCGGACAGGCCGGGGGAATTCGACTGGTACAACGACGGCGTCAGCTTCGAAGGCCCGGTCGTGGATCTGATGCAGGAGCTCAAGCAAGAGGGGCTGGTAAAGTTCACCGGTCTTGGCGGCACGACCGCGTACGCACTTGCGCGAATAATGGCAACGGGACAGTACGACGTCGTCCTGACCGCCTTCAACAGCAGTCCCTTGTGGCGCGAGGCGATGATTGCCGTACTGCCGGAAGCCCGGAAACAGAACATGGGCGTCTTCCTTGCCTCACCGACGCAGCAGGGATGGCTTGCGCGGCGCTTTGACAAGGAGATCGAGAGTGGCGCTCTCTTCTTGAGTCCGCCGCGCCGCGCACAGATCAAGGCGCTTTACGATCTCTGTGACGACTGCTGCATTGAGATACCGGTATTCTGTCTGAGGTGGGCACTTGGCGTGCCGGGCATTTCCGCGGTATTGACGGGCCCTCGCAACGTGGCACAACTCGAACAGAATATCCAGGCCGTGGAACAGGGCTCGCTACCCGGCGACGTCAACAAGCGTCTCGACGAGATCGCCGCTATGGTGCCCTTCCGGCCATACGACGAGCCAGTCGGCTGCACCCTCGGCGACTCGGACTACTGGGGTCCCGGGCCCGCATAAGAAGAAGCGCGGGAGGTTTGTTTACCGAGCCCGAAACTGGCACTATCTCTTCGTTGGGAACCATGGGAGGCGTTGCAGATGGGCATTCGAGCGAGTTTACGTTTCTCATTCGCCGTTCTGTTTCCCATGCTGTTCCTTCACGACGTCTATGGCGCAGAACAGGAAGCGAAACCAATGACGACAACGACCGCTGAGTTGAATGGCCGGTTCCTGGGACCGAGTCCGGAGAGCGACCTGGATCTTGCCGCACCGATTGAGCGATGGGACGAAGCGATCCCGCTCGGAAACGGCCTGCTGGGCGGCTTGGTATGGGGTGAGGGAGGTAAGCTGAAGCTTTCTCTGGATCGAGGCGACCTGTGGGACCTGCGCCGGCCCGATATGGTGCTTCGTCCGGACTGGAATTATGCCACCATACAACGTTTGGTCGCGGAAAAGAACCAGGCCGAACTCGTCAAGATGTTCGACGACCCGTACAACGAGTCGTATCCCACGAAGCTTCCCGTGGGAAGGCTCGAGTTGGCGCTTCCCGAAGATCGGAAGATCGAGCGGTTTTCCCTGAATCTGAAGGACGCCGTCGCACGCGTCAAGCTGAGCAACGGTGAGGCGGAGGTCTTTTTCAGCGCGACAGAGCCTGTCGCCATGATCCGAATCGATGGTCCGCGTCCTCAATGTACGATCGTTCCTTCGACCGCGGTCGAGAAGCTGGGGTATCCCAAGGCGCAGCAAGGTAGCGACGGTGACGTGGCCTGGAGCATCCAGGAAACCGCGCAAGGCCTGAAATATGCCGTCGTCATCGCATGGCGCCATGACGGGGACAAGACACAGATCGCGTTGACCGTCAGCGCCGGTTCCGACGGTCCCGACCCGTTGGCCATCGGCCGCAAACGAGTCGCCGATGCTTTGGCAAGAGGGTTTGACGGCGTCCTGGCGTCCCATGTGGACTGGTGGCGCGCGTTTTGGTCCAAATCCGGCGTCCGTCTGCCCGACAAGGCCATCCAGCGCCAATACGACGTCGTGCAGTACTTCCATGGCGCGGCGTCACGGCGCGGGGCGCCGCCTATGCCGCTTCAAGGCGTATGGACTGCCGACGAAGGGGCCTTGCCGCCCTGGAAAGGGGACTACCATCACGACCTGAACACCCAACTGACATATTGGGCGTACCTCGCCGCGGGGCACTTCGAGGAAGGCGCGTGTTTTCTCGATTTCATGTGGAATCTCCTTCCCGAACACCGGCGCTTCGCCCAGGACTTCTATGGCGTTCAAGGGGCCGCAGTGCCCGGCGTGATGACGCTCGACGGCAAAGCCACGGGCGGCTGGGGCCAGTACTCGCTGTCGCCGACAAACGGCGCATGGGTCGCTCAGGCTTTCTACCTTCACTGGCGCTACACAATGGACCGGAAGTTCCTGGCCGAACGCGCGTATCCGTACCTGGCCTCGCTCGGGGATTGCTTCGAGTCGCTGCTCAAGCCGGCCCCCGGCGGGACGCTGAGGCTGCCGCTGTCCACGTCCCCGGAAATTTACGGCAATGCACTCCGCGCATGGTTGACGCCAAACACCAATTTCGACCTTGCCCTGCTGGGATGGCACTTTGCCGCATTGGCGGAAATGGCAAAAGAACTAAACGATGAAGCCGCCGTAAAACGGTGGCGAAGCCTTCTGGACAAGCTCGATGCGTTGGCCATCGAAGGCGAAGCGGGACCGTTACGCCTGTCCCCGGACGAATCGCTCGCCGAATCCCATCGGCACCATTCTCACCTGATGTCCATCCATCCGCTCGGCCTGATTAACATCGAGGGCCCGGATCGCGACCGCACAATCATCGGGGCCTCTCTCAAGCAGATCGAGGAACTGGGCACGCGGAATTGGTGCGGCTACAGTTTCTCATGGATGGCGTGCATCGCCGCACGCGCCGGCAAGCCCGACGTGGCGCTGAGCAACCTCGATATCTTCGTCAATGCGTTTACGTCCCGCAACGGGTTCCACCTCAACGGCGACCAACGCGGCGGCCAATACTCGAGCTTCACCTACCGGCCGTTCACGCTCGAAGGCAATTTCGCGGCCGCGCAGGCCGTCCACGAAATGCTGATCCAAAGCTGGGGGGGCGTGATACGAATCTTCCCCGCCGCACCCGACGCATGGAGGAACGCCGCCTTCGAGGATCTCCACGCCGAGGGAGGCTTCGCGGTGACGGCTCAACGGAGCGCGGGCAAGACGGTGCGGGTGCGAATCCGCGCCGGCCAAGACGGCGTTCTGCGCCTCCGCGACCCTTTTTCGGGCCACAAGGTTGCCTGGAACAGACAGATCGGACCGATCGGACAGATAAGCCCGATGGCGGGTCAGACATATGAATGCCCGCTCAAGGCCGGAGAAGCTCTTGAAGGGCATGCCGCACCGTGAGCGGCTCAAGCGCAATTCATTTGCAGGGGCGAGAACGAAGTCGTCATCCCATTCCCGCAAGCGTTCATTAGGGCATCAGCGCAACGCCACAGGTTGCTCGCGGATTTTTGTTGCCAGACGCAGGATTCTGTGCAACAATGGGCGTGCAGTTCTTTGATTCTCAGAGAACCCTTGACAGGGGAGGAATCCGCACATGAAGCTCTCCGCAGTATCCCTTACGCTTTCCTTACTGGCCGTTTCCATTCTAACCACTGGCTGCCCGCCCGATAGGACGCCCCCGGGCCTTGTTACCGCCTTCACAGCGACGCCGGGCGATTCGCAAGTTGTACTCGCTTGGGCAAACCCGGACGATCGCGACTTTGAGGGCGTCAGGATCCAGCGCTCGACCGAACACTACCCGGCGACGCCCACGGACGGCACAAACGTCTACGAAGGTGTGGCTGAAACCGCAACCGATACGGGTTTGGCGAACGGCGTAACCTGCTATTACTCCGCGTTTGCGTTCGATGAGATCCCGAATTACTCCGCGGCAGCCCAGGCCACAGCCACGCCACAGGCTGCCGGCGAAGGTGAAGGCGAGGGCGAAGGAGAAGGTGAGGGTGAGGGAGAGGGGGAGGGTGAAGGCGAGGGCGAAGGGGAGGGCGAAGGTGAAGGCGAGGGCGAAGGCGAAGGCGAAGGGGAAGGCGAGGGCGAGGGGGAAATCCCGCCTGACCCAGCGAGCGTGGCATCAACGGTGGATCCGACTGCGGCTACCGACGTGGCCGACGTGACCGAGTTCCTGTACACCGGAGATCACCCCATCCAGACAGGGGTGGACCCCCAGGATATCGAAGCTCGGCGCGTGGCGGTGCTACGGGGCCGCGTGATTGACAGTGCAGAAGCGCCGATACCCGGCGTGGCGATTACGATATTCGAGCATCCTGAGTTCGGACGCACGCTGACCCGCGAGGATGGCGCATTCGATCTTGCGGTCAATGGCGGCGGCCCGTTGACGGTCGACTACGCCAAGCAAGACTATTTGCCGGTACGGCGCACGGTAGAGGTGCCGTGGCGTGACTACGTGCCAGTGCCGGAGGTCGTGCTGGTGGCGCTGGATCCCGCGGCCACGGTCGTCGATTTCTCCCAACCCATGCAGGTCGCGCAAGGCAGCGAAATCACCGACGCAGACGGTACGCGCCGGGCGACGCTGCTGTTTCCACAGGGCGCGAAGGCCAAGATGGTGTTGAAGTCGGGAGCTAAGAAGGCATTGAGCAGTTTGACTGTGCGTGCCACCGAGTACTCGGTGGGCGATGCAGGGACCAAGGCCATGCCGGCCGAACTGCCACCCAACAGCGCATACACGTATTGCGTGGAGTTCACCGCCGACGAGGCGCTCAAGGCAGGGGGCGCGTCGGTCGAGTTCGATCCGCCCGTGGTTGCGTATGTCGAGAATTGGCTGAGCGCCGAGGTGGGCGATGCCGTACCGCTCGGCTACTATGATCGGCAGATGGGTACTTGGCGTGCGTCGGACAGTGGAAGGGTGGTCAAGATCCTGAGCGAGGAAGCCGGGGCGGCGGTCTTGGACTTGGACGGCAGCGGGCTGGCTGCCTCGGTCGATGCGTTGGCGGCCCTCGGGGTCACGGACGCGGAATTGCAGCGGCTCGCCGAGCTTTACGCGCCTGGCGACAGCCTCTGGCGCATGGCCATTCCTCATTTCTCGGCGTGGGACGCCAATTGGCCCTTCGGTCCTCCGACGGACGCTGTGTACCCGTCCGGTACCCCCGCTCCGAATCTCCCGTTGGATTCCCCATGTGAGGGCGGCCTCTCGATCGTCGAATTCCAGAACCAGATTCTTGGCGAAGAGGCCGGCGTGGCCGGCACGCCGTTCAAACTGCACTACCGGAGCGACCGTGTGCCGGGAAACCGTGTCGCCTACTCGCTACGCATCCCGCTCAGCGGCGCACAGGTGCCGGACAGTCTCGTGGGCATTCACTTGGAGGTCGCGGTGGCGGGCCGCCTGTTCACCTACGTCGTGGAGCGGGACCACCCTTGCGTTCCACTACTACCACGATTGGTCGCTACCCCGATCAAAGGGTCCCGATTGAAGGCCGCCCCGCGTCCGAAGCCGAGCGCCGAGGCCAAGGAAACGGTAACGGATCTGACAAACCAGACCTACACGTATGTGTGGGACGGGCTGGACGCTTACGGGCGAATACTGCAAGGACGGCAGCCGGTGACGGTGCGAGTCGGCTACCGCTATTGTGGTGAATACCAGAAAACCGGCAATTTTGGCTACAACGGAGGCGGGAACATCGAAGGAAGCAAGACTCGAGAGGACGTAACCCTTTGGAATAAATGGAATGGCGCCATCGGGCCTTGGGATGGCCAAGCGCAGGGTTTGGGCGCGTGGTCGCTGACCATGCATCATGCCTATGATCCCGTTGGACGGACCCTTTTCTTTGGTGACGGACGGCGGGAGAGCGCTTCGGGGCTGGGGACGATCATCACGACGGTGGCCGGTGCCGGCGGATGCGGCTTCAGCGGCGATGGCGGACCAGCCACGCAGGCGGCATTCTCCGGCATCATGGGCTTAGCCGTCGGCCCCGATGGGAGCCTCTACATTGCCGACATATATAACAACCGGATCCGCCAAGTGGGGCCTGACGGGATAGTAACCACCGTGCTCGGCACCGGGTTTCCGGGTTTTAACGGCGACGGAAGGCCGGGGACGGAAACCCAGATCCACGGCGCGGCGTTTGTGGCGGTAGGACCGGACGGCAGCCTGTATGTGGATGACTCAAATAACAACCGGATCCGCCGGGTCGCGCCGAATGGCATCGTCTCGACCGTCATGGGCTCGGGCAAGAACTGTGCGCAAGTTGAAGACCCAACTTGCGGCGACGGGGGCTTGGCTGTCGATGCCGCCTATGCTGGCGGAGGTGGGTTGGCCGTTGGCCCCGACGGCAGCCTCTACATTGGATCCGGACAAAACCACCGCATTCGGCGTGTCGACCCGAACGGGATCATCACTAACGTGGCGGGCGTCCTGGGTACATCCGGGTTCGATGAAAATGTTCCCGCGGCGACCGCGCGCCTTCGCTACCCCGTAGGCTTGGCCATCGGGCCCGATGGCAGCTTGTACGTCGCGGAAGGGGAGATGGCGGGCATCGTTCTTCGGATCGGACCGGACGGCATGCTTACGCGCGTGGCGGGAATGTGGTACGGCGGCTGGGCCTTGGGCGCGGACGGCATCCCGGCCCGGGAGTCGAACATGGGCGACGTCTGGGGCGTGGCGGTCACCCCGGAAGGAGATATCATCGCAATGGAGTACAATAGCCGGCGCGTTCGGCGGGTGGGGCCGGACGGCATTATCAACACCATCGCCGGCAACGGCCAGGCGGGGAGGGTAGGCAGCGGCGACGGCGGCCCCGCCACGCAGGCCGTATTGGGCGGGACCGAATATGGCCTACCATTCCGGGTGGCCGCAGGCAAGGACGGCAGCATCTACCTCACCGAGAATTGCCGGGTGAGGCACATTTGGTTTCCCCTCGCGTCCTTTAGTTTGACCGACATCGTTATCCATGCCCCCGACAAGGACGAGGTATACATTTTCAATGCCCGAGGCAAGCACCTGCAAACCCGCCACGCCTTGACGGGGGCGGTGCTGTACGCCTTTGACTACGACGAGAACGGCCTGTTGGCGGCCGTTACGGACGGAGATGGCAACGTCATCGCCGTCGAGCGCGACGCCAGTGGCAATCCAAAGGCCATCGTGGCGCCCCACGGACAGCGCACCGAACTGGCCGTGGACGCGGGCGGCTATCTCGCCGGCATCACCAACCCGGCCGGAGAATCCGTCCAATGCGCATACAGCGCCGACGGCCTCCTGGAAACCTTTATCGATGCCCGGGGCGGCATCCACCGCTTTGGCTACGACGAAGTGGGCCGCCTCGTCACCGACGAAGACGCGGCTGGGAGCATAACGACACTGACCCGTTCCGACTCGGACGGTGAGTTCGACGTGACGGTTACCACCGCCTCGGGTCTGACGCGACCCTACCGGGTGGAACGCCTCGCCACGGGGGCCAAAAAGTTGACGAACGCCTCATGCTGCGGGAACGGGGTCCAGGCCACGATTGGCACCGACGGCAGCTATGCGATTACCTACCCGGACGGCGCCACCGGCAGCGTAATCTTCGGCCCTGACCCGCTTTGGGGCATGCAGGTATCGCGGGCTTCCGGGCAGACCATCTCAACGCCCGGCGGCCTGACCCTCCGGTTCGACACGGACCGGCAAGTGTCGTTGGCGAACCCCACCGATTTCTTCAGCATCACGACCGCCAGCGATGTGTGGCAGGTCAACGGCCGCGCCTATACTAGCGACTACGACGGGGCCAGCCGGACATTTACCGACACCACACCCGAAGGCCGTCAGAACATCACAATACTGGACGACAAGGGCCGGGTGTTCCAGGAGCAATCGCTCGGATTGTATCCCACGATCTATACGCATGACGCGCAGGGCCGATTGACCGCCATCACGTTCGGGAGCGGTAGCGAGGCGCGCACCGCCGCTTTCGGCTACGACGACGCCGGCAACCTCGCGTCCACCACGGACGCTTTGGGCGGCGTCCGTCGATATGAGTATGACGGTGCCGGGCGCGTTGTGCAGGAAACACTGGAAGACGGGGCGATCTCGCGCTTCGCCTACGATGCGAACGGGAATATCGTGTCGGTGACGCCGCCGGGGCGGCCGGCCCACGCGTTCACATACTCGCCGGTTGACTTATTGACATCATACGCGCCTCCTGGCGGAGGGAGCACGACAGTCTACGCGTACGATGCGGATCGGCGGCAGGTCCGCACCACGCGGGCCGACGGCACGCACATCGACTTCGAGTACGATACCGAAGGGCAGTTGCTTACGCTGACGACGCCAGAAGGCCCCTTGAGCTATAGCTACGACACGGCGGGACGTCTCATCACGCTGACCATGCCCGACGGTGGCGGACTGGTCTATTCCTATGACGGCTTTCTGCTTACGGGCCAGGCGTGGAGCGGGGCTATCGCCGGCAGTGTGCAATACGCCTACGACAATGACTTCCGCGTGACCTCGGTAAGCGTGAACGGCGCGGACCCGCGTGTCCTTGGATACGACGGGGACGGACTCTTGGCGCGCAGCGGAGACCTCGTGCTGACCCGCAGCGCGCAAAACGAGCTCACGGCGGGCAGTGCCATCGGGAACGTAACGGACGCATGGACGTACGACGGGTTCGGCAAGCCCGTGGCCTATGCCGCATCCTTTGGCGCCGAGACCCGCTACGCGGCCCAGTACTCTTACGACAAGCGGGGCCGGATCATCGGCAAAGTCGAGTCTATCGGTGGGGGCAGCCATACCTTCGACTATGCGTACGACGTGCGCTCACGTTTGCTCCAGGTGAAGAAGGACGGCGTCGCCTTTTCCTCATACACCTACGACGCCAACGGAAACCGATCGAGTTACACGGGGTCGGGCGGCACGGTCAACGGCACGTATAGCGATCAGGATGGCCTCGTCCAGTATGGCACGGCGACGTACCAGTATGCGCCCGACGGCGAGCTTATTGGAAAAACCGATGGCGGCCAGACTACCGCCTACCGCTACGACGCCCTTGGCAACCTTACCGGCGCAACGCTGCCCGGCGGCAAACGGATCGACTACGTCTTGGACGGCCATGGACGCCGCATAGGCCGCAAAGTTAACGGCGCGTTGACACAAGCCTGGCTCTACCAGGACGAGTTGAAGCCCGCCGCCGAACTCGACGGCGCCGGCAACGTCGTCAGCCGCTTTGTGTACGCCGAGGATATTAATGTGCCGGCCTACATGGTCAAGGGCGGGACCGTCTACCGGTTCATCTTCGACCACATTGGCAGCCCAAGACTGGTCATTGGCGTGCAGGCCGGCGAAGTCGCCCAACGCCTTGATTACGACGAGTTCGGCAACGTGCTGCAGGATACCGCGCCCGGCTTCCAGCCCTTCGGCTTCGCGGGCGGCCTGTATGATTCCGATACGGGCCTCACGCATTTCGGGGCGAGGGACTATGACCCCAAGACCGGTGGATGGATGTCGCGTGATCCATTGTTCTTTGTCGACGGAAACACAAACCTCTATGCATATGCCGGCAACGACCCGGTAAACCTGATGGATCCCCTAGGTACTAGGCACCACACCATTCTCGATCGAGTGGCTGCGAACGCGAGAAGGCTGAAAGATCTGAAAAGTCAAAGGGATGCCGCGGACGCACTCAGGAAAGCCGCGGGAGCAGGCAAGAAGATCATTGGCGTTCCTCGAACCGGGTTTACCGGCTGCATGCTCGACTTTCTATTCGATCACCTCAAGCTCTGCAGCAATCATCCGGAAATCTGCAAACCTCCGGTGCCGCTGCACAAGAGCTTGCGGGACGAGCCGTCCAGGTGGGACTCATAGGATTGAAGACTGCGGTGTGTCATTCGATCTTCATGTTCAATCCGGGATTCATGTGTAGGGTGCTGCCCTCGATTCCGGGTTGTCCGGCGCCGCCCCCGCAACGGCGGTTTATGAACGACCTCTCGTGACGGCGAAAAACCGATTGCACCGCGCAGCTAAAGGGCCGAACGGTTATGGTAATCGATTACTGCAAACGTGGTGTCCAAGGGTTTGATGCAAGATTCGCGAATTGGCAGCGTTGTCAGTATTCTGCTTGGACCGGGGGCTTCGCGAGAAAATGGAGAAAAACCGATTGACACGGGCGCGAATCTGTGCTACCCTCTCTGTGGTAACCGATTACCGGTTGCCTTGACTTTGCGGCTGAAAAGCAATAACTAAGTGAGAGAGGAGACATCATGTCATGAGGAACAAAGGATTCACGCTTATTGAATTGCTGGTCGTGATCGCCATCATTGGCATCTTGGCGGCTATCCTGCTGCCCGCGTTGGCGCGGGCGCGGGAATCGGCAAGGCGCGCGAGCTGCGCGAACAACTTCAAGCAGTTCGGCGTCATTTTCAAGATGTACGCTAATGAGGCCAAGGGCCAGAAGTTCCCACCGCTCAAGCACGCGGGATATGCGGCCGACCGTACGTGTACAAGGCCCCAGACGCCGGATTTCTACTACCAGCCGGATGTTGTGTACCCCGAGTATCTGACGGACGTCAACATTTGTATGTGTCCGTCCGACCCGAAAATGCAGAGCGATATCGAAGCGGGCAAGTGGCATTGCGACTGGGATCGGACCCAGCCGTGCCCCTGCAAATGGAACTCCCGATCGTATATCTATGCGGGATGGGTTCTGTCTTCCGAAATCGTGATGGCGCCGGGCGCGGACCTCAATCCCATTCCTCCCGGTTGGGAGTACTTCAACATGGCCTTCGTGTTGCTGTGGGGTAGTGACGATTTCAATGTGGAGAAGCCCACCAGGTCCGAAGAAGCCGCGGTGGTTGATAGGGACATTACTCTCAGCGATGGGCAGACCCTGTACCGTCTTCGGGAAGGCATCGAGCGGTTCATGATCACCGATATCAACAATCCCGCAGCGTCGGCAAAGGCTCAGAGCGAGATCTGGATTTTCATGGATGAGCTCAGCACCGACATTGAAGAATTCAACCACATTCCGGGCGGCGCCAACGTGCTCTTCCTGGACGGCCATGTCGAGTTCATCAGGTATCCCGGGAAGTGGCCCGTTACAACCATGATGGCCTTTATCACAGGCTAGCACGCGCGAAGACCACGGTTGCCGGTGTTTCAGCGGGCCGGTTTCGGAAGAGTCGGCCCACTTTCTGTACATCCCCTAGCCCGGATTTCTCACAGTCATGGTTATGTCTGCCATAAGAGCGTGGCAGCCGAAATGTCTGTGGCTAAGGTAGAAAAACACAGTGTCATTGCGAGCGAAGCGAAGCAATCCCCCGAGCTTGCGAGATGATCGTCTCGCGTGCGCGGCTTTGGGAGATTGCTTCGCTTCGCTCGCAATGACACTGTGAGAAAACCAGGCTAGAACCGTTGATTGACTGTCGGCGCCGTATATGAGGGCCTACCAGAGAATCTCCGTCATCAGCGCGGGGTGATCCGACTGTGGGCCGACAAGGAAGTGGGAATCCTTCACGGACGTTCCGGGCGATACGAAGATGTGGTCGATCCGTCCACGATTCTCGACTTCCCTGCCCTCGACGTTTCCACCGTCTGCAAGGACCCATGAATCGTCCAGCATCCCCGTGGCAAGCGTGTAGCCTTCCTCGCCCGGTCGCGAGTTGAAGTCGCCCATGGCGATCACGTTTTCTCTGCCGCGGACGGATTCGATCACGGCCTGTTGCTGAATCGCGGACCCGTGATTGCCGAGGTGGGTGACGACCACCGTGAAGGTCTTCCCCCCGACGGGGATCTCCGCTCTGACGGCGGCGGTCTGTTCCTTCCGATGTTTTCCGGGTGAGTGGCTGTACATGAAGAAGGTTCGGGGATCTTGGATCGGGTACTTGGAGAGCAGGGCGACGCCGAACGTTCCGGTCACGGGACTCGGGCCATAGTAGGAATACATACTTAACTTGTCGGCGTAATATCGCACGACGTCGCAGTTGCCGCCGGCGATGCGATTCGTGTCGCTTTCCTGTAGGCCGATGACGTCGGGATCCGCCTTGCGCAGGACGGCGAGTTGCTCGTCGAAGCTCCGAGCGCCGTCGGCGCTGTATCCCTGTTGGATGTTGTAGGTCAGAACTTTCAAGGTTTTCTTGGGCGCCGCCGGCGCGACGGGCCGTGCCGCCGTAAGAAACGCGGCGGCGATCGCGATCAGGCCGAGGACGATCGCCGGCATTGATCCAACGGTTCCTCTCCACGTTCCCGGCAAAGCAAACTTCTCCTTCCGGATCAGAAGGACTGGAACGCCAAGGCCAAGCCCGGCTACGAGGTATACGCACCAGAACCTGTCGCGGAAGTACGGCCCGATAACTGGGACGTAGTCATATACCGTCGTGAATATGTGAGCGAAGATCATCAGCACAAGGAAAAGGGAGGCGAGCGAAAAGGAGCCTGCAAGGACGCGGAAGGGAGGCTTCGCGTCGTTGATCTCCTGTGCGAACAACATAAAATCCAGGAGGATGATGGGGAAACTGATCAGCATCAGCGCCAGCGAGACGTGTGCGAGGAAGCCAACGGGAGGCGCATAGAGCGGATATGCGGCGGGATCGTCCGGAAGGGCGGCCTGATGGGTGAAGATCGTCGTGACCATCGAGACGATGAAAAGAAGGTTCCATCCGAGAATCGTCCCGCGGCGGAAAAGCAGCCCCGAAACGCCTTCCCGCCACAGTTTGTCAAGCGGCGACGAAGTGTGAATGTGGATTGTAAACGCGCATATGGAGATAACCAGCAGGGAGACGACGTACGCGTAACCCGCCTCGGTCCACCGGGCAATGACGTTAGGGCTGATGAACGCGAAGTAGATAAGGATAAGCGCCGACATCATGCCCAAACATAACCCCGGCACGCGCGCGACGCCGGAGTGGGGGAGAGGCGCTTCTTCTTCACTCCCGCGCGGCTTGAGGAGACCGGGCACGAGGAGACCTCCGATCAAGGCGAGGCCCCATCCAATCGACTGGAACCAACTCCACGTCGAGATGTCCAGACCGGAGTTGAGTGTCCTGAAAAGGACCGAGAGCAAGAGCGCGACGGCCATGCCCATGCCGGCTGACGCCACATCACAGTTTGTCAAGCGGCGACAAACTGTGAGCGAACGCCCCTCTTGATCGCGGGCCCGGAACAATGACGGGAACAGAAGCAGAAAGCAGGCCACGCCGATCCCGGAGATGTACATCCTGCCTCGCGTGGCAAACATCGGCTCCAACGCCCTGCACAGAAGCATCGCTTCGCCGATGAGGACGAGGACCCAACCCGGAAGACCTCGCCTGAAGAAGAGGAGGAGCACCGGCGAAAACAGAAAGAAGAGTGCTCCTATCTCGATTACGAGTCCCGTCGAAAGGAGGCCGAAAGCGTATACCGCCTCGACGAAGTCCGAGAGAAGCTGAAAAAAGAACAGGAAAAGGATTCCGCAAAACGCCGTCCGCGCGTACAAACGTGTTTCCATCCGGATTGCCTCCCGAAGCCGCAACGCTTCTCCGAGCGCAGGCGGCGTTCTTCTCGGCGCGACGGGAAGTCTAGCGGACAGTCGCCGCCGATGGTGCTTCTTCGAGCGTGACGGGCTCGCGCCCCGGGCATGTCACGCCTCGGCGCTCGATGAGCGATCCTTCAAGACGATAGAGGTTCACTATCGCTTTGAGATAGGCGGCCTGCGCCTGCACCTCGTTGATGCGTGCGGACAGCAGATCCCGTTGAGCTTGGGCCACGAGAAGAGTGGTTGACCTTCCTATCCGGAACTTTTCTGTTTCGGCGTCGAGAGTCTGTTCCTGAAGCCGGCGCGTCGCGGCGGTGGCGGCTATCTGTTCTTGTGAACGTCCGACTTCGACGTACGCGGTGCGGACGTCTTGCTCGACAAGCTGGGCCATGTTGAGCAGGGCCTCCCGATCCGCTTGCCGGGTAAGATCGGCTCTTGCGTGAAGGGCTTGGGCGGCGCGGTTGCCAATAGGGTAACTGAACTGCGCTCCCACTTGCGTGGAGTAATGGCTGTCCCTCACGTCCCGTCTCGCCACCATGAACGAATCGGCGTATTCGGTCCGATTGAGATTCCTGCCCATGTCGATGAAAAGATCGAGTTGGGGAAGAAGGCCGTTCTTCGTCTTCACGATCTCGAGGTCGTCTCGCTTGATCTGAAGCCGCGCCTGGTTAAGGTCGGGGCGCATTCGCCGGGCGAGTTTGACCGAATCCTCGATCTGGCTCAGGAGAATCTCCGGCATCACGGGTTCGGTATTGAGGCGGATTTCCGTGTACCGCAACGCATCGTCCGAGGGATTCAACAGGCGCAACAGCGCCAGTTGAAGCTTGGTCAAGTTGCTGCGTGCATCGATCAGGGAACTACGCCGCTGCGCGACCTCGGACGCGGCAGCCGCGCGTTCCGTTTCGGGCAGCCTGCCCAGACGGATTCGTTCCTCGACCTCATCCGCCTGCGTTTGCGCCACCTTGAGCGATTCCTCGAAGATCGCGATCTGACGCTGAGCGAGAAGGCAGTCCCAATAGGTCTGTTCGACTTGCGAAACAAGGTCCTCCACGAAACCGCGGAGCTGATATTCCGACTTGAGCACGTCGAGCTTGGCCTGACGCAGGCTGGCAAGATTGACGCCTAGCCCCATCCCACGCAGCAGTTTCTGAGTCACGGAGAACTGGAGGCCCGAAGCGTTAGCGTCCGTGTCGGACGCGGAATTAGAACTAGGATCGGTATTCCAATTCCGAGTGGTTGTCCGGCTTGGACCGAAGGTCAGGCTCACGTCGGCGCCCGTCGGGAGATGCTCCGTAACGCCGACGCTTCCCGCGTCGGTTTTCGTCTTGCTGCCGACTTGCGACGGAACCGGAATCCCCGGGAGCGTTGAGCTACCGGATCCGCTTATTATGCCGCTGAGTTGGGTCTGGATAAGCAGATCTCTGGTCACGCGATCCTCTGTTCTCGTGTAACCGCCCACGAGGACAGGGTCGAACGCCGAGCGTTGCGCGGATACGAACGTCTGCTTCACGGCGGGGGCGATCTCTTGAACGACAAGGGCCTGGTTGTGTTCGAGCGCCATCACAATGGCGCCTTCCACGGTCAGATTGAGCGCACCGCCCGCTGGTTCAACCTGCGCGGGTGCAGGGGGCGTCTCGTCGCTCCGCTTGTCACTCGCCAGAGGCGGCGGCGACGCATGCTCGACCGAGTCCGTCTTGGATTGGACTTTCACCTCGGGTATCACGGGAGACTGCGAGAATTCGAGCCTGGCGCATCCCGCCATCGCGCAGGCGACCACTATCAGACCCAGCCACACCACCAGCGATCTCATCGTCACGTTTTCTCCTGGCTATTCATAGCGCAATGCGTCGATCGGGTTTAACTTCGCCGCGCGCCACGCGGGATAGTAACCAAAGAACACGCCCACGGACGCGGCGAACACCATCGCCATCGTAATGCTCTGAATTTGCAATACGGTGGTGAAGGTCGTCATCTTGGCGATGATCTGCGCGGCGCCGATGCCGGCAGCCACGCCAATGATCCCTCCAAGCCCGCTCATCAGGATCGCCTCGAACAGAAACTGGCGCAGGATGTCGCGGTCTTTCGCGCCGATGGCTTTCCGAATGCCAATCTCGCGGGTCCGTTCAGTGACCGTCACGAGCATGATGTTCATGATGCCGATGCCCCCGACAAACAGGGAAATGCCTGCAATGGCCCCGAGGAGAACCGTAAAGGTCCGCGTAACGGTCGAGGCGGTATTCAGAATGTCCGCCTGATTGCGGATCTCGAAATCGTTGGATGCATCGGGTTGCGTTCGATGGCGGCGGCGCAGCAACTCGGTCACGCCGTCCTGGACCGCGTTCAGGTCGTCCTGGGACGTGCACTGGATGTCGATCTCGCGCAGGTACTCCAAACCGTATAGCTGTTTCATCGCGGTCGTGTAAGGCACAATTGCGGCGTCATCCGGATTAAACCATCCCTGATCGCCTTTTGCCTTCGTGACGCCGATAACCTGGAAGCTGATGCCGTTGACTTTGACCGTCGTGCCGATGGGATCGTCGTTGCCCATTAGATTCGAGACGGCCACCGGCCCCAAGATGATTACGTGGGCCATCCGGTCTTCATCGTCATCGGTGAAGGGACGTCCTTTTTCCACCTCGAAGTTGCGTATCGGAAGATAGGTAACGGAGGCGCCGATCACCGCCATCCCCGAGTTGTTCTCGAAGTACTTCACTTGTCCCTTGCCATGCACAACCGGTGCGACACGCTGCACCCCGGGCACTTCCGCAAGAATGGCTTGCGCGTCCTCGACCGTCAGGTTCTGCTGGGTGCCCGTCATCACGCCGCCCGGACCGTGCTGCCCCGGCCGCACTACAAGGAGGTTCGTGCCCATGGCGGAAATGCTGCTCAGCACCTGGGCCTTCGCGCCCGCGCCGATGGCGAGCATGGCGATTACGGCGCCGACACCAATGATGATTCCCAGCACGGCAAGAAACGACCGCAGCTTGTTCGCGACAAGGCTGTATATAGCCACTTTTAACAGAACCACGAAATACACGTCAAAGCCCCTTCAATCCTCGGCAATGCGGCCGTCGAAAATCCGAACGGTTCGCCGGCACTGCTGCGCAATATCCGCTTCGTGGGTCACGATGATAATCGTGCGGCCCTGTTCGTGGAGCGCCACAAACAGGCTCATGATCTCATGACCGGTCCTTGAATCCAAGTTTCCGGTCGGCTCATCCGCCAGGATCATGGACGGGTTCGTCACAATGGCGCGCGCGATCGCTACGCGCTGCCGCTGGCCTCCGGAGAGCTGGTTGGGTTCGTGGCTCATGCGATCCGTCAATCCGACGGTTTTCAAAGCCTCTTCAGCCATTTCCCGGGCGTCGTGCCGCCTCGCGTAGAGCAACGGCAACTCGACGTTTTCGAGCGCGGTCAGACGCGGGAGGAGGTTGAAGGTTTGAAACACGAAACCGATGTGCATGTTGCGGATCTCGGCCAGGCGATCTCTCGAAAGGCCCGCCACATTCTCTCCCGCAAGGCGGTATACGCCCGAATCGGGCGTATCAAGACAGCCCACGATGTGCATCAGGGTGGACTTGCCGCTGCCCGACGGCCCCATAATGGCTGCCATTTCGCCTTGCCCGATCGTCATGCTCACGTTATCAAGCGCCGTGACGGTAACCCCGCCCAGAAGGTAGGTCTTGCATACGGATTCCAGATCGATCAACGGATGCGGCCTCCTCCGCCGGCGCCACCCATCGTGCGCATCATCATCATTCGCTGGCGCGCGGCCTGGCGAGGATCGCCGGTGGCCCAGCGGCTCTCGTCCTCCGGCCTCCGCACGACGACCATGTCACCCTCATTGAGGCCCCCGGTGACTTCCGTGTTCACTCCATCCGTAATTCCGGTCTCGACGCCGTGGTCTTCCTCGACCGTCCCATCCGCATTCTTGAGAGTGACGACCGTATCTCCCTTGTTCCGCGATATCGCGGTGACCGGGACCAACAGCACGTCCGATTTGTCCGCGATCACGATCGTGATATTGCCCGTCATCTCCGGCTTGAGAAGTGTCTTGTTCTCATCGAGGACCTCGATCCGGACTTCGAACGTTACAACGCCCTGAAGGTTGAGTCCCTTCGTGGCAATCCGGTTTACCGTGCCCGTAAAACGCTTCCGGGGAAACGCGTCCGCCGTGATTTCCGCCGGCTGGCCCAGCTCGACGGAACCAATGTTGCTCTCGTCCACGGATCCCAGAATGAAGATGTGGGACAAGTCCGAGATCGTCAAGACCGTCGTGCCGCCGCCAACGTTGCTGATTCCCGATGAGATGATCTGGCCGATCTGGACGGTACGCATCGCGACAAACCCCGTAATGGGGGAGTAAACGCTCGTGTAGCCAAGCTGACGTTGCGCAAGGCCCAACGCGATCGTATCCGAATCGACCTCGGCCTTGCACAGATTGATGGCCTGCCGTTTGGTCTCAAGGTCCAATTCCTGCGCTTTGAGCGACGAGACTTCCGACTGTGCCGTCTTCAGATTCTGCTCGGCTTGTACGGCGGTTGTTTGCGCCGTTTCCACCAGCTCGGTGCTGGAATACTTCTTTTCGAGCAACTGTTTTTCACGTTTGGCTTTCGAGTCGGCATCGATGGCGCGGGCCTCGGCCCCCTGGACCGTCGCCGCTGTCCTCTGTTTCGCGGCCTCGAGGTCTGCCTGCGCCACGGCCAGCGTCGCCACGGCCTGCGCGAGCCGCGCTTTCGACGCAGAAAGGGCCGCCTCGGACTGTTGAACCATCCGTTGCTGGTCCACCGGATCCAGTTCAAGGACTAAGTCGCCTTCCTTTACTGCGTCGCTGATGTCAAAGGGCAGCTTGGTGACCTGGCCGCTCGCCCGGCACTTGATCTCCACGTCCAGATTCGACACCACCCGCCCGGGGCACCCAACCGTTTCCCGTAACGGGCCGCGCGTCACGGAGGCCGTGGACTCCGGCGCCGCGGCCTCATCGGAAGCGGTCGCGCTATTCATCCACCAGCGCACGCCCGCCGCAACGGCCGCGATGACCACCGCCGCTATAACCAGTGTCTTGATCGCTTTTCGTGACTTCATTCCATCCCCTTTTGTCAGGCATCCTCTTCCTAGAACATTGACCAACCTTTGCGGGTGGCGGTTTCATCGTAGTTTGTCTCGCCTGGAGAGTCACCCAACTCTTCCATACATTAGTTATCTTTGTACGCCTTCGGCGAAATGGTTACACCCTGGGATTTTGTATCTCAGCGGGGTATGAGGAGGACAAGAGCACAATCCAACGCCGAGCACGTCGAATCCCCTCGTCCGCATGCGTCATAATAGCGGCGGAAAAAGTGCTCCGCGGACAGATCCTGGAAATACGCATCCCTATGTCGTCTACGGAGATAGACATGGGGCTCATCGGATACTCAAGCAGAGCGCAAAGAAGATGCAATGGCTTCTCTGCCGCTTCCACGTGGACGCGACGTCCTCGTCGCGTTTTCACAACCGAAACAAAGCGGCAAGGATGCCGCTTCCACATT
>CAZPMT010000052.1:0-34488 GCA_964587655.1 uncultured Nitrospiraceae bacterium
GCGGTCGGCGTTGAGGGCGGCGCGCCTGCACGCCGGCCGTGCCGCGTCAGATGAACGGGATGCGTCCCCGGCGTGGGCCCGTTCGTCTTGACGGCAATCTTGACCGGGAGCCGCCGGCCTGCCAGCACGTCGTCGGCGGTCGCAAGATACAGTTTATCCACCGCGTATGGCAAGATGCTTAGCAGCAGGGCGTCTCCCGGCGCAACTTTCGCCTCGAATTTCTTGCTTCGTCCCAGGGGCTTGCCCTCGCGCATATTGTAAGACCACCAATCGGCGCCCAAATCGATTGTCGCCTTCAAGGGTCCGTGGGACGAATCCGGTTCGGCGAGCAGCGCAACGATGTCAGCCTCCCCGTACCGCAACGCCACGCACTCGCCGCGGAACGTGCGGCCCTGTTCGGGCGTAACCTGCGTCACGCCCGCGATGCCGGCCACTTCCAGGAGCGCGGCGAACAGGCGCGTAAGCCCCGCCTCCATTTCCTCGTCCCGGCCTTCAGCATAGGACGGAAGCGGATGATTGAGCATCGCCGTGAAATTCTTGTCAGCGCCTTGCAGACACCATACCGGCGGGCCTTGTGCAGCGCCGGCGGCGTGAGCCTTTTCGCATTCGACCGCCGCATCAGGAGAGATCGCGGAAAGGGTTTCCGAGACTTGCGCTTCACCTTCTCCCAGGCGTATCGAGGCATCGCACGGCGCTCCAAGCCGGGAGGCCTCCTTGTGGCGCACGCCGAACATATCGTCCAACGGAAATGCGCCGCGCCGGGCGCCATGCTCGTCGAATTCGCCCGGCGCAACATCCGCAATCACGCGACCGCCTTTCGCATTGAACGCGCGAATGGCCGCGACCTCTTCGTCGCTCAACGCCCTGGCCATTGGCAGTATCACGAGCGCATACTCGAGGAGCTTGCCTTGCTTCGCCTGCGCGTAGGAAACGAAATCGTATTGGAGCGCGAGGTGTTCCAGCAACTTGCCGAAGGCTGCCTCAGCTTGGCGCGAGTCGCAGCCCGCGGGATCGATTTGGTTGAGATAAAGACTCGCCTGGCTTCCGTAGATGGCGATGCCCGGCGGCCTTCGCGTCGCCGTCGCAAGGAGGGTCCCGAGTCCCGACTTCAGTTCCGATACCGCATTGACCACTTCGATAAATGAGGACGATGGGTGTCCGTCGGGCGTAAGGGCGACCGCCGCGTTCCCGGAATCCGCGCCCCCGAAAGGCGCCGTGCACCACACAGCCTGCATGCCTTGTAGGGCCGCGTACCACGGCAACCAGCGGCAACGTTCCTTCGCACCGGAGAGCGAATCCGAGTCAAGACAGAGCGCCGAGTAGGCATTCGCAGGCCGGTACGAGCGCGCCATCTCGACTTCGACGGGGCCAGCCTCGATCGCCAGCGCATCGACTTGCGACGCGAGAAGCCACCAGTCGTATCCCAGGCACGCGTCGGATCCTCCGGCTGCGCGAAAACCCGCCCGTGCGTCGGCGTCCGTCGCACGAACCGCCATGCGGCCTTTCACGTGCGCCTCGCTGAACTCACCGTCGAGATACCGGCGAAAATCGAGCCATCGCGCATATCGGCCCGCCTTCGCGGCATCCTCACGAGTAGAAGGCTCCACCGTCTCCCACGCGCCGAACTGACTGCCCCACGCCCGATTGAGCGTATCCGGGAAACCGTATTGTTCCGTCATGCGTTGACGGAAGCCATCGAGATAGCACGCCGCAAGATCCACGTCCTCGCCCGGCGCCGCCAAACGGTTGCCGTTTCCAAGCAGATAGACCGACGTGCCGACGGCCCAGAAGGTCGCCGTGTTCTCCTTGAGCTTCTTATCTTCGCCCTTGCGAAATGACGCATCCGTAATGCAGGGGAATTGCGCCTTGTTGCCGCTTGACGCTTCAGGGACGTAACGCGTCAACTCGGGAATCGAGCGCAAGTTCATCTCGGCGAGGTAGAATCGCCGCCCCGTGAGAGTATCCTCCCGTCCGTCGATGACGGCGGAATCCACCCCTAACCCCGCGAGCGTTCGTGTGAGCGCGCGGACGTTGTACTCCTCGGAGGCGCTGCTTTCGATCGCAAAGCTGAATTCGCCGGGTCTCCGCGGCGCCCGTACGGGAAGATAGAGGTGGCTGTAGGCCGCGCGGTCGAGATCCCAACGAGTGAATTGTGGTCCCGGCGCGTCGGTCACGAACACCTCAGCCTTGACAAGGTTCGAGATCAGGTCCGCGAAGTTCAGCGTCGCGCGCACGGAACCTCCATCGGCGCTCACGGGCTCGCGCGCTTCGGCGACGAGACGTCCCAAGGCGTCCGTGGCCCTCGCGTAAACGCAACATGCGCGCGGGCGGTGGAAGTCCGGACGAACGGTCAATGAGACCGTGACCGTATCATTCGGCAGCAGATGTCCCTTCGACCATGCGACGTCGGAGATCTCCGGCCAGCCCGTCACGGTAATGGGCTCCGTATGCCATTCAACGACCTTCTTCTTGTGCAGCAGCCAAAGGTCCAGGAAATACTTGCCGGGACCGATCGGGAGATCGACCATGTACCTCGCCGCGCCTTTGTCCAGCCTGGGCAGTCCCGTGTAGGTGCGGCTCAATCCCCGGTTCGGCTCGCGCACCTGCGCCCGGACGTCATACGCGCGGTCGGCGGGCTGGTTAAGACGGATCTGGTACGAATGGTAGAGCGGCTCGAGCATCGCGTCGCGCATCTCCTGGATGTACTCGCGCGGCAGCCCAGGCGGGATCTCCGACTCCGCCGGCCCCGAAACATCCGCTGGAAGCACTTCCGCGATCCAATTGGACGGCGCGCGGCCGGCGGCCCATCGCGCCGCCCTGGCCACGAGTGAAAGATACGTATCGAAGTATTCCGGCCGCGCCTTCAGGGGATCGCTAAGGGCCGGCAGCAGAAAATGCGAATACGGGCGCCCGCCCGCGTAATTCAACTCTACAACGCGCCCCACAGTTTGTCGTGGCCACAGTTTGTCGAACGGAGACAAACTGTTGACAAACTGTTGTTCGCATTTCGACGCCTTCACGAAACCAAGACTCGCGGGCCATTCCGGCGTCATCGATTCGCCGATCCCGCGCGTGATATCCTCCGCGCCTTCCGCAGGCGTTAACCCACTCAAGAACTCCTGAAACCGGGCCGGGACGTTCTCCCGGCAGTGTACAAGGAGTAGGCCTGAGCCCGCTTTGACCTTGGCGGCAATCGCGTCGAGAACGTCCTCGGGCAAGATGGATAGATCGACGTTTCCGAGCACCACGAGATCGCACGGTTCAGCCAAATATCTCCGCAGCCGGGCGGCGGCTTCCTCCGGAGAGGACCCGGGGAGGCGTCCCTTCGCGTCCCCGAGGTGGTGCGCATCCCATACAGGCGCTGTCTTGTACTTGAGATCCAATCGCAGCGCCAATTCGCCCGCGTCACGCAGCGTAAAACGCGGCGCGATGAACAGCGCGCGGATCGGACCGCCCTCCAGCGGCGCGCCCCATACGACAGTCGAAGGAGACCGCTCGATAGCTATCTTGTCGAATGGACCATCCGCGTCCTTGCTCCAAGCGCGGGGCATTGAGAACATGCCAAGCGCGAGAAAGCACACGGCAGTTCGCATTACTACGTGTTCGCTTATGAGATTCGTGATCGTGCTGCTCCAACAACGAGACCGCTTCTGAAGAACGCGCCGCAGTATGCCGCTTCCGCCGGAAGCGGCAGCGCCTCACCCCTGACCGTCACTTTCGGCGAAAGCGACATACTGGAGGCAAGTCCGGCGCGATTCATATCCACGGCCATAAGAATAACAGAAACGGGCCTTCACGAGAAGGCCGCGCACCTCCAGCCAACATCCTCCAGTCTCTGTGATCTTGACATACCAAAGATTTCGGAGTATTCTCCCTATATTCCAATAGGCAAGGCTTGCGCTTCCTCTTGCGGATCAGTATTGTCGACGCATCCACGGGGGACGTGGCGGGCAATTTAATCGCAATCACGCTGCATAGGTGAATCGAAGCATCTCTGCGAGCCTCCGCGTTCTCAGCGCCTCTGCGTTGGAAGGGATTTCAACGCAGAGTCGCAGAGTACGCGAAGATACGCAGAGAAAGCGATCATGCAAGGTCCAGGCATGGCCTACCTGAATTGCAGGATGCCCATGATCGCCATCAACAGGCCCGGGATTAGCGTCCCCGGTAACACGGCGGCGGTGGTTCTATGACAAGATCGCAAGAGATCGCGATGAGGAGATTATTATGGCTACGATAAAGTCCGGCGACAGGTGCGCGGATTGCAGCCACTGCAAAGTATGGTCCACGGACCACAACAAGGCAAGCTGCAATCTCCATAATGACCAGGGATTCCATCCTGACCGGCCCGCTCCCAGCAAATGCGTCGGTCAGGTGACGCGCAGTTACTGAGGAGACGATCAATGCCGAAAGATGTCTGGTCGACCGACGCCCTCGGGTTTCCAAACCAGTTCAAAGCCCGCATTCAGGATGATGGCAGTGTGTGGGAAGTGGACAATCTGGGCCTTCCCAAAAAGATGGTGGCCAGAATCTATGGCGACGGGACCATCTGGTCCGTGAATGCGCTTGGAATGCCCTCGCAGATGATGGGAAAGGTATACGACAAATAGACATGGCCTTGCACAAGTTCATTCGTTGCTGACATGCAGCGACAGTGCCTTGGAGAGACTATATATGCGGATGCAATTGAAGGAAGTAGAACCCATAAACGTTCCACCTGTTGACAATGATGAGGCCGCCGCGTTCATGCGTCATCTGACCGGAAACGAGACTCTTGACTTTTCCGGTTGCCAGCAGCCGCGTCTGATGATCATCTACTCATTGAAGTATGCTTGGCCGCATCATTCCTTCGCTCATGGTTGGCTACTCTCGATTGACTATGAGACGCTTGCGAGCTTATCTGGTTCCGATGAATATGGAACAATGGAGCCAATCATGAAGAGGTTTCTTGTCGGGACTATTGGTATTGAACTTGGTGGGACGCTGCCGTCGCCGACAGTATCGGCCAAACCAGTGAGTTTGGGTGTCGAGGAAGAGAGTCGGAAACGAGAGGAAGGAGAATCGAAGAGCAAGACATCAAAAGCCGAATACGATTCCGCGAAACACGCATACGAAGACCTGCGGCGACAATGCAAGAAGGCGAAACCCGTTTGGGGAGGATTCCTGGCATCGATTCTAGGCCGTGGTTCCGACAATGCGCCCTATGATGCCCTTGTGAGTCAGACGAAAGAGGCCGAGATCCGCGTACGTAACGCTGAGGCGCACATGAAGGAAGCACTGGGGCGGCTTCCCCCCATTACCCTTCCGGGCAACGTGACAATAGACTTTATCCGTGTTCCTTCGGGGTTTTTCCAGATGGGAAGTGCTTCCGGGTGGAAGGCTGAGCAACCGCAGCATCGGGTGATGATTATGAAAGATTTCTGCCTGGGAAAGTACACGGTGACGCAAGCGCAATGGTGGGCGGTGATGGGGAGCGCGCCTAGCCATTTCAAGGGGGATAACTTGCCGGTTGAGCGGGTCTCTTGGGATGACTGCCAGGAGTTTATCCGTAAGTTGAATGCGTTGGGCCAGGGTGCCTTCCGGCTACCCTCGGAGGCGGAATGGGAATATGCCTGCCGGGCAGGGAGCACGGCGGCATACTGTTTCGGCGACAACGAGTCGCTGCTGGTGGACTACGCCTGGATCAAAAAGAATAGCGACGATTGGATACACCCGGTGGGCGAGAAGAAGCCGAATGCCTGGGGACTTTACGACATGCATGGGAACGTATACGAGTGGTGCCAGGACTGGGATCACGACAATTACAGTGGGGCTCCAACAGATGGCAGCGCCTGGGAATCCCCTCGCGCCAAGAACCGTGTGCAGCGTGGTGGTGCGTGGCAAAGCGACGATGCGGACGATTGCCGTGCCGCGAGTCGCTCCAGCTACGCGCCGGACGGCAGACTTAGCATCATTGGTGTGCGGTTGGCGCGGACCTTATGATGCGTACCATTTTTCCCTTTACGCTTTCGCCTTCCACCTATGTGCGGAAGACTCGTGCGCGTAACGCGTCCGGTTCAAGAATACTGCATGAGGAGGTAGTAAAAGACACGTCATTCTTAAATGTCTACAATGCAAGCACGAGCAATCGTATGGGATCTACAAGCTAGTAGGAAGAACCCTCGTAAAGGTGCGCTGATTACTGATGAGGACGTGACGCGCGGTGGCAGCGAATTGGAGAAAGTGATGGTTTCCTGAAACGGTACCTGGGGATTCCCTGGGACCGTCCGCGCAGATGAAGGGAAAGATTCATGACAAGTGATATATGGGGTTTTCTGCAAGATGAGTGACTCGACACCACTAACCGCGCCCTGTCCTTTGTGCGGAAAGGCAATCGTCATTGGGAATGCCTATTGGCGATGCCCATGCTGCAACGCCGAAACGAACTCGTGGGATCCTTTGTCGGTCTGCGCTAATTGCGGCTTCGCGCCAGCCTATTTCGATTGTCCAGGATGCGCTCGCGGTTTCGACATCGGTTTGCTCTTCGGTAACGTGCATGCAAGCGACGGCTTCCGCATGGCACCAAAGCCCAAACCTCAAATACGCGGCGGAATCACCCACAACCTTAAAGAACTTCCACTTTTTCAGGCTGGTTCGCTGGTAGAAGACAAGAGTTGGGGCATGGCGATTACGGCCATTGTGCCTCACCTTGAGAATCTTACCTTCTCGTTTCCGTGTCGGATTCGATCATACGAAATGCTGCGCGGGCGGTCATCTTCCGATGGCCGTCGTTGGCTGCACTTCTTTCTTTACGCGGATGCTGAGGCCAGCAACGATCAGAAAGTTGGCCTGTTGAGCGTGTGCGCATCACCCGCGCCTGAAGACGGAGGCTTTTCTGTGAGTATTGCCGTTCTTGAAGCACTGCCTCGCGCAAGCGAGTTTATATCGGGTTGAGTACAGCTTCGGCGGGAACGTGCGTAGAGACAGGTACAGCCAATGATTAATAGTTCGTTTAATATGATTTTATCCAACAATTGTCGACTAAACACCCCTCGTTTCGCAAAGTTGTACCCTTTCTGAAGCCCGTAACCCCGAAACCCGAGCCCCCAAACCCGAAACCCGAGGAGCGTTGTTTCCTCGGGCCAACGACCGGCCGCTGTTTGTCCCATTTGTCCCGTTTTGTCCCATCAAACGTTCCCTGCAACCCCTTGTTTCGCATGCCGTAAGCTCGCAGATCCAACACCCGAGCAGCGGAACGTCCTGGGCTAATATATAGAGGGGTTCGATGGCGGGCGGCGTGGCGCGCTGGATACCGCTTCTACTTTCACAGGGCGTCCGCCCATGCCAGTTCCCAGTCGCACCTTGCTGTTCCTCTGTGTCTCCGTGGCTCTGTGTGAGCGTCACTTGTGAGCGCCACTTGTTCTCACACGGAGACACGGAGACACAAAGGAACAACTGATAACAAGAGAAGGCAGGCTCTCGTGTATGGAAGACCGCAATCGCATTTTCGGACGTTGTTATTTTCTATCTATGCCTTCTTTGAGTTCTTTGCGATCTTTGTGGTCAATCCGATCTCCCATGGCTGGGGTCTGCCTTACGTCTTCAGTAATTGATACGCCGGTATTTCAACCACAGAGAACGCAAAGAGCACAAAGAAAGACGGGATGTTCTGAGGTGTTTCCGGCCCGGCGTGAATCAAGGCGCTACTTCAGTGTGAGACTCTTCATGACGATATCGTCGGCAACGGCCTGATTCGGCGAGTTCGCGGAGTACTGCCGTTCAACGGGCAAGTAGCCTTCACGCTCGTAGGTAACGCGGATCTGCGGGCAGGGCGTCTTGATCGAGATCGTGCTCGCGCTGATGATCACCTGCGTGTCGATGACCGGCTGCACCGGGGCCGTAGCGTCGCGCACGATCGCGGTGACCGTACCGTTCGTATCGCAATGGGCGTACCGTTCGCCCGTATCCAACTGCGCGTTGCTGGCGGCGTCCCAACTCTCCTGGGTGTCCGCAAACCACAAGTTCACTGTCAGTTGACCAACCGACGGCAGTTCCGCCAGCGCGCTCTGCGCCTGCTCCGCGGGCAATTGCGGAGGCATCGCCGGTTGAAGTTCCGTCAAAGTCTTATTCGCGTTCTCCTCCGAGGGCGGCGCGGGGTCCTGCGTCGGGGCCGGAGGCGGCGCGACGGGCGGTGTGGGAGGCGGTTCAGGTGTCGAGGGAGGCTGCGTGGTCGGTGCAGACGTTTGTGAGTCCGCGGGTGGCGAGGCGGGAGTCGTCTCAGTGGGAACGGGCGGGCTATCGGGCGGAGGCGGTTGCTGCGGCGTATTCTCCTTGTTCACCGTTGTTTCAGGCTTGACGGGCTTCTCCTCGGATTTCCCGGCTTCACCTTTAACGGCCGGTTTTACTTTCGGAGGTTGTGCCGCCTGCGGCGGGTCTTCCTTGGGCTTCTCCCGAACTGCCCTCGTCTCTTTCTTCGGTTCTTCTTTCTGCGGTACTGGCGGTTTCGGATTTTCCTTGGGGACAGGCAAGTCGGCGGCGGCCATTGGCGGGGGAGCAGGATTCTGCCGGCCCAGCACGACCATCGCGACCACCACGCCGATAGCTAACAAGATCATTGTGGTCAATATCGCCGGAAGAAGAGTCTCGCGCTTTACGAGACGCGACACCCCGGGCCTGAACGAACTTGTGCCGCCTGGCGCTTCCGGCAGCGGCCCGCCAAACGGCGCCGCTGCGCGTTGCTCAGGCGACAGCATGGAAAGCACCGTCGAGACATCATGCTGAGGCGGCTTGGGCTTCACGCCGTTCTCCGCATCGAGCGCCAACGCGGCGGGATTCGGTTTCTCCTTGAGGCTCTCCCGCAAAGCCGCTGCCATCATGCGGCCATCCTGATAGCGCTTCTCCGGCTCCTTGCTGAGCGATTTCATCACGACGCGCGACAGGTTTTCATTGAGGCCGGCGTTCACATCATGGGGAGGAGCGGGGTCCTCGTTCACGATCTTGTGCAGGATTGCGCCGAACACGTCGCCCGTGAACGGGCGCTGACCCGTCAGCATTTCGTAAAGAATGACTCCGACCGAAAACAGGTCCGACCGCCCGTCCACCTTCTGTCCCATCACCTGTTCCGGACTCATGCAATAGGGCGTGCCGACGATCGCACCGTCCTGCGTCAGTGTCGAGTCGCTCACTCGCGCGATCCCGAAGTCGGCTACCTTGATGCCGCCATCGGTGTGCATCAGGATGTTCGCCGGCTTAATGTCGCGATGGACGACGCCCTGGTCGTGGGCCGCCGCCAGGGCGCCGCAGATGGCGACGGCGATCTTGACGGCCTCCTTGGGCTCGAGCCGGCCCCTGTCGCGCAGCCGATCCCTGAGACTGCCTCCCGCCATGAACTCCATGGCGATGAACGCGATGTCATCCACCTGATCGGCGTCGTAGATCGTGATGATGCCCGAGTGATTGAGCTGGCCCGCCGCGTGCGCCTCGCGGATGAAACGCTCCATCATCTCGTCGGCGCGCTCCTCGCCCTCGAGCAGGTCCCGCCGCGCCGCTTTGATGGCCACCCGGCGGCCAATGATCGGGTCGAGACCTTCATACACGACCCCCATCGCGCCCCGGCCAATCTCACGGACGATCTTATATCGCCCAAGCTTCTTCGGTATATGGTGTTTCGCCATCGTCCTTCCGGGGCGCTCTTGCACGCCCTCCTTGACTTCACGTCTTTCCGCCCGCATGCGCGCCGGCGGGAACATGGTCCGATCCGTCAGATCCGTCCGATCCGTCCGATTTCCACCCGCACGCGCGCGAGTATATGATGATGGGCTTCGCCAGCCATGCATTCAACAAGATCCCGGTTGACACGCAGGCGTTACGCGACATATCGTTATCCCCTGGGTCTTTACCGCGGGTACCGCATACGTGGGACAACCCACGTCGAGGGGGCAATGCCGGTGCGCATACTCCGGGGATATCGGATGCTTATGAGATCTTGACGCATGCAACATACAGTCGAAATAGAGAGCCGCTGGACCGGATTGCGCGAAGTCATGGCCATGTCCGGACCCATCATCCTCGGCTCACTGTCTTACACGATCATGCGTTTCGTCGATCAGATGGTCGTGTCCCGTCTTGGCACCGAGGCGTTGGCCGCGATGGGTTCCGCGGGTGTGTGGTCCTATGTGATGGCCTGCTTTGTCTTTGGGATCATCGGTTGCGTCAGCACGTTCGTTTCCCAATGCTATGGCCGCGGCGAGATGGAGCAATGCGCCCGTTACACGTGGCAGGGCATCCATCTTTCATTGCTGGCCGGGGTCCTTGCGTTCGCCCTATGGCCCCTGTCCGGGCCGCTTTTTCAATCGATGGGACACAGCCCCGATGTCACCCGGTTCGAGGCGACATTCTTCCGCATCTGGCTTGCAGGCTACGCCGCCGTTGCGTGGATGACGGCGCTGGCATCGTTCTTCCAGTCCGTGGGCCGCCCCGGCATACCCATGTACGTGGCCATCGCCGCAAACCTGATCAACCTCGTCCTAAATATCGTGCTCGTCTTCGGGTATCTCGGTTTCCCCCGGATGGGCATTGCAGGCTCCGCCCTCGCCACCGTCATCGCACAGTGGTTTCAAGCCCTCTGCCTCCATGCGATCTTCATCAGCGGCCCGTTCCACGCCCGGTTCAACACCCGCCGGGCTTTCATGCCCGACTTCGGACGTCTCCGCGAGTTGTTCCGAATAGGGTTCTTCTCAGGCCTCACGATCCTAATGGACGTCGGCAACTGGGCGATCTTCACGAGTTTCGTCGTGGGCCACTTCGGCGACGTGGCCCTCGCCTCGCACAACGCGGCAATTGGGTTCATGCACTTGTGCTTCATGCCCGCCCTCGGCGTGAACCAGGGCATCTGCGCCATTGTCGGACAATACATCGGACGCGGAAACTTCAGCGCCGCCGTCGCCCGAACTTATACCGCCATGAAGGTGACCATCGTCTATATGTTCTGCACGGGTCTCGTCTTCGCCTTCTTCGGAAAGGGCCTCATACGGGCTTTCTTCTCCCAGGACCCCGGCGTTGTGGCCCTCGGCCATACGCTGCTCATCCTCGCCGCGTTTTTCCAGGGGTTCGACGCCATCAATATCGTCGTGTTCGGCGCGTTGCGAGGCGCTGGAGATACGCTTCGCGTCGCCATCATCACCTTCGCAGGCGCATACCTATTCTTCCTGCCCTTGTCCATGTTTCTCGCATTCGTGGAAGGATGGGGCGCCGTAGGCGCATGGATCGGCGCCACCGTCTACATCATCGGACTGAGCGGGATCCTCTACCTGCGGTTTCGCGGCGGAAAATGGAAGGGGATCCGCATCTTCTCCCACGAGACCGAAGGCGCGCCCCTGGCCTGAAGACTCAGAGTGGACGTCATTCCCGCGAAGGCGGGAATCCAGTGCGAGAGTTACCATGTGGCGTAGGCGTTCTGGATTCCCGCCTTCGCGGGAATGACGTTACTGCTGTATTCCTTCACAAGCTTTCAGAGTCACTCCTGTTCCTTGAACGCAAAACTCGGCAGTAGCTTCTTGCGTGGGAAATGCGGCATCGAGAACCCTTGCTCAAGGCGTCCTCCTCCTCCGCCGTCCGTGCGATCGATGTATCCTGGGTACCACCAATTCGAGTAGTAGTTGAGTTCGTCAAACGACAACAGTTCGGAGAAATCGCCGGAATATGGATTGCTCAAGTCCATGGGAATCGTTCCTAGAAATATCCAGTCACTTATTCCGCTGGGCGGATCGATGTAGGCAACCGTAACGTTCGCACCGCCGTAGAAGCCGCCTGAATAAAGGTTGATCAACACGTAATACGTGCCGGCTTCCACCAACGAGACCGCGCCGTAGTACTCGACGGGAACACCCGAATCGGTCGAATCAGCGGAGAAGAAACCGTTCGGCGTCGTCTGACCGGTGTAGGGCGCATAGACACTCGGGCCGGGTTCCACGATTATCAGATCCACATCGGCGTCCGTATCCCACTCGACCCAGACCGCAAACTCACCGACCTTCCGCGTTTCGGACGCCGTGCCTCCCACGAGCGCTTGAATGGCCGCAAGCCACGTCGTGGGACTCTTGGGCTGATTGCACTTTAGAAGCGCGTAACGCTCGAATTCGCTCGCCCCGCCGGCCTCGGGAACCGCGTCTTGTTTTGGCGAATACACCGCCAGTCCTTTTTCCGCGTCGAAATCCACCGTATTATGACGGTGCGCTATCACGCAAGCTTCCGATTTCATGGCCACTTGCTGCGCCTGTGTTTTGAGCGGGCCGTCCTGCGCGAACTGCGCCATCTTCGTGCAGAAATCGGACAAGTCATAATTCTCCGGAAAGGCGAAGCGCAAGGCGTTTTCCTGCGCGTAGCTAACCGCTCCCCGCGCGGTCGTCGCATCGGCCACGATGACGCCCGCGAGATCCCGAACCGCCGTGTCCAAGGCATCGATCTGCGCCATGTCCACGGCCGATTTTGTGACTTTCTCTCGCGTCGAGTCCTTATAGGAATCGTAATACTTATCGACGATCGTCGTTGAGAGCGTGGCAGCCGGCATCGTCGGATTCCCGGTCAGCGCCTGCAAGATTGTGTCATACGGGTCGCCATCGCCGGGCTCGGTCTCCTCTGAGAACACCATGTAATCGCAAAGGCCCTTGAACTCGTAGGCCACTTCATACATGGCCATGAGGCAGGCGTCGAAATTGACAAGAGACAAGTGGACGCCTGATTCAGCCACCGCCGACGCCAAGTCCGGCAGGCTCATGTAGGACCCGCTGGTCTCATCTTGAACCGCGCCGCGGGAGAGGCCTCGGCGTTTCCAGCCGCTGCCGTGATCCCAGATAACCAGCGCGAGTTTCTTGGCCGGATACGTTTGGGCCGCCCAACGGACAAAATCCTTCAATACTGCCTTCGACCCCATGTCCACGCTGCCTATCGAGGTCGCGGTGCTCAGGTACTGCGCAAACGGGTCATCGTTCTTCGTCATCAGCATGCGGCGGGTGTCGCCCGTGTATGCCGAATCCTGAAGCCATCCCGAGTATTTCTTGCTGAACTCCGCTTGAACTACGATGTTGACTTTATCGGTCGATCCGACTTTCGCCATCTCCACCATGTCGCTGGCGCCCGCATAGCACAGGTTGTTGTCCGCACCCATGTAAACCATGTACGTCCATTCAACCCCGCCTTCGCCTTCGCCCTCGCCCTCTCCTTCACCTTCGCCCTCTCCTTCACCTTCGCCCTCGCCTTCACCCTCTCCTTCACCCTCTCCCTCACCTTCACCCTCGCCTTCTCCTTCACCCTCGCCTTCTCCTTCTCCTTCTCCTTCTCCTTCTCCTTCGCCTTCACCCTCGCCTTCTCCTTCTCCTTCGCCTTCACCTTCGCCCTCGCCTTCGCCCTCGCCTCCCGCCGTCACGACTATGAAGCCCCCCTTCGCTTCTGAGTCGCTTCCCACGACGGTAACGACGGTCAGCGTTACGGAATAGGTCCCGGGTTGAGCATACGCGTGCGACGGATTACGCTCGGTGCTGGTCGTACCGTCTCCGAAACTCCACACCCAACTGATAATGGGCGAACTGCCCGCAGAGGATTGATCCGTGAACTGCACCGTTAGCGGCGGCGAGCCGCTCCTGGGATCCGCCGAAAACGCGGCCGTGGGTCCCACGGAAGCAGTGACGACTACATAGCCCGCCTTCGTCTCGGTATCGGTCCCGTCAGCCGTGGTAACCGTCAGGCTCACTGTGAAGGTTCCCGCCTGTGCATACGCATGGCTCGGGTTTGGCTGCGTGCTCGTGCCGCCGTCGCCGAAACTCCACACCCGGCTTATGATGCTGGCGCTGCCCGGCGTCGATTGGTCCGTGAACTGGACCGTTAACGTGGCCGTGCCCGAAGTGGGCGTCCCCGTGAACTGCGCATCGGGGGGTACCGGTTGCGGGGGCGGACATCCCACCAACGACCATGATGATACAAACAGGACTACACACGCGCCTAAGAATTGCCTTCTCATGTGATTCTCTCCTTGTCTTAGCGTGCCGCTTTCCCGGAAGTTGACAGATAGCACTGACTACGGATACTGAATGAGCGTATGCAAGAAAATGTTCTCACCTGTTAACAGGTGCAATTGCAGGTCAGGACCGTGCGTGTCGGCCACGGGCGGCTCAGTGAACTCGATCTGCCCGAACAACGCGCCGTTCCGCAACATGACTCCTTGCGCCGCCCATTTCTCCGGCTCGATGACCACGTTAATCCAACTCGGATCGTTCACGATCGAAGCGGAAATCCAATGGACGTAGGCGTCTTGAAACCGGTAACTCTCGCCGCCCAGGCTTGCGGAATTATTGTTCCATCGGAACCACTCGCGAACCTCTTTCCCTATCCTCGAGTCGTGCGCGACGGTCGTGTCCGATTTCTCGTCGAGCGTAATCGACGTGGAGGGCGAAACGGCCGTGCCGCTGCACTCATCGATGTATTCACAAAAGCTGTCTGGGCCCTCGATATAGCAGTCCTTCTCGCTCCCAGTCACCTGAATGTCAACCGTGAACGTCTCGGTTCCGTAAAGGTGATCCCCTTGGATGCTGCGAGTCCAGTTGGCGTTCCAACTCTTCGTGTACAACTTTTGGCTGTCAATCCGCAAGTCGGTCTTCCCGCTCTCGACGATGTCAAAGACTACGTGATGAGAATTCGTGAAGTCCTCCGCGGCGCCTTCGAGGTAGCCATCGAACAGGGAAAACACGACCCCGTACGTGGGACCGCCCGAGAATTTCAGTATCATTTTGTCCGCGGGCACGGCGGAGTACGTCCAGACCTCCGAACCCGCCGCAGCCTGTGTCAGCGTACCTGTAAGAGTGGTCTTGTTCCCGTTCTGACCGCTGGCTTCCCACACGGCCTCAGCGATCAAGGACACGGAATCCACGGCGATGGCCGCGAAGTCCACCCCGATGTTGAAACACTCAAGGCCAAAACTGCGCAGATCTTCGCCTTCACCTTCTCCCTCACCTTCGCCCTCACCTTCGCCCTCTCCTTCACCCTCGCCTTCGCCCTCGCCTTCGCCTTCACCTTCGCCCTCTCCTTCGCCCTCACCTTCGCCCTCACCTTCACCCTCGCCCTCGCCCTCTCCTTCTCCTTCGCCCTCTCCTTCTCCTTCGCCCTCGCCAGCAGGGAGAACTTGGATGTACGCGTTCTTGGTCTCGGTATCGCTTCCGTCAGCCGTGGTGACCGTCAGGCTGACATCATAACTTCCCGCCTGTGTATACGTATGGTTTGGGCTTGTTTCTGTGCTTGTGCCGCCGTCACCGAAGATCCACACGCGGCTTATGATGCTGGAACTGCCCGGCGTCGATTGGTTCGTGAAATTGACGGTTAAGGGAGCCGCACCCGACGTAGGCGTTGCATTGAAGGCCGCAATTGGCGGCTGTAAAGCGGGCGGACACCCCGCCACACCGAGGCCCACCATTACGATAAGAAGCGAAGCCCCAAGAGAAATCCGCTCAGATCCTGTCTGCATGCCAGGACTCTCCCGCTTATGGACATAGCCGCCGCTCAGTGACAAAGAACCCCTGCTCCGAAATCCTCAACCCTGCGCAAGGCGACTTCGCCCTCGACCCGATGCTATCCCAGCCCACTAGCACCCATTCTAGCCGGTCCGCCAAACAATGTCAATCGCAAGATCGTGTGCGTTCGTAACCATTCAGTCATGGAGGGATATGGACGGGGGTGGGTGCAAGGACCGAAAGGACGTGAAGGACCAAAAGGACCTACCGATGAAGTGCGCATTTGGCAATCCAACTGTGAGTGAATGGTTACTGTACGTTCTTACCGGGCCTTGAACCGGTCCAGCAGCACTGCGGCCAGAATCACGATGCCGAGGACGACCTGCTGTCCGAAACTCTCGACGCCTATCCAGTTGAGGCCGCTGCTGAGCACGGATACCACCATCAAGCCGACGAACGTGCCGCCGATCGTCCCGCGCCCGCCGCTGAGGCTTGTGCCTCCAACCACGACGGCGGCGATTACGTTGAGTTCGTCGCCGAAGCCCGCCTTGGGATCGCCGGACCCGAGCTTGGACGACACAATCAGACCGCCCAGGACTGCCAGCATACCGCACATGGAGTAGACCGCGAGTTTCGTGAGGCCGACGTTCACCCCGCTGAGCCTCGCCGCTTCTTCGTTGCCGCCCGTGGCGCGGACGTGCCGGCCAAACCGCGTCGTGTTCAGCAACACCGCGCCCAGCGCGAACGTCCCCAGCATCACGACGACACCCACCGGCGCCCGGCCCGCAATCCAATGACGTCCGAGGAACGTGTAGGCTTCAGGCAGCGGGGCAATCGGTTGCCCGCCCGCGAGGATATAGCCCAGGCCGCGCAACGAACTCATCAAGGCCAGCGTGGCGATGAACGGCGGCACCTTGACGCGCGTGACCAGCGCCCCCGCAATACACCCCGAGGCCAAGCCGGCCGTCAGCGCCGCGATCCAGCCCACGATAATCCACGCCCACGCCGTCCCCCCTCCTTCCATGCCCGCCCCGGCCCGCACAATCAAGCCGCACAGAACGCCGCCGAGCGCGATGAGCGAACCGACGGACAGATCGATCCCGCCCGTCAGGATAACGAAGGTCATCCCGACCGACAGCACCCCATACACGGCGGATTGGTTCAGGATGTTGACGAAACTGCTGTACGACAGGAAGGAGGGACGGTCCCGATGCCGCGCGAGGGCCTCGAAAATCACGCACTCGATCACGACCGCCAGCAACAGCAAACCGTAATCTCTGAGGAACTCGCGTATGGCGTGCTGCGTTTCACGGCGATCCGCACAGTTTGTAGGGGGTTGACAAACTGTTGACAAGATGCACACTCCCTTGTGCCAAAACCCACCTACGCCGCGCCCGCGAGCCTGCTTCCCGTGGCAAGCCGCATGATGCGTTCCTGAGTGGCCTCGCCGCGCGCAAGTTCCCCCGCGAGCCGCCCCTCGTGCATCACCAGGATCCGGTCGCACATGCCCAGGACCTCGGGGAGTTCGCTTGATATCATCAGGATCGAGACCCCCTTCCGAACGAGTTCGTTCATGAGCTTGTAGATCTCGACCTTCGCTCCGACGTCGATCCCGCGCGTGGGCTCATCGAAGATCAGGAACTTCGATTGCGTGAAGAGCCATTTCGCGAGGACCACCTTCTGCTGGTTTCCGCCGCTGAGGTTCTGCACGACCTGTTCGATGGACGGGGTCTTGATTTGCAGTTCCTTGACGAATCGTTCCGTGACCGCGCGTTCCCGGCCGCGGTCGACGAAAATGAGCTTCACCAGGGATTTCAGATTGGCCAATGTCGTGTTCTCGCGTACGGTCATGCCTAGCACCAGGCCCTGCCCCTTTCGGTCTTCCGTCAGCAGGCCGATGCCTTGCCTGATGGCGTCCTGCGGAGAACGAACCGTGACGGGTTTCCCGTCCAGAAAGATCTGTCCCCCGTCAAGCCGGTCCGCGCCGAAGATCGCCCGCGCTACCTCGGTACGTCCAGCGCCCACCAGCCCCGTAAGGCCGACGATCTCGCCCGTGTGCATGCCGAACGAGACGTTCGAGAAAGCGCCCTGGCGCGCCAAACCTTCCACGCGTAGCCGTTCGGCGCCGCGCTCGAACACCTCTTTCGGGAACTCATCTTTCAGTTCCCGGCCGACCATCATGCGGATGATGTCATCCCGCGTCACGTCGCACACCGCGTTCGTGCCCACGTATTCGCCGTCGCGCATGACCGTCACGCGATCCCCGATCTCGAAGATCTCTTCGAGCCGGTGCGAGATGTAGATCAGGCCGATGCCCTGCCGGCGCAACGTCCGGATCAGATCGAACAACGCGCGCAACTCGTGATCGGTCAGCGTCGCCGAGGGCTCGTCCATCACGATGATCTTCGAGTTGAACGAGATGGCCTTGCCGATCTCGATAATCTGCTGCTGTGCCACGCTGCACTCGTTCACGGGTTTGCGCACGTCCAGGTCGACGCGCATACGGCCAAGGACCTCGCGCGCGTCGGCGTACATCTTCTTCCAGTTGATGAACGGCGTGCGGCCGAGTCGCGGTTCACGGCCCAGGAAGATATTTTCCGCCACGCTGAGGTACGGGCTGAGATTGAACTCCTGGTAGATCATGCTGATGCCGAGCTGCTGCGCGTGGTGCGGCGAATGTATGTCGACGGGCTCGCCAGAAAGAGAGATCTCGCCCGAATCCAGCGGTTGCGCCCCCGACAGTATCTTCATCAGGGTCGATTTCCCGGCCCCGTTCTCTCCGACCAGGCAGTGAACCTCGCCGGGACGAAGATTGAACTGAACGTCGTTCAGCGCCAGGACGCCCGGGAACCGCTTCGTAACGTTCCGCATCTCAAGTACAAACTCACCCATCTCTCCCGCTCCTCCTACTTCTTCTGTTCCTCTTTCAGGCGTGCTTGGTCGATGATGTCCACGCGGACGGGCACTACCTTTGGAACGGACTCGCCTCGGAAACAGGCGGCAATCGTCTGTATCGCCTGCCGTCCGATCTCCTTCGGGAACTGCACCGTATCCGCCTTCAAGGCTTTGCCGTTCAAGATCGCGTCACGCGCCTCCGGCGTGCCGTCATAGCCCACGATGACGATCTTGTCCTGCAAGCCCGCCGCCTCGACGGCCGCGAGGGCGCCCAACGCCGAATCATCGTTGATGCCGAATATCCCGTTCAGATCCGGATTCGCCTGCAACAGGTCCTGCGTCGCGCGAAACGCCTTGTCACGCTGCCCTTCACCTGGGATCCTCTGAACGACGGACATGTTCGGGTATCTCGCGAGCGACTTGTCGAATCCCGCCACACGCTCTTGGACCGACGCCACAGAGGGATGGTCAATAATGGCAACTCTTCCCTTCTCTCCCAGCAGTCTTGCGAGGTAATCGCCAAGGATCTCGCCCCCCTTCACGTTGTCAGACGCAATGTGCGAGACGACGTCCGCGCCCGTATCTCGGTCTGTAATACGGGCTCCGTGCGCCGCGATGTCCACCGTGAACACTGGCACGCCCTTCGCGCGCGCCTCCGCGATGACCGGCGCGATACCGGCGGAATCGTTCGGCGCGATCACCAGCGCGTCGACCCCCTGCAACAGAAACGTCTCGATCTGATTGTTCTGCTTGCTGCTGTCGAACTCCGCGTACTGAACGTGCAACGCCAACCCCTGCATGGCGGCCTCTTCCTGCATGGCCGCAACCATGTCCTGATAGAATACATGCGTCTGCGTCAGCAACGCCGCGCCGATCACCTTCGGTTTTCCGGCCGGCTTCTCCGCCGCCCTTTCGGACGTTTTCGCTTCCGTAGGCGCCGCAGCCGGTCCGCACGCAGCCAACACGATCCCCGCCGCGCAGGCAAACGCAATCATGCAACTCCATTTCATGGACAGCCCTCCCGCAATGGCGCGTGCTTACTCTAATGGTTTGACCTGAACAGGCGCAACTCACAGTTTGTCGTGGTTTGACAAACTGTCCGGCGGAACGCACGTGCCGCCGCTAAACTCCGCGTAAACAAGGATGAGCCGCGCGCTCAGTTGGTAGGATTTCACACCCGCCTTGACGCCGTTCGCCTTGAGGTACGCGTTGTTCACGGCCCGTCCCGCAGCGCTTACGATCCCGGAGTGCGCGACGATGAACGCGCGCACCGCATCGGCGTCGCGTTGCACGCCTTTGAACCGTTTCGCAATGATAGCCTTGGCGCGCTCGACGTCCAACTCCCCCAGTTCGGTAAGAAGCAGGCGTTGCGCCGTCAGGATCCCGGCGTAACGAACGTATGGGTCGTCGCTGGACGTGCACGCAAGAAACGCGAAGAAATTCGCTTCGTCTTCGCTCGTCACGCCGCGTTGGTGTGCTTTCTCGTGCGCGATCACCTCCGGCAGCCTGCACGCGGGGACCTCGCGGTCGTAGTTCGCCTCGCCCGTCCATGGACTGTAGAAACCCATGATCAAGAGACGGCTCATGACCGGCGAGAGAAGTACGGGCTTCGCCCTTCCGCGCGACAGTGCAAACATCGGGTGCAAGTGGAGCCGCTCGGTCACGCGGACGTACGCGCGTTCCACCGCCGCGTCAACCTCTTTTGTTGTCAACGGCGGTGTACTCGGCTGGCCCAGATCCTTACATCCGAACGCATCCGCATATGCGCGGTTGCCTGCCTCGACAAGTTCCTCGCAAAACCGCGCCAGCCGATCCGCATCGGGTTTCGCCAGAGCCTCCTCCGCAAACGCCTGCCAATGCATTCGCCGCACCAGATCCGCGCGTGCATAATTGAATCCCCAGGCGAGATAGAAGATGACGATCATGCCGCCGACAACCGCCCCCAACCGGAGCACCCCGCACAAGATCGCATTCGTGAATCGGCGCCGGCCTCGCGCCACGTGGTACATCGCCAGCGTCCCGGCGCACACACCCGACAGAACGATGACAACCATGAGCGTCTCGGCAAGGCTGAACGGGACCAAACTCGAGACCCGCGCCAACGCCCGTCCCACATACTGGCCGATGCAATCCGTGTAAATGCTCTCGACAGCGCCGGGAAATAGCGCCAAGACCCACACCGCCAGCGGCATCGCCACCGCCACCAGCATGACAACAGCCCGCCGTTTCAGGCGCAGCCCGCGATCTTCATGCCAGATCTTCTCCGCACCGCCGGGCGTCGCCGGTCCCTTCGATTCACGTGCCGCATCAAATGAGTTTTCCACGCGAAGAGCATACTACAGGCCGTGACGCCATGAACAAGTGGACAAGACCTCGCACTCGTGAAGCGGTCGATGGACAAGGGGTTGCAACCCCTTGTCCACCCTTGTCCATCCCTTGTCCATTACCTCGCTGTCCGCCCGGAACCCTACTTCGGAATCGACGCCCGCATTGGTTTCTGAAGCGTGTAGTTGATCACCTGATGCTGGTTCAGCGAAATCGTCTCAGGCAAACAGTCATGATAGGTCATGATGTTCGTCCACGGTGGATCGAACGTGTAGCCGTTGACGACGACGGTCACGGCCGGACAGTTCAGGCCCGTTGTCGGCGCGCAGTCCGCGTTCGGGTCTGGATTAGTGTCCAAGATGTCATCCTGGGACGTTACGCCATCTTGACCGTAGTAGTCTCCGTCGGTGTTGGAGAGCGTCGCCGTATTGCACGCGACTCCCGTGAACGTGTGGGGAAGTCCAAGATAGTGCCCAAGCTCGTGCGCGAGCAGCGTGTCGTTCGGGCCGCCGGGCGGGGGTTTGCCGATCCCCGTGTGCGTGTAAGACGGCATCGAAACGTATCGAAGGCTCGGCGGGCCCCAACTCCATCCGCCACCGCCGTTGAATCGGAACAGTACGACGATCTTGTCGGGATACTTCGCGCCGATCCCGTTGGCGATTATGTCGTACAATTGTTGCTCGTTGAAGTACAGGCCCAGCGCGGGGTTTGGCTGCCATCCCGCCGGAACGTATGGTACGGCGTTCAAGAAGGAGGCCTTCACGTACGCCACGTCCGCATGATCGAACGTGAAATGGAAATTGGAGCCATCATAGGTCAGGTTCGCGGCGTTTACCCACGTGTCGATCTCGGCAAGCGTGATCGGCGCGAGGTTCGACCCGTTGTCGTCCGACAGAATGACGGCTTGGATGGGAAGCTGCGTCGGACATCCGGCGACGGCGGCCACTACAAGCAACAAGATCCCGATTTTCATGCTTGTCTTCATGGTCAACCTCCTATCGGAACGCCCGCCCTGCACGCGGGGATGTTTTGCACCAGGGTAACGGCCCCTGTGGCCGGATCCACAACCGCCATGATCCGATCCTGATAAGGCTCCGGATCGTCCCTGGAAAACGGCGTCGTATACGTGAGCAGGAATCCGCTCACGCCTTTCTCGCCGAGAATGACCGGTACGACCAACAACGCCGTCTCTCCGCCGGAAATCCCGTGCTCAGTCAAGTAGTCTCCGAAGAAACTCCGCACCTGCCGCAAGTTCAACTCCGAAGCTTCCGGAGGCGCAGGCAACAGATCGGGATTGAACAGGCGTCCCTGCACGCGCCTCAGTTCGCCACCCGCTTTGCCTGGGCCTTGCACGAACTCGCCATAAATCAGCCCGTCAAGAACCAGCGCTCCCTGATGTTCCTGATATATCGTCACGGTGTCATGCTTTTCGGACTCGCCGTACGTGGCATTCAGTTCAGGCGCCGCCGCCACGAACGTGACATCGGATTTCAGAAGCGCGCTCGGGTTGAAATCCGAAATGAAATCGTTCACGAAGCCCGTCAGAACATCCAACCGCAGTTGGGGGGTTCCCGCCATAACCAGCGCGAGGTTGCCGTCCGTTAAAGACACCATGCGTTCCGGACCGAACGTTCGGTTCACGAAGCCCATGTTACCGGGTCTCAACCCAACCTGATCCAGCGGACTCATTAGCGGACATCCCGCCACGGCCGCCAGGATCATTGCGGCCGAGACCGCCAACCATATGGTTCTCCTGCTTTTCTTCATGATAGACAACCCTCCTCTAAGTTCCGTGAAACAGAACAACAGGTGTCTTCCTCTTATTCCGGGTTCGTGCATGTCTCTTCATCGCTGGCATCGAACACTTGCGCTGTAGTAGCCTCTTGGGCGCGATGCCTTAGAGGGTGTACGGGAAGCCCATGTAGGTCCGGTTTGTAACCGGACCAAGTCATGCGCAACATATTGGGGACGCCACTGAACTGGTCCGGTTACAAACCGGACCTACATGGGTGGCGCCTTCAGATAGGTTGCGACTTCCCATGGGAAAGGTGCGGACACTTTCCGTACACGCTCTTAGCCTCACGTCTTCAAGAGGTACGGGAATATAGAGGTCTTTGTCTGGAGGAGTCGTCATGCAGTGCGAGATCATCATGATCGGTACGGAACTGCTGTTGGGACAGATCGTGGACACGAATGCGGCGTTTCTGGGACAGGTCCTCGCGGAAAACGGGATCAACCTCTACCAGAAAACGACAGTGGGCGACAATCCCGTTCGGATCAGGCAGGCCTTCGACGCCGCGCTCGATCGCTCCGATGTCATCCTGACTTCCGGCGGCCTTGGCCCCACGGAAGACGACATCACGCGGGAGTGCATCGCGGAACTCCTGGATCGGCCGCTCGAGTTTCGGCAGGACCTCTATGAGGGGCTTGTGGATCGCTTCAATCGGTTCCGTTTCGTCATGACCGAGAACAACAAGAAGCAGGCGTGCGCGCCGCGGGGCGCCATCGGCATACCGAACCCGAACGGGACCGCGCCTGGTCTCGTCGTCGAGGATCCGCGCGGGACCATCATCTGCATGCCCGGCGTCCCAAGCGAGCTCAAACCCATGCTCACCGACAGCGTGATTCCCTACCTGCGCAAACGGTTCGGGCTGACCGGTATCATCCACAGCCGCGTGCTCAAAGTCTGCGGCATCGGCGAATCGCGCGTCGACACCGCGATCGGCGACTTCATAAGGGACCAGCAAAATCCGACCGTGGGCGTGCTTGCGTCGCCCGACGCCGTCCGAATCCGCATCACCGCCCGCGCTAACACGATCGAAGAGGCCGAGACGCTCATCGACGACGTCGACGCGAAGGTGCGTGAGCGGCTGCCCGGGCTCGTGATGGGCGTGAATGATGCGACCCTCGAGCAAGTCGTCGACGACCTCATTCGCGCGCGCGGCTGGCGGCTGGCCGTCGCGGAGACCGTCACCGGCGGCATGATCGCGCAACGGTTAACAAGCGCCGGCGCAAAGGCATTCGCCGGGGGCCTGATCATACCCAGCCTCGCCGATTCCGGTGCTGACCTTCAGCAGGCGGCGAGGGAGTTGGCCGAAAGGGCGCGGGCGCAATTTGGAGTGGAATGCGCCCTCGCGCTCTTCGGCAACGTCGAAAGCGGATGCGCCGCCGTGTATTTCGACGCGCCCGTCGAGAGCGCGGCCTGGGAAGTGACCTGCATGGGCATCGACCACCGCAGCCAATTGAGAATGGCCACTCTCGCCCTCGAAAACTTGCGCCGCCACCTCGCCGGCATCCGTGTGTAAGAGCAGAGCAAACGCTTCTTGGCATTCGTGCGGTCCGTGGCCGCGGCGTCCTCGCCGCGTTTCGGCGCACGTGCTTCACCTCAAGCGGTTCTCGACGAAAACGCGGCGAGGACGCCGCGGCCACGGAACCAATCGGCGCGAGTTCGCCGGTGCGGCCTCGAATCTTGGGAGCAGAGTATCGAGTTGTCACGGTTGCGGCGATGCTGCTATTCTCCGGGCGAATGTTTCAGAGGGGAGGGAATGGATCGTGCACATAAGAAAGGCGGTCATCACAGCGGCGGGCCGAGGTGTCCGTTTGTACCCGGTGGCGGACACGCTGCAAAAGGGCATGCTTCCGGTCGTGGATCGGGACGGTTTGGCGAAACCGGTCATCCAGATCATCGCGGAAGAGGCCCTCGCGAGCGGCATCGAAGAGGTCTGCATCGTGTGTGCGCCGGGCGATGAGGATCAGTATCGCAAGCAACTCCGGTTGCTGCGGGACAACCTTCTCAACGCGTATCCGGGCGTGGATTGGGCGCAGGAACAGGCGCGCCGTCTCGATAATCTGGTCCGGCGTCTTTGCTTTGCGGCGCAGGAGGAACACCTCGGGTACGGTCACGCGGTTTACTGCGCAAAGGAATTTGTGGGTGACGAGCCGTTCCTGCTCTTGCTCGGCGACCACCTTTACATCTCGCACGTTCCGGGCCAGCGATGCGCTCAGCAGCTTGTGGATCTTGCGACGCGCGAGAATTGCGCCGTGGCCGCGGTTCAGTCGACGCGTGAGCATCTGGTGGGCCGGTACGGGACTGTAAGCGGCAAGCGCGTGCCGGACGCTCCGGGCGTATACCAGATCGAGAAGATTCTCGAAAAGCCCGCGCTGAGCACGGCCGAGCTTCAGTTGCAGACGCCGGGCCTTCGCGTGGCCCATTACCTTTGTTTCTTCGGCATGCACGTGCTGCCGCACCGCATCTTCAGCATTCTCGAAAACCAGTTCGCAAGGCCGGCGCACGATGGCGCCGCTGCGCAGCGCAACCATTCCACAGTTTGTCAAGCCACGACAAACTGTGGCGCGGAGTTTCAACTGACGCCCGCATTGCAGGAACTGGCCAACCGCGAAAAGTACCTCGCTCTCGAAGCCAAGGGCACGCGCTACGATATCGGCGCGAAGTTCGGCTTGATGCAGGCACAGATCGCTCTCGGCGTCGCCGGGAAGGATCGCGACGAAATCCTGACGACGATCATCGAAGTCATGGCGGAAGCTGGCCAGCGCGGGTTCATGAATGCGGGAGAGTGACGTGAACGCCTTCATAGAAACCATCGTCAGCAAAGATCCGGAAAAGCGCAACCGCTCCTTCCGCTCGTTGTGCGAACGGATCGAGGGGCGCGACCTTCTGAGCGCGTGCGAGGAACTCGATGGCTTCCGCCGAGGCGCGGACAACCTGTACGAGCGCGTGCGGGCCACGCTCTTCCTTTATGCGGCGTACCGCTTTCACTTGCAGGAGTCGCCGGCGTTTCCGAGCACGGGGACGATTCCCTACGAGAGCTTCGTCGATCTCCTAGCGCGGCGTTTCGAGGAATCCATCGACTGCCTCCGCGCGGCCGTGAAACGGGACGGACCGAATGCTCCGCTTTTCAGCGCGCTCGCGGAGAGCTATCATCACCTCTCTTTTCAGACGCTCACCGACCAGGTGCGGCGGAGCGTGCGCGCGAGCCAGGGCAACCGTTGGATGTTCCGCGTCGGCCACGCCGACGACCAGCCGGTCCGGATCCGCCCGGAGCTTCTCCGGCGGCCGAACGGTTCGATCCTGTTTCCCATTCTTCACGAGACGACGCCCGTCCGGCTCGACCTCAGCCACAGCGGCTGGTCGGACATTTTCTTCCTGGGGATGGACTTCCCGGAAGGCGCGCGCGTGTTGAACATCTCCGTCGATCTGGGCGTCTACGGGCGGGACGACAAGACGCAGCCGCCGGTCGAGACCTTCGCGCGCGTGATCCCGGAGCCGCTGCTGCGGCTCACGAGCATTGACCTCGAGACCACGAAGGACATCGTTGAGCTGCGCGATCTTTTCAATTTCGGCAACGACTACCTCAGCCTGTTGAAGGCCGGGGTCATTGCTTCGGGCGTGATCCCGCCGTCGTTCGAGGGGACGAATCAGAGCATCGCGCAGATCCTCGCGCGGATCGTGGGTCCCGGGATGGGCATCGAGGTCGTCACGAAGGTCAACGATATCCCAAAGGGCTCGCGGCTCGCGGTGTCCACCAACCTGCTGGCGTCGATCATCGGCGTACTCATGCGCGCAACGGGCCAGACGCAGAACCTGGAAGGCGGCCTGTGCGAAGAGGAACGCCGCCTGGTTGCGTCGCGCGCGATCCTGGGCGAGTGGGTCGGCGGTTCCGGCGGCGGCTGGCAGGATTCGGGTGGCGTGTGGCCGGGGTTCAAGGTGATCCAGGGCGCGGTCGCGAGCGAGGGCGATCCGGAATTCGGCATCAGCAAGGGCTGCCTGTTGCCGCGGCATCGGCTTCTGAGGGGCGAGGACCTTCACCCGGAGATGACCGAACGGCTTGCGAAATCGCTCGTGCTGATCCACGGCGGCATGGCGCAGAACGTCGGGCCGATCCTCGAGATGGTCACCGAGAAATACCTGCTGCGGTCGAGCGCCGAGTGGAAGGCGCGGCTCGCCATGCGCGAGATCTTCGACAACATTCTCGAGGCGCTGAAGGCGGGCGATACCCAGGCCATCGCCAAGAACACGACGCGCAATTGGAACGAGCCGCTGAAGACGATCATCCCGTGGGTCACGAACCGTTTCACCGAGACCATTATCGACCGGGCATCGGAAATGCTCGGCAACGACTTCTGGGGTTTTCTGATGCTGGGCGGGATGTCCGGCGGCGGCATGGCCATGTTCGTGGACCCTAAGCGGCGAGATCGGTTCCGCGACGACATCCTCGAGATCATGCGGGCGACGAAGCAGCAGATCGATGATGCGCTCCCGTTCGCCATGGACCCGGTCGTGTACAATTTCCGGATCAACGAGACGGGTACACGGGCTGAGTTGCTCGCGGGCGATGACGCCCTGATGCCCACGCGGTACTACGCGCTCCAGATCCCGGAGCTTGTGCGCGGCAGCGGCGAGGAGATCGCCTATAACCGCCGCGTCGAGATCGACCATTTTACTACGCGTTGCGACAAGCCCGATGAAACGTACCGGCTGCTGCGCACGCTTGTACGGAACCTATTTCGCGTCTCGGACCCGGCCACGCAAAGCATGCGCGCCGCGTGGGACGAGGAAGTGGAACGGGTGAAGGCCGAGAACGGATTTGACCCGATCCAGCATGAACAGATACGGACGGACCTCCGGAACGGACGCATCGGGCTCGCGCACAACCGGCTGCCAGTCGACACGATCATCGAGGACGTACAGGAAGGCGATGTCACGATGCTCGGGTGCGACAAGAAACACCGGAAGCTCGGCGAACAGGCGCTGCGAGAAGGACGCGTCGGCGTGTTCTCGCTCGCTGCGGGCGTCGGCAGCCGATGGACGACCGGCGCGGGCGTCATCAAGGCGATCAATCCCTTCATCTATCTCGCCGGAAGACATCGCAGCTTCCTCGAGATCCACGTCGCAAAGTCGCGGCTCGCGGCGCAGCGTTTTGGCGCGCCCGTTCCGCATATCGTTTCGACAAGCTACCTGACGCATAAGCCGATCGAGAAACACCTCGCCCTCAACGGCCATTATGGGTACGCAGGGCCGCTCGCGCTGTCGCCCGGGCGATCCATCGGACAGCGGCTCATTCCCATGGTGCGCGACCTAGTGTTTCTCTGGGAGGAAATGCCGCAGGAAACCCTCGATGAGCAGAAACAGAAGGTCCGCGAGTCGGTGCGCGGCGCATTGATGGATTGGGCGCGCGCGAAAGGCGAGGGCAGCGACTACGTCGACAACGTGGCGATTCAGCGGTTCAACCCGCCGGGCCACTGGTATGAGATCCCGAATCTCCTTCGCAACGGCGTGCTTGCGCGGTTGCTCGACGAGTGTCCGCAACTTGACACGCTGATGTTGCACAATATCGACACTCTCGGTGCGGACCTCGATCCCGAGGCCGTTGGCGCGCACCTCGCGGCGCGGAACGTGCTGACGTTCGAAGTCGTGCCGAGGCGCATCGACGACCGCGGCGGCGGGCTCGCGCGCGTGAACGGGCGGGTGCGGCTGTTGGAGGGTCTTGCGCAGCCGCGCGAAGAGGATGAACTCAGACTCAGTTATTACAACAGCATGACGACGTGGATCCAGATCGATCCGTTCCTCAATCTGTTTGGGCTGACGCGGGCCGACCTCAAGGGACCCGAGGAAAAGATCACGCAGGCCATCCGCCACATGGCGCAACGCATGCCGACGTACGTCACCATCAAAGACGTGAAGCGGCGTTGGGGCCACGGCCAGGAAGACGTTTACCCCGTGGCGCAGTTCGAGAAACTCTGGAGCGACATGACGGGGCTGCCCGACGTCCGGATCGGCTACCTCGCCGTCCCGCGCTTCCGCGGCCAGCAACTCAAAGATCCAAACCAACTCGACAGTTGGGCCAATGACGGGAGCAAGGAGTACATCGCACACCTCGCGGGCCTGGAATAGCGGTCAAACGGCCAACGCCGGCTGTCAGTGGGCGTGCGAGTGACCGTGGCCTTGGTTGGCTTGGTCATCTTTTTCGGGCAGGTCGGTGATCAGACAGGTGGTCGTGATAATCATCGACGCCACGCTGACCGCATTCTGCCCGACGCAGTGCATCAAGGGGTGCTGCTCCAGGCCGAGCCGGTTCCCGTTCACAACGCCGACGCCTGGACCCGATCCGAATTCCCATCCGACTGCATTGTCGTCGCGTTGGACGGCGTTCAGGATCCTCACAACTTCGGCGCCATTGTGCGTTCCGCGGCGGCATGCGGCGCGCGCGCAGTGCTGTTTGGCAAGGATCGCGCCGCGCCCATCACCCCCGCTGCCGTGAAGAGCGCGGCGGGAGGAATGGAATACATCGATCTCGTCCAAGCCGCCAATCTCGTGAGGAGTCTCGAGGCCTTGAAGAAGGCCGGATTTTGGATCGCAGCCCTCGATGCCGATGCCCGGCAACTGCTATGGGAGGCCGATCTGACGGGGCGGGTTGTTCTCCTAATCGGCGGAGAAGGCAAAGGCATCCGCCGCCTCGCCGCCGAGCATTGTGATTTCCACCTAAGGATCCCGCTGACCGGCCCCATCACAAGCCTCAACGCCTCAATCAGCGCCGCCATCGCTCTCGCCGAATGCCGGAGACAGCGCACCGCAAGACCGATGCCGAAGACATGATCCTGAATTCGGCGCTTGAACCACGGAGCAAGACGGTTACGAGACTCCTGACTGCTACCCTCCAGGTGAATGGCAGAGGACAACGCGTCACTTGGCATTGGGCTCTCGGCAAGAATTAAGTATGGTGTCCCCGGAATTCGCACGTCTTGACGTGATTTCGCGAGCAAGCGGCAGTGATACGCACAAAGGCATCCCGATCGTCACGGACTCACTGATGCCTGCGGAAAGGGACAAACCGCAAGAGCGCGTCCTCTGGTCCGTCTTGCCGGAATGACCCGGCGGTAATGCCTGGCCAATCATGCTTGAAGCTTCGTAGTCTATCCTATAAGATGCGTTTCGGTAAGGCACAATCCCCCGGTCACTTCGGTGCGGAATAGGCCATTTCCGATCACCGTTTATGCCAAAGGCACGGAGATGTTTCCGACGGCATAGACAGAAAGCAGCGGGCGGATTGACGTGCGTAGGGAAATGTCGGTAGAATGTCAAGTGTCTCGCTCTTACCGTTGGGTCGTGGCTAACTCGTTTGACGCCTAAAACGTAGGCAAGTTACCCTGATCCCAACTCAGATTGGAGTTCATCGTATGCCATCGAGTAGCGATGCGAAGCCGGTGAAGTCTCGTTTCCTTGCTGCTATCTTCGACCAGAGGGAGGCCGAGTTGACAAAAAAACTCGCCCGGCACTTGCAAGACTTGCTGACCGGCATTGATGCGTCTACTCGGGCTGCTTGTATGGCGAACTTGGGTGAGGCGCGGGAGTGCCAGACATCCCTTGAAATGGATGCCTTGATCAAGTCGATTTCATCTGGAGATGACAAGCAGCGTGCAAAGGTTGAGCATTCGCTATCGGTGCTCGGCTTTCTTGTAGACGCTCTCCTCAACGAGGAGATCCCTGAGGGCGACTACAAGCAGTGGGCGGAGGACTTCGAAACGATCGGGTGGCTCGATAATCCCTCGCGCCGTGTACTCGACTCCGTGCTTAGCGAGTTGAATGACAAATATCTGGACGTGCTGCGGGTGAAGCAAAGGCGACGTGTAGCTAAAGCTGGTGTATTGCCCGGATTTCAGTCCTTGGGCATCACTGTAGAGGCTCGATCGGTGAGGAAGAATCTCTACAAGTGGGGTATGCCCTTGGACGGCGAGAACGGGTACCGCCCGGAGATCATTGGGACAACAATGGTCGCGTCTGTGCATGTCGGTGTCGACGAGGGATCTCCGCGGGACTTCTACTTCCAGATGGACGAAACGGATATCGACAAATTTGTCGGTAGCCTGGTAGCAGCGAAAAAGGAGATGGCTGCGCTTCGTCGCTACTTGGACCTCGATACTGAAGGGAAGGCTCGGTGCAATGGCTGAAAGCTCAACGAAAGAAACCCGGCAGTCGAGGCAGTACGCAGACGATCAGGTGCAGTATACCGGCGAGTTGCTCTTAGTAGACACATCCCGCCCCGCGCACAAGGAACCCCCGAATGCGCGCATATATCTTAAGAAGTATGAACAGTATGTGGCGGTAAATATAGGGGAAACGAGCGAGGAGAACAGGCTCGCGCGTGAGCGGGTCGACCAGTACACAGAGGAGGCGCGGAACCGCAATGTTCTTGGAAGCTACGGGATCCGGTTTGAGGATCTCGGGATTCCGCCGAGGTATTCCCACACAAAAGTTACCCCGGAGCAACCCTTGCCGAGTGATGACAAGCCGGATACTTGCCTATCCACGAGTGACATCCTCGCGCGCCTGATCGACGTGGCCACCTCCATTCCGGAACGCCAGAAATTGGTTTGCGAAGCCGAGCTAATCCGGTTTACGGGTAAGGATCGCGAGGCGCTTCTGCAGGTACTCTGGCCGTATATCCTTGACCACCGTGACAGCAATGACCGTAATGAGCTCGTTGCCGTCGGTGCGGCGATCCGGAAGTACATCGCAATCATGCCGATAGAGCAGATGGGGGAATTGGCAGAGTTGTTGGAACCGGGCCATCGTGCTCCACTGCCTGTGGAATTGGAGCTTGAAGTGGCGAAGATGGTTTACCGAAATTTTGAGGTGTTTCCCCCGCAGCAGTTGGACCCGCATCCGGCCTTGGCGGCGCGTCTGTGGGAAATGGCCCAGGACTACATCAAGCCGCGCTTCTTACTTCGTAGAAAGCATTCGGCCGTAGCGTCGCTGGCCATCGAAGCCTTGATTGCCATGCGAAGCGCCTATGCCGGGGACGCGCTGCGTATTGCTCTTGATTGTCCCTATAGCTGGTTCAGCGATATAGTCAAGCATGACTTAAGGGAACTTCATAACCGGTGGGCCGGTAAGGACGACGATGCGGTCGCGTGGCTTGAAAGTCTTTGCGCGGCGGCGGCTGATATCTGATCGGGGATTACTCATGCCAAGCTGGCGCGTCGAGGGAAACGATGTCACGCTGGCCCAATTTGACGTGTTGGGCGAAGATGGAGGCCCCGGTTTCGTACGACATACAGGGTTGGCGGCTGAAGAGGGACAGCATAGCCGCCACGATGTCGACGTGTTTGATATGGGGCCACCGCTGAGAACGCCCGGCCAAATGAGGGCTGACGCTCAAGGCACAGCCCGCTTGACCGACGATGAAGAACGCAAGATTTGGGACTTCATAGACCGTCACGCTAGCGAACACGCCGCCACACGGACTTTGAGTGACCTAGCCCTATTAAAGCATGCCGCGGCCATATATTGCATTTATCCGCACACCACGCCTTACCTCGAAGAGGACGGTAAATACGCAAGAGATCGCTTCAGTTGCGTGGGCTTTGTCTTCGAAGCATACAAGAGGGCTGGTATTGTTTTGCTCGACGGAACGACAGTGCCTCGCGTCAGTTTAGAAAAGCTCAAACAAAGCTATCCCGGCTTCTTCGCATCAATGTTGGACAATCCTGGCTTCCGCGAGTCGATGGGCCTTCGCGATGCTGAGGAATGGCCGGTGATGTTGTGCGGGTATCTCTTTCATGCGCTGAACCGCAGCCCGGAGGAGATCAGAGGAAAGCCTTATGTCGCGCGCGAAGGCGACGAGTTTTTCACCTGAGGGCAAGCGCGTTTAGGTTTCCGATGGCCGTTTGAGATGGTCGCCGTACAATGCATCGAGCATCTCTTGGACGCTTAGTCTCGGTGTAAAGTGGCCGGACCCGTTGCTCTTGGTTTTCGAAATACGTGATCCACCAAACACCGGCTGGTCCGTTTCGCCATATACATGGCACGTCATATCCTATTGTCCCGTCCATCAGCGAGAAGTTCGTAAGACGCTTAAGAAACGTGAAGGATCTAAGGTGATGCGCGCCGCCTTGAAAACTGAAGCGGCGGGGGAGGCGCATTGCCTCTCCCGCCGCGTTTCTCTTACTTGAACCGGCGTCCGGTGTTAGTGGACGTGCGAGTGACCGTGGCCTTGGCTGGCTTGGTCGTCTTTTTCGGGCAGGTCGGTGATCAGGCAGGTGGTCGTGATAATCATCGACGCCACGCTGACCGCATTCTGCAACGCACAACGGACTACCTTCGCCGGGTCAATAACGCCGGCCTTAACGAGGTCTTCGATTTCTCCCGTCGTCCCGTTCAGTCCGTAGCCCTGTTTCGCATTCAGGACTTTCTGGAGGATCACGCCGCCTTCGAGCCCGCCGTTGTCCGCGATCTGCACCAAGGGCGCCGCGCAGGCATCGGACAGGAGCGAAGCGCCGATGGCTTCGTCGCCTTTGAGTCGAAGCGTGGAGAGTATTTTCCGGGCTGCGAGAAGGGCTACGCCGCCGCCCGGCACGAAACCTTCTTCGATGGCCGCGCGGGTCGCATGCAGAGCGTCCTCCGCGCGGGCCTTCTTTTCCTTGAGTTCGACTTCGGTGGCCGCGCCGATCCGGATGATGGCGACGCCTCCGGCGAGCTTCGCCAGCCGCTCTTGGAGTTTTTCGCGATCATAGTCCGAGGTGGTGGCTTCGATATTGCGGCGGATGAGTTCGCACCGCGCGAGGATGTCCTTCTTCTTCCCGGCGCCCTCGATGATGGTCGTGTTGTCCTTGGTGATCTCGACGCGCTTCGCGCGACCCAACTGATCCAGAGTAACGTTTTCGATCTTTGTCCCGAGGTCCTCGGAGATGTACTCGCCGCCCGCGAGAATGCAGATGTCGCGCTGGATATCCTTCCGCCGATCCCCGAAGGCCGGCGCCTTGACCGCCGCAACCTTCAAGATGCCGCGCATGCGGTTCACGACGAGCGTGGCAAGCGCCTCACCCTCGATGTCTTCCGCGATAATCAGCATCGGCTTTCCGGTCTGCGCCAGGGTCTGGAGCAGGGGCAGGATCTCGCGCAGCGAGCTGATCTTCTTTTCCATGCAGAGGATGTAGCAGTCCTCGAGGGTCGTCGTCATCGACTCGGGGTCCGTCACGAAATACGCCGAGAGATACCCGCGGTCAAACTGCATCCCGTCAACGGTATCGACCTCGGTCTTCAAGGCCTTGCCTTCTTCGATGCTGATAACGCCGTCCTTGCCGACCTTCTCGATGGCATCCGCGATCATCTGGCCGATCTCGAGGTCGCCGTTGGCGGAGATGGTGGCGATCTGATTGATTTCCTCCGGGCCTTTGACCTTCTTAGCCGCGCCGGCAATGGCTTCCATCACCTTCGCGAGGCCCTTCTCCATTCCGCGCTTCAGATGCATCGGATTGGCGCCCGATGTAATGTACCTGAAACCGTCGCGGACGAGTTTCTGCGCGATGACCGTCGCCGTGGTCGTCCCGTCGCCCGCCACGTCGTGGGTTTTGCTGGCCGCCTCGCGCATCATCCGCGCGCCCATGTTCTCGAACGGCTCCGGCAATTCGATGTCTTTCGCCACCGTCACGCCGTCCTTGGTGACGATCGGCGCGCCGTAAGACCTGGAAATGAGAACGTTGCGGCCCCTGGGGCCGAGGGTGGCCTTCACGGCATTCGCAAGAACATCGACCCCGCGAACAAGAGATTCTTGGGCGTCCTGACCAAAAAGTAGCTGCTTCTGCATTTCATAACCTCCTATCGCATTGGCAATTGCAGGTGTTCATGTACTCCCGCCACACGGCCGTTAGCACTCGTCTCAAACGAGTGCTAACAGAACGGTATCCTAGCATACCAATGCCCCCCTGTCAAGAGGCATCCCTCTGCCCCGATCCGCATGTAAGGAGTCGAGTTTTCGCGTGGGAGGATGAGAAGCGG
>CAZPMT010000053.1:0-33959 GCA_964587655.1 uncultured Nitrospiraceae bacterium
AAACGAAAATCGGAGGCAGCATCATCATGCCCATCGCCATCAGCACGCTGGCCACGACCATGTCGATAATCAGAAACGGGATGTAGATGATAAACCCGATCTGAAACGATATGCGCAACTCGCTGAGAATAAAGGCAGGTATCAGGACGTGCGTCGGGACGTCGTCGGGCGTGTTCGGCCGGCCCAGCTTGGCGATCTCGATGAAAAGAGCCAGGTCGCGCGCGCCTACTTGCCTGAACATGAAAGAACGGATCGGTTTCAACGACTGGTTCAGGGCTTCCGTCGGGCTCGTGATCTCACCGCGCGCGTAGGGTTCGACCGCCTTGTTGTAGACCTCGCGGTACGTCGGCGCCATGATGAAGAAGGTAAGGAAGAGCGCCAACCCTATCAGCACCTGGTTCGGCGGCGACTGCTGCGTGGCCATCGCCTGCCGCAGAAAACCGAGCACGACAATGATCCGCGTGAACGACGTCGTCATCACGAGGATTGCCGGCGCCAGCGAGATGACCGTGATGACGAAGACGATCACCAACGTTGTGGAAATCTGCCGCGGTCCCGTGGCGTTCTGTGCGCCGCGAAGCAGATTCGACCAGAACCCCGAATCGGCGTCCTGAGCCCATGCCCCCGATGCACACAGAACAAGCAGAAGCAGGACGATGCCCCCCGAGATATAACCTCGGGATTTCCGGCATGCCGTGGTGGCGTTTTCTCTCAACATCCCATCCAGTGTCCGGTGGAAAGACGCGCGCCGATTAACCGTCCGTGCACAATCAATCTAATTCAACAACCCATCGACCGAACCGTCGCCGGCGCAGGAGGTCATTCCGCCTTAGGGGGCCGAGGCGCCTCGTCGATGTACTTCTGCAGTCGTTCGATGTCCCTCTTCAGGGCCGAGACCTCGGCGTCTTCCACGCTCGGCTCCGTCGGCGGCTCCTGAATGTTGCGCATGCTGGTCTTCAGTTGCTCCATGAAGCCCGCCACATCGACGGGCCCCTTCTCGTGATCCCCTTCTCGGACCAGGGCAAATGATTCGGCATCAAATTCGGCCAACGACGAGATCGAGTTCTGCGTCACCCCAACCACGATAACCTTGCCGCCGGTGCGGACGAAATGCAGACGCACCCGCGGCTCGAGATAGACCCTTCCCAAGATTGTCGCCAGCGTGGGCCCCGACAGGAGCGCCGAACGCTTCCCATGGCGCTTCAGAACGTAGGTCAACAAGAGAATAGTAGCCAGCACCAGCAGGAGCGCCGAAAACACGCGCGCTGCGCTGCGATACAGCGAGAATTCCGGAGCCGGCTGAGCCGCAGGCGCTTCCGGCCCGCGTCGCGACCGATCCATTTCAGCCCTGACCTGCTCGATCTTCTCGAGCTCCGGCGTAGTGGGCGCGGGAGCAACCGGTTTCTCCGGAAGTTTGCCGAGGTCAACCTTTGGCGGGACCGTTTGCTCAAATCCCGGCGCGGATTCCGTAGCGGGGGCTGCGCGCGGGGCGCTTTCCTGCGCCTGCGCCGCACACAGCATGCACGTTACAGCGCACAGCCAAAATGGACTGAAGAGCGGTATCCGCGCGCCTGGCCTCATCCCTCGGGAGACTCCTTCTCTTCCAGCGCGGCGCCAATAATCTCACTAACTCGAACGTGCAACGAATCCGCGATAACCACTACCTCCCCCTTGGCCAACGGAATGCCGTTGACCTCGATGTCCGTCATCTCTCCCGCAAGCCTGTCCAACTGAATCACGGACCCTTCGTGCAACTCGAGAATATCGCGGACGGAGATCATCGCCTCGCCAAGGTCGGCGGTGATTGCAAGCCGGACGTTCCTCAGGTCGCTAAAGCCCAGATGATCCGAAGGCGGAACGCCCGTCTGGACTACCTCATCGAACTCATGTTCGTGAGTCTGGGAAACACGGGACTCGTTCATAGTGTGAACACGGTGAACTTGAGGTGAAGCACCTGGATCACCTTTATCTCCGGATTCGGTTCAGGCTGCAAACGGCGCAGCAGCGCGTTCGCCTGTTCACGGGCTTCATCGAGGATGCTCTTCTCGACAGCGGGATCGGCCAATTCCTCCTTCGTCCGGTTCCGATGCAGGTCCGACAGCATTGCCGTGAACCACTGCTTGTTCTTCTCGAGGAGCGCCTTTGTCTCCTCGTTCGCGCAGATCATGCTCGCAGTGTAGATCAACACGGCGTTCGGCGCATTCGGATCGCTACTGACAACTGCGGTTTGCGCCTCCTCGAAATCGTGCGCCACGGCCCCCGCAGGAATGTTGTCGGAGAATTCCTCCGGCTCCGGCTCTTCCACGACTTCCAGTTTGGGCGCCAGGATGAACTTATAGATCGCCAAGCCCCCTGCCGTGGAAAAGATGACAAGAACCAGGACCACTATGATCTGCTTCACGAAGCCCGGTAGTTTTCGCGCCGGCTTCGCCGCTGCTTTCGGTTCCTCACCCATACATGACCCTCGCTCTGCAAACCGTTGCCATGAGAACCTTCTTCTCCTCTAAGAGTGTGGACAAGGGGTGGCTACCCCTTGCCTCATCCGGTCTTGATTCTAGAGATCCGCGACCACCTTACGCAACGTCGCCCGCGCCCCGCCGCTTTTCACGACAAGGAGCGCTTCCTAGGGCGCCGTGCTCGATGCCGGAACACTGCCGCCCACCTCCTCCTTCAGCTTGCCCATGCCGCCGTTCTCATCGCCCGCGCGCACGAGGATCTCGACGCGGCGATTTGCCTGCTTACCATCCTCCGTATCGTTCGTGGCCACCGGCTGACCGGGACCGCAGGCGACTATTTCGAACTGCTCGATAGGCAAGCGGCCATACTTCTGAATACGGCGGGCGATGTTGTCCGCACGCGCATAACTGAGATCATAATTGTCCCGATACTTCGCGCTGTTGACGAGAGGACGGCTATCCGTATGCCCGCGCACCTCGATGAAACTCCCCGGCACGTTCGAGAGAAGCTCCCCGACGCTCTGCAGCACCGGTCGCGACTCTTCCTTGACTTCGGCGCTGGCCGTGTCGAAAAGAAACCGGTTCGGAAGCACGATGCGCAGACCGCCCTCCTTGTCGTACTGGATCTTGATCTCCTGATCCTGGCCCAGCACCTGCATCTTCCTCTGAAGATCGCGCGCCACGTTCTCGATGGCCGCCGCAGGCCGAACGGACGGTCCCTCCGGCTGGACACCCGCACCTCCCGAAGCCGCCCCGAACGCCCCCTGAAGCGAAACGACCGCCTGGCTCAGTTTCCGTTCGCTGATCGTCGAGAAAGCCGCAAGCAGAACGAAGAACGCAAGCAACAGGCTCATCATGTCGCCATACGTGACCATCCAGGCGGGTGCGCTGGCCGCCTCCACCGGCTTTCGCTGGCGCCTAAACACTCGGATACACTCGCTCGGTGCGGATCCGTCCCCGGACAACCGGAGACACAAAAGACTTCAGCTTCTGCTCGACAACACGAGGGTTATCCCCCGACTGGATCGAGAGGATTCCCTCTATAATGATCTCCTTTGTGAGGATCTCGTTCGCCGTTCGAACCTTCAGCTTCCCCGCCGCCGGAAGGAACAGCACATTGGCCATCAGCACGCCGTAAAGCGTCGTCAGGATCGCGACCGCAAGCCCGCTGCCGATCCGCGACGGATCATCCATCGTCGTCAGCATCTGCACCAAGCCAATCAGCGTTCCGATCATCCCGAACGCCGGAGCGTACGTCCCCATGGCTATCAGTATCGACTGGCCCAGGGCATGACGCTCCTCCATGAACGAGACCTCCGTCGTCATGATGTCCTTGATCAGTTCGGGCGACGAACCGTCGATGGCAAGATGGATTCCACGTTCGAGAAAACTGTCGCCGGCCTGTCGCGCATGCGTCTCCAGCGAGAGAATTCCCTCACGTCGCGAGATCGCCGAAAGACGCACGATCTTCTCGATGAGCGACTCCGGCACCGTGGGCCTATGAACGAACGCGTTCTTTACGGTGGCCAGAACACTCAGCACGTCGCTGAGCGGATAGTTCAACAAGGTCGAGGCGAGCGTGCCTCCAATCACGAGTATCGCCGAAGGGAGATTGAAAAAGATGCTCGCGTCGCCCCCCAGAAGAACGGTCGTGATGACAAGGCCGATGCCCGCCACCAATCCCACAATAGTCGCTATGTCCATATGCTCTTCGCCTGTCCTCCAGGAGTCTCGACAAGGGCCTGCAGCCCCTTGCCGTAACGCGCGCATTCTAGCACCGACGGGCGAGCAACATCCACAGTCAAACTCGCGTGAACCGATAAGATCGCAAGCGATAGGCCGATATCCTCTCCGCGCATGGAATCGCCTGGCACGGATACCTCGTTTTCGTTGCAAGCGTCAGCGCGAATTTCCTGTGGAGCAACGACTGGAACTACATCCATGGTCTCTCGGAGTTCTGGATCACTGCATCGCTTCTTCTGATTGAAAGCCCTCGTAGTAACTCGTTTGACGCGGCGACGCATCTGCGGCATAATCAGGGGCGATGCCCACGATACTCATAGTCTCGGGATGGCGCTTCTTCTTCTACGCCAATGAGCGAAATGAACCAATCCATGTTCATTGCCAGAAAGCAGAGGCAGAAGCCAAGTATTGGCTGGATGTCGACAGCTATGATGCCCTTGAGGCGCACTGCTACAACATGAGCCCAGCCGACAAACGAACGGTGAGAAGGATCATCTTCGACCACTTCGACTACCTTGTTGACCAGTGGAACGACTTCCAGGAGCGAATAAATGGATAGAGCGCACAATGTGGAGAGCATTGCCTTCTCCGGTACGGCAATGCAGTTGCGCGTCGACGGAAGAGACTACAAGATCGACATCTCGTGTAAATCCGACCGCCTTGCGCACGCCACGCCGGAGCAGCAACTCGTCTTCGTGGTATCGCCGTCAGGGTATGGCATTCATTGGCCCCAGATCGACGAAGACCTTTCTATTGACGGTCTGATTGGCGTCACATACGAGCATCCCAAGACGAAGGCTATAGCGTGACAGACCCGGGAAACAGACAGGTCATGTTGCATCGTCACTCCGGAACTCCTTTGGGAGGAAAACAATGAAACCATCTAAACCATCACCGCCAACGCCTGATGCCATTGTCGACGAAATTCGAGCCATCCGGGCAAAGCTGTCGGCTCGTTTCGACAACGATATTGACAAGCTCTGCGAATACCTGCGTCGGAAGGAAGCGGAATACGGGGACCGCGTCGTTCAGCCCGGGACCCTTACTTGCAAGAGGCTGCGGGGCGTTGCCCCTGGAAAACGAGGATAGCCTTACCATGTCTTCGGTTCCATGGCCTGCCGTTCCTATTCCGAACACGGCAGTTAAGTCCACCAGCGCCCATGGTACTGCGCGAGTGACTACGTGGGAGACAGTAGGCCATCGCCGGCTCAATACTTGAACCCCGTAATTCACGGAAGTGGACTGCTGGGTTCTTGTTCAGGGTGCTCGTAGACAACTCGTCGCCCACACTTGCGTTGCAGCATTTCTTGACATCTTCCTCGTGCGGCGGCCACAATGCAATGAACCTGTGAACGATTACCAACCAAAGAAAGGTCAGTTCATGAGCACACATTTATGCTTCCTTACGCTTGCCGTGGTGTGGTCGGTTTCAGGGTCGGCCGAGATCGTGTATGTGGACCGCGCGAACACATCGGGGGTGGAGGACGGGACGACGTGGCAGAAGGCGTTCAATACGATTCAAGAGGGCGTTGATGCCGCATCGGCGGGCGGCGGTGAAGTTTGGGTGGCCGCGGGAACCTATGATGAAGGGCGCACTTCGAGCGCCACGGGATCGTTGGTGATGTGGCCCAACGTGGAGATTTACGGGGGATTCCTGGGGCTTGCGCCCGGCGGCGGCGAGACCTTGCGCGACGAGCGCGACTGGGCGGCCCACCCCACAATCATAGATGGCGCGAACGGACGTGGTGTCGGCTTGCGCGCGATTCATGTGGTCTCGGGGGAGAACAATGCCCGGTTGGACGGTTTCACCGTGACGGGCGGCGACGCGAACAGCGGGGCGAATTATCCTTTGGAGTATGCGGGCGGGGGCATGATGAACTGGATGGTTTCGCCGACTGTGGCAAACTGCATTTTCACCGAGAACGATGCCGGATTTGGGGCCGGGATGGGAAACGGTGGCGACGGAGCAGACCCCGTGGTCTCCGGCTGCACCTTCATCAACAACCGTGCTCATACCTTCCCTGTGCCGGACGTCTTGGGAATTGGCGGCGGGATGGGAAACGCCTATGACTCAAGTCCCGTGGTCGTAGGCTGCACCTTCGAAGGAAACACGGCCGAGAGCTTCGGTGGCGGCATGTACAATTACAGCGCCTCCACCCCGGACGTCGAAGGCTGCCTGTTTGTAAATAACCAGTCAACGCTGTTCGGCGGCGGGATGTTCGGCTACCTCAGCGTCGTGGCCAACGTGCGCAATTGCCGCTTCTTCAATAACACATCGGCAACCGGCGGTGGCATGGACTTTGAGGGAACAAGTACCGTCAACCTTACGAACTGCGTGTTTTCCGGAAATAACGGAACAACGCGGTGCGGCGGCGTAAGGCCGTACAATTCGGTCGTCGTGGCGATCAATTGTTCTTTCATGGACAACTTGGGGGGCGAGAACAGCACCATCCGTTTGGACGCAACTTCGACGTTGACGCTGCGGAACAGTATTGTCTGGAGCGCGAGTTCGACCCCCGTAAACGTCGTGTCCGGCTCGGCCACCGTGACGTATTCGGACGTGACGGGCGGGTACCCCGGGACCGGCAATATTGATACCAACCCACTGTTTGTGAATCCCGCAGGTTTCGACCTCCGTCTGAACCCTGGCTCCCCCTGCATTGACGCGGGCGATCCGGTGCAGTCGCCCCCGGTGCCCGCAACGGACCTGCGCGGCGTGTCGCGGCCACAGGGCCTCCGCGTGGACATGGGCGCATATGAATACGATGCGACTGAGCCGACGTTTGTGAATATCACCTCGTCGCCCGACACGGCGCGCCCCGGCGAGACGGTGCAGATCACCTTTGATTCTTCGGAATCTTTGTTGGAGGAACCCGCGGTGGACGTGAATGGCAATCCGGCCGTTGTGGTTGGCGGGAAGACCGCGTACACCTACGAATACACCGTCTTGCCATCGGATCAGCCGGGTTCCGCGACCATTGAAATCACGGGCGAGGATATCGCGGGCAATGTGGGCACGACCAGCACCGACACCGCCCTCACCATCGCCGAGCCAGAAATCGTGCCGCTGTACGCGTGGCCTGCGGGAATCCTCCTGCTCACCGTCGGCACGTGCCTGCTCGGAAAATCCCGGAAGAATTAGGGGGCGCTTATTTAGGTCCCACAATCCAACATTCTCTCAACATATAGGGAACAGCTATCTCCTGCTCCTCTTGATGTCCGCGTGAGTGACCGCTGCTATTGGCTCCCGGTGGGTGCGCAAAGGAAAGCGAGTAGACTGCAAACAGAAACAAGAGGTGACTACCTGGGACCGGTCTGGGGGGCTGGCTGTGACACGGATTCCTGGGCGTAACAGTTACCCTTTACTTGGGCGCTCTGACCAGCTTCGAATGCGTGATCGCGAGATCCGTGCTATTATTATGCCCCGAGAATCGGATAGTATCCCCACAGGGCGCAGTCGAGCAATCGAGGAAGAACTGACATGGGCATGCTCAGGAAAAGGATAAGAATCTCCAACATCGAGGAGTCTTGCGTGGATATCGGAGCCCTCTATTCCTGTGTTCCCGATGACTGTCATCGACCGCCTCGTCTATGACCTCTACGGCCTGACGGAAGACGAAATCGCCTTCGTGGAGGAAGGAGCGAAATGAAACCGGTTCGACTCTCTACTCATGCGCTGTCGTACGTTGTGAAACGAGGGTTCACTGTGGCCGAAGTTGAGGAAATGATCACAACCATGCCGTGGAAACCGGCCGAACAGGGCGTGAATCGCCTGGAATGCGCGAAGGAATTTCCTTTCAACCACTATTGGAACCGCAAGCTATACTCGACCAAGCAGGTGCGCCCGGTCTTTGCGGATGATCACCTGGAAATACTGGTCGTTACGGTTTATGCTTACTACTACTGAGGCAAAATGAGGAACTTCGACATGAAGATCTCTTACGATCCCGAGGTCGATGCGCTGAGCATTATTTTCCGCGACACTACCGTCACGACCAAGCACTTGGGCGAGGGCATCGCCGTGGATTATGATGCCGACGGGAATCTGGCGGCGATCGAGGTACTCGACGCAACCGCACATTTCGGCGGACGCGAGACCCTTCACCAAGTCATTCTCGAGGGCGTCGGCTTGGCTGTCTAGCTGCGAAGACGCGCCCAGGACACCCAATTGCCACGCCAAACACGATTCGGAAAGTATCCCGACAGGGCGCAGTCGAGCAATCGAGGAAAGACTGACACGGGCATGTTCAGGAAAAGGATTAGAATCTCCAATATCAAGGATCCGGATCAGTCTTTCGAGGAAGAGTTTTGGGTGGATACCGAAGCCCTCTATTCCTTTGTTCCCGAGGACTGTCTCGAAAAAATAGGTGTAGAGCCGTCTGTGACGCGCAACCTCGTCCTTGTAGACGGACGACAAGACCATCGCCTCGTCTATGACCTCTACGGCCTGACGGACGACGAGATCGCTATCGTAGAAGGATTGGACAATACATGACATATAACCCACGACTACTTGCTCCGGCAAAATGTGAGTTTACGCAGAGGCTTTGCAGCCACGTTTGGGACGATACGGCGATCACGTATGGAGAGTGCGCTAATGCTTCCAAACGGTGACCGCGCCATTGTCGACATTGCCAAACTTCGCGATTACGTCCTGGATATTCAACATCCCCGCGGGAAACACAAAGCGCGCGTCTTCGCGAGTGTACTTGGCATGACTGCGGAACACGCGGGCTTGTTGCGCTCGGCCTTGCTGCGAGCGGCTGTTGATGCCCCGGCATCGCCGATTGAAAGAGATCTCTATGGCGCACGGTATGTGGTAGACTTTGTGTTGGATGGTCCACAAGGATCGGCGAGAGTGCGCAGTTTGTGGTTGGTTCGGAATGGCGAGGATTTCCCTCGCATGGTTACGTGCTATGTGGCGTGACTGAGGAGAAACGATAATGAAATCTGAAGTAGAACTGCTGGATGTCGTTGCCCTCACGCGGGACCTGCCGGAAAGGGGCCTCGTACGCGGGCAAGTGGGAACGACCGTCGAACAACTTGCTGTGGGCGTGTTCGAGGTCGAATTCTCTGACGATATCGGGCGCACTTACGCAACCGCCGCCGTGCCCGCCGCCGACTTGCTCGTCTTGCGCTACGAAACGGCGCAAGCCGTCGGTTAGGGGTATGCCTTGCCGACAAGTCCAACAAAGGACCTAAGATGAAAATCGCTTACGATCCCGAGGTCAATGCGCTGAGCATTATTTTCCGCGACACTACCGTCACGGCCAAGCACTTGGGCGAGGGCATCGCCGTGGATTATGATGCCGACGGGAATCTGGCGGCGATCGAGGTACTCGACGCAACCGCACATTTCGGCGGACGCGAGACCCTTCACCAAATCACTCTCAAGGGCGTCGGCTTGGCTGTTTAGCTGCGAGGACGCGTCCAGGACGCCCAATTGCCACACCAAACACTGTCGTCCGCACCTCGCTCGGACGCAAGATATTCCGGCGCAACTTCGTGTATAATGGCATGTGGTTAGGCAGGCTCTACGCCACCAAGCAGGTCGAGGTGGTGGCCATTCGTGAAGACAGCGACTGGATCGTCATCACCGCAATCGCGAAGTACTTCTGAGGGTATTGGAACATGAAATTGACTTATGACCCCAAATACAATGTCGCCTACATTTCCTTTCGCGACAGGCCTGCCCAAGTCGAGACAATCCAAGTCAGCGGCGAACTCAACGTGGACATCGCGCCGGACGGAACTGTCTACGGGATCGAGCTCCTCAACGCCAAAGAGCAACTCCATGGCGATCATCCGGACACACTCGTTATCGTTAACCAGGCATCCGGGAAACGTGAGGAGGTCAAGCTCCCAGCTTGATGGCGCGATCTGCCGTGGATGTTGCTTCACGAGCGCTGAGAATCAACTGCTGGATGTCGTTGCCCTCACGCGGGACCCACCGGGGAATCGTGTCAAGAAAAAGGGCCCTTGGGAAATCCCAAGGGCCCATGCTGAACCGGGAATGATGGCGCGTTTACCGCACCAGGTTGACCGTTTCCTGCAGGAGAGTGTCCGCGGCGGTGATCGTGCGCGCGTTTGCCTGGAAGCCTCGTTGCGTCACAATCATGTTGCTGAATTCCGTGCCGAGATCGACGTTCGAGCCTTCCAGGACCCCGCCTGCGATCGAACCGCGCCCGCCAGTCCTCGCCAAGCCTATCTGCACCGGACCGGACGAACCCGTCTCCGCGAACGCGTTGTTGCCGGTCCTGGAAAGCCCTCCGACGTTGCCGAACGTGGCCAGCGCAATCTGCCCGATGACCTGCGTAAGGCCGTTGGTGAATACACCCGTGATCGTCCCGTCGGTACCCACCGTGAAATTATCCAGGACCCCGCGCGGGAAACCGTCCTGAGTGTTAAGCGACGCGTCGCTCAGTGCGGCCAGATCCGTAATGCTCGAGAAATCCACGCTGAACTCGAACGGCGTCACCGGAAGCGCGCCGCCCGAGAGCAGCGAGGCCGGAATGGAAACCTCGTTCTGTGAAGGCAGCGTGGAGCGGGCCTTGAAGGTGTCCGTGGCGCCGTTATCGATGGACCCTTCGGCGTGGAAGGTGCCGGAGGTGTCGAAAAGGATCACACCGGACTCACCGGCGGTGACGTTCGTCACGTCATTTCCGGCGCCGTACTCAGCCTTCCATAACCAGGCGTTGTAAGCCGTTCCGCCGTCCGTGACCTGCGCACGCTTCGTGAACGTAACCTGGATGTCGCGCGCCGTGCCCAGAGAATCGTACACGCGGAAGGTCCGTTGGACCGTGGCGCCTTCCGCCGCGTTTGAGTCCAGATTGCCCGTCATGTTGGCATTCTGCGTGGCGCGCACAATGGCCGTGGCGCCGATTGGGATGTTGATGTCAGATACGGGCAAATCAGTGTCGATCCTTCCCACGGCATCGGCCTGGTAGCCCTGGACTCTCATGCCGGTGGCCGGGTCAACAAGCACGCCGCTCGCGTTCAGGTCGAATGAGCCGTCACGGGTGAAAAAGCTCCGGCTCCCGTCCGTCAGAACGAAAAACCCGTGCCCCTCAATTGCCAAGTCGGACGCCACGTTTGTACTGACAAGCGAACCCTGCGTTTGGTTCACGGTGATGCCGCCCACGGAGACGCCAAGACCCACTTGCATCGGATTGGTCCCGCCGAAGCCTCCGACGGCGGCGGTCCCCCCCTCAAGCGTCTGCGACAAGAGATCCTGGAAATCGGCGCGCGCACCCCGGAACCCGATGGTGTTGACGTTCGATATGTTGTTCGCCACCACGTCCATGCGGCGCTGGTGCGCCAACAGGCCGGTCACGGCCGTGAAAATCGCTGTACCCATAGTCTCACACTCCTTTTCGTTCTCGGCGACCGTTAGGCTGCCGCACCGTTGATTCGCTGCAGATTTGCCAAAGCGACCGGCGTCGTGCCGATCATCACATAGACGTCGCCGTTCTCGGGATCCAAGTAAACTTGCTCCACTTTCCCTTCCGTCAAGACGCCTTGCGCGTCCGTCCCCGCGACGGTCCGGCCGACAAGCGAACTCGCCGAGACGAAGTTGAGCCGGTCTATTTCCGAGCTGAGCGTCCTGAAGCTTGCATTAAGGTTGTTCATCTGCTCGAGGGACGAGAACTGCGCCAACTGGGCCATCATCTGTGTGTTGTCCGTCGGCGACAACGGGTCCTGGTTCTGAAGCTGGAACACAAGGAGCTGCAAGAAGGCGTCTCGATCCAGTTCCTTGTTGACCTCTCGCGTGGCTCCGGTCCCTGAAGTAACGTCGGCCGCCTTCGCAGGCGAGACCGTTGCCTGCTTGGCCTTCGTCAGCGTTTGCTGTGCCGCCGAGGTCCGCGCTACTTCGGCCTGCTTTGCAGCGGTCGGGACTCGCCGTTCCTCCCCGAGCGCGCGAATTGCAACTAGAGCGTTCATTCCTAGATCCTCCGTTTCCTAGATGAAGAGGTTAAGCGTCCCATCATGCGGCGCCACCCTTCGGTAGAGTGCATCAAACGTTTGTCCTGATTCAGCCGGCTGCATCGCACCAAACCGCACGGCAGGCGCCATGCGCGTGAAATCCGGCTGGGCCTGCCCCGCATACTGTTGACCAGCGGCATGGCCCGCCAACGCCGGCAGCACCGCCACGTGCGTCACCTCGATTCCGCTGCGCGCCAGCGCCTCTCGCAGCCCTAACACGTGACTTTCCAACACGTCGCGGACACCCGGATTCCCCGAGAGCAGCGAGACGTTCAATACGTTCTTGACGGAACTGACCTCGATGCGCAGTTCGCCCAGCGACGGCGGCGAAAGCTGAACCGTCACGCTCTTCTCGCCACGCGAGACAAGATAGCGAACGCTCTGCAACACAAGCTTGTCGAGTACAGCCGGCGTCACGCTTTCGGGAGCGTTCGCCGGTGAGACGGGAGAAGCCTTAGACGCAACCGAATCCTGGTTCTGCGCGGCGGAAACTAAGAGGCGCGGGTCTACCCCATCGGCATCTTTCCCGCCGGATGCGGACTTGAGCGGTTCCGTTTGGAGCGGCTGAAGCGCCGCCTCTCCCGAAACGTTCCGTGAAGGCTCTTCGTACAATGCAAGCGCCAGCTTCTTCAACCATGCGCCCAAATCCACCGTGTCTTGAGAGAGTGCCGGCGGCAAAGCATTCGACACGTCCGTGACCGCCGGAGAACCGGTGATCAAAATCGGCTGAAGCGTGTTCTGAACGTTGGCCTTGTTCTCTTGAAGACTCACCGTCAGCGTCCGCATAAGCCCCGGCGCGCCTTCGTCCGCGCCGTCCGTAAGATCCGCCATCGCGAGAACAAACTGATTGGCGATCTCCTCCGATGACAGCGCTGCAACACTCCACGCGACGCGAGCGCCTGACGCGCGCGAATTGGCGATCTCCTCAGACGACAGCGCTACAACACCGGGGGCCGGAACGGCAACCGGCCGCGCGACATCCAGCCCCAACTCGACCGGCGCAACTTGGACCGCTCCCCCACCCTTTGACGCTGCGCCCGCCACCGTGGCGATGATTCCCGACTCGGATGCGGTCGCGTCCTCCCCTTTGACAATTTGCGCTGTCTGGTTCATCCCAGAGAACGCAAGCCAGGCCGTTTCAACGACCTCGTTCGAGTCCGGCGAGGAATTCGCTTCGTCAGATACCGCGCGATTTCTTTCAGTCTCTACGACCCGCGGCTCGTCTTCGACATCGCGAACTGCGCGCACTTGCGGCTCATCCGGTGAAGACCGCGAAGCTGTCGGCGCACGGTCGTGCACTCGAACATCCTTTTCTATAGCGGAAGCCGACTCTTGCCGTTCCGCAAGAACGGCCGCAAAGTCACCGGGTCGGCCCGATGATTGCGCACCCGCGGAACGGGGCGCGTCATCGGCCGCGGGCGGACCGTGCAACACCTCTGACAACAAGGCTACCTGCATTGTTTCGAACTCCTTTCTCGGAATTCCGCGACAAGAAATAACATCTGGGCGGGAGTGATTAGGATTGCGAGCACAGGCGCGCAGCGCGATGGGTGCGCGATTGCTCTATAGGGGTTTTGGGGCCTTCAGTTCGGTGAGGATCGCCGCGGCCTTTTCCGGAGTCATTGCATCAAGGATCTTTCCGCGCTGCTTTTCCTTGACCGCTTGCAGAACCTTAGCCGCCTCTTGTGCGTCCCAACTCTCGAGCGTCTTGGCCGCATTGACCGGTTTCATCTTCGCGAGGGAAAGGGCGACGTCCGACAAACGCGTCTGCTGCTCGGCGTCTTCAACCGTCAACGCCGCCCCAATCTGCTTCTGGATCCCCTCGATATCCGTGCGCAACTGGTCGAGATCGGCCTGCGATTTCTTGATCCGGGCCTCGTCCTCCTGAACCTTGGCTTCGCGTTTCTTGAGTTCCTCTTCACGCTGTTGCAGGGCGCGAAGATAAGGGTCGGCCTCTTGCGCGGCGGGCTCGGGCGTTTCTTCCGCAACGGGCGCCCTCCCCAGGATCCTCTCGATTCCCTCCTTCGAGAGATTCCCCGTCATCGCAAGACAGGCCGCAACCGTCCCCACGAAAGCGATGAGTGGCACCAGGATGTATACGATCAGCTTCATCATAAGACTTGCTCGATTTCCGCCTCAGCGGGTTCCGGCATGGAGGTTATCCCGGCGCTCTTCACGCCGTGGAGCGCGACGCGCGCGATGGCCGCATGATTCACGGCCGTCTCGTCCGCAAAAACCTGCTCGTCTTTTCGGACCTCCGCGGCGTACGTCCGCTTCTTCCTTTCAATCAGCTTCTCCATGATCCGGCGCCGTTTCATGGCTTCTTCCAGTTCCGCGCGCCTTTGCTCGGCGATCCCGCGCAACTCGACGATCTCCGCGCTTTTCTCATCCGCGAGCCGGGCAACGTACCGCTCATACTGATAGTACAAGCGAACTTCCAGCGCGTCAAACCGCTTCCGGGCGCGCTGCCCCGCTTCCTGCAACGTTTCGCGCTGCTTAGCTTCAAGCCCCTCGAGTGCCTGTTCCGCCTGCCGGACCTCCCGCCGGGCCCCGGCCAGCGCACGCGCCCGCAATTCTTCCTGCCGCCGCCGAACTCGCAGCAGCGTATCGAAATGTGCCGAAGGTTTTCTGGGCATTCAAACGTCACTTTCCGGGAACAGCGCGCTCCGAATCCGCGCTACCCGCCGAGCGCTTTAGCCATAAGCGCCGTAATCTGCTCATAAGGCGTCGTCTCAAAAAGGCCCTGCTGAAGAAAGGCCCTCAAGCCGGGCATCAGCCGGACGGCCATATCGATGTCCGGATTGCTGCCTTGCACGTACGCCCCGATGTTTATCAGGTCTTCAGCGTCGCGATACGTGGCCAGCATGAATCGCATGCGCTGAGCCAGCCGTTGATGCCGCTCGTCCGTCACGTCAGTCATGGCCCGGCTGACGCTTTGCAGAACGTCTATCGGCGGATAATGGCCTCGCGACGCCAAGTCGCGCGTCAGCGCGATATGTCCGTCGAGAATGCTGCGCGAGGCGTCGCCGACCGGATCGTTCAAGTCATCCGCTTCCACAAGGACCGTGTACATTCCCGTGATACTGCCCGTGGCGGACGTCCCCGCACGTTCGAGCAACCGCGGCAGCAGCATGTACATCGACGGCGGATACCCCTTGGTAGTAGGCGGCTCGCCGATTGACAATCCCACTTCCCGCTGCGCCATCGCGAAGCGCGTCAGCGAATCCATCAACAGCATTACGTCGGCCCCCTGGCCGCGAAACCATTCCGCAATCGCCGTAGCAAGATAAGCGCCCTTAATCCGGCGCAGACACGGTTCGTCGGAAGTAGCAACGACCACCACCGAACGCGCCAGACCGTCCGTCCCAAGATCCACCTCGATGAAATCCCTGACTTCCCGGCCGCGCTCGCCGATAAGCCCGATGACGCTTACGTCCGCGTTCGTGGTTCGCGCGATCATGCCCATCAACTTGCTCTTGCCGACGCCGCTGCCCGACATGATCCCGACCCGCTGTCCCTTGCCGCACGTAATGCAGGCATCGATCGCGCGGATCCCCGTGGCGATGGGCTCCGTGATACGGCGCCGTTCCATCGGACGCGGCGCCGCCGCGACGAGCGGCACTTGCGTTTCGCACTTCGGCACAGGCCCTCCGTCAAGCGGCTGCCCCATACCGTCGACGACGCGCCCCAAAAGTTCCGAACCGACCCTGACCGCCTCCGGCTTGAAAGTCGGCACAAGCAGGTCGCCGGGTCCGAGGCCGTACATGCTTCCCAAAGCCATCAGGAGAATTCGTTCCCCGCGAAAGCCGACGACCTCGACCGGGATGCGCTTCTCGCCGTGGGCCGGTTGGATGTAGCAGAGATCCCCCACCTTCATCGCCGGACCTGTGGCCTCGATCGTAAGGCCCACCACGTCCACGACCCGGCCGTACGTCGCGATCGGGTCTTTGGCGTCTACCCGTTCGCGATATCCATGGAGATCAAGTTTCGTCACCGGACTTTCCCAAAGACCGCAGCTCCGGCCCTTCATGCAGGGCATCGAGAATCAGTTCCAGTTGAGCATCGATACGGGCGTCAACGTGCACCCGTTCGGTTTCCACGACACAGCCCCCGGGACCGATCGCCGGGTCGGGCATGACCGTGATCTGCCGGACGCCGTCGAATTCTTCCAACAACGCAACCTTCTGCGCCCGCAACGCCTCGGCATCGCTGGGATTGACGTGCACAACGACGTTGTCCCGGTCCGTGAGATGCTCGAGCGCGCGGCGGACCGTGCGGCCGACGAGTTCCAAGTCCATTTGCGCTTCGCGCTGCAAGATCCGCCTGGCAATAGCCCCCGCCAATTCAATCATCTGAGGCCCCATGTCATCGAGGAATTCCGCGCGAGCCTTCCGTATCGCCTCGGCAGAGGCTTCGAGCGCCGCAGCCGATTGGCTTACCGACTGCAAGAACTGATCCCTCCCCGCCTCCATCCCGCGGCGCACCCCCTCCGCATACGCCTCCTGCACCTTCCGCTCAGCCTCGCGGCGCGCTTCAACCAGGACCCGTTCCCTGATAGCAGCCGGGTCGTAACCTTCCGCCTCCATCGCGCTGACGGAGATCTCTTCGAGCTGAATCCGCTCGTAAGGAAACACAGAGCGGGGTTTCGATCCGCAGGCTCTGAATACCTTGCTCATAGGGGGTTATCTTTGGAGCCGGGCCCGTCAAACGACCAACTGATCCTCGCCACCCGAGCCCCGGCCTTGGATGATCAGTTCACCCGAGTCCTCGAGCCGTCGAACAATCGACACTATCTTTTGTTGCGCCTCTTCGACCTGCCGCAGCCGCACCGGCCCCATGAAATCGATCTCTTCTTTAATCATCTCACGGGCGCGTTCGGACATGTTCTTGAAGACCTTCTCTCTCACTTCTTCGTTCGCCGATTTCATCGCAAGAGCAAGGTCTTTTGTGTCAATCTCGCGCAGGGCCTTCTGAATGCCGGTGTCTTCAACGTACACAAGGTCATCGAACGTGAACATCAGGCGCGCGATCTCGTCCGCCAATTCAGGATCGCGCTCCCCGAGATCCGCCATGATGGATTTCTCGGTGTTCCGCTCGATACGGTTGAGGATCTCCGCAACCTCCTTCACGCCGCCGGCAAACGTGAACCCTTGACTGAAAACCGATGCCATCTTGCGCTCAAGGACGCGCTCCACCTCCCGCACGATCTCGGGCGGCGTCCGATCCATTGTGGCAATCCGCATCACGACGTCGGCCTGGATGTCCTGCGGGAGCGATGAAAGAACGATGGCCGCCACCTGCGCGTTGAGATGCGCCAGAATCAGGGAGATGGTCTGCGGGTGTTCGTCTTGGATGAAACTGCATATCTGCGCCGGGTCCGCGCGCTTCAGAAACTCGAACGGGACCTCCTGAAGACTGCTCTGTAAACGGGTCAGGATTTCAATGGCCTTGTCGCTGCCGAACGCAGACTCGAGCAGGTTCCGCGCGTAATCGACGCCGCCCTGCGCCACGTAGCGTTTTGCCACCGCCATCTTATAGAACTCGTCCATCACCGTCGTGCGCAGTTCAGGCTCGACGGACCCAAGGTTCGACACATCCAGCGTGAGCTGTTCCACCTCGTCGCTGGTCATGGAAGTCAGAACGCGGCCCGCGGCTTTCGGTCCGAGACACGCCAGGAGGATCGCGGCTTTCTTCTTGCCGCTAATCCCCTGCTGTTCGCTCGGATCTGTTTTCGGTCTGCGTGCCGTGGAGACTACTCCTCTTCAGCCAGCCAAGAGCGGATCAGCGAGGCCACGGCATCCGGCTCCTGCTCGGACAACCTCGTAACCTCAGCAGATATCTCTTCGCGCCGCAAGTCTTCAGGCGAAGCCGTGGGCATCGGAATTCCTCGGCCTCTTTCCACGGCAGCCCCTTCCGACGGAGACACCATGGCCCGCCGCAGGAAGCTGCGCACCAACAAGAAGCCGACCAGCACCAACACGAGCTTGGCCACGTTCATCCCGTATTGTAGCACTACATCCAACGTTCTTGCTCGTTCAATCTCCTCGAACGCCACCTTGGCCTCGGTCAACTTGGCAATCTCGAACGGCTGGTCGCTGATCGTGACTTGCGTCGGCTCTTCCCCCTGCCCAACCGCCGCCATGATAAAGTCCTCGTAAGTCTTCCTTTTCTCGGGGGTCAGGCCCACGTATTCCGTCGTTTCCTTGCCATCGGCGCCCGTTGTTTTCTTGACCTCGCCTTCGACGATCGCCCCCACGACATATCTCAGAACTTTGCCGGGCCCATGAACCGTTTTCGATTCGGTCTTGCTCGGCTCGTAGTTCTCGATCGTCTCCTCGTTTTGCTCGTTAGTTGTGGTCCCGCCGGGCGACGCACTGCCTTCCGGCAAGTTTGCCATCGCTCCGGGCGCGCCTTGCGGAAGCGCCTCATTAGTCTTTGTCGAGGTCGTCGTCGTCATAGTACTGACAACCGCCCCGTCTTCAGACTTCGTATTCGTTTCCGTCTTCGAATCGAAGTCGACCACCGCGCTGACCTTCACGACGGCCCGCACGCCGAGACGCTCCAGGTCCTTGACAACCCGGTCCTCTCGCTGCTTCTCGAGTTCCGCAACATACTCGAGATTCGAGTTGGCGATCGAGGCGAACTCGCTGTCCGCCGGAAGGTGCAGCGGGGTCCCGTCAGTCGTCGTGAGCGTGATATTGTCGAGGCCGAGGTTCGCGCCGCCGAAGCTGCTGATCGTATGGAGCACGGCCTTGATCTCCGGCTTCGTCAAAGACCGTTTCACGTCGAGCGTCACAGCCGCTTCCGAAGGCTTCTGCTGCGAAGTGAAAAGCTCCTCTTTCGCTTCCCGTATAAAGACAAATGATTTGTTGACGAAATCGAACTCGTTCAACTGCCGCTGAAGCTCGCCCTGGACCGCGCGCATATACCGCACGTCTTGCAGCCAACGGTTGGCCATGATGTCCTGCCGCTCGAAGACCTCGAATCCCGGCGCGCGCCCCTGCGACGAAGGCAGGCTCTGACCGCTGAGAAGCATCTTCATCCGGCTTCGGTCCTTGAGCGGAACGAGGATGGTCTGTTCGCCGTCCTCCAGCTTGTACTGGACCGATTCCCGGCTCAGCGCATCGACGATCTTAGTCATCTCGCCGGGGCTGACTCCCTCGTAGAGCCGGACGTAATTCGGCTGGTTCGCGGTGTACATCATGAAGACCACGAGCCCGGCCGTAAGCAGTGAAGCGACAATAAGGTTCACGCGCGCGCTGACGGACAGACGCTGCCACGCCTGCATCACCCCAGCGATCAACTGGCGTAGGAATTCCACGGGCTACACCTCACGTTCACGTCGGAGCGTTCCCTTGAAGCCGCCCCTTGGGAGCGTTTCTTCGAAGCCGCCCCATACCATACTCAACGCCTCAGCATTCAATGGACGGCGCAATGCGCCGCCACCAATAGCATTCCCGGCCCCGGTCACAGGAAACCACTGAAGACCGGACACCTTGCGGTGTCCGCACCTTCATTGTGTGACTTCCCTCCGGGCTGCTGCAACGTGGAAGCGGCGTCCTCGCCGCTACTGCACTGTGGAAGCGGCGTCCTCGCCGCTACTGCACTGTGAGAGCGGCGTCCTCGCCGCTACTGCACTGTGGAAGCGGCGTCCTCGCCGCTACTGCACTGTGAAAGCGGCATCCTTGCCGCTTCCCAGAAGGGATTCAACTATCACCTCCGCGCAATCGACGCCGGCGCCTCGTCGGCACATCCGCCGTCACGAACAAATTCGGGAAAAAGGCCCGGCCTCGACAAACAGTCCCCAAGGCCTCCCTCGTTCCTCCTTTACACTACACTTGCATCCGCATGATTTCTTCGTACGCCGCAACCATCTTGCTGCGCACGACCATCATGGTCTGGAAAGCCATATCGGCGTGTTCCACGGCGACCATAGTCTCGGTGATATCCTTGATCTCACCGGACACCAGCTTCCGGATCGTCGTGTCCGCCTCATTCTGAAGCCGCTGCACTTCTCCGATCGTCTCGGCGAGGACGTTCGCGAACGGCGTCGTGGCGGGAGCCGCGGGCCCAACGGACCGAGCGGTCCGCAATTGCGTCGGGTCTACCTGGCCCGGCTGCAATCCAATTCGCTGAACGTTTAACGGGTCATCCATTTCCTACACCCATTCCTAATCGCTAGGGTCGAGCCGCTGCTCGACCCGTCGCTGCCTCGGGCCTATTATGCCACAGACAAGGGGATGCTGCCCATTGTCTTGCCACAAGCTCTATCGCTGGATGATCTCCAGAGCCTTCTGGGACATCCGGCGATCCGAAACAAGCACGGCCACGTTGGCGTCGTACGCCCGCTGCGCTGATACCAAGTCCACCATCTCCACCGCAAGGCTGATATTGGGATACGAAACGTAACCCTCAGCATTCGCGTCAGGATGACTCGGATCATACACCATACGGAACGGCGATTGATCTCCGGTAACTTGAGTGACACGAACGCCCTGTTTCACCGGCGTTCCTCGTTCCAACTGCTCGCCTCGGAAAACCGCAAGCTGCCGGCGAAACGGACCGCCATCGGACGTACGCGTAGTCTCGGCGTTGGCAATGTTATTGGCGATCACGTTCATGCGAGTGCGCTGCGCGCGCAGTCCGCTCACCGCGATCTCCCTCGCTGAAATCTCTCCAACGACCATCTACTCAACCCCTACCGCGCGGGCGTTTCTGCGAAACCGCCCCATTAACGAAGACTCGTCAACATGCTCTTAACCTGATCGAACTGCTTGATTAACAGGCTCGCGTAGGTCGTATATCGTCCCGTATTCTCCGACAGCTTTGCCATCTGGTCGTCCAAATCAACTTTATTATAGTCATTTTTGGACAAAATTGCAAGACCTTCGAATTGTGGACGATTTACGACCCGCTCGAAATGCTGGGGCTGCGTTTTGCGGAGTGAAATGCGCCCCTGCTCTCCGAGTGCGGATCGCAACGTAGCCTGAAAATCCAGTTCGGTCGGGTTGAAGTTTGGGGTATCCACATTTGCGATGTTGTTGGAAAGAACAAGGTGATTCCGTCGAGCGACCTTCATCCCCTCCACCAACAACCGCACGGTGTCTACCCCGGCAAACGACATCAGTTTCTCCCTCCTTTCCTAGACAGATGTGGACAAGGGGATGCAATCCCTTGTCTGCTTCACAGATGCAAGTATTCTCGCTTCCAAACGAGAAGCGAGCAATCCCCATGCCACGCCGACACGCACCTCAAGAACGACCACAAATCCTTACGCGCAAAGTAGATACGCATTCCGGATTCCGTGTGTGCAAAGAGAGAAACCCGCCAATATTTCCCAACCCCTGGACGTTTCTTCCCAGCCCCTCAAGCGTTTATCCGTCCAAATCGCCCCTCACCCCCCTGGTGAATCCAGTTCTCGTCCACTCCGTCCACAAAGTCCACTTCGTCCACAAGGTCAACCTCGTCCATCGCTTAGACGAGAGCACGCAGATCATCGGGAATAACCTCCAACCAAGAAATGTTGCCCAAGTCGGAGTGCAGGGCAATAGTCAGTCGGATTTGTCGGATTAGAAGGGTATCTGCATAATGGGCGCCTAACGTATCGTTGAACCCGTGGACATGAAAGCAGCGTTCATGCCCCTTCATAGGCCACGGTAAGGAGCTTGTCAACGTATGAAGGCATTCTGGTGGCTGCTTGCAGCGGGACTGATGGGTTGCTCGCCGTATGGGCGCGCGCCCGCAGTTGCGGCGGAGCCGGCGGAGAAGACTTCCATTCCTGCCACCATATCCATCGGTATCGAGGACGAGAAATCCCTGGCCTTGGGTAAGACCGCTCGCGTGGTATTGCGCATCACCCCGGACGAGGACGCCGCGCGGGTAACGGTGCGGTTCACCCAGACCGGAGGCGTGGTGTTCGACTCGAAACCCGAACTGACGCTTGGGGCGGTCAAGGCGGGTCAAGCCGGTACAGCGGACGTCGCAGCTCGATTGGCTCAGACCGGAAAAGCGGAGATCCGAGGGTGGTTTGAGGCGTACGATTCGGCGGGCGCACAACTGTTTGCCGGGTCACGGGCTTTGTACCTCATCATCACCGCCAACAGAGTGTTGGTGGGTGACAGCAGCTTCATGGCGCTGGAGTTGACGGAACTCGAGCGCCGACTCAAAGCCAAAGAAATCACTTCAGAGGAATATACGCGAGAGGTGCGTCGTGTTCGCACGGGCGGGGCCGCTGAGACGATTCACCTAACTGTGCCGGGCAAAACAAAATAGTTGGCCATATGCCGCCGCCGAATGTCGGTTGGAGCGGATTGTGAGAAGTGTGGAGCACAAAGGTCTCGTTTTCAGGGTCACGTTTGACACGTGATCGCGCGAGACGGAGAGCTTGAGATGACTAGCTGCTGCCGGAGAAGGACAGGGACGCACTTCATGTTGGGGCGTGTGGGAGTTCTTATCAGCGTGCTAATGTTTGCCGCCAGCGCTTGGGCAATCAAGCCCATGCCGCCCGTCGAGGTGGCCATTCAAGCGGATGACGCCGCACTGACCGCCGCGGGCTCGGGTACGGTGACCTTCAGAGTAATTCCCGAGGTAGACGTCGAACAGGCATACGTCGAGTTTGCCGTCGTGACCGGTGACGTGGTCATTACCGGACCCACGAGCGCTACGCTCGGGCGCCTGGCTTCGGGCCAGACCTACACGAGCGCCTCAACCGTGCAGGTAACGGGCCAAGGAGCCAGCGAGATCCGCGGAACGGTTCATGGACTGGATGCGGCCGGCAGTGAACTGTTCTGGCGCTCGACGGCCGTACTGCTGGGCGTATCAGGCTCGGAGGTAGCGTCCGGCACGGCTGGGTTGATCCCTGTCCGATTGGAGGCGATCAAGAGAAACTCATCGGCCGGCAACGGGGAAAAATCCTCTCGCGACAAGGAGATTGAACGCGTTCTGACCGGCGGCGCCGTCGAGAATCGGCAAGTGACCGAAGGCGGGGCCAAAGCGGGAAACATCACGATAGAAGGCAAGATACTGTGGACCGATGGCGCTGGAGCCACTCATCCCGCGCGGTACGTTGACGTCGAAATCTATGACGAGAACATCGTTCCCGACGAACTGGTTACAACCCTGACGGCGGGTTATGACGGAAGCTACTCCACCGTGGTCGAGAATTCAGACACGTACGGGCTTAATGGCCGCGATATCTACGTGAAACCGACAGCGAACAGCAGCTACGCGCGCGTGGTGGGACCGGGTGCAGCGCCGCGAACAGTACAGAGCCTTAAGTCCTCAACCACCAACGACGTCCCTGACGGCTCTACTCTTACGATCGATCTCACCGCCAACAACACAGATGACAATAATCGGGCGTTCTCGGTTCACGACGCGCTCGTTACCATTACGTCGCATGCCGCTTATCTCACTGGGAGCTATCTGCCCAAGATTGACACGATATTCCCGACCACAAGACACACTTCATTGTACGATGGAACGGACCTGAACATCCTGCGCGACGACTGGATCGACTGGGATGTGACACACCACGAGTTTGGACACTACTTCATGGATTTCGAGAATATCGAGAACAATCCAGGAGGAAAACACTCGTCAAAGGAGAATCTGGCGGAGAGAGTGGGAAAAGACACGGGCATACGTCTGGCGTGGGGCGAGGGATTCCCCACGTATTTCGGCGTATCTGGGCAGGCACAACAGGGTGCGGCGTCTCTGAGCGTGCCAAACGTGGGCGACACGACTTACACGGACACGATTGACGCGGCCATCAACTATGACCTCGAGAACAATTCCGCACCTAAAGATCGCGGCGAAGACAACGAGCTTTCTGTGTTGCGCATCCTGTATGACCTGTACGACACCGCCCCGGATGGAGAAGATAAAGTCGCGTTGGGAGACTACTCGGTATTCTCGACCGCACTGAGCGCCAATGCCACCACTCTCTCCGCGTTCTGGAACCAGTTGATATCCGGCGCCTCCATGCTAGACCAGGTGAGATACGGCTGCTTGTTCATGGACCACATGGTCTCGCCTGAGCCGAAAGCCCCTGCCGACGGTGCGGAGTTCGCCGCGGCCGACCCGCCGCCCGATTTTGACTGGGAAAAGCGCGGCGCCGGCCCAACGTACCTTCTGAACAAGTTCACGCTCGAATTCTGGAACGAGGACTTCACCGCGCTGATCTTCACATCGCCAGAAGTCAACGGCCCGAAATGGACGCCCAGCAACGCCGAGTGGGCGACGATACTCGGCGGGGCGGACGTGGTAAAATGGGTGGTCAAGGGACGGAACACGTCCGCGCCCGAGACCGGTACATACATCAGTTGCGCAAGGACGATAGGCGGCGTTGACATCGCCTTTGTCATCGACGACACGGGAAGTATGAGCGAAGAAATCGGAGGCGTCCGCAGCGCGCTTACGGGCTTCATCTCTTCCCTCGCGGCCACGGGCGGTTCCGTGAAGATCAACCTGATCACTTTCAAGGACGCTCCTTCGTCGCTGATCATCACGGAAGATCTGCCGACACTCCAAACCTATGTGGACGCCCTGTACGCCGACGGAGGCGGGGACTGCCCGGAGGCATCGGTAGAGGCGCTCGACCTGGCCGCGCAGAACGTCAAAGCGGGTGGCCGCATCCTGTTCGCGACGGACGCGGACCCGCATTCGGGCCTGGATCTGGCTGGAACCATCGCGGCGTTGCGCGCAAAGGGCATACGAGTGGATGTCCTGTTGACCGCCAGTTGCTCGGAGAGCTTCAAGTCCGGAACCTTCTTCACAACATCCACTGGCGAGCGATTCCTCATACCGCCGCAATGCAATGAGGCGGATTGCGCGGGCATGAGAGAACCCGTCAAGACGCAACCGGTTGGAACAAGCCTTGAAGCGGCGCCGGATCATGGAGAAACCGATCAAGGAAAAGGCGACGTAGACTGCGACGATCCCGACTGCGATACGCCGACTATCCCGCCCGCGGTATACCCAGCCGGGGCAATTGCGGTGTTCTCCGCAATAGCGGCGGAGACCGGAGGGATATTTGCGTTTGTTCCGGACGTCAACACTGGAGGCCTTGATGGGGCGGCGCGATTTGCTGCCGTGGCGCTGAGCGTCATGGAAGGTGTCCTGTTCCCGACGATTCCGGATGTGAATCCGCCACGCGGAAATCTAGGCGCCACGACGAACCTCCGCATCACGGGTTCAGGCACGAACTTCAACGCCAGCAGCGAATTGGCCTTTAGCGGCGCGGGCATCACCGTCAACTCGGGCGGGGCGACTTCCGCCACGACCTTCGAGGCGAACATCACGGTCGCCCCCGATGCGGCGCTCGGGTTCCGCAACGTGACCGTAACCACGACGCTGGGCGGCAGCACCGAAACCGCTTCGGGCGAAGGTATCTTCATGATCGAGGGCGCGCCGGCCTTCCCGAGCATCACGAGCGCGTCTCCGGCTGTCGGCGCCCTTGGTACGACTCAGGACGTTACGATCACAGGCTTCAACACCCACTTCGATGCGACCTCGACGCCCTATTTCGGCGCGGGGATCACGGTCAACTCGTTTACGCCAATCAGCCCAACGGAAGGCATCGCGGACATCACGATCGACGAGGCGCTTTCCACACTCGGCTACCACAACGTCACCGTGACAACGGGTGCTGAATATGCCTACGAGTTGGTGACAGGACCGTTCCAAGTGGTATCGAAGGACCTTGCGAGCGGTATCGCGCGGATACTCTCCTTGGCTCCGAAGATCACCGGACCGGGCACGTCGATCGTGGTGCATGTTGTCGGAGAAAATACCAACTTCGAGAACGGCGTATCGGTCGCGGCTTTCAGCGGCGCAGGCATCACAGTCACTGAGACCGCGGTGACCAGCCCAACGGAGGCGGATGTGCACATTACGATCGCCGCCGACGCACCCGAAGGCTTCCGCGACGTCTCGATCACGACCGGTTCCGAAGTGGCCGCAATCCTGGACGGATTCGAGATTGGAAACGAGCCGCCCACCGCCGATGCCGGACCCGATCAACTGATCGCAATCTCAGGGACTTCGACGGTGGCGACCTTGGACGGTTCCGGCTCTTCCGACTCGGACGGAACCATTGCCGAATACGCATGGGAAGGCACGCCGAACCCCGGTGACGTGGCACAACCGACTGTCACCTTGGGGCCGGGCGCGCACACGTTCACGCTTATCGTACGCGACAATGACGGTGCGTACAGCGCGCCGGACACCGTAACGATCACGGTTCGCGCTGCGCCGGTCGCTGATGCGGGACCCGATCAGACGGTGACGGCGGTAAGTGGCTCCGCGGATGTGACGTTGGACGGCAGCGCGTCATCGGACGCCGACGGAACGATTGCCGGATACATGTGGACAGGCTCGCCCGATCCCGATGATGTGGTTCAACCCGTGTTGACACTGTCGCCGGGCGTCTACACATTCACGCTGGCAGTGAAGGACAACGACGACATCGACAGCGCGCCGGACGCCGTCACGATCACCGTCAATGCGCCGCCGATTGCGGACGCCGGTCCCGACCAGACGGTCAAGGCGCGCGGCGGTACGGCGTCTGTCACGCTTGACGGAAGCGGGTCGTCGGATCCGGATGGCGCCATTGCCGGGTATACTTGGTCCGGTGCACCGGATCCAGATGACACCAGCGGCCCGAGTCTCATGCTCGCACCCGGGACCTACACGTTCACGCTGGTCATTCGAGACAATCTTGGGGCCGACAGTGCGCCCGATACGGTGACGATTGTCGTCGAGCGCGGCGGTTTGTTCGGGTGCTACGGTGGTCTGGAGCAACAGCCGAAACACCCTGCGGCAAGCGGGAGTGGCGATGCGCTGCTGATCTCGCTGGCGGCGGGTTTGCTTCTCCTTGGAAAGCGGCGGCTCCTGCATCGCGCCAACGTGCGTAGGTAAGTCCTGGCGAGGACGCATTGATACCTCGATAAGAGGTGTGCAACATTTCTGCCGGGACGATCTGAGAGGAAAACTCGAAGGTCGTCCCGGCAGGCGTTTCATCACGTCCTTGCGCCCGCGGCAAGTCTCGTGAAGGCGGAGCGTGCTCGGCATGTTCCCGGTACGGACGAGCATGGAAGTATTGTGTAGCGCGGCTCGCACTGACGACGTTCCAGCCGGATTAGCTCGATCCTTTGGTCCTCTTCATCGCACTTGGACAAAGGAACTGCACAAGAACGCCGTTCCCCTTCAGCGCTTCGCGGAAATCCCACCAGTCGCGATCTACGGCGTTGAGTATGCTCGGATTGCGGCGGCTGGCCCTTGCCACTGCAACGAACTTGCGATCCGAACGGTCAAATCCGGCAAGCTTCGAGTCATTGGGAAACTCTTTGAAGTCTTCCGCGTCGCTGGACTTGGGCGTGATACGCACGCACTCACAGTGACGTGGGTCTGCTTGATGGTCATGCAGCCACTTGAAGAACGCGTCGCCCACCCCGGGTTGGCCGCTCAGGGAAAGCCGCCCCATATACTCGTTGAGAATCCGTCCCTTATCGTCCAGGAGCACAATGCCGGTCCGCGCCTCATCAAGGGCATCCAGGCATGCGAGCACGCAATCTTCATCCGCCTGTCTGGAGCGTCCATTTGCGACGATGAGGACGTTCGTGTCGATCACGACAGCCGTCATGAGCCTTGTTTCTTGCGTAGGATGTTTGCACGCTGCATTGCAGCGATGTCCTCGTACTCATCGCCAAAGAAGCCATCCGGCCAATTTCGAATGCTTCCGGTGAGATCAACATCAAGTTCCGTCAACTTCGATGTACCCCCTTCGATCGTGCAGAAGTATAGTGCGGCGTCAGTGGACTTAATCTCTTCTTCGGCTATGCGCCGTTGCAGCCGTCGCAACAGGTGCTCACTGTGGCTTTCGATTACTATCTGGATCTTACGTCGTTTCACGGCATCGATGAAGACGTCCGCCAACCCCGCTTGTACGGTCGGATGGAGATGGATCTCAGGCTGCTCCAAGAGCAACGTGGATCCTTCAGGAACATAGTAGCAAAGCGTGAGAACCGGAAGGATCTGTGAAACGCCAAAGCCCACATCGGTGATGAGTACGTCCGATGCGCCCTGACTTTTCTGCACACGTACACGATAGATGTTACTGCTCTTTGCAATCGGCTCGACGCGGAACTCGTGGATCAACCCTAGCTTCCGAAGCCAATCGGCAACGAATTGTTCGACCGTCCACTTCGTCTTTGAACGTCCGGGCCCGCGGGAGATCTTATCCTGTTCCCGCGATGCCAGGAGCGCATCCACCACTCTCTCGCCGCGCTGTCCCATGTCGGCTGGCTGAGCCCCTGCCCACGTATACTGGCGCCGCGGATATTCCCGAAGGGGACCGAGGTAGTAAGTCCTCGAAAAGAGTTCCTCGAAGGCCAACTGGAAATCCGCAAGGAACTCCGCGTTCTGGTAGGAGGCTTTGACACGATCCGGGAAGCCGTAACACTTCACGGGCGCAGGGAGATCCCCAGGCCTTCCACGCCCGCGTCGGAATAAGAACCCATCCTTCGGTCTTGTGGCAAGATCGTATGCTTCCTTCTTCCCGCTCTTACGGCTCATCGAGAAACGCTGACCACCGAAGAAGTACTCCATGTCGGTTACCGTGACCCGGCCAGTACCGTTCTGGCTAACCTGTCCAGAGAACTCCATCTCATTAGCAGAGAACAGCACGGAGTCATCCTGTTCGGGGTCCTTCACCTCTAGCTGCTCCGGAAGAGACCAACGGAGCGACCAGCGAAGCGTGGCGGGAGTCGCGTGTTGGTAGACGATGTCTCCAAATGTTCCGAGGGAAACCAAGCTCCGGTCATCGCCGAAATTCAGGACTTGGGCGCGGTCGGGTGATTCGACGGTCTGCTTCAGCATCAAGAGCAACTGGATAATGCTCGTCTTTCCGGAGCTGTTTGGGCCGAACATCCCCGTGATGGGAGCCAAACGCATGCTGGGGATATGCTTCCAGGACTTGAAGTTCTCTATACTCAGATTCGACAGCATTATGTTACCCATCCCATTCGCGGACACTGGTGTTCTGAGCCGGCATCTCGTGTTTCGGTATGGAGGTGAACATCACCCAGCGTTCACCCTCCGCATCCTCCACCGATGTCTTCACGCGTTGTCCATGCAAAAGAATAGCGCAATCGAGTAGGAAATGCGAACGGGCGTTCAACAACACTAGAAAGCGTCACGAAGTCGGAGACGCCCCACTCTAGAACTGTTTCAGGCAGAGTTCTTCGCTGAGTGTCGCGCTTCGATCCTGCGCCAGAGTCGCGCCATGGGGTCGTTCGAGGTCTCCACCCAACTCCGCAGATGGGCGATCTCTTCCTGATGGGAGAAATCCCCGTCGCCTGTGCATAGTCCTGCTGCGCCTTGCGCTTGAACTCGATGCAATCGAATGACTTTGCCGGACTCATGCGCCTCACCTTGAGGGGGTGCTGTCGTCGTCGAAGTGCTTGCGCACGGCCTCGGCTTCGCGCAGTTTTTGGATGCCTTCCCGGATGTGGCGGTTTACGGCGGTTTCGGCGGCGCGGCAAGCGCCTTGAATCGAGTTGCAGATCCCGCGCGCGGACGAGGACCCGTGGCAGATGATCACGTTGCCGTTGACGCCCAGCAGCGGCGCCCCGATATACTCGTTAGGGTCGATGGCCTTCTTCAAACGGCGGTACGCACCCATGCTGATCAGCGCACCGAACTTGCTGACCCACGTGCTGCTCAGTTCGCGCTTGAGCAGCGTGGTCATCAATGAACCGATGGCCTCGCTGGTCTTGAGAACCAGATTGCCGATGAACCCGTCGCACACGACAACGTCGGCCACGCCGTCGTACAGTCCCTTTGGCTCGACGTTGCCGATGAAGTTGATGTGGTCGACGGCGTTGAGTGTGGCATGGACGGCCTTGGCTATCTCATTGCCCTTGGCCTGCTCCTCGCCGATGTTTAGCAGGCCGATCCGAGGGTTCTGCACGCCGAACACCCGCTCGTAATACACCATCCCCATCTCGGCGAACATCCCATACGAATGCCGGCCCTCTAGATCCAGCGCCATGGATCTTTGTAGCATTTCCGCGGCCTGTTGAAGGTCATGATTCAGCACCTCATTGACCTCTCATTCCGGGCGCAGAATGCGGAACCCGTAGCTTGATGACGATATGTTCGGAGGAGCAAACCTGCGCTCCGCCGACCGCGCCGAACCGCCCATACCGAAACTCGCACTGCCTCGTATAACCTTGAGATCGCCTTCTTCGGGCCCATGCGGATCGGAAACCGGGCCTTCTGAATACAGGCCATACCAGTCTTGCACCCATTCGTGTAAGTCGCCCGGCATGTCGTACAGCCCCCATGGATTTGGAAGGCACGAGCCTACGGGAAAAGTGCCACCAGGATTCAAGTACTGTTGAAAGGCCTCCGCGTCCGGGTTCTCACCGAAAAAGTAAGCCGTCGTTGTACCGGCACGGTAGGCGTACTCCCATTCTGCCTCTGTTGGTAACCGGAAATTGTTTCCCGGAAACTGCGCGTTGAGCTCATTCAGGAACGCCTGTGCGTCGTTCCACGAAACATTTCTGCGCGCATAGTCCGGCATTCCATCCATGGTTCCTCCCATAAGAGAAACCCAGAGACTCTCCGTAACCTCATATTTGGCCATCCAGAACCCGTGCGTCAGCGTGACATCGTGGGCTGGGGCCTCATCGGGATAACCATCGTAGCTTCCCATGACGAAGGAACACGGAGGGCACCACTTAAACTCGATATCCCCGAAGGTTGCCGTATCTCCAGCCTGGTGTCCACCGCCTTCGGTGCAGGCCTGAAGAGGTTCACCCGGTGCCCAGGTGAGTGAGATCTGCTGGGTTACTCCGTCTTTCCGTGCCAGGGACGGCGGATCCGTATTCGGGGGCGTTATTGTTATCGTTATCGTCGCTGTGTCCGCGCTGGTGCGGGGCGCAATAGTGACTTTCACAACGTTGAAGTCTCCCGGTCCGCCGCAAGTCCCGGAAGCAGGCGATATTTCGACCCAGGAGCGGTTGACCGATGCAGACCACCACAGCGTACTACCGGGTTCACCAGTGTTCGCTATGCGGAACGACCACTCAGTCTCTGTTCCCCGATATTGATGCGCGCTTGCGGATGCCCATATCTGTGGAGTCACACTCTCGATTGTAAGTGTAGTTTGCATCGGGAAGATGCCATCGTCGGACGAACCGCCGAAGACCGGGGTGGTCACGCCCCCAACGATGTTACACGCTATATCGAATCGGCTGTCGGGAAGCTCTTGAATCGCCGCGTTTGCGCCATCGGGTCCCACGTCGGGAAGCGAAATGTATCGGAGCCATTGGTCTTGCCCATCTGCATCCGTTTTCCAGAGAAGCGGTGTCTCGTTCCCGAATGGCACTAGACCCATTAAACCAGGACGGACCACATACCACGTCAGTCCTGCGCAACCACCATCCGAGGTCGGGATCAAGGCGTCGGTCGAGGAACGCCCCAGCTTCACCCGTGACCATACCTCGTTAGCGTCAGAATCAAGCTTTAGCAGACGCGTGCCTTGAACCAAGGTGGGGTATAGTTCCGCAGCTATATAACCGCCATCGTTTGTTTGCACAACCCTCATTCCCGCGGATGTTCCTAAGGCCGTTGATGAGACAAAACTCCCATCCAATGTCAATTCGACAGTAGCTATTTGCCGGGTATACCTAGGGTTCACATCGCCAAACAAACGGATTCCGCCTCCCGGTGAATTGAACGCATCGGTGACCCAAAAAGGTTGAGGCTGAGGAGGGTATAGTCCTCGGTACGCCCATGCCAGCCGCTCGAGCGTTGAGCCCATGGATGAGGATGCCTCAGGCACGGAAACAGCGGACAAGTCCCAGCGGTCTCGTTCATCACCAGCCGAATCCGAGACCACAACCACTGTACCTGCGGCAAGAAGGAAACCGCCGTCCTCAGTCTCCAGCGGGCAAGTATACATCGCCCCGACCGAAGCATATCTGAAATCTGGTGGCATGGGATAGTATTTCATCCATTCTTCATCGCCATTTGCACTCGTCTTGAGCAGGAAGCCGTTGTTGATAGCTCCAGGGCCACTTTCACGGCGAAAGCCTGCATATCCCGCGATAAGCAATCCCCCATCGGAAGTGGCAATCATTCGGACCGGCTCGACGCGCCCCAAACCAGCAAATTCACCCCCGCCCAGAGACTCCAGCTTATTCCAAGACTCAAGTCCGTAACTCCTTACCCATTCTTCGCGGCCCTCTGCATCCGTCTTTAGCAGCCAGGCCGCCTGATTCCCATATCCGGTTTCGGTTGTCGCCAGGAAATAATGCCCCCCGTCTTCTGCAGGAAGTGCGCCTCTAAGCCATTGGGCATTCCACACCCTAAGAGGTGTTGTCCGTTGCGTATCAATCATGTGCGTCGCGCTGAGTCCCCCCGTCTGCAAGAGTGTCCACTCTTTCCCGGGCGAATTGTCCTCCCCGATATGCTGTGCGGTGGAATCTCTGTAGGCATAGTCAGCGGTCCAGCCGCACCAGTTGCTGAAGCGTTGGATCCAGGGGCGGTAATCTTCATATTCGTCTAAAAAGTGGCCGCTCACGAGCAGGAAGGCGCCATCTCCATCCGGTATGAAACCCGCGATGTGCTCCACATAGGGATGGAAAATGCCGTACCAATCAATAGTCCCTGAGTATTCGATTTCAGCTTGTGCCTGTATGGAGTTCGAAGTGTCTGCCTTGTATAGCTGCAAGGTGAATGTGGTGTCCTCCGTCCACAGGAACGTGTTGTCATCCAGCCATGCGAGCCTCGTGCCGATATTGCCTTCCCGCCTCCACACTTCAGCGCCAGCCGAATCGGTCCTGATGAGGGCGACTCCTGGCATAGCGAAGAGGTAGCCGTCGTCTGGCATAACCAGCACGTCCGCCCCCGAGAACACGGCCGTCGGACCCATTTGTTTTACCCAGAGCTCGTTTCCAAGAGCATCCGTACGAACGGCATATCCGAATAGCTCTTCCCACCAATTGCCTACCGCGTCGGTCTGTGTTACCCATTGGTGCCCGGCCAGAATGAAGCCGCCATTGCGGGTTTCGCGAAGGGCAAAGGCCTCCGATCTCTTACGGGCGTCCATGGTGACGGCTCCGGCATATCCGTTCGAACCGAGTTCTTTTCCCTGAGCGTCAATTCTGAGCAGGTACATTACCGAACTGCACTGTTGGACGCCCGGAAACGGGCTCAGCGTTGCGGATAGGCCCGCGAGCGCGAACCCTCCCGTTCTCGTGGGGACTATGGCATATGCCGCCTCGTCGTAAAGGCCGCCGTAAGCCTTTGCCCAGACAATGTCGCCATTTGCGGACAGACGCACGGCATAGGCATCGCGCCCGCTGCTGGCGAACGATTCCGTATCGCCCGCCACCACACATCCGCCGTCCGAGGTCGGGGCTACCCCCCAGGCATGGTCGTCGCGCACCCCGCCAATGGTCTTGGCCCAGATGGGACGGCCGCGCCCGTTTGTCTTGAGGACATGCATATCGACATCCCCTTCAGGCTTCTCCCAAGAACCCACGACTATGATCGCGCCATCCGTGGACCGGCATGTGGCCGTGGGAGAAGGCACATCCTGGTACGCGGAGGCCCAGTATTCGCCCTCACCTTCGCCCTCGCCTTCGCCTTCGCCCTCGCCTTCACCCTCACCTTCGCCTTCGCCCTCGCCCTCGCCTTCACCCTCGCCCTCGCCTTCGCCCTCACCTTCGCCCTCCCCTTCACCCGTCACGGTTATGTAGTCGTAAG